>NZ_JBVJEA010000005.1:0-428349 GCF_055581985.1 Streptomyces sp. NPDC042336 | reverse complement strand
GACTCCGGAGGCTCTGCCGAGCAGTGCGGAGTCCGCGCCGGTCGAGCAGCCGCAGGTGCAGCAGCCCTCGGCCGGCCAGGAGCAGGAGAAGGACGGCGGCGAAGGCGGCGGCGACAAGGACGGCGGCGGAGGTGGCGGCAGCCCGTCCAAGAAGCCCGCCAAGCCGGCCGCGAAGCCGGTGGTCCCCGCCCAGAACATCCTGCTGCGGAACACCACCAGCCACATGTGCGCCGAACTCCCCGGGCGGGAGAAGGGCGTGGCCGACGGACCCGTTCAGCAGGCCGTCTGCGACGACACCGACGGGGACAACCAGATCTGGGACCTCGAGGTGAAGTACGAGAAGGGCGGGCCCGGCGGGGCGCCGCTCTTCCAGATCCGGAACATCAAGGACAGGTTCTGCATGGACCTGCCCAACCACGGGTCCGCTGCCGTGGGGACGCCCGTCACCGAGTTCCACTGCGACAGCACCACCTCGACCGACAACCAGCTCTGGTGGGTCGACAAGCAGGAGAGCGGGGACTACTGGATCCGCAACTTCGCCAGCAACCAGAAGTGCCTCGGTGTGGAGGGCGCGAACGGCGGCGCCCTCTTCTCCAAGATGGTGCTCGACAACTGCAGCAACGTCGACGACCAGGAGTGGGAGATCATCCACCCGAAGAAGGGCTGACGGCCGGGGCCCGGGCGGTCCCGGCGGTCACCAGCCGCCTTCGCCCGGGACCAGCCGGCCGGCCTTGCGGTACTCACGGCGGGCGCCCTCCAGGAGGTCGTCCGCCGTCACCATGTCGTCGCGTCCGGCGGCGAGGTACGCGGCCGTGACGACCGCGCTGCGGATCGAACCGCCGGCCAGCTCGAAGTCCCGGGCCAGCACACCCGGGTCGATGCCGTCGGAGGACGGGACCCGCGACAGGCTGTGCCGCCACAGCGCCAGGCGCTGCTCGACGTCCGGGAACGGGAAGTCGACGACCAGGTCGAGGCGCCGGGTGAACGCCTCGTCGATGTTGGCGCGCAGGTTGGTGGTGAGCAGGGCGATGCCGTCGAAGGACTCCAGCCGCTGGAGCAGGTAGGCGCTCTCCATGTTGGCGTACTTGTCGTGGGCGTCCTTGACCTCGGAACGCTTGCCGAAGACGGCGTCGGCCTCGTCGAAGAGGAGCACGGCGTCCGTGCGGTCGGCCTCGGTGAAGATGCGCTCCAGGTTCTTCTCGGTCTCGCCGACGTACTTGTCGACGACCGACGACAGCTGGACCACGTACAGGTCGAGGCCCAGGTCGGCGGCGACCACCTCGGCCGACAGCGTCTTGCCGGTGCCGGACTCGCCCGCGAACAGGCCGAGGACGCCCCGGCCCCGGCCGCCGCCCGCGCTGAGCCGCCAGTCGCCCAGGACCCGGTCGCGGTGGCGGGCGCGCAGGGCCAGCTCGCGGAGCTGGACCAGGGGCTTGTCGGGCAGCACCAGGTCCTGCCAGTCCACGTCCGGCCGGATCCGGCGGGCGTGGCTCTCCAGCCCGGAGGCCGACTGGCGTCGGGCGGCGAGCCGGACGTGCTCGGCGCCGACCGGCGTGCCGTCGAAGGCGGCAAGGGCCTGGGCGGTGTGCGCGGCCCGCTGGATGCGGTCGCCGCCGAGCCGGTACGGGGCGACGGCCGTGGCCAGGTCGAACCCGTCGGCGTCGGCGCCCAGCGCGGCCCTCCAGACGGCCACGCCACCGGCCCGGCGGCCGGGGGCGTCCAGGACGAGCGGGTCGGCGGGGGCCCAGTGCGGGTCGTAGGGGCGCGGGTCCGTCATGAGTACGGTCACGCCGGTCGCGGCGGTCAGCGCCCGCACCAGCGGGCCCGGCTTCTCGGGCAGGCCCGACACCACGATCGCCCGGCCGTCGAGGCGGCCCTCGCGCAGCAGCTCGGGTACGTGGTCCTCGGGTGCGCTGCAGCGCAGCGCGTCGATACCCGCGGCGTCCAGGACGGTGGCCAGCGCGGCCAGGCCGTCACCCTCGCGCGGTTCCCGCAGATAGGCGGTGAGCGGGCCGTCCTGAAGGCGGGCGGCCAGGCGCCGGACGAAGACCTCGGCGTCGCCGCCCGCGGCGGGCAGCGGGCCCGGCATCGGGAGCAGCAGGCCGAGGAGCGCGGCGTCCGGGGTCTCGTCGCCGAGGAGGTGGCCGATGAGCCGGTCCGGGACGCGCAGCGAACGGGTCAGGAAGGGGCGCTCGGGTTCCTCGACCTCCAGCAGGCCGAGGGTGCGCAGCGGGGCCGAGGCGTGGAACCGGGCCCTGGCCGTCGCCAGGTGCGCGGGCACCCCGCACAGGTCGAGGGCGAGGCCCACGGTGGCGCGGCGGCGGCTCACGTCGTTGTTGAGGTAGCCGTAGAGCGGCTCGAACGTGCGGTCGACGTCGGGGGCGAGGGCGACGAGCAGGGCGGCGGTGTCCAGCTCGGTCAGCCCCTCCCGCCCGGCCAGCCGGGCCAGCCGGTCCCCGGGGCCGGCCGGAGCGCCGGCGGTCACGGGCTCCACGGCCGCGGCCACGGGCTCGGAGCCGGCCGACGGCCAGGTGCGCAGCAGGTGGTGGACGGCCTCGTCGGGCAGGTACAGGCCGCGCAGCGGGTCGTCGGCCGTCGGGTCCTCGGCGGTGCGGTGCTCGACCAGCGCGGCCACCCGGTCCCGCAGCGCGTCGAGCCGGGCCAGCAGCGCCCGGGGGGAGTCGCCGGGACCGCCGGGCGGGTCGGCGGCCGGTGCGCCGGCCGGGGAGGCGGTGGCGGGAGCGTGGATGCGGGCGTGGGTGTTCGGGGTCGTCACTGTCGTCACTGTCGTTTCGTGCGGCCGTCCGTCACGGCCTTGCGGGCCGCGCGGGCCGCCGCCACCTGGTGCGGCCGGTGCGAGCGGCCCTCGGACATCGGCGGGTCGCCCTCGACGCCGCCGATCCGGACCGTCGCGCCCTCGGTGACCGGGGGCCCGGCGTCGTACTCGGGGTAGGCCGGGAAGGGCGCCGTCACCACCAGGTCGAGGGACGGCTTCAGCTCGCCGCCCAGGGCGGACCAGATCTCGGCGAGGGAACGGGACTCGGTCTGGACGCCCGCCACCGTCATCGGCACCGGGAGGCCCATCGAGCCGAGCGCGCCGGGGAGTTCGTAGGGGGGCAGCTGCTCACGGGGCAGCAGCGTGGCCAGTACGGCGGACAGCAGCCGGTGTTCGTCCTGCGGGGTCTTCGTCCAGGCCGTCACCAGGTACGACAGGCGGAACCAGCGGGGCGGCTGCCGGCGCTTGACGACGATGTCGTCCTGGTCGCGCACCGCCACCTGGCCGCGGTGCCGACGGCCCACGTCCTCGCGGATGTCGTACAAGTAGGCGTTGACGACGGGGGCGTTGCGCCGGGCCGCCCAGTCACGGGTGGGTGCCTCGAAGGCCACGTCGATGCCCGAGTCCGTCAAGGCTCCGCCCTTGAGGAGGGTCTTGAGGACCTCGTCCACCTCGTGGATCACGCTCGCGCTCCCGCCCTGGCCGCACTTGAGTCCGCACGGTCCGCCCGCTGCCGCCGGTCACCGGTGGCTGCCACCGATGCCCGTCACCGATCGTTCCTCCGGTCCGTCCCGGCCGCACGCGCGCCGGGGACGACGGACGGGCAGGATGCCCTGCCCGCGCGGACCGGAGGGTCCGCCCTCGATTGCCCGTTCGGTCAGATGTAGCCTTCCCGGAGGGCATACGCCACGGCATGCGCGCGGTTGCGCAGATGGAGCCGTGTGGTGAGTCCGTGCATGACGTTCTTGACGGTGCGTTCGGAGTAGGACAACTTGCCGGCGATCTCTCCGGTGTCGAGACCCTCGGCGACCAGCCGCAGGACGTCCACCTCTCGGGGTGCGAGGCCCAGCGAGGGGGCGCCGGGGCGTCCCGCCGCGCCCCGGTGCAGGGTGCCCACCTGGCTGATGAGCCGGCCCAGCAGGTCCGCGGGCAGGTCGCCGTCGCCGCGCGAGGCGGCCAGTACGGCCTGCACCAGCCGGTGGGCGGTGGCCTCGTGCCGCCAGACGATGGCGCCGACGCCGCACTCGACGACGTCCAGCAGTTCGCTCTCGCGGATCGCACCGATCACCAGCACGGCACGCGCGCCCTCGCTGCGCACGATCCGGCGCAGCCGGGTGAGCGCCGCGTCGTCGAGCGCGTCCTCGATGAGCAGGGCCACCGTGCCGGGCCCCGACTCCTCGCGCAGGTCGATCTCCGGGTGCCGGCGCAACTGGCTGACAGCGCCCTCGCGGCTGATCGGGTCCGGAGCGGACACCGCCACCGGGACCCGCCGGTCGACGACGCCGACCGCCTTGCCCGCGCCGTGGGCGGTGGACGTGGTGGAAGTCATGGATGTGGTGGTGTTCCGGGGTGAGTTGAGCAACCGTTTCCCCCCTGTTCACGTGCCCGCTGTCCAGCACAGGCCGGTAGCGGATGTGCGTGTTCCACACTTATGGGGCTGCTGGGACTTCGCAATCGTGGAGCACCACGAGGCACACCACGAGACCAGCGGGACGACCGCCACGAGCGGCCGCCGTGCGGGCGTCCCGGCAGGTCAGCGGGGTACCGAGCGGAGACGGGGACCCGTGGGGCCGGTCGCGCGCCACCGTGACCCGCGCCACTTCGCACCACCGTTCACCGCGGTCGCTCGTCTCACACACCGGGGGAGCACCATCCACCACAGGAGGCACCGATGACCGGACCGCTCCGTGAACGCGACGACGCCCACGCGCTGCTGGCGGCCGAGATCGAGCGCGCACGGGCCGGCACCGGCCGCCTCGTCCTGCTGCGCGGCGCCACCGGCACCGGGCGCACCGCCGTACTGGAGACCGCCGCCCGGCACGCCGAGGACCGCGGTCTGCGGGTGCTGCGCGTGCGCTGCTCGCCCGAGGACACCCCGGTGCCCTTCGCCATGGTCCTCCACCTGCTCGGCCCGGTACCGGAGTTCACGGACACGGCGCCCGGCGGCGACGACCGGGGCAGCGCGGCCCGGCTGTGGCGGCTGCTGCGCTCGTACGCGGCCGAGGGCCCGGTGCTGGTGGCCGTCGACGACGTCCACCTCGCCGACGACTCCTCGCGCCGCTGGCTGACGGAGGCGGCCCGGCACGTCGACCGATTACCAGTACTGCTGGTCGCCACCGAGCGTAGCCAGTACGACGTCGAACCGCGGCCCGCCGGACTCACCCAGGCGCTGTCGCCCTCCCTGGTGCGCACCCACACCCTCGCCCCGCTCAGCGACCGGGCGGCGGCCGGGCTGGTCCGCGATGCCTTCCCGGACGCGCCGGCGCGATGGGTCGAGGAGTGCGTGCGGGCCGGCGCGGGCAGTCCGCTGCTCCTGCACGCCCTGCTGGACGACCTCGGCGGCACGCCGCACCCCGACGGCGTCCCGCCCGTGCCGGACAGCTGCGCCGCGCTGTACCCCGGGTCCTACCCGGCCGCCGTCTCCTGGTGGCTGAAGAGCGCCGGCCCGGCGACGGCCGACGTGGCCCGCTGCCTCGCGGCCCTGGAGCAGGCCTGGCCCGCGGGCCCGCCGGAGCGCCGGGGCGCGCTTCGGCATGCCCTCCCACACCCGCGGACACCGTCCTCGAACACGGCGTACGCGCAGACACCGCCGCCGAATGCCGCCTACCGGCAGGCACCGCCGTCGGACGGTGTGTACCGGCAGGCACCGCCGTCGGACGGCGTGTACCGGGAGGCGTCACCGTTGGGCGGTGCGTCCCCGCAGGCGTCGCCGTTGGACGGCGTGTACGGGCAGGTGTCGCCGTTGGGCGGTGCGTCCCCGCAGGCGTCGCCGTTGGGCGGTGCCTACCCGCAGCCGTCTTCGGCGGACGGTGTGTACCGGCAGGCACCGCCGTCGGACGGTGTGTACCGGGAGGCGTCGCCGTTGGACGGCGTGTACGGGCAGGTGTCGCCGTTCGGCACCGCGTCCCCGCAGGCGTCGCCGACGGGCGGTGCGTACGGGCAGGTGTCGCCGTCGGGCACCGGGTCCTCGCAGGCACTGCCGTCGGACGGTGCGTATCCGCAGGCACCGTCTCCGGATGCGGCGTACCAGCGGGTCTCGTCGTTCGACACCGCGCGTCGGCATCCTCACGAGGCACCGACGGCGCGTTCGCGTCGGCCCCGGGACATCGCGCCGGGCTGCCGGGACGTGTGGAGCGCGGGTCCGCGGACACCGCTGCCCGGCGGGCCCGGCGCGGAGCTGCCGGAGCACGGCCCCTACCCGCACCCAGACGAGTCCGCCGGACCCGCCGACGGGGCGCCGTACCCCGCGTACGCGGTCCACGACCCGTACGACGGACGGCCGCAGGACGCACCCGGTGCCGTCTACGGCCGTACCGAGCCGCCCGCGCACGCGCCGCACCGGACGACGCTGTGGCGCACCCCCTCCCCGCCCCCGGCACAGGGGTCGGCCGGTGACCCGGTCGACGTGCTCGCCGAGGCGGCCGGGGCCGATCCCGCGCGGATCGAGGGCTGGCTCGCCGCCATGACCCGGCTCGGACTGCTGCGCCCCGACATGGGCGGCCGCCCCCGCTACGCCCACCCGCTGCTGCGCGACGCCGTGCTGAGCGGCTGGCCCCGGCCGCGCCGCGAGGCCGTGCACCGGGCGGCGGCGGAGGCGATGCTGCGCCGCGGCGACCGGGTCGAGGCGGTCGCCCGGCACCTGCTGCGCACCCCGGCCGTCGGCCGGTCCTGGACGCTGCGCGTCCTGCGCGACGCCGTGACCGTCGCCGTGCACGACGCCCGGCCCGCCGACGCCGTCCGGTACCTGCGCCGGGCCCTGGACGAGCCGCTCACCGACGACCTCCGGCAACGGCTGCTGACCGAACTGGGCTCCCTGGAGTACGCGTCGGCCGACACCCCCGCCGCCATCGCACGGCTCGCCGAGGCCCAGCACCTGCCGGCCGACCCCCGCAACCGGGTGCGTACGGCCGTCGCCCTCGGCACCGCCCTGGCCGGCCGCGGCGAGATCCGCACCGCGATGGAGGTGCTGCGCCGCACCGAGGGCCGGCTGTCCGGGCACCACCCGGGCTTGGCCCGCACCGTGCAGACCGCCACCGCGCTGCTGTCCGACGAGGACCTGGCGACCCGGCAGGAGGTGTACCGCTGGCTGTGCGAGACCGGCCGGCACTCCCCGGAGCTGGTCGGCACCGCCGGACAGGCCCTGCTGGTGCGGTACGCGGCGACGGCCGCGCTGATCTCCGCCGACGAGGCGATGACCCGGGTACGGGACCTGCTCGCACAGCCCACCGACCCGCTCGCCGAGCCCTTCCTGCTCGGTACGGCCGCCGCGGTCGCCCAGTGGGCCGACGAACTCGACGAGGCCGAGCGGCTCGTGGAGCGCGGCCTGGCCGGACAGCACCCCGCCCTGCTGCACCCGATGCAGCACGCGCTGCTCAACACCCGCGCCGACATCGTTGCCGCCCGCGGCGACCACGCCCGGCTGCTCGCCCTCGCCGCCGACACCGGGCCCGGCCCCGGCCCCACCAACCGGGACGCCCACGCCCTGATGGCCCTCGTCCACACCGGCCGCAGCGACGAGGCACTGCGCCACGCCGACCGCTTCGACCTGCGCGAGGTGCCGGAGAACTGGGAGCTGAACCGCTTCCTGTACGCGCGTGGAGTGCTGCGCGCCGCCACCGGCGACCCGGCGGGCGCCCTGCACGACTTCCTGGAGTGCGGGCGCCGGCAGGCGGCCCGCGAGGTGATCAGCCCCGTCGTCACCCCGTGGCGGACCGCCGTCGCGGAGTGCCGGCTGGCGCTGGGCGGCGGCCCCGAGGCGCTGGCCCTGGCGACGGAGGAACTGCGGCTGGCCCGGGTGTGGGGCACCCCCCGCACCGTGGGCCGCGCCCTGCGTGTGCTGGGCACCGCGACCGGCGGGCGCCGCGGCCTGGAGCTGGCCGAGGAGGCCGTACGGACCCTGCGGGACGCGTCCGCCGACACCGACATGGAGCTGATCCCCGCGCTGCTCGCCCAGGGCCGTCAGCTCCTCGACGCGGGCGAACGCGGACGCGCCCGGGCCCGGCTGCGCGAGGCGGCGGAACTGGCCGAACGCAAGGGCGCCCTGCGCTGGCTCACCCTGGCCGGGCAGGCCCTGCGCGAAGGCGGCGCCCGCGGCTCCGTGGCGTCCCGCACCGGCGCCGGAGCGCTGACCGGCAGCGAGCGCCGGATCGCCGAACTGGCCGCCGACGGCCGCACCAACACCGAGATCGCCGACCTGCTGCACCTCGCCCGGCGCACCGTGGAGACCCACCTGACCAGCACCTACCGCAAGCTGCGGATACGGCGCAGGACGGAGCTGCCGGGCGCGCTGGAGCGCGGCCCGCGCCGGGAACGGGAGCCGCACCCCGACACCCGGTGCTGAGGACCGCCGGTGACCCGCGCACTCCTCACAGGGCGCGCAGCAGCCGCCCGATCTCCATCTGCTCCGTCTCCAGCGGGTCGCCGTCCTCGACGTTCCACAGGCTGTTCTGCAGCACGCGGCCGAGGGACCAGGCGCGGGCCCGCTCCCGGTCGAGGCCGAGGACGTCGGTCATGGCGTCGAAGCGCCACCGGGTCTCGGCCGGGTCGTAGCGGTTGTCCAGGGCGGGCAGCAGGTCGAACCCGGGGTCGCCGGCCAGCGGCTTGGGGTCGATGGCCAGCCAGGGCGCGCGGTCCGCGGCGAGGACGTTCTCGTAGTGCAGGTCCCAGTGCAGCAGCCGGTCGCCCGGCTCGTCGGCGACCTCGCGCACGGCCGCGGCGCAGTCGGCGACCAGACGCCGGTCCGCCGGGTCCGGGATGCGCTCCAGGGTGCCGGGCGTCCGCTCCAGCATGCCCCGCGCGATGTCCCCGAGGCGGCGCACGCCGGGCGGCGCGGGCGTCGCGGTGAGGTGTGCGAGCAGCCGGGCGATGACCAGGACGGCCTCGCGGGAGTCCCCGACGTGGCTGAGCATCCGGCCGGCGTCCAGGCGCTCCAGGAGCATGGTCCCGGTGGCCGCGTCGTGGTCGAGCAGCCGCACCGCGCCGTCCCCGCCCCACACCCGCAGGGCGATCGGCTCGCCCTCGGTCTCGTGGTCCAGGATCTGGAGCTTCAGCACGGCCTCGGTGCCGTCGGCGCGCACGACCGGCAGCACCAGCGCCGCCCACCCGTGCATCGACGGCCCGTCCAGCCGCAGCTCCCACCGCTCCAGGAACCCGGACGCCAGCGCGGGCAGTCCTTCGACGAAGGCCCGCCCCGCCTCCCCGTTGTACTTCGCCTGTGAGGCCGCGAGCCCCTCGGGTACGTCGATCACACCACCGGACGCTACCGTCGGGCGCCCGCGCGGTCACGCGGATATCCGCTCAGCCCACCGGCTCCCGCACCGCCCGGTCCGCCGGCACCCCGTGCTTGGGCGCCTTGGCCGTCACCATCACCCCGGCGACCACCGCGGCCAGCAGCATGACCCCGGCGGCCACCCAGATGGCGACCGTGTACCCGTGCACGATCCCCTCCCGGACGATCAGCTCCCGCTGGGAGGGATCGGTGAGGTGTGCGGTGATCCACGACGCGCTGGTGCTGGTCGCGATGGTGTTGAGCAGCGCCGTGCCGATCGAGCCGCCCACCTGCTGCGAGGTGTTGACCGTCGCCGAGGTCACGCCGGAGTCCTTCGGGGCGACCCCCGCGGTGGCCGTGGAGAACACCGGCATGAAGGTCAGGCCCATGCCGAGGCCCATCAGGAGCAGCGCCGGGAGGATCTCGGAGACGTACTCCGAGTGCACGGTGATCCGGGTGAGGATCACCATACCGCCGGAGGCGAGGAGCATGCCGGGGACCATCAGCATGCGCGGGCCCACGTGCGGCAGCAGCCGGGCCGAGATCTGGGTGGAGCCCACGACGATCGCGGCGGTCAGCGGCAGGAAGGCCAGGCCGGTCCGCACGGGGGAGTAGCCGAGGATGACCTGGAGGTAGTAGGTCATGAACAGGAACAGCCCGAACATGCCGATGACCGCCAGCATCATCGTCAGGAAGCAGCCCGCGCGGTTGCGCTCCCGGATGACGTGCAGCGGCAGCAGGGGCGTCGGCGCCCGGGTCTGCCACCACACGAAGGTGGCCAGGAGGACCACGGCCAGCCCGAACAGGGCCAGGACCAGCGGGTCGGTCCAGCCGCGCGGCTGGGCCTCGCTGAAGCCGTAGACGAGGGCGACGAGACCGCCGCAGCCGAGGACCACCCCGGGCACGTCGAGACGGGCGTCGGCGTGCCCGGGCCGGTCGTGCAGCAGCGCGAACGCGCCGATCACCGCGACGATCGCGATGGGGATGTTGACGTACAGGCACCAGCGCCAGTTCAGGTACTCGGTGAGCACGCCGCCGACGATGAAGCCGATCGCGGAGCCGCTGCCCGCCAGCGCGCCGTAGATGCCGAAGGCCTTCCCGCGCTCCTTCGGGTCGGTGAAGGTCGTCGTCAGCAGGGACAGCGCGGACGGTGCGAGGACGGCGGCGAAGACGCCCTGGAGGGCGCGGGCGCCGAAGAGCATCGCCGAGGTCGTGGCGGCGCCGCCGATCGCGGAGGCGGCGGCGAAGCCGATCAGCCCGATGACGAAGGTGCGTTTGCGTCCCACCAGGTCCGCGACCCGCCCGCCGAGCAGCAGCAGACCGCCGAACGCGAGGGTGTAGGCGGTGATCACCCACTGCCGGTTGGCGTCGGACATGTCCAGGTCGCGCTGGGCCGAGGGCAGCGCGATGTTCACGATGGTCGCGTCGAGGACGACCATCAGCTGGGCCAGCGCGATCACCACCAGCCCCCACCAACGGCGGGGGTCGGCCTCCGCGGATGCGGCGGGTCCACCTGTCCGGGAGCCACTCATCTGGCCAGAAGACCACGGTTCGGGATGGGTCGCATCCTGGTGCGCGGGCCCGTGCCGCCCCTCGTCGGTCATGGCTCCAGGACCACCTTTCCGGTCGTCCCCCGGTTCTCCAGGGCGCGGTGCGCGGCGGCGGCGTCGGCGAGCGGGAAGCGCCGCACGGCCGGGATGAGCCGCCCCTCGGCGGCCTCGGCGAGGGCCCGCAGTTCGAGGGTGCGCATGGGGTCGGTGCCGCCCGCCTTCGCCATCATCACCGGGCCCAGCACCTGCTGGGAGACGCCGTCGACGAGGTAGGGGGTGCCGTCGTGCAGGCCCTCGCCCGACCAGCCGAAGACCAGGTGCCGGCCGCCGGGTCCGAGCAGGGCGACCGCCTCGCGTGCCACGTCCCCGCCCACGCCGTCGAAGACGACGGTGGCCGCCCTGCCGCCCAGGTGGGCGCGGACCTTCGCCGGCCATCCGGAATCCCGGTAGTCGACGGCGAGGTCGGCGCCGTTCGCGGCGACGAGCGCGGTCTTCTCCGGGCCGCCGGCGAGCCCGACCACGGTGGCGCCCGCGTTCTTCGCGTACTGCACCAGCAGCGTGCCGATGCCGCCCGCGGCGGCCGGGACCACGGCCACCGAACCGGGACCCAGCTCGGCGAACTGCAGGATCCCCATCGCCGTACGACCGGTGCCGATCATGGCGACGGCCTGGGCGAAGTCCAGGTTCGCGGGGATCTCGTGGACGCGGGCGACGTCGGTGACGGCGAGTTCGGCGTAACCCCCGGGGGCGAAGCCGAGGTGGGCGACCACGCGCCTGCCCAGCCAGCTCTCCGGTGTGCCCGCGCCGAGGGCGTCGACGACGCCGGCCACCTCGCGGCCGGGGACCGTGGGCAGTTCGGGAAGCGCGGGCGCCGGGCCCCGGACTCCCGCGCGCAGTGCGGTGTCCAGGAGGTGGACGCCCGCCGCGCGGACGGCGACGCGGACCTGGCCGGGTCCCGGCTCCGGGTCCTCCACCTCGTCCAGGACGAGGTTGCCGGCCGGGCCGAAGGCGTGCAGACGGATGGCGTGCATGACGGTCCCCCAGGGGAAGAGTGCGCTGCTGCGGACTGCTGTGGGCCCCACCCAACGACCTCAAGCGTGCTTGAGGTCAAGCTCGCGCCGGCCGAGGGCGAGGGAGACCGCCGTCAGGGCGCTGTTGAAGGAGACCTCGGAGAGCAGACCGGGCGAGGCGACCTGGTCACCGGCGAGGTAGACGCCGTCACCGCGGTCGACGGCGGGCCGGTCGCGCCAGGTGGTGCCCGGCAGGTCGACGGCGCCGGTACGGCCGTTCGCGACCGCGTCGCGCCGCCAGGTCAGCCGCTCGCGCCAGCCGGGGAAACCGAGGTCGAGCAAATGCTCGGCCCGCGCGGCGCCGTCGGCCTTCGACTCGTGGGGGGCGAGCGGGATCTGGCCCTGGATCAGCTGCTCGCCCGCGGGCGCGAGCGTGCGGTCCTGCGCCGTGAACCGCTCGATCCACCCCGGCGCGTCCAGGTCGGAGACGGCGAAGGCGTCGCCGCGCCGGGTCCGTACGGCCAGGTCGACGAGGGCGGTGCGGCCGCTCGGCCAGGTCAGCGAGGGGTCGTCCAGCAGGCGGCGGGCCGCGTCGAGGGAGGTGGCAACGATGACGGGGGTGTCGGTGGGCAGCGTGTCCACGCGGGAGACCGTCTCCATCCGGACCCCGAGGTTCCAGGCCAGGGCGGCCATCCGGTCCACGACCCCGCCCCAGCCGCCGCGCGGGTAGTGCGCCTCGGGCGGCAGCTTGGCGGCCCGCCGCAGCCGCTCCTGCACGAAGGCGGCGGACAGCGAGCCCGGATCGTGGTGGAACAGGGCGACGGCGCAGTAGTGGGCGGCGGCCCGGGCGCCCTCCTCGCCCGCGATCCCCGTCGCCCAGGTCAGGAAGTCGGTGTCGACGGGCGCCGGCCCGACGCCCCGGCGCAGCAGCTTCAGCATGGCGAACGGCGGGGTGCGGCGCAGCGCTCCCCGGTGGCGCAGCCGCAGCCGGGCGGCCTCCAGCGGAGGGATGGGAGCGAGCGGGCCGATCAGGTCGCGCCGGCGCAGCCAGGCCCAGTGCGGGCCGCCGTTGTAGAGGGCGTGCGGGCCGTCGTTGGTCCGGTAGGGGCCGTCGGCGGTGCGGGCCCGGCCGCCGAGCGTGTGGTGGGCCTCGTGGACGGTGACCTCGGCGCCCGCCTCGGCGGCGGTGATGGCCGCGGTCAGTCCGGCGAAGCCGCCGCCGATGACGGTGATGCGATGCATGACTCGGGTTCTCCCTCGGGTCGGGGTCGCGGTCGGGTCGCCTGCGCGGCGCCTGTCTGCCCCTACGACGGCCGAAGGGGTGCCGGATGTGACATTCGGCCGGGAGAAGTGACGTCTGCGCAGGCCGGCGCGGGTGTCAGTGGCGGGGTGCACCATGGGGCCATGGCGAGGAGAGCGGCGGGGACGGCGGGCGGGCGCGGCACGACGGCGGTGCGCGGGGCGCGGCACCCGGAGCTGCGGCTGCCGCCGCTGGAGGCACCCGAGGACGGCGGCGGGCTGGAGCCGGACGGGGACTACGACGCGCTGGAGTTCCGGGAGACGGACCTCACCGGCCAGGACGGCGCGGGCGCCCGCTTCATGGACTGCGCGCTGACGGGCTGCGCGCTGGACGAGGCGTCGCTGCCCCGGGCCCGGCTGCTCGACACCCGCCTCACCGGTGTACGGGGCGTCGGCACGGACCTCGCGGAGGCGACCCTGCGCGACGTCGAGCTGCTCGACGCCCGCCTCGGCGGCACCCAGCTGCACGGCGCCGTCCTGGAACGGGTCCTGATCCGGGGCGGCAAGATCGACTACCTGAACCTGCGCCGGGCCCGCCTCAAGGACGTCGTCTTCGAGAGCTGCGTCCTGGTCGAGCCGGACTTCGGGGGCGCCCGCCTGGAGCGGGTCGAGTTCGTGGACTGCGCCTTGAAGCAGGCGGACCTGAGCGCGGCCACCCTGGTCGACGTCGACCTGCGCGGCGCCGCCCCGCTGGAGCTGGCCCGCGGTGTGGACCGGCTCTCGGGCGCGGTGATCAGCCCGGCCCAGCTCCTCGACCTGGCTCCGGTGCTCGCGGCGGAGCTGGGCGTGCGGGTGCTGGCTCAGGGGTAGGGCGGGTGCGGCGGATCACGGGTGGGCGCGTGCTTCGGTCAGGGCCCGCTGCCCGAGGCCGCCGAACAACACCGTCGTGGTGGCGGCCAGGACGTCGTCCCGGCCGATGGTCCGCCGGTCCCCCGTGCGGGTGGACAGGGCCCCGAGGACATCCTTGGGGAACGGGGGCGCAGCCGCTTCGTCCGGCGTCCCCTGGACGACCGCACCGAAGCGTTCGACCCCGCCCTCGCGGACGACCAGCGCCGCGTCCCGGGCGAGGTCCGTCAGGAACACGCTCGCGATGCCGTCCAGGTCGCGGACCATCACGGGGACGGCCGTCGCCCCCCGGCTCCGCAGCAGCCTCCTGACCCCCGCCTCGAACCGGTGGGCGCCGGCCACGGCACTCGGTGTGCGCGTCCCGCTGCGCCCGCGAGCGGGCACGACGGCACCTTCGGCGTCGTACAGGACACCGGTCAGGGCGCGGAACGTCGGGCTGTGGCCGTACCACTTGGTCCCCACCTCCAGCTCGACGTTCCGGTCGATCGCCTTCAGAAGGTCCCCGGGAACCAGCTTCTTCCGGGACTCCTCCTCCGCCGCCCTCCTCGCGCCGTCGACGATCTCCGTCAGCACGGTCCGCGTCACCGACGCGGCGGCCCGGGCGGCCGGCCGGGAGACGTGCAGCGGGGTCACGTCCCTGAACACCGCTTTGACGAGAGCGGGCTGGAACGGCGGGACGTCCGTGAGCGGGGCGGTCGGGTGGCCCATGCGCTCAGGACACCCGCGGGAAGCGGGACTGGAGGGTCCAGATCGCCGGGTTGTCCGCCAGGTCCTCGTGCAGGTCGGTGAGGTCGGCGAGCAGGTCGTGCAGGAAGTCCCGGGCCTCGCGGCGCAGTTCGGTGTGGGAGAAGGACAGCGGGGGCTCGTCCGCCGGTAGCCACTCCGCCTCGATGTCGACCCAGCCGAAGCGGCGCTCGAAGAGCAGGCGGTCGGTGGACTCGGTGAAGTCCAGCTCCGCCCGCTGCGGCCGGGCGGCCCGGGAGCCCGCCGGGTCCCGGTCGATGTGCTCCACGATGTCGCACAGCGCCCAGGCGAAGTCGAGCACCGGCACCCATCCCCAGGCTGTGGACAGCTCCCGGTCCGCCTTGGTGTCGGCGAGGTACACGTCCCCGCAGAACAGATCGTGCCGCAGGGCGTGGACGTCCGCGCGCCGGTAGTCCGTCTGCGGCGGGTCCGGGAAGCGGGTGGAGAGGGCGTAGCCGATGTCGAGCACGCAGGTGATGGTGTCACGGACCCGGAACGGCCCGCGCCCCGCGCCCCCACCGGTCCCCGGCGCGCACCGTCAGGCCGGTGACGTGGCGCGGCGGACCGCGTCGCGGAGCAGGGCGCGCCGGCGTTCGTGCACGTCCTCGGGCTCGTCGGCGGTCGCTGCGTAGACGTTGCTGACCGGGGACCAGGCCATGGACATGGCGATGACGAGGGCCAGCACGTCGAACGGGTCGCCGGGCCGCACCCGGCCCGCCGCCTGGGCCTCGGCGACGGCCCGGAGCTTGGCGTCGTCGCGGCGGTCGGCGTCGTCGACCAGGTGCCCCGCAGGACGCCGCTCCAGCCGCGCCCAGGTGGCCAGCCGGATGAGGTCGGGACGGCGCAGATACTCGTCGTAGAGGCGCACGGCCCAGTCCGCGAGATCGTCGGCGTCGATCGGCACGACGTTCACGATGCGGTCCAGCGAGCCGAAGAAGATCGCGTCGAACAGCCCGTCCTTGCTGCCGAAGTACGCGTAGAGCTGTGCCTTGTTGGTGTGCGCGGCGGCCACGATCCGCTCGACGCGCGCCCCGGCGATCCCGTGTTCGGCGAACTCCCGGGTCGCGACGTCCAGGATGCGCCGGTGGGTGGCGGCTCCGCGAGAGGTCAGGGGCTGGTCGGGGGTGCGGTCGGGCATCTCCGCAGAATATCCCACGCTCAAACAGAACAGTTGGTTTGCCTGATGCCGCGAGGACGCCTACGCTCAAATAGACCGAACAGTCTGTCTGGAGAGTCGGGAGAGCCATGAGGACCACCGTGGGCTGGCAGGCGGGGACCCCGGACGGATCGACGCCGACGCCGAATCCGACGCCGATCCCGACGCTGCGCCGGACGCCGCTGCAACGGCGCGACCTGCGCCCCGACGACCTCGCCGTCCGGGTCGACTACTGCGGCGTCTGCCACACCGACCTGCACGCCCTCCGGGCCGGGGCCACCGACGGGAGGGGCCCGGAGCCCCTCGTCCCGGGGCACGAGTTCACGGGAGTGGTGACCGAGACCGGCGCCGCGGTCACCCGCTTCCGGGCCGGGGACCCGGTCGCGGTCGGCAACATCGTCGACTCCTGCGGCGCGTGCGCCATGTGCCGGATCGGCCAGGAGAACTTCTGCCACACCTTCCCCACCCTGACCTACGGCGGCACCGACCGCGTCGACGGCTCGACCACCCTCGGCGGTTACAGCCGCGAGTACGTGCTCGGTGAACGGTTCGCGTACGCCCTCCCCGCAGGCCTGGACCCGGCGGCCGCGGCACCGCTCCTGTGCGCCGGGATCACCGTCTGGGAGCCCCTGCGCGCCCTCGGCGCCGGACCCGGCACCAGTGTCGCCGTGGCCGGTCTCGGCGGCCTCGGCCACCTCGCCGTGAAGTTCGCCGTCGCCCTCGGTGCCGACACCTCGGTGATCAGCCGGTCGCCGGGCAAGGCGGAGGACGCCCGCCGCCTGGGCGCCCGCGGGTTCGTCGTCTCGACGGACCCCGAGCAGCTGGCCGCCGCCCGCGACCGCTTCGACATCGTCATCGACACCGTCTCCGCCCCGCACGACCTCGGCGCCTACCTCCGCCTGGTCGCCCTGGACGGCACGCTCAGCCACCTCGGACACCTCGGACCGGTCACCGTGGAGACCCTCGACCTGCTCATCGGCCGCAAGAAGCTCAGCTCCGCGGGCAGCGGCGGCCGCAAGGAGACCGCCGGGATGCTGGCCTTCTGCGCCGCGCACGGCATCACCGCCGACATCGAACTCCTCCCCTCCGCGCGGGTGAACGAGGCCCTGGACCGCCTGGAGCGGGGCGACGTCCGCCACCGCTTCGTCCTCGACCTCTCCGACCTGGACCGGCCCGGCGACACGGCCCGACGGCACGGCCCGGCGGCCGGATAGGTTTCCCCCGTGATCCTGACCCCGCTGCCCCTCACCCCCGACCACGACATCCCGGGCCCGGTGCTCACCGAACTCACCGCCCTCTACGCCTCCCACCGCGCCTTCCACGCGCTCAGCGGCGACTTCCCCGACCCGGACGACATCCGCCCGGAGCAGGTGGCGGCCGCGCTCGCCGGTGAACTGGCGCGGCCCGGCGCCGAGGTGCTGCTCGCCAGGGACGCGGGCCGGCCGGCCGGAATCGCGGTGACGCTGTCCCGGCACCCCGACCGGTCCGACCCGGACCCGTGGATCGGGCTGCTGATGGTGGACGCGGGACTGACGGGGCAGGGCCGCGGCAGACGGCTGGCGACCCTCGTCGAGGACCGCTTCCGCGCCGCGGGCCGCACCGCCGTACGGCTCGCCGTCCTCGACGGCAACACCGACGGGCTCGCCTTCTGGACCGCCCTCGGCTACACCGTCCTGGACCACCGCCGCGACCTCGGGGCCGACCGCCCGTGCACGGTGCTGCGCAAGGAACTGCCCAGCGACAAGCCGCGCACCCCGCGCCGCGCCGCCCGGGTCGCCGTGCTCGACCCCGAGGGCGCGGTCCTCCTCCTGCGCTACGACAACGTCGAGGTCGGCGTGCACTGGGCGATGCCCGGCGGCGGCCTGGAAGCGGACGAGAGCCCCCGCGAGGGCGCCCTGCGCGAGGTGCGCGAGGAGACCGGCTGGACCGACCTGGAGCCGGGCCCCCTGCTCTGCACCTGGGAACACGACTTCACCCACTTGGGCGTCGGCCCCGTCCGCCAGTACGAGCACATCTACGTCGCCCACGGCCCCCGCCGCGAGCCCACCGGCCCCGACCTCGCCGCCGCCCACGCCGCGGACGGCATCCTCACCTGGCGCTGGTGGAGCCGGGCCGAACTCGCCGAGGCGCCCGAGCCGCTCTGGCCCCCGGACCTGGCCCTGCTGCTCGACACCTTCGAGGGCCACGAGGGGTGAGCCCGCCGTGGGGGCGGCGCCTCAGCGGGAGTCCGGCCTGCCGTCCCCGCGCAGCCAGTGCGCCCAGATCCCCGAGAAGTCCTCGTCCGGCGCCGACTTCTCCACGTACGCCGTGAAGTCCCCGGTGTCCGCGTTGCCGTGGCGGTGGGCGGCGGCCCAGCCGTGCAGCAGGTCCCAGAAGGCGTCGTCGCCGACCGTCTCGCGGATCTTGTGCAGCACCATCGCGCCCCGCTGGTAGACAGGGCTCTCGGAGATGTGCGCCGCGTCGGGCGGGTCCGCGGGCGGGAACGCCCAGACCGAGTCGTTCGCGTCCTCGTCCTCGTAGTACGTCCCGTCGTACAGCGCCTCGAAGGTCTCCTGGGCGGTGTCGCCGCCGTGGTCCTCCTCCCACAGCCACTCCGCGTAGGTGGCGAAGCCCTCGTTGAGCCACATGTCCCGCCAGGTCTTCGGGCTGACCGAGTTCCCGTACCACTGGTGGGCGAGTTCGTGGACGAGCAGGACGGTGTCGGGCGCGCCGGGGAAGTAGGGCCGGTTCTGGGTCTCCAGGGCGTACCCGGCGTCCTCGTCGCGGTCGACGATCGCGCCGGTGGAGGAGAAGGGGTAGGGGCCGAAGTTCTCCCGGGCCCAGTCCATGATCTCGGGGATCCGCTTCAGGATCTTCCGGCTCGCGTCGGCCTGGGTCGGGTCGACGGCCGTGTACACCGGCAGGCCGTCGTCCGTGGTGGAGCGGTCGGTCTCCCACTCGCCGACGGCGACGGTGACGACATGGCTCGCCACCGGCTCGGCGGTGTGCCAGGTGAACGTCGTACGGCCGTCCCGGGTCCGCTCGTCGCGCAACTCGCCGTTGGAGACCACGCCGAGGCCCTTCGGCACGGTCATCGCGAGGTCGTACGTCGCCTTGTCGGAGGGGTGATGGCTGCCGGGGAACCAGGCCATCGAGCCCGTCGGTTCACCCAGTCCGACCGCGCCGTCGGCGGTGGGCAGCCAGCCCTCCTCGGAGTCGTCGGGGTCGGTGATCGTCTCCGG
Source organism: Streptomyces sp. NPDC042336 (assembly GCF_055581985.1). Taxonomy (NCBI): domain Bacteria; kingdom Bacillati; phylum Actinomycetota; class Actinomycetes; order Kitasatosporales; family Streptomycetaceae; genus Streptomyces; species Streptomyces sp. NPDC042336. The sequence goes on along the minus strand of NZ_JBVJEA010000005.1, from coordinate 409,260 downwards.
TTCGCCCGAGTACCGGACGGTCACGCGGAACGTCTCCCCGTCGTTCAGTTCCTCGGCCGGGCGGACGGTCAGTTCCTGTCCGGCCCGGTTGAAGCGGGCGTCCCGGCCCTCGACCGTGACCTTCTCGACGTCCAGGCCCTTGAGGTCGAGGTCGAAGGCGGACAGGTCCCGCGTCGCGCGGGCGGTGATCGTCGCGCTGCCGCTGAGGTGCCCGGCCTCGGCGTCGGTGGCGGGGTCGTAGTCCAGGGCCAGGTCGTAGTGGCCGATGTCGTAGCCGCCGTTGCCCGCCTTGGGGAAGTACGGGTCGCGCACGCCCGAGCCGCCGGGGGTGCCGTCGACCGCGCCACCGCCACTGCACGCCGCTAGGGCGAGGACGGTGGCGGTGGCTGCGAGCAGACGGGGGGGTGTGCGCACGACGTGATCCTATGGGGCGTTTCACGTGAAACGCCTGTCGGGACCGCTTGTTGGGGCCGCCTGCTGGGACCGGCCGCGAGCCGCCGGCCGCCGTCCTCGGGTCAGTTCAGCGCCGCCGCACCGGCCTGGGCGAACTTCTCGTCCAGGGTGCCGGACGGCGCCCCCGCGACACCGATACCGGCGATCGGCGCCTTGTCCGCGGTGACCGGGACGCCGCCGCCCAGGAACAGGGTGCCCGGGATGTCCTTCAGGTTCGGGGCGTTCTCCAGCCGGCCCTCCAGCTCGCTGGTCGGGGCGTTCCAGGAGACGGCCGTGTACGCCTTCTTCTCCGCCGACTCGTAGGACTGCGGGCCGGCGCCGTCACCGCGCATCGTGAGGATCGTGTTGCCGTTGCGGTCGACGACCGCGACCGTGACCCGCTGGCCCTCCTTCTTCGCGGCCTTCAGGGCGGCCTGCGCGGCCTCCGTGGCGGCGTCGATCGTCAGGTGCGTGGAGGTGGTGGTGTCGCGCTTGCCGGCCGCGGCGGCGGGAGCGGCGGAGACCGCGGAGTCCTGGGCTGCCCCGGGCGCCGAGGCGTTGGCGGCCACCGTGCCGAAGGTGCCGGCGGCGACGGCGGCGAGCACGGCGCCGCCGGTGGCGATGCGGGCGCGACGGGAGAGGGTCTTCTTCATGGTGGTCTGCTCCTCCGGGTGGGGGCGGTCGGGTTCGTGCTCTCCACTCTCCGGCCCGCACCGGGGGCGCACGGTCGCCGTTCCGGCTGTTCGTGGGCGACGGAACGGGCGACGGCCGGGTCGTCCGATCGGTTGACCCACGGGGCGTCCGAAGAGGGCACCATGGGAGTGTTCGCGCAGCTCAGCGGTCATCTGCGGCACGTTGGACGAACAGCGCGGCAGGAGAGACCGGCGGAAGGAGGCGGGTGACGGATGCCGAAGCCGTACGACCACCCGGACACCCGGTGGCTCGGGGCCGTCATGCACGTGGCGTTCTTCCTGCTGCTCGGCGGTGCCCTGGCCCGCTTCCTGCTGCGCCACCCCGGAGAGCCCCGCACCCCGTGGATCCTCGCCCTGTCCCTCGCCCTCGCCGTGCTGCACCTGCTCGGGCCCGTCCTGAGCGGGCCCGGGCCGTCCGGTCCCGCTGTGCCGCCCGCCCGGCGGCGCCTGGCCTGGCTGGGCCTGGTCGTCGTGGTGTGGATGGTGCTGGTCGTGCTGGCGCCCAGCTTCGCCTGGTGCGCGGTGCCCCTCTTCTACACCGGCCTGCGCACCCTGCCCGCCCGGGCGGCGCTCGTCCTGGTCACCGTCCTGACGGTGTTCGTCGTCGCCGCGCAGCTGCGGCTGGCCGGCGGCTTCGACCCCAACCTGCTGCTCGCCCCGCCCGCCGTCGCCGCCATCGCCGCGGCCGTGTTCCTGCACACCGAGCGGCAGGCGGCCCGGCAGCGCGCGCTGATCGACGACCTGATCCGCACCCGCCGCGAACTCGCCGCCTCCGAACGCCGCGAGGGCACCCTCGCCGAGCGCCAGCGGCTGTCCATGGAGATCCACGACAGCCTCGCCCAGGGCCTGTCCAGCCAGCGGATGCTGCTCCAGGCCGCCGAGCGGGTCTGGGAGGCCGACCCGGCCAAGGCCCGCACCCACGTCCGGGGCGCCGCCTCCGTCGCCGAGCACAACCTGGCCGAGGCCCGCCGCTTCGTCCACGACCTGGCCCCGGCCGACCTCGCTCGCGGCGGCGGCCTGGAGGCCGCCCTCCGGTCCCTGGCCGCCCGGGAGTCCGGCGACCACCTCACCGTCCGCGTCCACGTCGACGACGGCGCCCGCGTCCCGCCGCTGCCCGACCGCGTCCAGTCGGCCCTGCTGCGCATCGCCCAGGGCGCGCTGGCCAACGTCCGGGAGCACGCGGGCGCGTCCACCGCCGCGCTCAGCCTCACCCTCCTCGACGACGAGGTCGTCCTGGACGTCACCGACGACGGGCACGGCTTCGACCCGGCGGAGCCGTCCGACGCCCCCGCCGGGCTGCGCGGACACGGACTGCCCGCCATGCACGCCCGGTTGCGCCAGCTGGGCGGCACCCTGACCGTCGAGTCCGCGCCCGGCGAGGGCACCGCGCTGTCCGCCGCCGTCCCCCTGGACCCGCCCCGGACCGACCCGGCGGCTCCGGCCGACCCGCAGGAGGCACCCCGATGACCGACCCGGCAGACGGCGGGCCCGCCCCCGTGCGCATCCTGGTCTGCGACGACCACGTCGTCGTACGCGCCGGGCTGCTCGCCCTGCTCGACAGCGCCCCCGGCATCGAGGTGGCCGGTGAGGCGGGCACCGGCGAGGAGGCCCTCGCGCTGGCCGCACGGCTGGCGCCGGACGTGGTCCTGATGGATCTTCAGCTCGGCGCGGGCATCGACGGCGTGGAGACCACCCGCCGCCTCACCACGGGCTCCGGCCGCACACCGCACGTCCTCGTACTGACGACCTACGACACCGACGCCGACATCACCCGCGCCATCGAGGCGGGCGCGACCGGCTACCTGCTCAAGGCCGAACGCCCCGAGGAACTGTTCGCCGCCATCCACGCCGCCGCCGAGGGCCGTACGGCTCTGTCCGGGCCGGTCGCGGGCCGGGTCATGGCCAACCTGCGCAGGCCGCGCCCCGCCCTCACCGACCGCGAGCGCGACATCCTGGCCCAGCTCGCCACCGGTCTCGGCAACCGGGAGATCGCCCGCGCCCTGTTCATCAGCGAGGCCACGGTGAAGACGCATCTGCGCCGCATCTACGACAAGCTCGGCGTCGACACCCGCGCGGGCGCGGTCGCGGTGGCCAAGGAGCAGCGCCTGCTGCCCTGACACCCCGGCCCCCGCCCCCGCGCCGTCCCGTCGACTCGGACGCCGAAGGCCCCCCGGCCGGACGTCCGGGGGGCCTTCGTACGGATGGCACGGGCGGTGAACGTCAGACGTTCACGCCGAAGTCCTGGGCGATGCCCACCAGGCCCGAGGCGTAGCCCTGGCCGACGGCGCGGAACTTCCACTCGGCGCCGTTGCGGTACAGCTCGCCGAAGACCATGGCGGTCTCGGTGGCCGCGTCCTCGGACAGGTCGTAGCGGGCGATCTCGGCGCCGCCGGCCTGGTTGAGGATGCGGATGTAGGCGTTGCGCACCTGGCCGAAGTTCTGCGAGCGGTTCTCCGCGTCGTAGATCGAGACCGGGAAGACGATCTTCTCGATGTCGGCCGGCAGACCGGCCAGGTTGACGTTGATCGCCTCGTCGTCGCCGGCGCCCTCGCCGGTGCGGTTGTCACCGGTGTGGACGATGGTGTTGTCCGGCGTCTGCTTGTTGTTGAAGAAGACGAAGTGGGCGTCGGAGTAGACCTTGCCCTGGGTGTTGACCGCGATCGCGGAGGCGTCGAGGTCGAAGTCGGTGCCGGTGGTGGTGCGGACGTCCCAGCCGAGCCCCACGGTGACTTCGGTCAGGCCCGGAGCCTCCTTGGTGAGCGAGACGTTGCCACCCTTGGACAGGCTTACAGCCATTGTTGGGAGTCCCTTCCCTCGTTTACGTACGGCAAGAAAGCTACAGCTACCACCATGAACGACGAGAGGGGTCCACAAGGTTCCACCTCTCTTTACTTTCTTTACCGAGGCCGAGGCCGAGGCCGAGGACCCGGCCCGGAAACCGGGAGCCGGACGGGTTCGGGATATTGGGATGACGCGGGCCGCTCGCGGGCGGGAACATGGAGGGCATGTCCGGTCCCCATGTCATCCGCGGCTCCGTCTGCCTGCCCGAGGCCGAGCTGGTCTGGCGTTTCTCGCGCTCCTCGGGGCCCGGCGGACAGCACGTCAACACCACGGACACAGCGGTGGAGCTGCGCTTCGACCTGGCGCGGACCGAGGCCCTGCCCGAGGTGTGGAAGCAGCGGGCGCTGGAGCGGCTGGCCGGGCGCCTGTCCGACGGGGTCGTCACCGTCCGCGCCTCCGAGCACCGCTCCCAGTGGCGCAACCGCGAGACGGCCGCCGTACGCCTGGCCGCCCTCCTCGCCGAGGCCACCGCGCCCCCGCCCAGGCCCCGCAGGCCGACCCGCATCCCGCGCGGTATCAACGAGCGCCGGCTGCGGGAGAAGAAGCAGCGCTCGCAGACCAAGCGGGGGCGCTCCGCGCGGGACTGGGACTGACCGGGAGGACCCCCGCGCCTCAGTCCAGCGCCAGCACGCCGACCGTCTCCTCCTCGGCCTTCTCCCCGTTCGGACGGAAGCCGAGTCCCAGGTAGAAGTTCTCGGGGCCGTTCTCGCCGGGGTGCCAGGTGACGAAGCACTCCGTGCCGCCGCGGCGCCGGATCTCGGCGGTCACCGACTCCACGGCGAAGCGGCCGTAGCCCCGGCCCTGCTCCCCGGCGGCGATGTTCAGCCGCCACAGGCCGGAGCGCAGCGCGCTGCCGTCGTCGTACCAGTCGATGCCGAAGAAGCCCATGAGGAAGCCGACGGGGCGATCGCCGTCGAGGATCAGGCGCGGCCAGGCCTTCTCGGGGTGGACGTAGGCCTCGGCGAGGGACTTCACCACCGGGGAGACGGCGAACTCCTGCTCGGGCCGCACCCGTATGGCGAGGGCGGCCTCGATGGTGGCGGGGGTGATCTTCTCCAGGCGGAGCGTGGTGCCGGTCGTCATGCGCGCACCCTAGGTCGGCACCCGCGCACCGGACGAGCCGTTTACCGCTCGGCCCGTCTGCCGCTCGGCCGTCACCGCTCAGCCCAGCTGCCGGTACCGCCCCCGGAAGTACGTCAGCGGCCCCCCGTCCGCGCTGGGCAGCGCGGCGGTCAGGACCCGGCCGATCACCAGGGTGTGGTCGCCGGCCGGCACCCGCTGCTCGGTGCGGCACTCCAGGGTCGCCAGGGCGCCGCCCGCCAGGGGAGCCCCGGTCGCCTCGCCGCGCACGTACGGGATGTCCGCGAACAGCAGGCGGTCGCTGACGCGGCCCTTCATCGCGAAGCGCCCCGCGATGTGCCGCTGGCTCTCGGTGAGGACGGAGACCGCCCACAGGGGCTGCTCGTCCAGCAGGTCGTCCATGCGGGAGCCCTCGCGCAGGCTGACCAGGACCAGCGGCGGGTCCAGGGACACCGACATGAAGGCGGTGGCCGTCATCCCGACGTCCTCGCCGCCCGGCGCCAGTGGGTCGTCGGGGTCCAGCGGCGGCTCCTGCGCGGTCACCAGGACCACGCCCGAGGCCAGCCGGGACATGGCGGCACGGAACTCCTCGTTGCTCACCCCCTCAGCATGCCCGGGAGCGGGCGAGGGCAACGGGGCCGCGGGGGCGGCGGGAGACCCGGGATACGTGAGAGACGGAGTGTTCGGCACCCCTTCACGCTAATCTCCGGGGCGTGGGCGGGGCATCGGACCCCGGTCCGAACCGGGACCTAGGACCACGGAAGGAGACGTGCGCATACCCCACAGACTTTGCGTTCGGTACACGCGCGGGGAACCCGTAGAAAACCCAGAAACCCCACTCAATTGTTCATGTTTTACTGTGACTTGAGTCACAAGGGGCGGTAATTGTTGACCCTGTGTACCGAGTGGGGAGCGCGCTGTGATTCAGTGGCGGGGAACCTGCAAGGGCACCATCAGTACAGGCGCCGAAGAGAACCCTTGATTCACTGCGAGGTCTCGGGGGGAGGGCGAGCATGGAGACCGACTCGGAGCCCTATGTCCGCCTTGCGTCCCTGCGTCAACTGCACCAGGCCATGGCCGACATGAACAAGGCCCGCAGCCTGGCCGACACCCTGCAGGCCGTCGCCGACGGCGTCGTCCAGGCCCTCGGGTACGAGCTGGCTTGCGTCAACCTGGTCGGCCCCGACGGCGATCTCGTCGTCGCCGCCTTCGCGGGCAACCCGGCCGCCGAGGCGCTCATCACGGGCCGCTCGGGCTCCCGGGAGTCCTGGGACCGGCGCCTGAACATGGGCGAGCAGTGGGGCGACCTGATCTTCATACCCCACACCGAGGGCTGGGTCCTCGACGACGACGACGTCCCGCAGTGGTACACCGACGGGCCCGCGCCCCGCTTCGAGGACGAGTGGCACCCCTCGGACCGGCTCTTCGCCCCGATGTACGCGCCGGGCCCGCAGGGCGGCGGCAACAGCGGCGAGCTGATCGGTGTCCTTTCCGTGGACCGCCCGCGCAACGGCCGCCGTCCCGGTGCCTGGGGCCGCGAGGCTTTGCAGATGTACGCGTTCCAGGCCGCCATCGCGATCAGCAACGCCCGGCTCCGCTCCAACATGCAGCGCGCCCTGGTCCGCCTGGAGCGCGACCAGCAGGCGCTCAGGGCCAGCGAGGAGAGCTTCCGGCAGGCCTTCGAGTACGCCCCCTCCGGCATGGCCATCGCCGAGATGGGCGGCGACCAGCACGGCCGCATCCTGCGCACCAACGACGCGCTGTGCCGGCTGCTGGGCCGCCGCGCCTCCGCGATGCGCCGCTACGCCTTCTCCGACCTGGTGCACCCCGAGGACATCGGCACCCTGCTGCGCACCTCCGCCGAGGGCGGCCGGGCCGAGCTGCGCCTGGGCCGCCGCGACGGCACCTACGTCTGGGTCTCGCTGCGCAACAGCGTCGTCGCGGACGCCGCCGACGGGCCGCGCTTCCTGCTCACCCACGTCGAGGACATAGAGGAGCGCAAGCGCCGCGAGCTGCAGCTCGCCCACCGCGCCTCCCACGACTCCCTCACCGGCCTGCCGAACAGCGCCGAGCTGCGCTCCCGGCTGGCCGCCCGGCTGTGCCAGCGCCCGCAGTCCTCGCACGCGGCCGTGGCCGACGCCATGGACGCCGCCTACGGGCACTCCGCCGTGTTCGACTCCGGCGGCCACAGCTTCGACTTCGGCGCCGCCGCGGAGCCGTACGGGGCCTTCGACCACCACGTGCACGCCGTGGCGCCCGCGGACGGGCGCGACGACGGCACCAAGGGGCTCGCGGTCCTCTTCTGCGACCTGGACGGCTTCAAGTCGATCAACGACCGGTTCGGGCACAACGCGGGCGACGCCGTGCTGATCGAGGTCGCCCGGCGGCTCAGCGGCGGTGTCCGCGACGGCGACACGGTGGCCCGGCTCGGCGGCGACGAGTTCGTGATCCTCGCCAACGGGCTCGGCCGGGCCGACGCCCAGGACCTCGCCGCACGGCTGCGGGGCGAGATCATCCAGCCGATCCGGGCCGAGGGCCGGGCCGTCCGCGTGGGCGCCAGCTTCGGCATCGGCTGGGCCCACTGCGGGATGACGGCGGACGAGGTCCTGAAGTCGGCTGACGAACGGATGTACGTCGAGAAACGATCTCGTCCCAAACAGCACCGCCGAGCCGGATGATCAGCAGGTCAGCGCCTTGATGCGGTCTGAGTCACCCGTTTGGGTCAGCTGGAGCGGGTAGGCTCGCCATCTCACACATCCGTACCGCACCACGCACCGCATCTGGTTAGGAGACCTAGGGATGACGCCCGGCAACAACGGCGCGAGCACGCCCGAGGACGACGACCCCTTCGGCTACCTCTACGCCGACGGGCAGGCCAACGGGGCCCAGCCGCCGTCCGGTGGCTACGGCTACCCGAACTCGGTCAACCGGGTGCGTCCCGTCGGCACACGGCAGTACGGCGCACCGCAGGGCCAGGGCGCGCAGACCGCCGCCTACGGCCAGGCCGCCCCGCCCCAGCAGGGCGCCTACGGCCAGCCGCAGGGGGCGTACGGGCAGCCGAACGCGCACTACGCCGCGCCGGAGACCTTCCCCGGCGGTGGCGGTCCCGGGGGTCCGCAGCAGCCGTCGGGGCACGGCGGGGGCGGCGGACGCCGCGGTCCGAACACCAAGGGTCTGCTGATCGGTGCGGTGGCGGTCGTCGCCGCGGTGGTCATCGGCATCGCCGTGGCCATGACCAGCAGCGGCTCCGACGACGACAAGGGCGGCGACGAGGCGGGCGGCGACACCGCGCCCACCCAGTCCGCGAGCACCGGGCCGAGCCCGTCGGCGAGCGAGGGCGGCGACGACGAGGACGTCGAGCTGCCCTCCGTCGAGGCCAAGGCGATGCGGCTGGGCGGCGCGGCCTCCCTCGCCTCGGACGTGGAGGGCGCCCAGTCGGACGGCGGCGTCTACGTGGCCAACCTCAACCAGCCGGGCGCCTCGGTCACCTGGACGGTGAACGGCATTCCCGACGACGGCCTCTACACCCTCTTCACCACCTACAGCGCGGCCGGCGAGGACCAGTCGATGACCCTCACGGTCAACGGCAAGGAGTTCGGCAGCAAGCTGAACCTGGGCAACTTCGCGGGCGCCAAGGACGGCGACTTCGCCAAGGGCTGGACCAAGACCTACGCCTGGCCCACCCTCAACAAGGGCACCAACACCATCACGCTGTCCTGCGCCGACGGCGACAAGTGCAACGTCCTGCTGGACCAGTTCTCCCTGAAGAAGGGCCAGGTCAAGGACTAGGGCCCGGTCGGCGGGCCCCGGTTCGCCAGGCCCCGGTGGCCAGGCCCGGTCCGTCAGGCCCGGTCCGTCAGGCCGCGCCCGCCTCCGCGGTCACCGCGACGCCGCGTCCGAGCAGCTCCTCGTATGCCGCCCGGTCGAACTCGCCGGCCACCGGTGCCAGCACCGTCGCCGCCGACAGGGCGACCGCGCGGGCCAGCCGGTCCGGCCAGGGCAGGTGCTCCACCAGGCCGGAGAGCAGCCCCGCGACCGCCGAGTCGCCCGCGCCGGTCGGGTTGCCGCGGACGTGGGCCGGCGGGGCGGCGCGCCAGCGGCCCTCCGGGGTCACCGCGAGCAGGCCCTCGGCGCCCAGCGAGGCGACCACCGAGCGGGCACCGCGGCGCCGGGCGGCCTGCGCGGCACGCTGCGGCTCGTGCGAGCCGGTCAGCTCGGCCAGCTCGTCGGCGTTCGGCTTGATCAGGTCCGGGCGGGCGGCGAGCCCCCGCCGCAGCGGCTCCCCGCTGGTGTCGAGCAGCACCGGCACGCCCGCGGCACGCGCGGCACGCACCAGCCCGGCGTACGCGCCCACCGGGACGCCCGGCGGCAGGCTGCCGCACAGGGCCACCGCGGCGGCGCCGGTCAGCAGGTCCTCGTACGTCTCCTGGAAGGCGTTCCACTCGGCGGGCGCGACGGCCGGGCCCGGCTCGTTGAGCTGGGTGGTGTCGCCGGTGCGCTCGTCGACGACGGCGATGGTGCGCCGCGTCGCCCCCGCGACGGGCACGAGCGCGTCGGTCACCCCGCGCACGCCGGTCAGCCCCTCGCGCACGACGCCCCCGGTGGTGCCGCCCGCGAAGCCGGTGACCGTCACCTCGTGTCCGAGGGCCGCCAGCACCCGGGCCACGTTCAGCCCCTTGCCGCCGGGCCGCTCGGTCACCTCGGTCACCCGGTGGGAGGCGTGGGGCCTGAGGCCCTGGACGCGGTAGGTGATGTCGAGCGCGGTGTTGAGAGTGACGGTGAGGATCACCGTGCCGACCTCCCCCGATCGTGTGCGGCTGAATGTGCCCGCGGAGCTGTGCCCCACGACACGATCATGCCAAACGGCGGGCGGTCGGCCCAGCCCCCCGGGTCGGCCGTCACCGGCAGACCCCGGGCGGACTCGGGGACGGATCAGCCCAGTTGGGGATCGACCACCCATTCGCCCCGGCGCATCACACCCACCAGGTCGAAGGCGTCGTCCAGGACCACCAGGTCGGCGTCCTTGCCGGGCTCCAGCGAGCCGATCCGGTCGTCCAGGCCCAGCAGCCGCGCCGGGTTGGCGGAGATCGCGGCGACGACGTCCCCGACGGGCAGCCGGTCCACCGTCACCGCCCGCTTGAAGGCGCGGTCCAGGGTGAGCGTGGAGCCCGCGATCGAGCCGCCCTCCACCAGCCGGGCCACGCCGTCCGCGACCTCGACCTCCATCGGGCCCAGCAGATAGCGGCCGTCGCCGAAGCCGGCCGCGTCCATCGCGTCGGTGATGAAGGCGACCCGGGCGGCACCCGCGTGGTGGAAGGCCAGCTGGAGCGCGGCCGGGTGCAGATGCGTGCCGTCGTTGATCAGCTCGACGGTGATCCGCTCGTCCTCCAGCAGCGCCGTGATCGGCCCCGGGGCGCGGTGGCCGACCGGGGGCATCGCGTTGAACAGGTGCGTGGCGACGGTGGCGCCCGCGTCGATGGCCTGCACGGTCTGCTCGTACGTCGCGTCGGTGTGCCCGACGGCCGCGATCACGCCGTGCTCGACGAGCAGCCGTACGGAGTCCAGGCCGCCCGGCAGCTCGGTCGCCAGCGTCATCATCTTCGTGTGGCCGTGCGCCGCGTCGACCAGCTTGCGCACCTCCGCCGGGTCCGGGTCGCGCAGCAGCTGCTCGTCGTGCGCGCCCTTGCGGCACGGCGAGATGAACGGCCCCTCGAAGTGGATGCCAACGATGTCGCCCTGCTGCGCCAGCTCGGCGAGCATCCCGGCGTGCCGGGCGAGGAAGTCCAGATCACCGGTGACGGCGGAGGCGACCACCGTGGTGGTGCCGTGCCTGCGGTGGGTCTCGACGCCGCCCAGGATCTCCTCGGCGGTGCCGCCGGCGAAGGACGCTCCGCCGCCGCCGTGGTTGTGGATGTCGACGAAGCCGGGGACCACCCAGTGGCCCGACACGTCGGCGGTCTCGGCCTGCGGGGGAGCCGTGTCCGCGATCCGCGTGCCGTCGACGATCACGCGGCCGTCGTCCACGGTCCCGGTGGGCAGTACCACCCGGGCACCGGCGAGAACCTTGCTTGGGGCCATCAGGTGGTTACCTCCGGGGGAGTCGCGGCCGTGGCGGCCGTGGAAGCTGTGGACGTCGGAGCAGCGGGAGCAGTCGGAGCGGCGGTGTCGAGCAGGTCCCAGGCGATCAGCCCGGCACCCAGGCAACCGGCGGTGTCCCCGAGTGCGGCGGGGACGATCCCCGGCAGTTTCTGGAAGGTGACGCGCCGCCGGACGGCGTCCCGCAGCGGTGAGAACAAGGTTTCCCCGGCCTCGGCGAGGCCGCCACCGATGATCAGGACGCGGGGGTCCAGCAGGGTGAGCGCGGTGACCAGCCCGTCGGCGAGCGCGTCCACGGCGTCCTGCCACACGGCGAGCGCGCGGGCGTCCCCGGACTCGACGGCCTTGGCGCAGTCGGCGGCGTCCGCCGCCGGGTCGCCGCAGACCTGAGCCCACGCCTGGCTGACCGCCGACGCGGACGCGAACCGCTCCAGGCAGCCACGCTGTCCGCACGGACAGGGGAGGCCGCCGGGACGTACGACGACATGGCCGATCTCGCCCGCGAAGCCGTGGGCGCCCGCCTCGACCCGGCCGTCGATGCCGATGGCGCCCGCGATCCCGGTGCCCAGCGGCACGAACAGGAACCGGTCGGCCCCCCGCCCGGCACCGATGCGGCCCTCGGCGAGCCCGCCGGTGCGCACGTCGTGGCCGAGGGCGACCGGGATTCCGCCGAGCCGCTCGCCGAGCAGCGTCCGCAGCGGTACGTCGCGCCAGCCGAGGTTGGCCGCGTACACGGCGACGCCCTCCTCGGGGTCGACGATGCCGGGGACGGCGACACCGGCGGCGCCGGCCGGCTCGCCGAACCGGTCCGCGCCGTAGGCACGCAGCTCGGCGGCGAAGTCCAGGATGCCCGCGACGACCGCCTCGGGTCCCCGCTCGCGGCCGGTCGCCCGGCGTGCCTGGTGCAGCAGTTCGCCCCCAGGTCCCGCCAGGGCGGCCTTCATCCCGGTGCCGCCCACATCGAGGGCGATGACATGTCTCACGGGGACAGTGTGGCCCGTACACCCGGGAGAGGTCTAGTCCACTGTGGTGGTGTAGACCTTAATCCGGTAAGCGAACGCGCGAACGAGCAAGTCAGGGTTGGGGAACAGGGTGCAGCGGCTTAGGACTGGAACGATCGCGGTGGTGTCCGCACTGGGCATGACGGCGGTCCTCGGCGGCTGTGGCCTCACCGGCGACTCCGACGGGGTGACCCTGAAGCTGGTCGCCGCCGACTACGGCGACAGCAAGGACAACAGCTCCCAGAAGTACTGGGACGAGCTGGTCAAGTCCTACGAGGCCAAGAACCCCGATGTGCGGGTGGACGTCACTGTCTACTCCTGGAACGACGTCGACCGCAAGGTCCGCGAGCTGGTCGAGGCGGGCAAGGCGCCCGACATGGCGCAGATCGGCGCCTACTCCGACTACGCGGACCAGGACCTGCTCTACCGGGCCGACGACGTGCTCTCCATCCCGGTCCAGGCCGACTTCGTCTCCCAGCTGGCCGGCGCGGGCCAGGTCAACGGCGTGCAGTACGGCCTGCCCTTCGCGGCCTCTACCCGCGTCCTCTTCTACAACAAGACCCTCTTCGACAAGGCCGGGGTCCAGCCGCCCAAGTCCTGGGACGACCTCGCCGAGGCCGCCGAGGCGCTCAAGGAGAAGGGCGTGAAGTACCCGTACGCCCTGCCGCTCGGCTCCGAGGAGGCGCAGGCCGAGACGATGCAGTGGATGCTCAGCGGCGGGGGCGGCTACACCGACGACGTCGGCACCTACGCCGTCGACTCCCCGCAGAACGTCACCACCTTCACCTGGCTGCGGGACGAACTGGTCGGCAAGGGCCTCACCGGGCCGGTCGCCCCCGGCAAGCTCGACCGCGCCGACGCCTTCGCCGCGTTCGCCAACGGGGACGTGGGCATGCTGAACGGCCACCCCTCACTGATGAAGACGGCCTCCGACAAGGGCGTGAAGTACGGCATGGTGACCACGCCGGGCATCGACGGCGAGAGCAAGAACACCCTCGGCGTCTCCGACTGGATGACGGCCTTCAGGAAGAACGGCCACCAGGACGAGATCGGCGACTTCCTCGACTTCGTCTACAGCGAGGAGAACGTCCTCGACTTCTCCCGCGAGTACGACCTGCTGCCGGTGACCACCTCCGCCTCCCAGACCATGAGCACCGCGGCCGAGGACAGGAACCTCAAGCCGTTCCTTGACGAGCTGCTGCTCTCCGAGCTGTACCCGGTCGGCAAGACGTCCTGGGCCTCGGTCAGCGCGGACGTCAAGAAGCACATCGGCGAGGCGGTCGCCCCCGGCCGCAGCCCCAGGGAGGTCCTCGGGCAGATCCAGGCGACCGCGATGAAGGCGGGCAGCGCGGAGTAGCGGCCGCTGTCGGTGGCGGGCGTTACGGTGCCGTACATGGAACCGGGACAGCTGGCCGAGCGGGAGCGCCGCATCCTCGCACTGGAACGCCGCGGCTTCTCCGGCCCCGGCGCCAAGGAGCGCGCCATCCGCGAGGAGCTGGGCCTGGCCCCCGTCCGCTACTACCAGCTCCTCAACGCCCTCCTCGACGACCCCCGCGCCCTGGCGACCGACCCGGTGACGGTCAACCGCCTGCGCCGCGTCCGCGAGTCCCGCCGCGCGGAGCGCTGAGGCCGCGCGCCGAGCGGGCCCCCGCGCCGGTTCGTCCGGCGTGCCGTGCGGGAGAGGCAGGTCCCCAGCGGGCCGGTGGTCAACGGGCGCCGGGAGCCGGCCGGCGGGATGCGGCTCGCGGGCGACGCGTGCGCCCGGGTCCGGCGGGATAGGTTCGCGGTATGGGCAGCCACCAGGACTCCAGCCGAGACGACTCCCCACACCCCCTGCCGACGCCCGCGACGGCGGCCGGACGCGAGGGGCTCGACGCGATCCTCGCGCACCCCGGCCGCGCGGTGGTCGCGCTCGACTTCGACGGCACGCTCGCGCCGATCGTGCCCGACCCCGACCGGGCCCGCGCCCACCCGCAGGCCGTACCGGCGCTCGCGGCCCTGGCCCCGAAGGTCGCCTCGATCGCCGTGATCACCGGCCGCCCCGCCGATGTCGCCGTCCACCACGGCGGCTTCGCGGACGTCCCCGGCCTCGACCGCCTCGTCGTCCTCGGCCACTACGGCGCCGAGCGCTGGGACGCCGCCACCGGTACCCTGACCACGCCCGAACCGCACCCCGGCGTCGCCGCCGTCCGCGCCGAGCTGCCGGGACTGCTGGAGCGGTCCGGGGCGGCGGAGGGCACCTGGACGGAGGACAAGGGCCACGCGGTCGCCGTCCACACCCGCCGCGCCCCCGACCCGCAGGCCGCCTTCGACGCCCTGCGGGCCCCCCTCACCGACCTGGCCTCCCGGCACGGCCTGATCGTCGAACCGGGCCGCATGGTCCTCGAACTGCGTCCACCCGGCATGGACAAGGGCGCGGCCCTGCGCTCGTACGTCCACTCCCTCGACGCCGGTTCCGTCCTCTTCGCCGGGGACGACCTCGGCGACCTCCCGGCCTACGCGGCCGTCGACACCCTCCGCGCCGAGGGCACCCCGGGGCTCCTGGTCTGCAGCGGCAGCGACGAGGTGACGGAGCTGAGCAAGCGCGCGGACGTCGAGGTGGCCGGTCCGCCCGGAGTGGTGGCCCTCCTGGCGGCCCTCGCGCACCGGCTGGCCTGAGACAAGGTCACGGACGGTTCCCCCGCGTGTCACAGGCGTGTCCTGACGCCGCGGGCGGGGGAACCCGGTCTCCCGTCCGCACGGTCTTGGGGGGCGTAAAGCCTGCTCAGCGGGGCCCAGAACCGTGGAGGAACACCCCATGTCCGCTCGGAAGACGCCGATGCTCGCCCTCGCCGCCCTGGCCCTCGGCCTGACCCTGACCGCCTGTGGCAACGGCGGCAGCGGCGGGAACGGCGGCAGCAACGACGACGCCGCCCCCGCCGCCACCGCTGCGAGCACCGCGCAGTCCACCACCCCGACCACCCCCACCACCGGCGGCACGTCCTCGGACACCCCGCAGGGCACGCAGCCGGACCAGGACACGGGCACGGGCACGGGCACGGGCGAGAAGTGCACCGACCAGCTGAACTACGCCGGTGACCCGCGGTCGAACGCCGAGATCAACTCGATCGGCGCGGACACCGGCACCTGCCCGCCGGTCCAGTCGGGCGGCACGCAGTCCGGCACCCCGAAGGAGGACGGGGTGAAGTGCACGGACCAGCTGAACTACGCCGGTGACCCGCGGTCGAACGCCGAGATCAACTCGATCGGCGAGGAGACCGGCACCTGCCCGCCGGTCCAGGACAAGTAGCCCCCGCTCAGCCCCGCAGCGCGTCCAGTTGCTCCAGGAACCACCGCGCCGGGGGCAGCGCGGTGCCGGCGGCCGCGAGCCGCTTCGACCGCTCGGCCCGCTCCCCGGCCGGCAGGGAGAGCGCCTCGTGCAGCGCGTCCGCGGTGCCGACCACGTCGTACGGGTTCACCACCACCGCGTCCTCGCCCAGCTCCTCGTACGCCCCCGCCTCCCGCGACAGCACCAGCGCGCACCCCGTGTCGGAGACGACCGGCACCTCCTTCGCGACCAGGTTCATCCCGTCCCGGACGGGGTTGACGAGTGCCACGTCCGCCAGCCGGTACGCCGCCAGCGACCGGGCGAAGTCGTCCTTCAGGTTCAGCACGACCGGCGTCCACCCCGGCGTGCCGAACTCCTCGTTGACCGCCTCGGCGACCCGCCGCACTTCGGCCGTGTAGTCCCGGTACACGGCGAGGTCCTGCCGTGAGGGGTAGGCGAAGGCGACGTGCACGACCCGCTCGCGCCACTCGGGCCGGCCCGCCAGCAGCTCCCGGTAGGCCAGCAGCCCCCGCACGATGTTCTTGGACAGCTCGGTCCGGTCCACCCGCACGATCGTGCGGCGGCCCTCCCCGATCTCCTTCCGCAGGTCCGCCATCCGCTCCTCGACGTCGGCCTCGTGCGACCGCGCGCGCAGGAAGTCCCCGTCGGCGCCCAGCCCGTGCACGCCGATCTCCGTGCCGCCGAGCCCGCCCACCACGGCGTCGCAGCAGGCGGTGAACGCGTCGGCCCAGCGCCGGGTGAGGAAGCCGAGCCGGTCGGCGCCCAGCATCCCGCGCAGCACCTGCTCGGCGATGTCGTCCGGCAGCAGCCGGAAGTAGTCGACCGGGGCCCACGGCGTGTGCGAGAAGTGGCCGATCCTGAGGTCCGGACGCAGCTCGCGCAGCATCCCCGGCACCAGCGTCAGGTGGTAGTCCTGGACGATCGCGACCGCGCCCTCCGCGGCCTCCTCGGCCAGCGCCTCGGCGAAGGCCCGGTTGTAGGCCTCGTAGGAGGCCCACTGCCGCCGGAACTCCGCGTCGAAGACCGGCTCCAGGGGCGTCTGGTAGAGCATGTGGTGCACGAACCACAGCACCGAGTTGGCGATCCCGTTGTACGCGTCCGCGTGCACCTCGGCCGGTACGTCCAGCATCCGTACGCCGTCCTCGCCGACCCCGCGCCGCACCGCCTCGCGGTCGCCCTCGCCCAGCGCCGAGCACACCCACAGCGCACCGGCGTCGGGTCCGATGGCCGACAGCCCCGAGACCAGCCCGCCACCACCGCGTTTGGCGTGCAGCGACCCGTCCTCCCGCACCTCGTACGAGACGGGCCCCCGGTTGGAGGCGACCAGCACCTGAGCAGCACCGAACCTTGAAGCCATACGCCTCAACCTAGCCCGGCCCCTCCCGCCTCAAACGTCTCCCCACACCACCCCGGCGGCGATTCGGTCACACGGCCCGCCGTCAGGCCACCCTCCGGGCCGTGTACTCCGCGATCTCCGTCATCGGGGGGCGTTCCTCGGTGTCCACGGTGTAGGTGTGCGGCTCGAAGCCGTCGGCGCCGCGTTCGAACTGGGTGAGGGCCGGGCGGACCAGGTGGCCGCGGGCCAGCCGGAGCTGGGCGGTGCGGTAGATCGCGGCTGCCATCCGGCCCAGCGCCCGCCCGTCCTGGTGGCGGTGGACGCGGACCCCCACGTCGACCTGCGCGAGCGCGTCCAGGCCCACCAGGTGCAGGGCGTCGACCAGCATGCCCAGCTCGACGCCGTAGCCGACCGGGAAGGGGAGCCGTTCCAGCAGGGAGCGGCGGGCCGCGTACTCGCCGCCCAGCGGCTGGACGAAGCCGGCCAGCTGGGGCCAGTGCATGTTGAGCAGCGGGCGGGCCATCAGCTCCGTGACCCGGCCGCCCTGCCCGGGAGCGGCACCGAGCGGGCGGTCGTACATGGCCTTGACCAGGTGCACGTCCGGATCGGTGAGCAGCGGGCCCACGATCCCGGAGACGAAGTCGGCGGAGAAGTCGCGCAGGTCGGCGTCGACGAAGCAGACGATGTCCCCGCCGGTCACCAGCAGCGAACGCCACAGCACCTCGCCCTTGCCCGGCACGGCGGGGATGCGCGGGAGGATCGCGTCGCGGTGCACGACGCGCGCCCCGGCCGCCGCGGCCACCTCCGAGGTGCGGTCGCTGGACCCGGAGTCCACGACCACGATCTCGTCGACGAGCGGGGCCCGCAGCACCAGCTCCCGCCGGATCACCGTGACGATGTCGCCGACCGTCGCCTCCTCGTCCAGGGCGGGGAGCACCACGCTGACCGACTGCCCGGTGGCGTGCTTGGCGGACAGAAGGTGCTGGACGGGCCGGTCCCCGGCGGACCAGGAGCGCGCGTTCAGCCAGCGCTCGACTTCTTCCAGCACGTCCCGGGGCTCCTTTGTGATCCATCTCGCGGTGCGGACGACTATCTCAACCGTCCTGGCCTTCGGTTACAGTCTTGAACAACGCGTGGGGCCACCGCATGCCGGGGTCGCCGCGCGTACCAGCGCGAAACAACTTCATACCGCTCATCCAGAGGGGCAGAGGGATACGGCCCGATGAAGCCCCGGCAACCCTCCAGCCGGCTCTTGTCACACGGACGTGGCGAGGCTCCCGGCTAGGGAAGGTGCCAAATCCGTCTCACGGCGAGATGCGTCGTGAGGAAGATGAGGAGAAAGGGCCTCGCCTCCATGGCTGTGCAGACTGCCGAAAGCTCCACGAACCCCTCGAACGCCGCGGACTCCGCGCCCGCCCCGGGTTCCGCCGTCGACCTCGGCCCCGCCGCCGCCCTGAGCTGCCGGGAGTGCGGCCACCGGGTCCCGCTCGGACCGGTCTTCGCCTGCGAGGAGTGTTTCGGCCCCCTCGAGATCGCCTACGACTTCTCGGCCTACGACACCGAGGAACTGCGGGGGCGGATCGAAGCGGGCCCCGCGAACATCTGGCGCTACGCCCCCCTGCTGCCCGTCCCGGCCGACGTCGCGACCAAGCCGAACATCAACCCCGGCTGGACCAAGCTCGTCAAGGCCGACAACCTCGCCCGCGAGCTGGGCGTCACCGGCGGGCTGTACGTCAAGGACGACTCCGGCAACCCCACGCACTCCTTCAAGGACCGCGTCGTCGCCCAGGCCATCGAGGCCGCCCGCGCCTTCGGCTTCACCACCCTCTCCTGCTCCTCCACCGGCAACCTCGCCGGTGCCGTCGGCGCCGCCGCCGCCCGGGCCGGTTTCCGCTCCTGCGTCTTCATCCCGCACGACCTGGAGCAGGGCAAGGTCGTGATGGCCGCCGTCTACGGCGGCGAGCTGGTCGGCATCGAGGGCAACTACGACGACGTGAACCGCTTCTGCTCCGAGCTGATCGGCGACTCGGCCGGCGAGGGCTGGGGCTTCGTCAACGTCAACCTGCGGCCGTACTACGCCGAGGGTTCCAAGACCCTCGCGTACGAGATCTGCGAGCAGCTCGGCTGGCGGCTGCCCGACCAGATCGTCGTGCCGATCGCCTCCGGCTCCCAGCTGACGAAGATCGACAAGGGGCTGAAGGAGCTGATCGAGCTCGGCCTGGTCGAGGACCGGCCGTACAAGATCTTCGGCGCGCAGGCCGAGGGCTGCTCGCCGGTCTCCACGGCGTACAAGGCCGGCCACGACGTGGTCCGCCCGCAGAAGCCGAACACCATCGCCAAGTCACTGGCCATCGGCAACCCGGCCGACGGCCCCTACGTCCTCGACATCGCCCGCCGCACCGGCGGCGCCGTGGAGGACGTGACCGACGAGCAGGTCGTGGACGCGATCAAGCTGCTCGCCCGCACGGAGGGCATCTTCGCGGAGACGGCGGGCGGCGTGACCGTCGGCGTCACCAAGAAGCTGATCGAGAACGGCGTGCTGGACCCGTCGCTCACCACGGTCGTCCTGAACACCGGCGACGGCCTCAAGACCCTCGACGCGGTGGCCGGCACCGGCCTGACCGCCACGATCCGCCCGAACCTGGACTCCTTCCGAGAGGCTGGCCTCGCATGAGCGTGACCGTTCGTATCCCGACCATCCTGCGTACCTACACCGGTGGCAAGGCCGAGGTGAGCGCCGACGGTGCCACCCTCGGGGAGGTCATCTCCGACCTGGAGAAGAACCACACCGGCATCGCCGCCCGCGTCCTGGACGACCAGGGCAAGCTGCGCCGCTTCGTCAACGTCTACGTCAACGACGACGACGTCCGCTTCGAGCAGGGCCTGGAGACCGCCACCCCGGACGGTGCGGGCGTCTCGATCATCCCCGCGGTCGCCGGCGGATGAGGCGGTAGCAGATACACCTTGTAGTGCGTATTGCCCTCTCCGTAAGAGAAACGGAGGGGGCAATTCCATGTGATTGAGCGCGGTAGAGTTGGGGAACGCGCTCCCGATCAGCACAACGGGAACCGTTAATTCCTGCCGCCCGCCCGACAAGAAGTAGCCAAAGTGCGTGCGTATTCTGCGGCTTTTGTTCCCTTTGTGTGCCCCGACTTGACCCGAATTCAGGCGAATTCTCGCCACATTCCGGACCGGGTGCGTCCAGATTTCTCGTCCGATTGACCTGTTGCAGACGGCAGTTGGACAGATACATTCAGCCGCGGTCGACGCGTTCCGGCGCACGCCCCCAGTCGTGAGGGGGCGAGGTCTGACCCGGGTCCGCGAAGTGCGGATCTGTGCAAGGGCCAGTAATAGGGGAGTTAGGCATGGCTCAGGGCACCGTCAAGTGGTTCAACGCGGAGAAGGGGTACGGCTTCATCGCGGTCGACGGTGGTGCGGATGTTTTCGTCCACTACAGCGCGATTCAGATGGACGGCTACCGCACCCTCGAAGAAGGCCAGCGGGTCGAGTTCGAGATCTCGCAGGGTCAGAAGGGCCCGCAGGCCGACATGGTTCGCCTCAGCGCCTGAGACGCGCGGCCAGCGCAGCACCCGGCCTTCGTCCGAAGGGCCCGTACCCACTGGGTACGGGCCCTTCGGCCTGTCCGGATGCCCGCCGGGACCTTGTTCGCGGGCGGCTGACGGCGGGCCCCGATCCCCGAGAGGCGCTTGCACTCGACCATGCCGAGTGCTAATCATTGCGTTAGCACTCTGAAGGTGAGAGTGACAACGAAGGACCGGGTCGGTGAGGCCCGCGGGCCGGGTGGGGAAGGAACCACAAGGTCGGCGAGCCGTCCGTCGCGGGCGCGGGCGCGGTCCGAAGGAATCACCCCCAGTCCTGGAGGGACCACTTCACATGGCCAAGATCATCGCGTTCGACGAGGAGGCGCGGCGCGGCCTCGAGCGCGGCATGAACCAGCTCGCGGACGCCGTCAAGGTGACGCTCGGCCCCAAGGGCCGCAACGTCGTCCTCGAGAAGAAGTGGGGCGCCCCCACGATCACCAACGATGGTGTCTCCATCGCCAAGGAGATCGAGCTCGAGGACCCGTACGAGAAGATCGGCGCCGAGCTGGTCAAGGAAGTCGCCAAGAAGACGGACGACGTCGCCGGTGACGGTACGACCACCGCGACCGTTCTCGCCCAGGCCCTGGTCAAGGAGGGCCTGCGCAACGTAGCCGCCGGCGCCAACCCGATGGCCCTCAAGCGCGGCATCGAGAAGGCCGTCGAGGCCGTCTCCGCCGCCCTGCTCGAGCAGGCCAAGGATGTCGAGACCAAGGAGCAGATCGCCTCCACGGCCTCCATCTCCGCCGCCGACACCCAGATCGGCGAGCTGATCGCCGAGGCCATGGACAAGGTCGGCAAGGAAGGCGTCATCACCGTCGAGGAGTCCCAGACCTTCGGTCTGGAGCTGGAGCTCACCGAGGGTATGCGCTTCGACAAGGGCTACATCTCGGCGTACTTCGCCACCGACATGGAGCGTATGGAGGCGTCGCTCGACGACCCGTACATCCTGATCGCCAACTCCAAGATCGGCAACGTCAAGGACCTGCTGCCGCTCCTGGAGAAGGTCATGCAGTCGGGCAAGCCGCTGCTGATCATCGCCGAGGACGTCGAGGGCGAGGCACTGTCGACCCTGGTCGTCAACAAGATCCGCGGCACCTTCAAGTCCGTCGCCGTCAAGGCCCCGGGCTTCGGCGACCGCCGCAAGGCCATGCTCGGCGACATCGCCATCCTCACGGGCGGCGAGGTCATCTCCGAGGAGGTCGGCCTCAAGCTGGAGAACGCCACGCTGGACCTGCTGGGCAGCGCGCGCAAGGTCGTCATCACCAAGGACGAGACCACGATCGTGGACGGCGCCGGCTCGGCCGACCAGGTCCAGGGCCGCGTCAACCAGATCCGCGCCGAGATCGAGAACAGCGACTCGGACTACGACCGCGAGAAGCTCCAGGAGCGCCTGGCGAAGCTGGCCGGCGGCGTGGCCGTCATCAAGGCCGGTGCCGCCACCGAGGTCGAGCTCAAGGAGCGCAAGCACCGCATCGAGGACGCCGTTCGCAACGCGAAGGCGGCCGTCGAGGAGGGCATCGTCGCCGGTGGTGGCGTGGCCCTGCTCCAGGCCTCCCAGGTCTTCGAGAAGCTGGAGCTGACGGGTGACGAGGCGACCGGCGCCAACGCCGTGAAGCTCGCCCTGGAGGCCCCGCTCAAGCAGATCGCCGTCAACGGCGGTCTCGAGGGCGGCGTCGTCGTGGAGAAGGTCCGCAACCTGACCGTCGGCCACGGCCTGAACGCCGCGACCGGTGAGTACGTCGACATGATCGCCGAGGGCATCATCGACCCGGCGAAGGTGACCCGCTCTGCCCTGCAGAACGCCGCCTCCATCGCCGCGCTGTTCCTCACCACAGAGGCCGTCATCGCCGACAAGCCGGAGAAGGCCGCCGCGGCGGGCGCCCCGGGCGGCATGCCGGGCGGTGACATGGACTTCTGATCGACCGCTTCCGGTTGATCGACCGTCCAGTACGGACCGAGGGCGGCACTCCCCGAGAGGGGGGTGCCGCCCTCGGGCGTGTCCGGCCCCCACTCGTCCCCCACGCCCTTCCGCTATGGCCCGGGTCACACCGGGACGCCGGGCGGAATGGTCCGGCGGGGCGGGTCCGTTCCCGTTGGAGTGCGTTGAATGCGCGCGCACATACTGACCGGTACCCACCTCAGGAGCCCCCACGTGACCGTCACCCCCGCCGAGGCCGCCACCCGCGCCGCCCAACTGCTCGCCCGCCCGGCCACGATCAACGGCCTCACCGTGCCCAACCGCATCGCGATGGCGCCGATGACCCGGATGTTCTCCCCGGGCGGCGTCCCCGGCGAGGACGTGGTGTCGTACTACTCCCGCCGTGCCGCCGCAGGAGTCGGACTGATCGTCACCGAGGGTACCTACGTCGGCCACGACTCGGCCGGGCAGAGCGACCGCGTCCCGCGCTTCCACGGCGAGGAGCAGCTCGCCGGCTGGACGAAGGTCGCCGAGGCGGTGCACGCGGCGGGCGGCACGATCGTGCCGCAGCTGTGGCACATCGGCATGGTACGCAAGCCCGGGGAGCAGCCCTTCCCTGACGCCCCCGCCGTCGGCCCGTCCGGCCTGCGCATCGGCGAGGACGAGCCCACCGGCACCGCGATGACCCAGCGCGACCTGGACGACGTCATCGGCGCCTTCGCCGAGTCCGCCGCGGCCGCCGAGCGCATCGGCTTCGACGGCGTGGAGATCCACGGCGCCCACGGCTACCTGGTCGACCAGTTCCTGTGGTCCGGCACCAACCGCCGCACCGACGCCTACGGCGGCGACCCCGTGGCCCGGACGCGGTTCGCCGCCGAGATCGTGGCCGCCGTACGGGAGACCGTCTCCGCGGACTTCCCCGTGATCTTCCGCTACTCCCAGTGGAAGCAGGAGGCCTACGACGCCCGCCTCGCCGAGACGCCCCAGGAGCTGGAGGCCATCCTCGCCCCGCTCGCCTCGGCCGGTGTCGATGCCTTCCACGCCTCCACCCGCCGTTACTGGCTCCCCGAGTTCGAGGACTCGGACCTCAACCTCGCCGGCTGGACCAAGAGGCTCACCGGCAAGACCGCCATCACCGTCGGCTCGGTCGGCCTCGACGGCGACTTCACCAAGGCCTTCCAGGGCGAGGGCGCCCCCGTCCGCAGTCTCGACAACCTCCTCGACCGCCTGGAGCGCGACGAGTTCGACCTCGTCGCCGTCGGCCGCGCGCTGCTCCACGACCCGCGGTGGGCCGAGAAGGTCCTCACCGGCCGCTTCGACGAACTCGCCCCGTACGACGCGGCATCGCTGAAGACCCTCAGCTGAGCCCGGTGCGCACCACGGCGTAGGGTCCCAAGGATGACGATCTCTGGAGCTGCCGAGTCAGTGGAACCCGTGGTGCGCACCTCCTCCGGCGCGGTGCGCGGCCGGACCGAGGACGGCCTGACCGTCTTCCGGGGCATCCCGTTCGCCCAGCCACCGGTGGGCGACGCCCGGTTCGCCGCCCCGCGCCGCCCCCGTCCCTGGGACGGCGTGCGCGACGCGTACGCCTTCGGCCCGCCGCCCCCGCAGGACCTGGGCGCCGCGGGCACCGCCGGCCCCCCGGACGCCACCGGGGGCGACGAGTGGCTGACGGTCAACGTCTGGACCCCCGCCCCCGATCCGGCCGCCCAGCGCCCGGTCATGGTCTGGATCTACGGCGGCGCCTACAAACTCGGCCACTCCGGCAACCCCGCCTACGACGCCCGCCGCATCGCCGCCGACGGCGACCTCGTCGTCGTCACCCTCAACTACCGCGTCGGCATGGAGGGCTTCGCCCACATCGAGGGCGCCCCCGCCAACCGGGGCCTGCTCGACCAGGTGGCGGCGCTGGTCTGGGTGCAGGAGAACATCGCCGCGTTCGGCGGCGACCCCGACCGGGTCACCGTCTTCGGCGAGTCGGCCGGCGCCGGTTCCGTGGCCTCGCTGCTGGCGATGCCCCGTGCGGCCGGACTCTTCCGGCGGGCCGTCGCGCAGAGCGTGCCGGGCACCTTCTTCTCCCCGGAACTCGCCGCCGACATCGGTTCCGCCCTCGCCGCCGAGCTGGGCCTGCGCCCGACCGTCGAGGACCTCTCGGACATCGCCCCGGCGCAGCTCGTCGGGGCGGGCCAGGCCCTCGCCCCGAAGATGCCCGGCAACGTCGCCCGCTGGGGCCAGGCGGCGCCCACGCTCACCCCGTACGCGCCGGTCGTGGACGGCGAGTTCCTGCCGGTCGCGCCGTGGCAGGCGCTGGCGTCCGGCGCGGCCCGGGACGTAGAGGTGATAGTCGGTCACAACCGTGACGAGAACCGGCTGTTCACGATGATGGCGGGCAAGCTCGGCGAGATCGGTGAGGACCGGGCGAGCGCCGCCCTGCGCCTGTACGCCCCGGGCGGTGAGGCCGCCTACCGCGCGGCCTTCCCGGACGCGGCGGCCAACGACCTGTACGAACACGTCCAGACCGACTGGCTGTTCGCGATGCCGTCCCTCCACCTGGCAGAGGCCCACCTCGCGGGCGGCGGCCGGGCCCACGTCTACGAACTCACCTGGCCAGCACCGGCCTACGGCGGCGCGCTGGGCGCCTGCCACGCCCTGGACATCCCCCTCCTCTTCGGCACCTTCCAGGCGGACCTGGCGCTGCTCCAGTTCGGCGGCGCGGAGCCGTCCGAGGAGGCGCTGGCCCTGTCGTCCCGGTTCCGCGCCGCCTGGACGGCGTTCGCCCACACCGGAGACCCGGGCTGGCCCGCGTACGACACGGGGCAGCGTCTCGTACGGGTCTTCGACGCGGAGCCGGCCGTCGCACCGTACCCGGAGGAGACCTCCCGGCGCCTGTGGGAGGGGTACGAGTTTGCGCCGCTGCCCCTGGTGGGGCCGGAGGCGTGAGCTTCCGGGGTCTCCTGCTGGGCCTGTTCGCCGTCCCGGTCGTCGTCGGCGGGTACTTCCTCACCGCGACGGCGACCGCCGACGGCACCCCGCAGTGCGACGGCATCATCACGGAGTACGGCGACGCGGAGCGCTCCGGCCCCATGAAACCGGGGGAGACGTGCGACCTGTACGACTTCACCGACGGCCGCTCGGCGGGCACGCGGACGTACGCGCAGCAGCAGAAGGCGCAGGACGCGGAGGCGACGCGGGACTACTGGACCGGCGGCCTGTGGCTGGCGTACGGCGTGGCCGGGCTGACCGTGGTCACCGTCCACCTCGGCCTGAAACGCCGCCGCGCCTGACTCCGTCGACGAACACCGACCATGCCTCGGCCTGGAAGCGGAGGGTGGGCCCTGCGGGGTTCTTCGAGTCCCGGACCGGGACGGCGGTGGGGGCGCCGGTGGCGACTTCGAGGCAGTTGCCACCGCTTCCGCCGCTGTAGCTGGACTTGCGCCAGCAGGCGACTTCCAGGCAGTTGTCGCCGCTTCCGCCGCTGTAGCTGGACTTGTACCAGTCGTACTCAGGGGTGGTCTCCATGCGCGTAATTCTGCGCCAGCTTCTCGATCAAGGACAGGGACTTGGCGGGCGAGAGCGCGGCGACCATGAGGAGTTCGTAGTAGAAGCGGTAACGCCCCACGGTGGCGGGATCGTCGTCGACCCGTCCGGTCCCGACGCCTTCGAGGTAGACCAGCGAAGGGGCGTCCGCAAAGTCCATCAGTTTGACGCAGCCCTGCATGGCCGGGTGCGCTCCCGCATCGAAGGGCAGTACTTGCACGATGACCCGGTTCTCCCGTATCAGGGAGGCGAGATGGCGCAGAGCCTCCGCCATCACCTCGGCGCCGCCCGTGGATCGACGCAATGCGGACTCGTCAATGACGGCCCACAACACGAACCTTGTTGGATCGGCGAGCATACGGGCCCGCTCCATCCGCGCCGTCACTAACCCGTCGATCACCTCGTCAGCCGTAGTCGGCTGATAGGCGCGGCAGACGGCCCGCGCGTAGGCGGGCGTCTGCAGGAGACCGGGGATCAGCATCGACGCGTACTCCTTGATCTCCGTGGCCGCCCCCTCCGCCTCCGCCGCCTCCGCGAAGTGCTCCGGATACTTCGACTTCGCCGACGCCGCGCAGTTCCGGCGGAAGAAATCCTCCGTGCCCAGGACGTCGTCCAGCAGGCGGGCGTACTCCGGCTGCATCCGGCGCGTGCCGGACTCCAACTGCCCGATGAACGAACCGCTGACGAACAGCCGCGCGCCCAGCTCCTCCTGGCTCAGGCCGGACTTCTCGCGGGCGTGGCGCAGCTCGGCGCCCAGGAGGGCGCGGGGGGAGGAGGACGGGTCGAGGTCTTTGGGTCCTGGCATGGTGACGGAACTCCCGGTCGCACAGCGGAGGTTGTTGGAGCGCCCTGTATGGCCAGGTTAGGGGCGGGTCGGACACGCTGTGTCGCGAATCACGAACTCAGCGTGGAGGTGAGGAAGGGTGCGGTCGACCGAAGAAGTCGTCGAGTCCCTGCGGCAGGCCCTCGTGGGCGCCGGTGTCGTACTGCCGTCCCTGTGCGTCGACCCGGTGACCGGCGCGAGTGACGAGCCGTTCGCCCTGGTCGACCTGGGGCGGTGCAACGTGCGGGTCGCGGAGCGGCTGGCGTCGGTGGTGCGGGGCGAGCGGCCGGCCGTCGGCACGCATGCCGTGGACGCGAGGGACGGCCGGGTGGGGGAGGTGATGGGCCACGTGGGCGGCCGCGTGCAGCTGCGGCCGGTCGCGGGGGGCCGGGAGTGGGACTGCCCGCGGGCGTCGGTGGGCGTGGCGCGGCCCGAGGAGGTGTTGAAGGCGCGGCTGCGCGGGGCGAACCGGGAGAGTGCCCGCCCCTGAGGGCGTGGCCGTCCGCGTGGTTCAATGACCGCATGGGGGAGGACCGTGCGTCTCTTGGGCCGCTGGAACTGACCGACGGCCGTTGGGGAGTCGGGGACGCCACACGGCCTGACACCCACTGGGTGGAGCTCCGCCCGGAAGGGCTCCACCAGCACGAGCCGGACTCCGAGGGGCGATTGGTCCCCTGGGGCAGGATCATGAACGGCGTAAGGATCACCTGGGGCAAGCACCCCTGGGACACGAACAACAGGGGCCTGTACACGCTGAGGGGCACGGTCGCCACGCGTGACGGCGGCTGGTTGCACATGACGCTGCGCCACCCCTACGAGGACCACCAGCTGCGCTTCGACCAGCACACGCGCCCCTACCGGGCGGTTGACGCGCTCCGGCTGGAGGCCTTGCTGCGGCAGCTCGCCGATGACGGGAAGCTCCAGCTTCTCGGCGACCCGGAATGGGTGGGCCGTGCCGCGGCGCATCTGGCGGGCGGGGAGAACCGCTGGATCACCGGCCGTTCGCTGAGGCAGGCGGTGGCGGAGGCTCTGGCGGCAGCCGGCCCGGTCGGCCCCTGACGGATCACGCGGGTGGCCAGTTGCTCAGGGCCGTGTCGGCCACCCGCCGGAGGTCTTCCCGGGTGGCGCCCCCGGTGGCCTGCACGGCGATGCCGTTGGCGAACGTCATCAGGTAGCGGGCGATGTGCAGCGGGTCGGTGCCGGGCGGGAGGTCCCCGTCGTCGACGGCCTGCCCGAACCGGTCGCGGAGTTGGGCGACGCCCCCTTCGCGCCAGTCGGCGAGCAGGTCACGGGCGGGGCGTCCGGTCTCGCCGGAGGCGAGGGAGCCCTGGACGCCCAGGCAGCCGGCCGGGCAGTCCGGGCGGGTGCTGACCTCCACGGCGCCGTTCAGGAACGCCGTGGCCACTTCGCGGGCGGTGGGCTTCTTCAGGGCGCGTGCCACGTAGGAGGCGGGACCCTCCTCGTAGCGCTCCAGCGCCTTGCGGAACAGGTCCTCCTTGTTGCCGAAGGCCGCGTACATGCTGGTGCGGGTGATGCCCATGGCACCGGTCAGGTCGGTGAGGCTGGCGCCCTCGTAGCCCTGCTCCCAGAAGACCCGCATGGCCTTTTTGAGGGCCTCGTCGGTGTCGAAGCCCCTCGGCCGGCCGACCGCCGCCTTCTGTCGCGTCTCCATGTCCTCCAGTCTACGTCTTCCGTATCGGTCGGTACAGATGTGCTACGTTCGCTTTCAGTACCGATCGGTACTGAATTTCAGCGGAGGTCATTCACCATGGGACAGCTCGAAGGCAGGACCGCCGTCGTCACCGGCGGCGGCACGGGGATCGGTCTGGCCAGTGCGGTGCGGCTGGCGGACGAGGGCGCGCACGTGTTCATCACCGGGCGGCGCAAGGCCGCGCTGGACGAGGCCGTGGAGATCATCGGCGCCGAGCGGGTCACGGCCGTGGCCGGTGACGTCTCGGACCCGGCCGACGTGGACCGGCTCTACGAAGCGGTCCGCGCCCGCGGCCGGGGTCTCGACGTGGTCTTCGCCAACGCGGCGACCGCCTCGCTCGTGCCGTTGGAGGAGATCACCGAGGAGCGGTTCGAGGAGATCTTCGGCGTCAACGTGCGGGGCACCCTCTTCACCGTGCAGAAGGCGCTGCCGCTGCTCAACGACGGTGCCTCGGTGATCCTCAACGCCTCCACCGCCGCGGACAACGGCGCCGAGGCGTTCAGCCTGTACGCCGCCTCCAAGGCCGCCGTCCGGACCTTCGCGCGGGGCTGGGCCAACGAACTCAAGGGCCGCGGCGTCCGGGTCAACGCGATCTCCCCGGGCCCGGTCGACACTCCCGGGATCACCAGCCTCTTCGACGGGACGGATCTGCCCGCCGTCCACACGAAGCTCGCCGGGGACACCGCGATCGGGCGGATGGGGCGCCCGGAGGAGGTCGCCGCGGTAGTGGCCTTCCTCGCTTCGGACCAGAGCAGCTTCGTCCTCGGCGCCAACTGGTACGTCGACGGCGGCGAGAACCAGATCTGACCCGGCGGGCCGCATCTCCCGGCCCGAGGTCAGGCCGGGTGCAGGGCGGTGCGCAGGATGGCGACGGCCAGGGAGATCGCGGCCCGGGCGGCGTGGGTCTCGCGCAGGGCGTCGAGCATCAGGAAGTCGTGGATGATGCCCTGGAAGCGGACCGCGGTGACGGGGACGCCCGCCTCGCGGAGCTTGTTCGCGTAGGCCTCGCCCTCGTCGCGCAGCACGTCCGCCTCACCGGTGACGACCAGGGCCGGTGGCAGCCCCGTCAGTTGCTCCGTCGTGGCCCGTAAGGGGGAGGCGGTGATCTGGGCGCGTTCGGCCTGGTTGGTCGTGTACTGGTCCCAGTACCGTTGCATGCCGTCGCGGCGCAGGAAGTACCCCTCGGCGAACTGGTGGTACGAGTGGGTGTCGAATGCCGCGTCGGTCACGGGGTAGAACAACACCTGCTGCACCAGGGGGACATCGCCGTACTCCTTGGCCATCAGGGTCAGGGCGGCGGCCATGTTGCCGCCCGCCGAGTCACCGGCCACGGCCAGCCGACGGCTGTCGAGGTCCCTCGCCGGTCCCTTCACGGTGATCCACCGGGCGACGGTGTAGCTCTGTTCGAGAGCCACCGGATAGCGCTCCTCGGGTGAGAGGTCGTACTCGGGGAAGACCACCGCGGCCCCGGTGCCGACCGCGAGTTCGCGGACCAGCCGGTCGTGGGTGCGGGCGTTGCCGTACGCCCAGCCGGAGCCGTGCAGGTAGAGGATCACCGGCAGGAGCCCGGCAGCCCCGGCGGGTCTGACGATCCGGGTGCGGACGCCGCCGGTGGGCCCGTTCGGGACGGTGATCCACTCCTCGGTCACGGCGGGCAGTGCCACCGGGCCCGACTGCGCCTCGTCGACGACCCCGCGTGCCTCGGCGGGCGGCAACTCGTGGAGAAACGGCCGGCGGGCCGTCGCCTCGGCGAACGCTGCCGCCGACGGCTCCAGCACGGGCCGTACCGGCTCGGCAGGGTGGGACATCACGTACTCCTGGGTGACCTGGGCCATGCCGGGGTCTCCGGCGTTTCGGCTCCACGGCGGACCCGGCTCGGCCCGCCTCGCCCCTGGCACGCTAGTGGGCGTCGGCAGGGGCGAATTGCCTGTCGGCGCACCGTGCTTGATCCGGCGTGCACAAGGCGCCCGCGCATGTCACTCGCAGCTGTTCATGAGAGCGGCGAGCGAGTGGTCGATGTCGACGTGCCGGCCTTCCTCCCCCATCGGCACCAGCTCGTGCGAGCGCCGCAGGAACTCGGCGGTGTCCAGGGCGGGGACCTCGATCCGCGCGGAGCCCACGGCCGACCTGAGGACGATGGAGACGGTGTCCCGATGGCACCGGTGCGGCGGACTCACCAGCACGTTCCCGACACCGGCCGGTCGGCGCAGGCCCTCCTCCAGCAGGGAACGGGCGAAGAACCAGTCGACCGGCTCCCGAGTCTCGCCCGCGCCCAGGGAGAGTCGTACGGCATAGGGGTCGGCCACGTCGTAGACCAACTGCGCGCACAGCAGCACGGGGGGATCACCGGGGAGGCCGACGGCCACCGTCACCGGGGACGCGACCGTTGTGGCGTGCTCACTCTTGTCTCTCATGGGGTCTTCCTCCTCGACCGACTGATGCTTGGGACTGCCTGCTCATGGGACGGATGGAACCGCTCATCGGACGACGAGGCGGGCGTCGCGCCAGTCGCGCGGGGGGACGCCGTAGACGCCGCGGAACGCCCGGCTGAAGTGGGCGGGGCTGATGAAGCCCCACCGTTGGGCCACCGCGGCCACGGTCGGGACCGTCTTGTCGCCTCGGGACAGCTCACGCGCGCACTGCTCCAGTCGGCGGCGCTGGATGTGCCTGGCGACGGTGGTGTCCTCGCCCTCGAAGAGCCGGTGCAGATAGCGGACCGAGATGTGCTGGGCCTTCGCCACGGTCTCCGGCGACAGTGACGGGTCGTCCAGGTGGCGTTCGATGTGGTCGCGGATGCGCAGCAGCATCCGGTCGCGCCGGGGCGCCGGTTCCGCCTCGGCCTGCTGGGCCCGTTCGGCGACCAGCGTCGCGAACAGGTGGGCGACGCCGGCGGCCAGCCGGCCCGCGATCTCCCGGGAGTAGGGCTGCTCCGGCGTGACCAGCGTCGTCAGCAGGGACACCACGGCCACGCCGAGGCCCTCCGTGGCGTCGACCACGGTTCCCGTGACCAGCCCGATCTCCCGCTCCGACAGCCTCAGCAGCGTCCGGGGGATGTGCACCACCCGCGCGGAGAACGGCGCCGGGCACTCCAAGGAGTACGGACGCGTCGTGTCGTACACCAGCAGGTCGCCCGGTGCGGCGGTGACCGTCCGTCCGTCCTGGACGAGCGTGGTGGTGCCCGACTTCGGGACCGAGAAGCCGATGAACCCCTCCGGGGTGCGGGAGGAGGGTTCGGTGGTCCGGGTGACGCGCTGGGCGTCGGCGTTGATGTCGCACACCCGGAGGTGACCCACCCGGCCGGCGGCGATGCGGCCGGCGAACGGACCGTCCCCCAGCGGGACGACGGTCATCGGCACCAGCGCCCGGCCCAGCGCGTCGTGCCAGAAGGCGAGCTTGTCCCGGTCGGGAACCGAAGCGGTCGTCAGCACCTGGCCCATCTGGCTCTCCTTCTCCACGTCCCGCTCTGCGGGGCCCTTGCCCTGCCTTCATCAGACAAGCAGCGGGCCGCCCGGCACTCCAGGCAGGAAGCAGGCAGAAACCGGCAGCAGCGCGGGGCGGTGGGAACGTGTGCGCGCAGGGACACGTGGAGAGCGGGGCGGGCGCCGAGGGGAAAGGACCGCAGGCGCCCTCGGGGCTACGGTGAGGAGTCCCCCGGGGGCGGCTCGGGTGCCGCGTCTAGGAGGGCGAGTTGTTCCCGCGCGTCGGCGACCTTCGAGGGGTCGGCCTCGCGGCCGACGGCCACGCAGGAGAGGAAGGCGTCACGGGCGGGCCCGGTGCGACCCGCCTCCAACAGGGTGTGGCCCAGGGTGTTGAATGTCCGGCTGGTCATCCCCGGGTTGTCCCGGCTCAGGTCGAGAGCGGTACGGAGGTGGCCGACGGCCGAGTCCCAGTCGCCGAGATGTCGGTGGGCCCTGCTGGAGACCGAGTGCATCTGGATCCTGGAGAAGCGCGCGATGTGGGGCGCGATACGGTCGCCGGACTCCTCGATGAACGCGAACGCCTCCGCGAAGCGCGTCAGGCCCTCGGCGGGGCGGCCGGTCTCGACGAGGAGTGCGGCGAGCCCGAACCGGGCCTGCAGGGCGCCGTTGAGATCGCCGCAGGCCTCGAACAGCTCGGCCGCCCTCAGCGTGTGCTCCATGGACCGCTCGAAGTCTCCGATACGCCGACATGCGCTGTGCTGGTAGGTGTGGGCCCATGCCTGCTGGTTGAGGTCCCGGGCGCGTTCGGCGGCGGCCAGGGCCTGTGCCGACCGGTCGAGACTGTCCTGGTGCCGGCCGTCGATCAGGGACAGTGCCCAGGCGTGGTAGTTGAGCTGGGTGGCCTCGACGAGCGGGTCGCCGAGTGCCTGGGCGCTGCGGGCGGCGGTGTCGAAGACCTCCGTCCAGTGGCCCCAGAAGATCCACTGGTCGGAGAACCAGTGCAGGGCCTCGGCGACTTCGACGACGGTGGTGTGGTCGCCGTTCGCGGCGGCCGTGCGGTAGGCGGCGAGCCAGTTGTCGCCCTCGGCCTGGAGCCAGGCGCGGGCCAGGTCGGCGCTGGACAGGTCGACGTCCCCGGCCCAGTCGGCGGGCAGGGCGCCGTAGTCGGGTTCGTACCAGCGTCCGGCCACCCTCGCCGTCTCCAGCAGCCAGGAGTGCAGCGCCGCACGAGCCGCGTCCGCGTCCGCCGCGCTCTCCTCGGCGCTC
Source organism: Streptomyces sp. NPDC042336 (assembly GCF_055581985.1). Lineage (NCBI taxonomy): Bacteria > Bacillati > Actinomycetota > Actinomycetes > Kitasatosporales > Streptomycetaceae > Streptomyces > Streptomyces sp. NPDC042336. The sequence goes on along the minus strand of NZ_JBVJEA010000005.1, from coordinate 376,178 downwards.
AGACGGGTACGGGCGTACAGGCGCAGCAGGTCGTGCAGGCGGTACCGGGTGCCGTTGCTGCCCAGCAGCCCGGTCTCGACCAGCTCCTCCAGGGTGTCCTCGGTGTCGAAGAGATCCTGCCCGACCAGCTGGGCCGCCGCGGCCGGTGAGGTGTCGGCGCCCGGCACCAGGGCCAGCCGCCGGAAGAGACGCGCGGCCGTGGGGGTGAGCTGCTGGTAGGACAGCTCGAAGGCCGCAGAGACGTGCACGTCACCGGCGGACAGCACGCTCAGCCGCCGGTCCTCGCGGGCGAGGCGGTCGGCCAGCCGCCGCACGCTCCAGCCGGTGCGGGTGGCCAGCCAGTTGCCCGCCACCCGCAGGGCCAGCGGCAGATGACCGCACAGCTCGGCGACCTCGGCGAGCGCCGCCGGGTCGGCCGCCGCACGGTCGGCGCCCACCAGACCGGCCAGCAGGGTCGTGGCCTCCTGGGGGCCGAGTTCCCCGAGGGGCAGGCGCCGCACGCTGTCCAGCCCGGTCAGCATGCGCCGGCTGGTCACCATCACCATGCCCGTGCCCGCACTGGGCAGCAACGGGCGGACCTGGGCCTCGTCCCGGGCATTGTCGAGGACCAGCAGGCAGCGCTGGTCGGCGAGCACCCGCCGGTACAGCTCCGGGTGACCCTCGGGACCGACCTGGGCCAGGTCCCGGTCCGCCACCTGCAACGCCTTGAGCACGCCGAGCACCAGTTCCGCCGGGCCGGCCGGCTCGTCGGCCGTGCCACGCAGATCCACCACCAGCTGGCCGTGGGGAAACGCGTCGGCCACCTCCTGCGCCGCCTGCAGCGCGAGCGTCGTCTTCCCGGCACCGGGCGGCCCCGAGATCACGACGACGTCCGGCCCCGCGTGACCCCGCGAACCGTCCTCGCCGCCTTCGCCGTCGACGGCGCCGCGTTGCGCCAGGTCGGTGAGCTGCTTGATCTCGTGCTCGCGGCCGATGAAGTCGTCGATGCCCCGGGGGAAGGAACGCACCCCCGTCGGCGCGTAGCGCGGGGCCCGCCCGGTGCGCGCCGCGGCCAGCAGTCGCTCGCGCTCCGCGTCGCCCAGCCCCAGACCGTCGGCCAGGGCTGCCACGGTCCGCCGCTGTGGAGCCGCCCGCCGCCCCCGCTCCAGGTCCCCGATGCCCCGCACACTCACACCGGACGTCTCGGCCAGTCCCTCGATCGTCAAGGACGCGGCCAGCCGCAACTCCCGCAGCAAGGTGCCGAACGTCACCTGCTCACCGGCCACGCGGCCCCCCGTCGCCACTCCGCGCCTTCTCCGCGACACGGCTGATGGAAGCGCATACTAACGGGACGAGCAGGGCCCCGGGGGAGTCACTTCACAGCGTGGTCGCGCCCCATCACGTGCCCACGAGTGCCTTGCCCGTCACGGCCGCGTCCCCGTGGAGCGCTCCGTCGGCGGTGGGCAGGGCACCGGTGTCGGCGGTGAGCAGCGCCTCCAGGGAAGCCACGTCCCCCGCCCCGGCCGCGGCGACGAACGCAGCCAGCAGGCGTCTGTGGCCCACCGTGCTGCCGCGAACCCGCCGCTCCTGTGCCAGATGTCCGCGGGCGCGGCTCACGACCTTCCTCGCGTTGCCCTGGCTGATCCGCAGCATCCCGGCTATCTCGGGATAGCCGTAGTCGAACGCCTCCCGCAGGAGGAACGCGGCGCGTTCGGCCGGGGTCAGCCGCTTCAGCAACAGCAGCAGGGCCAGTGCCAGGTCCTCGTGCTGCTGGACGCGCGACTCCGGATCCGGTCCGATGTCGACGGGTTCGGCCAGCCACGGTCCCATCGCGGTCTCCCGGCGCACACGGGCGGACTGTACGACGTTGAGGGCCAGCCGGGTCGTGACCGTGGCGAGGAACGCCGCCGGGCTGACCACCGTCGAGTGGTCGGTCTTCTGCCAGCGCAGCCACACTTCCTGGAGCACGTCCTCCGCCTCGACGGCGCTGCCGAGCACGCGGTGGGCGATGCCGAGGAGACGTGGCCGGTACTCGACGAAGACGGCGACGGCAACGTCCGCGTCGAGTGGCGTCTGGGACCGTTGTGAAGGCATGGGCGGGCGGTCTCCGTTCCTCTGGGCTGACCTTTGGTGAGCGAGGAACTGCCGCATGCCTGCAGACGGCCTCGCCGGTGGATTTCATCGAGTACGTCCGATGTCCACGACGCTGCCGAGTATGGGTCGTTTGCTGGGCGGATAGGGTGCTACGGGCTATTTGGTCACGGATAGTCAAGCGCGCCCTGCGGCGCCACGATACGTTCGACCGCCGCAGCCACCAGTTCGTTACGCTCGGCCGGGGTGAACACGTCCGGCAGGGTGAGCTGTTCGACGATCAGCCAGTTCAGGGCGAGCATGAGCAGCTTGACGGCCGTGGCGTCGCCGGGGAGGCCCGATGCCTCGTGGTGGGCGACGTTGGCGGCGACGTCCTCGCGGACGCGTTCGGTCAGCACCGCGCGCAGCTCGGGGCGCCGGGTGGCCTCCAGGCGCAGTTCGAGCAGGGCGAGGTAGCCGGTGCGGAACCCGGCGACCCGGTCGACCAGTTCGCGCATCAGCCGCACGTAGGTGTCACGGTCGCGAGGGGCCGTGTGCTGGCGCGCGAGGGCGGCCTCGCCGGGGTGCAGCCGCTCGTAGACACGGGCGCCCGCCTGGGTGAGCAGATCGTCGCGGTTGGCGAAGTAGTTGGACGCGGTCCCGGCCGGTACGGCGGCCTCCGTGTCCACCGCCCGGAAGGTCAGGCCCCGGGCGCCCTGCGCGGCCAGCACCTCGATCGCGGCGTCGACGAGGGCCGCCCGGCGCTGGTCGTTGCGTCGCACCATGTCAGAGGCCGCCCATCGGCTCGATGTCCACCCGGACCGGCGTGCCCCACACCCGCAGCACCTCGTAGTCCGTGAACTCGTGGACGAGGCGGTACGCCATCGCGGCCCGCGGGCCGCGCAGTTGGGCAGCGATGTACAGCTCGGCCTCGCGGCGGTCGCGGCGCGGGGTGCCGCACAGCTGCCACGCCTGGCCGGTCCACTGCTCGGGCAGCCAGCGCTGCTGGGGCTGCGGCCGGTCCCCCCGTACGCCGTAGCGGGACTGGACCGGCTCGGCGGGCCGGGCCGGCAGCGGTCCGCCGTTGTACTCCGCGCGGCGGGCCGTGCGGCGGCGGGTCTCGCACAGCAGGCACAGGTCGGGGGCGGCCTTGTCGACCGGCCCGTTCGGATGCTCGGGGCAGCGGGTGCTGGGGGCCGCCGTGGTGACGCTCTCCTCCAGCTGGTCCAGCGCACGCTTCAGGTCCGCGCGGACCTCGTGCAGCTTGGCCTCCGGGGTGTCGGCGGTCAGGGCCTCGCCGTGCTCACCGAGGAGGCGCAGGGCGCGGCCCAGCGCGGTCAGCTGGGCGTGGTTCATGTCCTTCAGAATCGCACACGGCGCCGACGGTCCCGGCCGCCCGGGACCGGCCGGAGGTGCCGCGGCGGTCAGCCGAGCGCCGCCGCCAGCGCCGCCCGCAGGTGACCGCCGGACTCCGCCAGCAGCCGGGCGGCCGTCGGGCCGTCCACGTCGGCCAGCAGCACCAGGATCGCGTGCTTGACCTCTCCGTCGGTCGCGGTCAGGGCACGCTCGATGTCGTCGTCGGCGGCGCCGGTGGCGAGCGCGACGATACGGCGCGAGCGGGCCCGCAGCTTCTCGTTGGAGGCGCGGACGTCCACCATCAGGTTCCCGTACGTCTTGCCCAGCCGGATCATCGTGATCGTCGACAGCATGTTCAGGACCAGCTTCTGCGCCGTGCCCGCCTTGAGCCGCGTCGAGCCGGTGAGCAGCTCGGGCCCGGTGACCACCTCGATGCCGTGCTCGGCGGCGGCGGCCAGGGCGCTGTCCCGGTTGCAGGCGAGCCCGACGGTCAGGGCGCCGCGCGAGCGGGCGTACTCGACAGCGCCGACGGCATAGGGGGTGCGCCCGGAGGCGGAGACGCCGACCACGGTGTCGTCGGCGGTCAGCGCGAGGGCGTCCAGGTCGGCGCGGGCCAGCTCGGGGGAGTCCTCGGCGCCCTCCACGGAGGTGACCATGGCGTCCGGGCCGCCCGCGATCAGGCCGGTGACCTGCCCGGGGGTGGTGTTGAAGGTCGGCGGGCACTCCGAGGCGTCCAGCACGCCCAGCCGGCCGGCCGTACCGGCGCCCGCGTAGACCAGCCGCCCGCCGCGCGCCATCCGGGCGGCCACGGCGTCGATGGCGGCGGCGATCTCGGGCAGCCGCTCGGCGACGGCGGCGGGCACCGTGGCGTCCTCACCGTTCATCAGCCGCGCGATGTCGAGCGTCGGCAACTGATCGATCTCGGCCAGCTCCGGCCGGAACTCCTCGGTGGTCAACGTCTCCAACTGGGAACGCAGATCGGGGTGATGGGGGGTGGAGGTCATGAGGATGCGCTCTTTCCGGTCAATGCTCGATGCTGGGTGGTGCAACGCCCTCAGGGGCGCGGGGCTGTATCGATGTGCGGCTCCGCCGCGTGGGCGCGACCAGCCGCGACGGGCCCGCAGTCACCCACGGCGATCACCTGCCACGGTCCGCGCGGAGCGCCCCGTGCCGATGCGCCAACGCCTCGTAGGACGCCGCCAGAGCCGGTGCCGCCGACTCGTAGATCCGCTGCGCCACCCCCACGAACAGGCAGTCCACGACCAGCAGCTGGCTGGTCCGCGACGACATCGCCGCCGGCCGCAGCTCGCTCTCCCGCGCGGTGGACGTGGTCAGCACGTGGTCGGCGTACTGGGTGACGGAGCTGTCGGGGCGGCCGGTGATGGCGATGGTCGTCGCGCCCCGTTCGAAGGCGACCCGGAGCGGTTCGATGACGTCCCCCGTCGAGCCGGAGTGCGTGATCGCCAGGGCCACGTCCCCCGCGCGCAGCTGCACCGCGTTGGTGACGGCGAGGTGCGGGTCGCCCGGGGCGTGGGCTATGAGACCTATGCGCAGCATCTTCTGGGTGAGATCCTGGGCGACCAGGTTGGAGGCGCCGATGCCGTACACGTCGGTGCGGCGGGCGGCGGCCAGTGCGGCGACGGCCGCGCCGAGCTGGACGGTGTCCAGTCCGGCGGCGGTGTCCGCGAGAGTCTGCTGCTCGTCGTAGGCCAGCTTGGCGACCACGTCGGCGATCGGGTCGTCGACCGCGATGTCCGTCGTGATGGCGGGGGCACGGCCGGACTGCTGCTGGGCGGCCAGCCCGGCGAGCGCGAGGCGCAGGTCGCGGTAGCCGGGGTAGCCGAGCAGCCGGGCGGTGCGGACGACGGTCGCCTCGCTGGTGCCGGTCAGCTCGGCCAGGCCGGTGACCGTGAGGGCCGCGCAGCCGGCCGGGTCGCCCGCGACGGCCTCGGCGACCCGCTGCATGGACCGGGTCATCGACGGCGCCAGGGTGCGGACCTTGGCAGCGAGGGCGGCGGGCGCGGGCGGTGCGGGTGGTGCGTTTCCGCCGCCGGCGGCCCGGCGGCCCCCGGAAGCGGTCGCGAAAGTTTCCTTCACTTCATCGGTCACTCATGAAAGATATTTTCGTTTCGGTCCGCGGGTCAAGAGTGCGCACAATGGGTGCATGAACCCCATCAGCCCCCTGGAGCAGGCGCTGCACGCCGCCCGCGCCCTCGTGCTCGCCGACCTGGTGGCGGGCGAGGTCGCCGAACCGGACGTCGTGTCGCTGGTCGAGGAGTCCGTCGTACAGCGGCGCTGGTGGGTCGAGCAGTGGCCGGAGGGCGCGGAGTTCGTGGCCGGGCTGGTCGCCCAGGACGTGCAGGACGCCCTGCTGGAGCGCTACGGCCGCTGGCCGCTGTGCCCGGTGTGCGGCTCCGGCGACCCGCACGCGCTGGACGTCGAGCCCGAGCTGGGTCCCGACCCGCACTGGGTGTGCGGCAAGGCGGGCGTGAAGGTCGCGGCCGTCGGCTCGCTGGGCACGGCCACCGGCGGTGCCCCCTCGTGAGGACCCTCCGGTGACCCTCTACATCGACCCGCCGACCTGGCCGGGCCACGGCCGCCTCTGGTCCCACCTGGTCAGCGACGTCTCCTACGCCGAACTGCACGCCTTCGCCGAGGCCCTGGGCGTGCCGCGCCGGGCCTTCGAACGCGACCACTACGACCTGCCCGCCCACCGGTACGCCGACGCGGTGTCCGCCGGCGCGCGGGAGGTCAGCAGCCGCGAGGTGGTGCGGCTGCTGCACGGGGCGGGACTGCGCCGCCGCAAGGGGTCCACCGGCTGGGCCGCCCCGGGTGCTCAGCGGCGCAGCTCGTAGGCGAACTGCCCGGCACTCTCGCCGCCCTCGGCGGACTCCCCGGCGATCCGGGTGAACCCGGCGCGGGCGATGACGGCCTGCGACGCGGTGTTCCCCGGCTCGGTCGTCGCGAGCACGGACGTCACCGCCTCCCGCCCCAGCGCCCACGCGGACAGGGCGCGCAGGGCCTCGGTCGCGTAGCCGTTGCCCCGGGCCGCCTCGGCGAGGTCGTAGCCGATCTCCACCCGGCCCTTCTCGTCCGGCACCCCGTGGAAGCCGATGCCGCCGACCGCGCGCCCGTCCTCGCGCCGGACGAGGACGAAGATCCCCCACACCGGGCGGTGGACCCCCGTCTCGTAGGACTTCAGCAGCATTCCGGCGGCGTCCCGGGTGCCCTGGAAGGGGCCGCCGTCGACCCATGTGAAGCCGCCGTCGCCGCCCGCGGTGAGGTCGGCGGCGGCAGCGGGCGTGAGGCCCTGGAGGGTGAGCCGTTCGGCCGGGATCACCAGGTTGTTGCGCCAGCGCCACTCGGTGACCGGGGCCCGTCCGGGCAGGTCGCCGCGGCCGGTGGCCCACAGCAGGGTGCGCCAGGGGTCGGTGTCGGGCCGGACGTGCGGGAAGAGCCGGGCCAGGAGGTCCGCGCACCGCTCGGCGGGCGGCTCGTAGGCCAGCCCGAGACCTTCGGCGATGTCGTGCGTGTGCAGGAACACCTCGGTGATCCCCATCGCGGCGAAGCCCTCGCGGTCCGCGCTGCGGAAGGGGTACGGGTGGAAGGCCCGGACCTCCCGCGGGGTGGTGCGCAGGGTGGCGGCGAGCAGTGCGCCGGTCGTCTCGACGACCTGGAGGAGGCCCTTGTTGCCGGTGCCCTCGTCGAGGGTGATCTCGAAGGGCACGTACCCCTCGGTGGCGCGTCCGGCCAGCTGGCCGGCGTAGGTGATGAGGTCGCCCGCGATGTGCTCCGCCGTGGTCCGGCAGCTCCACTCCAGCCGTCCGGCCCGCGCCGCCTCCCAGTCCCGGTCCGTCGCCGTCCGCAGCAGCGCGACGGCGCCCGCCACGGCCTCTTCGACCTGTTCCCCGCCCAGTGTCCGCATGCCGGGCAGGCTAGACGTCCGGGGTGTCGGGGAGCGACAGCATTTCCAGCTCGCCGGTGAGGTTGTGGCGGGCGGTCGCCTCCCACTCCCGCCGTCCGTGCGGGGTGTGGAACAGGCTGGGCAGGGCGAGGAGCTGGCGCAGGATCGCGGCGCGGCCCTCGCGGAAGGCCGCGTTCGGCACGAAGTGGTACTCCTCGCGGACGGCCGCCGTGTACGCCGCGTACGCCGACGGCGGCGAGGCGAGGACCGCGAGGTCCGCGTCGCACAGCACCTGCCCGTCGCGGTCGTCGCCGTCCGGCGCGTGGCTGACGGTGAGCCGCACCAGCCGGGCCACCTCGGCGGTCTTCGCCGCCGGCACCCCGGCCTCGGGCAGGGCGCGCTCGGCGAGCCGGGCCGAGCGCTCCTCGTTCTCGGACCGGTCGGGCCGGTAGACGGCGTCGTGGAACCACGCGGCGAGCCGGACGACGTCCACGTCGTCTGCGTGCTCCGCCAGTACGTCGATGTGGTCCAGGACCGCGGTGAGGTGCGCCAGGGTGTGGTACCGCCGCTGGGGCTCCTGCCAGCGGGCGAGCAGGTCGTCGGCGTACGGCGCGGGGTCGGGGACGGGGGCGGCGCCGGGCGCCGTGCCGTGGGCGGTGGCTCCCGCCAGGGCGCGGGCGAAGCGGGAGCGCAGGGCGTCGAGGTCGGCCATGGGCGCATTCTTCCAGATAATGTTCGTGATAGCTTCTAACCGAAGTGTCTGCGTTCCCGGCCGGGCGGGCCGGGCGGAAGTCGAGAGGCGGCGACCGGACCATGCCCAAGGCGCGCACCAGCACCCCGCGCGAGCGGTACCGCACCCAGGTGCGCGCGGAGATCAAGGAACACGCCTGGGAGCAGATCGCCACGGCGGGAGCCTCCGCGCTGTCCCTCAACGCGATCGCCAAGCGGATGGGCATGAGCGGGCCCGCGCTCTACCGGTACTTCGACGGCCGCGACGAGCTGATCACGGAACTGATCAGGGACGCCTACCGCAGCCAGGCCGACACCTTCCGGGCGGCCGCCGAGGCCGGCGCCGACCTGGCCGGTCTCGCGCACGCCCTGCGCTCCTGGGCCCTGGACGACCCGCAGCGCTACCTCCTCATCTTCGGCACCCCCGTCCCCGGCTACCGCGCCCCCGACGACATCACCGAGATCGCCGCCGAGACCATGGCGGTCATCGTCGACGCCTGTGCCGCGCTGCCGCCGTCGGAGGGCGCCGCCGACGTGTTCGACGCCCACCTCGACACCCACCGGCGGTGGGCGGGGGACCGTACGGCCGACCCGGCCGCCCTGCACCGCGCCCTGACCTTCTGGTCCCGGCTGCACGGCGTCCTGTCCCTGGAACTCGCCGGGCAGTTCACCGGCATGGGCTTCGACCCCGCCCTTCTCTTCGACGCCGAACTGAAGGACCTGCTGGGCCCCTAACGTGGAGTCCATGACGACTCCCGCAGACCTGCACGACGTACGCGACCCCGAGCTGCCCGGCCGGCTGCTGACCCTCGAACGCGACGCACTGGTGCCGCTGCTGCGCTCCCGCCCGGACGCGGACTTCGCGCTGCCGGTGGCCGCGTGTCCGGGCTGGACCGTGCGCGACATGCTGGCGCACTGCTCCAGCGCGCTGATCCGAGTGGTGGAGAAAAGCTTCGAGAAGGGCGTCTTCTCACCCGAGTGCAACGACCGCGACATCGCCGAACGCGCCGACTGGAGCAACGGCCGCGTCGTCGACGAGCTGGAACGCGGCATGACCGAGGCCGGGCCGGTGATCGCCCGGGCGGACGGCGTGCTGGACGCCGTCGCGCTGGGCGAGTGGGTGCACGCCGGTGACGTACGGGTGACCTTCGGCGAGCCGGGGGCGTACGCGGGGCGCGGGCTGCCGGAGGCGCTCGCGCTGCTCGCCTCCATCACCCGGGCGCGCGGTCACGTGCCGCTCCACGCCGACCTGGACGACCTCGACGAGCCGCTGAAGCTGGGCGAGGTGAGCGGTGAGCGGCCGCCGGGCCGGTACATCGGCGACGCCGCCACCCTCGTACGACTCTACGCGGGCCGCCCGCTGGACGGCGCGGCGGGATACGAGCTGGCCGGGGTGGAGGCGGCGGAACTGAACATCTTCGGCGACTGAGCGGCGACGCGGGGACCCGGGCCTGCCGTCGGGCGCGTAGTCTTGGATTGGACTAGACCTGTAGCAGGCCGACGAATGGGGTCCCATGAGCAAGCGTGCAGTCCTGGAGGTGATCGCCCTCGACGCCGAGGACGCGGTCGCCGCCCAGGCCGGAGGCGCGGATCGCCTCGAACTGGTCACCGACATGGCGGCCGACGGACTCACCCCGTCGGCCGCGACCGTCGCCGCGATCCGCGCCGCCGTCGACATCGACGTACGGGTGATGCTCCGGCTCGCGGACGGGTTCGCCGCCGGTGACGTCGAGCGTCTGACACGCGTCGCCGGTGAGATGCGGGAGGCCGGGGCCACGCAGTTCGTACTGGGGTTCCTCGACGCGGAGGGCGACGTGGACCTCGGCGCGGTGGAGCGGATCGCCGAGGTGCTGGACGGGTGCCGGTGGACCTTCCACCGGGCCATCGACCGCGCCGCGAACCGGGACGCGCTGCGCAAGCAGCTCGCGGACTTCCCGGGCCTGGACACGTACCTGACGGCCGGGGCGGCCGGCGGCGTGGACGACGGCCTGAACACGCTGCTCACCGAGGCGCGGCGGCGCGGCGAGCCGGGGTACGAGCAGCAGCTGCTGGTCGGCGGCGGACTGCGGCTCGACCACGTGCCGGGGCTGCTGGACGCGGGGATCGACGGCTTCCACATCGGCGGGGCGGCACGGCCCTCCGGGTGGGAGGGGCCGGTGTCGGCGGAGGCGGTGGCTGAGTGGCGGAGGGTGCTCGGACACTGAGCGTTCGGCTTGTCCCGTACGCCTGCGCTGGTGCTCGCGGGGGGTGGGGAGCGCAGCCCGGCGTGGCGGGGTGCCGCTGCGCCCACCCGTGCCGCCTGGGGGTACCTCCCAGGCCGTTCGGGCCCTGGGGGAGGCACGACTGCCCGCAGCGGCGCTACGCCAGCTGCGGCGGCAGCTCCGTCGCGTGGGTCACGACGAGGCCCGAGACCGCTCGGGTCAGCGCCACGTACAGCCTGCGCAGTCCCGTCCGTTCGTCCGGTTCGCCGTCGACCACCGCCTGCGGCTCGTCCAGGACCACGTAGTCGTACTCCAGGCCCTTGGCCAGCGAGGCCGGGACCAGGGTCAGGCGGGTGGCGTGGGTGGTCTCCTCGCCGGGGCCGACGTGGCCGATCCCGGCCGCCGCCAGGGCCGCCGCCAGCTCCGGCACCCGCGCGTCGGCGGCGATCAGACCGACCGAGCCCTCCCGCTCCAGCAGCTCACGGCAGGCCGCCACCACGTCCGCCGCCCCGTCCGGGGCCGTACGGATGTCGAAGAAACCCGGGTTCTCGCGGATCGACGCGACCGGCGTCAGGCCCGGCGCGATGTGCGGCAGCAGCCGGGAGGCGTACGCGATGACGTCCGTCGGCACGCGGAAACCGGCCGTCAGCTCCTCGACCACCGCCTCGCCCTTCCCCAGGTGCCCCAGCGCCTCCGCCCAGCTCCGGGTCGCCCACGGCGTGGTGCCCTGCGCCAGGTCGCCGAGGACCGTCGCCGAGCCGGTGGTGCAGCGCCGGCCCACCGCGCGGTACTGCATCGGGGACAGGTCCTGCGCCTCGTCGAGGACCACGTGCCCGAGGGAGTGGGTGCGCTCGATCAGGTCGGTCGCCTCGTCGATCAGTACGGCGTCGGCCGGTGACCACTTGGCGGACTTCACCGAGCGGGCCGGCTTCACCCACAGCAGCGCCTTCTGCTCGTCCTCGGTGAGGACACCCGCGGCGTGCGCCGCGAGGAAGTCCGCGTCGGTGAGCAGCCGCAGCACCAGCCTGGCCGGGTCGACCTGCGGCCAGACCGACTTCACCAGCGCCTTCACGGCCGCGTTGCGCGCCACCGCGTTCTGCACCCGGTCGTCCGGCGCCTCGCCCGCCCGCTCCATCTGCACCAGCACGGCGTGCGCGATCCGCTGCGGCAGCGCCTCGCGGGCGGCGCCGTAGCGGATGTCACGGGCGAGCAGCTCGCGGACGATCTCCTCCAGCTCGTACACCGGCACCCGCCAGCGGCGCGAGCCGCGCACCACGACGACGCCCTCGGCGGGTGGCGTGACGTGGGAGTAGAGGGCCCGGCGCAGCACCTCCGCCATCCGCGCGTCACCCTTGATCACCGCGGTCGCCGCCTCGTCCGTGCCGCGCACCTCGACGTGGGCGACCAGATCGTCGACGGTGGCCTGGCGGACCGTCAGCTCGCCGAGCGCCGGCAGCACCTGCTCGATGTAGTGCAGGAAGGACCGGTTCGGGCCGATGACCAGCGTGCCCGTGCGGGCCAGGCGCTCCCGGTGCGCGTACAGGAGGTAGGCCACCCGGTGCAGGCCGACGGCGGTCTTGCCGGTGCCGGGGCCGCCCTGCACGCACACCGAGCCGGCCAGCCCGGCGCGCACGATCTCGTCCTGCTCGGGCTGGATCGTCGCCACGATGTCCCGCATCGGCCCGACGCGGGGCCGCTCGATCTCCTGCTGGAGGAGCTTGCTGGTGGTCGCCGCCTCGGCCGGGTCGAGCAGGTGCTCGTCCTCGTACGCGGTCAGGTCCCCGCCGGTGTAGCCGAAGCGGCGGCGCAGCGAGACGTCCTGCGGGTCCTTCTTGGACGCCCGGTAGAACGGCTGGGAGACCGGTGCCCGCCAGTCGATCACCATCGGGTCGCCGTCCGCGTCGTGCACGTGCCGGCGTCCGACGTAGAAGCGCTCGCCCTCCCCGCCCTCGGCCTGCTCCGCCCCCGGAGCGTGCAGGTAGTCGAGCCGGCCGAAGAACAGCGGGGTCTCGCTGAGATCGGCGAGCGCCTTGATGCGCTGCTCGATCTGGCTCTCCAGGACGGCGGCGTTGACCCAGTTCGCGGTCACGTCGGTGATGTCCAGGGACTCGACGTCCTCACGCATGGCGCGCAGCGCGGAACGGGAGGCGGCGAGGTGGGCGCGTTCCCTGGAGAGAGGGTCGTCGTGGACGGGCGTGGACAAGGGAGTGCCTCCGGATGACCTGCGGTGCGGTGGGCGCGGGACGCGCGCGGTGGGCCGACCGGTTTCCGTCCGGACGGCGGCACTCCGTGGGGAGGCGGGCAAGAGCGGAGATTCTAGGGGAGCGGGTGCGGCGCGGGCCAACCCTTTTTCTCCGCCCCGCGCTCGACCCTTAGGGGATCGCGTCATCCGCTCCGGGGGATGCGCTCCCTCCCGGGTCGTAGCGGAGGACTACGGAGGTTGGGTCCGCAGACCGATGCCGGTCGGGGGAGGGCGGTCGCACCATGGAGACATGAGCGCAGCAACCATCTCCCCCGCCCCCGCACCGGGCCGCGCGTCCGGTGCCACGCCCGTGGCCGGCAGCCACCGGCACCGGCTCGGTGACACCCTGCGCGCCGTCAGGGTGTTCGCGGGCGCCGCCTTCGACGTGGTCGTCCTCGGTGAGTACGGCGAGGAGGCCGGAGTCCGCCGCCACTAGTGCTCCGACCGCACCGTGCCGAACACCGTACGTGCGACGTCCTCGAGTGATCCGAGCAGCGGGTCGGGGTCGTCGGCGCGCGTGACGAGCACGACTTCGCAGGGATCGACGTCGACGACAGGCACCAGGGCGATGTCCTCACGCATGGCGGGGCGTCGATCGCCGACAGGGAAGATCGCGACACAGTGGCCGGTGGCGATGAGTTCCAGCTTGTCCTCGTAGCTGTCGTCGATCGCGGGCGGGGGCGGTGCCGGCCGGTCGCCGACCGGCTTGGGCGTACTCCAGACGACCGGAGTGCTGACGCAGCTCACCAGTTCCTGGTCCGACAGAGCCCGCAGGCTGACGGGTTTCCCCCTCGCCAGATGATGGCTCGCCGACGTGACGAGCACCCGCGGCTCCTCGTGGAGCTTGGTCACCCGGAGGCCGTCCGTGGGCCAGGGCAGGGGTTTGTAGGCGACGAGGGCGTCGACCCGGCCCTCGGCGAGGGCGTGTGTGTCCCGCCAGTCGAGGTGCCGGGTGCGGACTTGGCTGTCGGGGTGCCGGCGGCGCAGCTCCTGCACGCAGGAGGTGATGACCAGTCCTTCGGCGCAGCCGACAGTGATGGTACGGGGCTGGACGGCGGCTCTGGCCGTGTAGGCGGCTCGCTCGGCCTCGTGGAGCAGTGTCCGTGCACCGGGAAGAAAGGCCCGACCGGCGTCGGTGAGGCTGCTGCCGTGCGGCGAGCGGTCGAAGAGCCGGACACCGAGCTGGGCTTCCAGTCGCTGGATCTGGCGGCTCAGCGACGGCTGCGCCAGGTGCAGCTTGGTGGCGGCCCGGCCGAAGTTGCCGTACTCCGCCACGACCGTGAAATAGCGCACGAGCCGCAGATCGACGTCCATCGGCTCAGGGTACGCCGCGCGCTGTCATACGCCCGGGGCATGACGGCATACGGAACAGGTCTTGGACACGGTGCGCGGGTGGGTATTTGGCTTGCGGGCATGACCACTTACGACGGCAAGAAGATCGTGATCACGGGCGGAAGCAGCGGTATCGGCCTGTCCACGGCCCGGTTGTTCGCGGACGGCGGGGCGCACGTACTGATCACGGGCCGTACCCGCTCCTCGCTGGACACCGCGTTGGAACGGCTGGGGGACAAGGCGATCGCCGTCCGTAGCGACGCCGCGTCCCTGAAGGACATCAAGGCGCTGGCCGGCACGGTGCAGGAGCGGTTCGGCGCGGTGGACGCGCTGTTCGTCAACGCCGGCGTCACCGCGTCCGCGCCGTTCGACTCGACGACGGAGGAGATGTACGACGAGCTGTTCGGCGTCAACACCAAGGGCCCGTACTTCACGGTGCAGGCGTTGGCGCCGCTGCTGCGCGAGGGAAGCGGCGTGGTGCTCACCACGTCGGTGGTGAACGTCCTGGGCCTCGACGCGCTCAGTGTCTACTCGGCGAGCAAGGCGGCCCTGCGGTCGATGACGCGCACCCTGGCCCGCGAACTGCTGCCGCGCAAGGTGCGCGTCAATGCCGTGAGCCCCGGCCCGATCGACTCGGGCATCCTGGACCGCTCCTCGCTGCCCGCCGATGTCGTCGAGGCGACGAAGGACACCTACCGGAGCACCATTCCGATGCAGCGGCTTGGGTCGTCCGAGGAGGTGGCTGCCGCGGTGGCGTACCTGGCGTTCGGTGCGACCTTCTCGACGGGAACAGAGTTCCCTGTCGACGGAGGGGCATCGCAACTCTAGTGCTGTGACCGCATGGGAGAGCACCGGCGAGCTCCCAAGGCCTGCTCAGGCGTCCTCCGACAGCACCTCGTCCGCGTCCATGATCCGGTAGGCGTAGCCCTGTTCCGCCAGGAAGCGCTGGCGGTGGGCGGCGAAGTCCTGGTCGAGGGTGTCGCGGGCGACGACCGAGTAGAAGTGCGCCTGGTGGCCGTCGGCCTTCGGCCGCAGCACCCGGCCCAGGCGCTGGGCCTCCTCCTGCCGCGAGCCGAAGGTGCCCGACACCTGGATGGCGACGGTCGCCTCCGGCAGGTCGATCGAGAAGTTCGCGACCTTCGACACGACCAGCACGCTGATCTCGCCCTGCCGGAAGGACTCGAAGAGCTTCTCCCGCTGGGCGTTGGACGTCTCGCCCTTGATGACCGGCGCGCCCAGGTGCTCGCCCAGCTCGTCGAGCTGGTCGATGTACTGGCCGATGACGAGGATCTGCTGCCCGGCGAAGCGCCGCACGATCGCCTCCGTCACCTTCCGCTTGGTGTCGGTCGTCGCGCAGAAGCGGTACTTCTCCTCCGTCTCGGCGGTGGCGTAGGCGAGCCGCTCGGCGTCGGTGAGGTTGACCCGGACCTCCACGCAGTCGGCGGGCGCGATGTAGCCCTGCGCCTCGATCTCCTTCCACGGCGCGTCGAACCGCTTCGGCCCGATCAGGGAGAACACGTCCGACTCGCGGCCGTCCTCGCGCACCAGGGTCGCGGTCAGACCGAGACGGCGCCGGGCCTGGAGGTCGGCGGTGAACTTGAACACCGGCGCCGGCAGCAGGTGCACCTCGTCGTAGACGACCAGCCCCCAGTCCCGGGAGTCGAACAGCTCCAGGTGCGGGTAGACGCCCTTCCGGCGGGTCGTCAGCACCTGGTACGTGGCGATGGTGACCGGCCGGATCTCCTTGCGGGTGCCGCTGTACTCGCCGATCTCGTCCTCGGTCAGCGAGGTGCGCTTGACCAGCTCGTGCTTCCACTGCCGGGCGGAGACGGTGTTGGTGACCAGGATCAGCGTCGTCGACTTGGCCTCGGCCATCGCGCCCGCCCCGACCAGCGTCTTGCCCGCGCCGCAGGGGAGCACGACGACGCCGCTGCCGCCGTGCCAGAAGTTCTCCACCGCCTGCTTCTGGTACGGGCGCAGCGCCCAGCCGTCCTCGGCCAGCTCGATCGGGTGTGCCTCGCCGTCCACGTACCCGGCGAGGTCCTCGGCCGGCCAGCCCAGCTTCAGCAGCGTCTGCTTGATCTGCCCGCGCTCGGAGGGGTGCACGGCCACCGTGTCGGCGTCGATGCGGGTGCCGACCAGCGGCGCGATCCGCTTCGACTTCAGGACCTCTTCCAGCACCGGCCGGTCGGTGGTCGTAAGGACCAGTCCGTGCGCCGGGTGCTTGGAGAGGGTCAGGCGGCCGTAGCGGTCCATCGTCTCGGCGATGTCGACCAGCAGCGCGTGCGGCACCGGGTAGCGGCTGTACTCGACGAGCGCGTCCACGACCTGCTCGGCGTCGTGGCCCGCCGCCCGGGCGTTCCACAGGCCCAGCGGGGTCACCCGGTAGGTGTGGATGTGCTCCGGCGCCCGCTCCAGCTCCGCGAACGGCGCGATGGCCCGACGGCAGTCGGCGGCCTGCTCGTGGTCGACTTCGAGGAGCAGGGTCTTGTCGGACTGGACGATCAGCGGACCATTCACGGGCGGCACCCTTTCGCGTGCGTACGGCCGGACGACGGCTCGGCCAAACGTCCAGTGTGCCTGATCGCGGGGCGGGGCCTACCGGAGAGCGACGTTGATGTTGTTGATGAGCGGTCCCTCCAGCGCGGCGGCCTTCGGGGCGAGGGCCCCGAACAGCGCCGCGGCGGTGATCAGGGCGGCGACGGAGACGGCGACGGCGGAACGGACCGTGGAACGGCCGGTGGAACGGGCGGGGTCGGTGGTCGTGTCGCGCACGGGAGGCCTTTCGGGGAGCCGACGGTTCGAGGAGATCCAGCGGGAGGAGGGAGAGCGCGGCGGGCCGGGCCCGAAGGGCTGGGGACCGGCCCGCCGCCGGGAACGCGGCAGGGGGACGGTCAGAGGGTGACGCCTCCGCCGAGGTCGATGCCGATCGCGGCGGCCTCGGCGGCGAACGCCGCGAGCAGTGCCGCGGTGGAGGTCAGGACGGTGGCGACACGGCGAACGGCAGTACGCATCGGGTTCTTCCTTTCGGTTGGTTTGCGGGGCACCCGGTGGCTGCCCGACCGCCCCGAACCCGATGCGGAATATGAAAAAAGCTCCCTCGCAGGTGCGAATCACCCGGCGTGGCGTGCATGAACCACCGCGTACACCCGAAAGTGCGCTGAACCTCGTACGCCGGTTCAGCCCGCGTCGTCGGCCAGCTCGGCCACGCCGGTGATCCGGTGCAGCGGGTAGGTGCGCACCTCGTCCGCCGTGTGGTCGTACGCCGTGACGAAGCCGCCCTCGACCCGGATCGGCGCGATCACGCGCTGGCTGGCCGCGCCCTCGGCGTTCACGTAGCCGATCCACAGCGTCTCGCCGGTCAGGACCGCCGCCTGCATCGTGGCCAGCGTCTCGGCGGCGCCCGTGCGGGGCAGCGCGCCGCCCGGGGCACCGTCCTCGCCGCCGCCCTCCCCGCTCCCGGCACCCGGCTTGCGCGGGGTCGTGGAGGCCAGGTCACCGGCGCGCACGGCGCGGATCGCCGCCGTCAGGAGCGTGTCGTCGGGGGCCGGCGGACCGTCCGGGACCGGCTCCGGTGCCGTCCTCGGCGGGGTGCGGTGGGAGTCCGCGCGGGCGATCAGCACGTCGCCCGCGGCGGACTCGGCGGCCGGCGCGAACCCCAGCGCGCGCAGCCCCTCCAGCAGCGCCGCCGGGTCGGCCTGGGCGGCCAGCACGGTGGGCGCCAGCCGGCGCAGGCCGAGGGCGGCGGCCCGCTTGTCGGCGAGGATCTCGTCCAGCGTCGCGTCGTCGTCGCAGCGCACGTACGCCGAGGCCGCGCCCACCCGCAGCCGCCCGTGCCGCCGGGCCACGTCGTCGATCAGGTACGTCAGGGGCTGCGGCACCGGCGTACGGGAGTGCCGGGCGAGGAAAGCATGCAGCTCGGCGGCGCTCCGCCCGGCGTCCAGCGCCCGGCGTACCGAACCCGGCGTGAACCGGTAGACGGTCGCCCCGCCCTTGGACTCCACGTCCGCGAGCACCCCCAGCACGTCGGCCAGCTCGCGCTCCAGCGGCCCCGGCGCCACCGCCGTCAGGTCGGCCTGGAGCAGCACGTGGTCCAGCGGCTCGGGGAAGAGCGGTGCCAGCAGCCGGGCGGCGTTCGCGGTGGCCGCGGCCCGTTCGGCGGGGGTCGGCTCAGCGGTCACCGGGGGCGTGCGGTGGTGGTGGACGGGGAGCTTGTCGCCCGGACCCTCGGGTTCCTCCTCCTCCGCCGCCGGGCGGGGTGCCTCGGGGGCGCCGATCAGGGCCCGCCCCGGTGCCGCCAGCGCGCCGCGCCCGGTGACGCCCAGCAGCTCGGCCTCGGACAGCGTCCACCGGGCGAGCCGGCTCCGCAGATCGTCGTCCCGCGCCTTCCCCGGCTCCCGGTGCTCCCGCTGCTCCCGCTGCGGGCCGCGCAGCGGGCGCTCCCAGCGCAGCCGGGCCAGCAGCGACTCCTCGACGGGCGAGGCGCCCTCGGGCAGCCCCGCCAGCAGGGCCAGCACCCGGTGGCGCACCTCCGGCGCCGCCGAACGGTCAAGGTTCGGGCCCAGCGCCGAGAGCGTCCGGTCCTTCGAGTCCCGCCCGCCGACCACACCCGGCGTCCGGGTGGCCGCCAGCCATGTCCCCGCGAGCCTGGCCCAGCGCTCGGCGGGCGGCAGCTCGCGCCACTCGTCGTACGCCGGGGTCGCCGCGTACCGCTCCTCCTCCTCACCGTCGGAGGCGATCAGACCGGCGCCGTAGGCCAGTTCGACCCAGAAGGCGGCGACCGGCTCGGGCACGTCCAGGGCCACGGCGGTCCGCTTCAGGTCGCGCACGCTCAGACCGCCGGCCCGCAGCACCGTGGGTCCCCCCTCGTCCCACTCCTTCAGCAGCTCGTCCACCGTCGCCAGCGCCGCCAGGGCCTGCCCGGCCGCGGTGGCGTCCACCACCTGTGGACGGTGCGTGGCGGCCGCCTCCACCGGCGGCGGCACCGGCTCGGGCGCGCGGTGCGCCCGGCCGGCGCGCAGGTGCAGGGCGACCTCGCGGGGCAGGACGACCGTGCCGGGCGCGGTCGGCAGCAGCAGGCCCCGGTCCAGCAGGGCCCGCAGATGCGCGGCCGGGTCGTGGGTGACCTGGCCGTACGGCGGTCCCCACACCAGCCGGTCCAGCACCTCCCGGGACTCCGCCGGCAGCCCGGCGAGGAGCGCGGCCGTCCGCCGCCGGTCGGCGAACAGGGCGCCGAGCGCGGACACGGCGGAGACGGAGTCGTGGGTCGAGGGCAGCCCGACCGCGGCGAGGATCTCCTGGATGCGCCCCGGGGACATGCCCGCCGTCGCCTCCCGCACGGTGGGGCCGAGCCCCGTCGGGGACGGGTGCTGCGGGGAGGGCGAGAGCAGCTCACGGGCGGTGCGCACCAGCCGCAGCCGGTCGTCGGCGCCCCACACCAGCGCCTGTTCGCGCAGCAGGGCGGCGGCCCGGGGCAGCGCGGCGGCGACGGCCGGGTCCTGCTCGTCGCCGGCCATCAGGGCGAGCAGTTCGCCGTACGACGCCGGGTCCGGCGCCACGGCCAGGGCCTCGGCGGTCTGCAGCGTGAACCGGTCCAGTCGCTCCAGCGCCCGCACGACGGAGGCGCGGGTGCCGGCGCGGGTGGCGAGCTGGGTGAGGTCGGTCGGCACGGGGGTGATGAGGTCGGGACGGCTGCGCAGGAGGGCGGCCAGCGAGACGTCGTCCCTGACGCGGAGCGCTTCCGCCAGGGACCGGGGGGCCGCGGACTTCTCCTCGGTGCTCATCCGGTCCACGTTAGCGGGTGGGCCGGACGGCGGGGGTGCGTGTGCGACGGTGCGGTGCCGTCGGCCGGACGGGGAGGATTCGGTACCTTCGTCCGACGGGGTACGCCGGAGTACCGCAACGCACCGGCCCGGAGGGGAACGTGGGGATCGAGAGCGACCAGGTCGTCTTCGAGTATCTGAGCCGCGTCGGCGACGTGGCCCAGCAGCGGCAGCTGCCGTCGGCCACCCGGATGCGGCTGGTGTCGGAGCTGCGCAACGAGATCGACCGGCACCGGGCGAAGACCACCGTGGACAGCCCCGCCGCGGTCCGCCGCATCCTGGACCGGCTCGGCGACCCCGACGACATCGTCACCGCGGCGGGCGGTGCCGCCGGCGTACGGCCGCCGGCGCCGGCGCCGTCGCCCACCGCCGTGCCCGAGCAGCGGGACACCGGTCCCCGAGACGCCGAGCGGCGCAAGGGCAGGCGGCGCCCCGCACCCGAGCCCCCGGCCGCGCCCGAGGCCGCCTCCCCGCCCCACCTGGCGAGCGCGCGGGAGCTGGGGGACGTCGGCGACGGCCGGCCCGACTGGTGGCGCGTCGACGACGGCCCCTTCGCCGGCGGCGGACTCGGCGACAGCGTGCCCGGGTTCGTCGGCGGGGTGGAGATCCCGGAGCTGCTCAGACGACCGCCGGGGCCGGGCGACGAGGACGCGGACCGGCCGGGCGCCCCCGCCGGGAAGGCACCCGGGGCCGCGGCGCCGGTGGAGGCCGACGTGCCGGCAGCCGGGCCGACGGGGAAGGGCAGGGTCCGCCGCCTGCCCCGGCTGTGGCCCGAGGGCGGCTGGAACAACCCCCTCCTGCTGCTCGCCGCGGCGCTGCTGATCGCCGGTGCCGTGCTCGGCAGCCTCGTCCCCCTCGGCCTGGGCTGGCTGATCGCCTACCTCTCCCGCCGGCTCACGCCGGCCCAGGCGAAGTGGGCCGTCCTGGGCCTGCCGGGCACGGTCGCCGTCGCGGGTGTCGTCTGGCTGTGGGGCCGCACCGAGGGCCGCTGGGGCGATCCGGTCGCCGAGGGCCACATGAGCGAGGCGATCGCCGAGACCTGGCCCTGGGTCCTGCGCGGCGCCGCCGTCGCCACCGCGCTGTATCTCCTCTGGAAGGCCCGCCGCCCCCGCGGCTGACCGCCCCCCCCGGGCTGCCCCCCCGGCCGACCGAAACCGGCGGGCGGCCGGGCCCGCCAAGGGTCCCGGCACAATGGGGGCCATGGCTTCCACGACTCGCCCCGCGCCCACCGTCGGCTTCGACCTCGACATGACGCTGATCGACTCGCGGCCCGGCATCCGCGCCTGCTACCTGGAGCTGAGCGCGCGCACGGGGACGCACGTCGACGCCGACCTGGCCGTCACCCGGCTCGGGCCGCCGCTGGCCGAGGAGCTGGCCCACTGGTTCCCGGCCGGGGAGATCGAGGCCGTCGCGGACCTGTACCGGGAGATCTACCCGGCGTACGCGATAGAGCCGACGCTCGCGCTGCCCGGCGCCCGGGAGGCCGTCGCCGCCGTGCGCGAGGCGGGCGGGCGGGCCGTCGTCGTCACGGCCAAGTACGAACCGAACGCCAAGCTGCACCTGGTGCACCTCGGCATCGAGCCGGACGCCGTGATCGGCGGGCTGTGGGCCGAGCAGAAGGCCGTCGCGCTGCGCGAGCACGACGCGGACGTCTACGTCGGCGACCACGTGGGCGACGTACGCGGTGCCCGCGCCGCCGGTGCCCGCTCGGTGGCCGTGGCCAGCGGGCCGTGCGACGCCGAGGAGCTGCGCGCGGCGGGCGCCGACGTGGTCCTCGCCGACCTCAGCGAGTTCCCGGGGTGGCTCGCGGCCTACCGGGACGGCGAGGGCGACGCCGAGGGGCCGGTCGCGGCGCGCGCCTGACGCCGCCCGGCGGCGATCGACCGGAGCACCCCGGCACCGGCGACCAGGAAGCCCACTCCCATCAGCATGCTCAGTCCGAACATGTAGGTGGGAAAGGGCGTCGTGCCCAGCAGCAGCGGGGCCACGGTGACCAGAGTGGCCACGGCGCCGACGAAGAAGACGATCGCACCGGCGCGGATCAGCCGGTCGCCGGGGGCGGCGGAATTCGTTTGGGTTTGTTCACGCACCCGACCAGGGTAGTTCCCAGGCCTGGAGAACAGCCGGGGGACGTCTTGTCACCGGCCTGAAGACCATTAGCCTTGGTACCGGCGGGTCAGGACGACCCGCCCAAGTGCTATCAAGAGCCGTTTCCGAGCATATTTCCGAGCAGTTTTCCGACGAGTACGAGGACGAGGACAGACGTGCCTACCGGCAAGGTCAAGTGGTTCAACAGCGAGAAGGGCTTCGGCTTTCTCTCCCGCGACGACGGCGGTGACGTCTTCGTCCATTCCTCGGTCCTCCCCGCCGGAGTCGAGAGCCTGAAGCCGGGACAGCGCGTCGAGTTCGGGGTCGTCGCCGGGCAGCGCGGTGACCAGGCCCTGTCGCTCGCCCTCCTCGACCCGGCCCCCTCGGTCGCGGCCGCGCAGCGCAAGAAGCCGGACGAGCTGGCCTCCATCGTGCAGGACCTGACGACGCTCCTGGAGAACATCACGCCGATGCTGGAGCGCGGCCGCTACCCGGAGAAGACGGCGGGCAAGAAGATCGCCGGGCTGCTGCGCGCGGTCGCGGACCAGCTCGACGTCTGATCCCCCCGCCCCCGCAGTCCTAAGGGAACGCCAGCGCGTCCGGGCCGAGGGCCGGTACGAGTCCCTCGGCCGCCGCGCGGGTCAGCAGGCCCCGGATCGCCGCGTAGCCGTCCTCGCCGAGGTCGGCGGTGAACTCGTTGACGTACAGCCCGATGTGCTGGTCGGCGACGGCCGGGTCCATCTCCTGCGCGTGCTCCATGACGTACGCCCGGGACGCCTCCGGGTCGTCCCAGGCCGCGCGGACCGAGGCGCGGACGGCGTCGGCGAGGCGGTTCAGCGTCTGCGCGCCCAGCGAGCGCTTCGCGATGATCGCGCCGAGCGGGATGGGCAGCCCGGTGGTGCGCTCCCAGTGCTCGCCCATGTCGGCGAGCTTGTGCAGCCCGTAGTTCCGGTACGTGAAGCGCGCCTCGTGGATCACCAGGCCCGCGTCGACCTTCCCGTCCCGCACGGCCGGCATGATCTCGTGGAAGGGCATGACCACGATCTCGCCGACCCCGCCGGGCACGGTGTCCGCCGCCCACAGGCGGAAGAGCAGGTACGCCGTCGAGGTCTCGCTGGGCACCGCCACCGTGCGTCCGCGCAGGTCCGCGCCCGCCTCCCGGGTCAGCACCAGCGGGCCGCAGCCCCGGCCCAGCGCACCGCCGCACGGCAGCAGGGCCCAGTCGTCCAGGACGTACGGCAGCACGGCGTACGACACCTTCAGCACGTCGAACTCGCCGCGCTCGGCCATGCCGTTGGTGATGTCGATGTCCGCGAAGGTCACGTCGAGGGCGGGGGCGTCCGGGACGCGGCCGTGGGCCAGGGCGTCGAAGACGAAGGTGTCGTTCGGGCAGGGGGAGTACGCGATCCGCAGGGGATCAGTGGTCATGTCGGTCATGTGGGTTCCAACTCGTGAGGGCGGGGGCGAGCTTCCCGAAGGCGTCCGTCAGTGCCGCGAGTGCCTCGCCGATGCGCCAGGCGGCACGGTCGCGCGGGCCGACCGGGTTGGAGACCGCGCGCAGTTCCAGCACCGGCACGCCGTGCGCGGCGGCGGCCTCGGCGACGCCGAAGCCCTCCATCGCCTCGGCCAGGGCGCCCGGGTGGCGCTCGCGCAGCAGCGCGGCGCGCTCCGCGGTGCCGGTGACGGTGGAGCCGGTCAGGACGGTGCCGGGCCGGGCCCCGGTCGCCCCGGCGACGGCGCGGACCAGACCGGCAGGCGGCAGGTGGGTGACGCTGCCGAAGCCGAGGTCGGTGACCGGCAGGAAGCCGTCGGCGGTCTCGGCACCCAGGTCGGCCGCGGTGATCGCGTCGGCGACGACGAGCGAGCCGACGGGCGCGTGGGGGACGAAGCCGCCGCCGATGCCGGCCGAGACGACCAGGTCGTAGGGCGTGCCGTCGAGGGCCGCCGCGGTCAGGGCGGCGGCCGTGGAGGCGGCGGCGAGGGCCGGTCCGACCCCGGCGGCCAGCAGGTCCCAGCCGTCCGGCAGCCGGTGCAGGACCACCCCCGGACGGGAGACCTCGGTGCCCGGCGCCGGGAACGCCCGAGCCACCGCGTCCCGTTCGGCGGGGACCGCGGTGGCCACGAGGAGGTGCACGGAGGACGTGGGCGTCAGTCCTTCTTCAGCTTGAAGACCCACACACCGGTGATGTTCTGGCTGTCGTCCTTGCCGTCACGGGCCGCGACGGCGACGTTCGTCGAGTTGCCCTGGGCGCCGTACTGCGCGTTGAAGAACACGCTGCCCGGCACGGTGCGGTAGGTCTTGTCGCTGTCCTCGACCAGCTGCTGACCGTTCATCAGGATCGTCCAGTGCTTGTCGGCGACGTCCGGGTCGACACCGAACCGCACGGTCTCGTCCTGGTCGACGGTGATGGACTTCGCGTCCTTGTCCTGCAGGCACTTGTCGATCTCGTCGGCCGAAAGGGTCTTGCCCTCTCCGCCGCAGGTGGCCTCGGAGCTGACCGAGTCACTGCCGACCGTGATCGTCGAGATCGGGGTCGGCTCGTCACAGGCGGACAGCAGGAGAAGTCCGGCGGACACGGCGCCTGCGGCGGCGACGGCGCGGCGGCGTCGCACAACGCGGTGTCCGAGAGCGGCGGTGCCGCGGGGCAACGTGGTCATGGCGGAAGGCTATACGGCGCCTCCGCCCCGCCCCCCACCTGGGTACGGCGTGGCGTGGTCACGCCACCCTCGGCCCAGTCCGTCCCCCGTGCCGGGCCGAGTCGAGCAGCCCCCGTACGGTCGTCAGCCACCCGGCGGCGATGATCGCGGCGGCCACCGCCAGGCCCAGCGTGCCGTTGAGCGGCAGCACGATGCCGACCGCGCCGCCGAGCACCCAGGAGACCTGGAGCAGTGTCTCCGAGCGCGCGAACGCTGACGTCCGCACCTGCTCCGGCACGTCCCGCTGGATCAGCGCGTCCAGGGACAGCTTGGCCAGCGCCTGCGCGAACCCGGCGACCGCCGCCAGGCACGCCACCAGGAAGGCGCTGAAGAACACCGCGGCCACCACCGCCGCGCCCAGCACGATCGCGACCACCGTCACGATGATCACCTCCGGCGCCCGGGACCGCAGCCACGCCCCGACCGCCGTGCCCAGCGCGTTGCCCGCACCGGCCGCGACGCCCACGATCCCCAGCGACACCGCCGCGCTCTGGCCGGTCATCGGGTGCACCCGCAGCAGGAACGCCAGGAAGAAGATCAGAAAGCCGGTCAGGCAGCGGATGGCGGCGTTGGCGGCCAGCGCGTGCGTCACCGCCGGACCCACCGTGCGCAGGCCGGGACGCTTGCCCCGCTCCCGCAGCGGTCCCGGCAGGTGTTCCTCGTCCGCGGCGAGCAGCGCCCGGTCCTCGCCGCGCGAGGAGTCCACCTTCCGCGGCAGCGTGAACGACAGCACGGTGCCCGCCACGAAGATCACGAACGCGCCGTACAGCGGCCACCGCGGCCCCACCTGCTGGAGCCCCGCACCGATCGGCGCGGCCACGCCGGTGGCCAGCAGCCCGCACAGCGTGACCCGCGAGTTCGCCTTCACCAGGGAGACCCGGGGCGGCAGCAGCCGGGGCACCACCGCGCTCCTGACCACCCCGTACGCCTTCGACGCGACCAGCACGCCCAGCGCGGCCGGGTACAGCTCGATGCCGCCGGTGACGACCGCGGCGGACAGCACCAGCGCGAGCACCGCGCGGGCGCCCATCGCGGTCGCCATCGCGGCGCGGCGGCCGTGCGGCAGCCGGTCCAGGAGCGGGCCGATCACCGGCGCGAGGAGCGTGAACGGCGCCATGGTGATGGCGAGGTACAGCGCGACCCGCCCGCGTGCCTCGTCGGTGGGGACGGAGAAGAAGACGGTGGAGGCCAGCGCGACGGTGATCATCACGTCCCCGGCACCGTTCACCCCGTGCAGCTCGATCAGCTTGCCGAGGCCCGACTCGCCCGCGCCGTGCGCGTGCGTCGCCCGCCGGATGCCGCGCACGGCACCGGTCACCGGCAGGCGCAGCGCCCGGCCGACCGCACGGAACCGGGAGCCGGGGCCGCGCCGCCGGCTCCCGCGCTTGAACTCCGTCCGTGCGGTGGCCACCCCGTCATAGTGCCCCGTCGGCGGCGGCTGTAGCGTCGATACGGCGCGTATGGCGGTGATCGGGTCGAGTGACTCCGAGGCCGGCACCGCCCGGGAACGCGGGGTCGTACCCCGCCGAAACTCCCGTCGGTGTAGGCCCAGGGCACATGAGCAGGTAGCGTGCGTAGCGCGCCGTGGCGAACGTTCTCGGCCGCGCGCCTTACGGCCATCCCGCAGAATGGATGACGTAGGTGCGCCCGAGCGCGATCGGGCGCGGACGTCGACGCGGTCCACAGGTCCGCTCCGTCCGCCCCTCGCAGGCAGCGGCGCACTCGTGAGACGGCGTATGGAGAGAAGCGATACCTGTGAGCGCAGCGACAACGCGAAGCCGCACCCCTGACCGTCTGTGCGCCGAGGCCGTCGACCTCGCCCGCGCCGCAGCCGAGGAGGCCGCCGCACCCGGCGTCGTCGGCGAGCACGAGGGCATGGTGTCGGAGGGCGACCGGGTCGTCACGCACTACTTCGCATGCAAGGAGCTGGGGTACCGGGGCTGGCGCTGGGCCGTGACGGTGGCCCGCGCCTCCCGCGCCAAGATCGTCACGGTGGACGAGGCGGTGCTGCTGCCCGGCCCCGACGCGCTGCTCGCCCCCGAGTGGGTGCCGTGGAGCGAGCGGCTGCGGCCCGGCGACATGGGCCCCGGCGACCTGCTGCCCACCGACGCGGACGACCTGCGCCTTGAGCCCGGCTGGACCGGCGAGGACGAGCCGCCGCCGAACTCGGCCGTCTCCCACGAGATGGCCGACCTGGTCGAGGCCGAGGACGCCGAGGTGACCTCCGGGCCGCCCGCCGAGCTGTCCACCGTCCCGGCCCGCGGCACCATCTCGGCGGTCGCCGAGGAGCTGGGCCTGCGCCGTACCCGGGTGCTGTCCCGGTACGGCCTGCACGTCGCAGCCGACCGCTGGGAGGAGGGCTACGGCCCCAAGACCGCGATGGCCCAGGCGGCCCCCGCCTCCTGTGTCAGCTGCGGCTTCCTCGCCCGGATCGGCGGCTCGCTCGGACAGGCGTTCGGGGTCTGCGCCAACGAGTTCTCCCCGGCCGACGGGCACGTCGTGTCGCTGGCCTACGGGTGCGGGGGGCACTCCGAGGCGGCGGTCATGCCGAAGCCGCCGCGGGTGGCTCCGCCGGTGATCGATGAGACGCGGGTGGACCCGTTCCCGTTGCGGCCGGCCGCGGACTCCGGCTCGGTGCCGGTGAGTGAGGACCAGGCCTCGGCGGAGTTGGGGCACTCCTGAGGTCCGCCGTGGGTGGCTGAGGTCCCTGGGGGCTGTGCCCCCAGATCCCCTTCGGCCTGACGGCCTCGTCCTCGAACTCCCCCAGAGGGGGCACCTCCAACGGGCTGGATGGGCGGTACCTTCGTGGTCCGTCGATGAGGAGAGTCACCGTGAGCATGTTCGTACGGCCTGCCGACGAAGGCGCGGACCCGTTCGGGACGGCGCGTCTGCGGCGCGGGGTGCTGGACGCGTGGGCGACGAGCCCGGCCCGCTTCCGTGAGGACGCCAACGCGGAGGAGGACCTCGTCCTCGGCGGCTACCGCGACCGGCTGGTCGTCGAACTCGCGCAGAACGCCGCCGACGCCGCCGCGCGGTCCGGTGTGCCGGGCCGGCTCCGGCTGACCCTGCGCGACGGCGTCCTCGTCGCCGCCAACACCGGCGCCCCGCTCGACGCGACCGGCGTGGAGTCGCTGTCCACGCTGCGCGCCTCCGCCAAGCGGGACGCGGTGGAGGGATCGGTCGGCCGGTTCGGGGTCGGCTTCGCCGCCGTCCTGGCCGTCACCGACGAGCCCGCCGTGGTCGGCCGGCACGGCGGGGTCCGCTGGTCCCTGGCCGAGGCCCGCGACCTGGCCGCCGACACCGCCGGGCACAGCCCCGGGCTCGGCGACGAGATCCGGCGGCGCGACGGCCACGTCCCGCTGCTGCGGCTGCCGTTCCCCGCCGAGGGCAGCGCCCCCGCCCCGTACGACACGGCCGTCATCCTGCCGCTGCGCGACACGGCCGCCGCCGACCTCGCCGAACGCCTCCTGCACGGTGTGGACGACGCCCTGCTGCTCGCCCTGCCGGGCCTGGCGGAGGTGGTGATCGAGGCGGGCGACGAGGCGCGCACCCTCTCCCGCCGCACCGAGGACGCCCTGACCGTCGTGGAGGACTCCCGGCAGGGCGTCACCCGCTGGCGCACTGCCGCCGCGCACGGCCCGCTCACCCCCGACCTCCTCGCCGACCGGCCCGTGGAGGAACGGCTGCGCCCGCACTGGTCCGTGACCTGGGCGGTGCCCGTCGACGCCGACGGTGCCCCCGCCCGCCCCCGCACCAGCCCCGTCGTGCACGCCCCGACGCCCAGCGACGAGCCGCTCGGCGTGCCCGCCCTGCTGATCGCGTCCTTCCCGCTGGACGCCACCCGACGGCACACCGCGCCGGGGCCGCTCACCGACTTCCTGACGGAACGGGCCGCCGACGCCTACGCCGGACTGCTCGCCGACTGGCACCCGGTCACCGCCGGCCTCATCGACCTGGTGCCCGGCGCGCTGGGCCGGGGCGAACTGGACGGCGCGCTGCGGCAGGCGATCCTCGACCGGCTGCCCCGTACGTCCTTCCTGCCGCCCGCCCTTCCCTCCGGCGGCCGGGACGCGGAGGACGACCTCCCGGAGTCCCTGCGGCCGCGCGACGCCGAGGTGGTGGAGGGCGCGGGCGCCGACACCGTGCGGGTGCTGGCGGAGGTGCTGCCGACCCTGCTGCCCGCCGGTCTCGAACGCCGTGCCGAACTGCGCACACTGGGCGTGGCCCGGGTGCCGCTGACCGACGCGGTCGACCGGCTGGCGGGCCTGGAGAAGGCCCCCGGCTGGTGGCGGCGCCTCTACGACAGCCTCGCCGGGGTCGACCCCGACCGGCTGTCCGGGCTGCCGGTGCCGCTCGCCGACGGGCGTACGACCATCGGCCCCCGGCAGGTACTGCTGCCCTCCCCGGAGGCCGCCTCCCTCGACCCGGAGGTCCTCACCCGGCTCGGCCTCAAGGTCGCCCACCCGGACGCCGCGCACCCGCTGCTGGAGAAGCTCGGCGCCCTCCCGGCCACCCCGCGCGCCGTGCTCACCACCCCGCAGGTCCGGGCCGCCGTCGCCGCCTCCCTGGACGACGAGGGCGGCACGAACTGGGAGGAGGACGCCCTCGACGCCGAGGAACTGGCCGACACCGTCCTTGGCCTGGTCCGCGACGCCGGACTCGACCCCGGGGACGAGCCCTGGCTGGGCGCCCTCGCCCTGCCCGACGAGGACGGCGAACTCTCCCCGGCGGGTGAACTCGTCTTCCCCGGAGGCCCGTTCGCCCGGATCATGCGCGAGGACGAACTCGCCGCCGTGGACGCCGAACTCGCCGAGAGGTGGGGCCCCGAGCCGCTGGCCGCCTGCGGCGTCCTGGTCACCTTCGCCCTGGTCCGCGCCACCGACGTGGTCCTCGACCCGGACGAACTGGAGCCCCGCGAGGGAGACTTCGCCGAGCCCGACGACGCGGGCCTGCTCGACGCCGTGGACGTGTGGAGCGAGGACGTCCTCGACCGCTTCCCGGACACCCCCGTGCCGCCGGTCGCCACCGAGATCGTCGCCGTGCGCGACCTCGACCTCGTGGACGACGACCACTGGCCCGAGGCCCTCGCCCTGCTGTCCCGGCCGCCGCTGCGCGACGCGCTCGTCCAGCCCGTGCGCGTCCTGCTGCCCGACGGCACCCACGAGGTCGTACGGCCGTACACGGCGTGGTGGCTGCGCGGGCACCCGGTGCTGGGCGGACGCCGCCCGGCCGGTCTGCGCGCGGCGGGCGGCGACCCGCTGCTGCGGGGCCTGTACGAGGAGGCCGACGCGTCCGGCTTCGAGGACGAGCAGGTGCTGCGGGCGCTGGGCGTGCGCACCTCGGTCGCCGCGCTCCTCGACGAGCCCGGCGGCGCGGCGGAACTCCTGGACCGGCTCGCCGACCCGGGCCGTCCGGTCACGGCCGCCCAACTGCACGCCCTGTACGGCGCGCTGGCCGAGCTGGACCCGGAGCGGGTGACCCTGCCGGACGAGGTGCGGGCGGTGGTCGACGGCGAGGTGCGCGTGGTGGACGCCGCCGACGCGGTCGTGGTCGACTCGCCGGACCTGCTGCCCTTCACGTCCGGCGTGCCGCTGCTGCCGGTCCGCCCGGCCCGGGCCGCCGAGCTGGCGGAACTGTTCCAGGTGCGGCGGCTGAGCGAGTCCGTCACCGGCCGCGTCGACTCCGAGGGCACCGAGCACGGCGTACCGGAGCCGGTGCGGGTGCTGCTCGGGGCGCGGACCCCGGCGTCGTACGTGGAGCACGGGGAACTGGTCGTCGACGGCGTGGAGATCGACTGGCGGCTGACGAACGACGGGGTCTTGCACGCGGCGACGCTGGAGGGCGTCGCGGCGGGGCTCGCCTGGGCGGCGGGCCAGTGGCCGCGGCGGTTCGAGGTGGCGGCGCTGCTGGAGGACGAGTCGCGGACGGACGAGCTGGCCCGGGACCGCTGGTTCGACTGAACCGCTCCGCCCGGACCGTCCGGATGTGAAGGTGTACGCACATTTCCTTCACTTCTTGTACAACCATCTCGCCGCGCCGTGGATCTATGAGTCGAGTCAGCAGACTCACGACCCTCCGGGTCCCGGCGCGGTGACGATGGCCGGGACCCCTTGTCCTGACGTGGGGAACACATGCGCACACGAGTCCTGGTGGCGGCCGCCACCGGCGCCCTGGCCCTGACCGCCCTCGCCGTCCCGGCCGCTCAGGCCGACGGCGGAAGCGGCGACATCCGGATCACCAAGGTCGTCGTCGACGGCGACAACAAGGTGTCCATCGGCACCGGCAGCGCCAAGACCTTCTCGGTCAGCGTGACCGCCACCGACGACTCCGGCATCCTGGGCGCCGACTCCTTCGATCTGAAGGGGCCGGGCTACGGATACGAGACGACGGGCAAGCCGACCTGCAAGAAGGCCGGTGCCACCACCTCCACCTGCACGGCCTCGGTGAAGATCGACCCGCGGACCGACTACCTCGGCAACGCGATGGCGGGCACCTGGTACGTCGGCGTGTGGATCGACGCCAAGGACGGCGACTACGTGTGGAAGGACAAGGCCGGGTCCTTCAAGTTCCAGCGGGGCAGCGCCGTGACGACCAACGCCTCGCCGGAGCCGGTGAAGAAGGGCAAGACCCTCACGGTCACCGGCAAGCTGAGCCGGGCCAACTGGGAGACCCTCAAGTACGGGGCGTACTCCGGCCAGTCGGTGCAGCTCCAGTACCTGAAGAAGGGCACGAAGGCGTACACCGTGCTGAAGACCGTCAAGTCCAACTCGGCGGGCAACCTCAGCACCACCGTCAAGGCCGGCGCGGACGGCTACTACCGCTACGTCTTCGCCGGCAACTCGGCGTCCGGGGCGATCACCTCGGTCTCCGACTTCGTCGACGTGAAGTAGCCCGTTACACGGGGAAGCGGCGGCCGACCCACCTCCACAGGAGCTCCAGAACGGCCGCCGCGGCCACCGCGATGCCGACGGCGGCCCATGGCATCGTCACGCCCACCAGCTTCAGCGCGAAGAAGTCCTGGAGCCACGGCACCGCCAGCACCACCACGAAGCACAGCCCCATCGCCGCCACCAGCAGCACCCGCCACCACGTGTAGGGCCGGGCGATGATCGCCAGCACCCACATCGAGATCAGGAACAGCGTCAGCGTCGCCGCGCTCGTCTCCGCGTCCAGCGCGCCCGGCCCCGTGTAGTGCTGCCGGGCGGCCAGGTACGTCACGAAGGTCGCGGCGCCCGCCACCACTCCGCCCGGGATCGCGTAGCGCATCACCCGCCGGACGAAGTGGGGCCTGGCCCGTTCCTTGTTCGGGGCGAGGGCCAGGAAGAAGGCGGGGACGCCGATGGTGAGGGTGGAGAGCAGGGTGAGGTGGCGGGGCAGGAACGGGTACTCCACCTGCGAGCAGACCACCAGGATCGCAAGCAGCACCGAGTACACGGTCTTGACCAGGAACAGGGTCGCCACCCGCGTGATGTTGCCGATGACACGGCGGCCCTCGGCCACCACCGACGGCAGCGTCGCGAAGCTGTTGTCGAGCAGCACGATCTGCGCGACCGCCCGCGTCGCCTCCGATCCGGAGCCCATCGCCACGCCGATGTCGGCGTCCTTGAGCGCGAGGACGTCGTTGACGCCGTCGCCGGTCATCGCGACCGTGTGACCGCGTGACTGAAGGGCGCCCACCATGTCCCGCTTCTGCTGCGGGGTGACCCGCCCGAACACCGTGCCCTCGTCGAGCGCCTCGGCCATCCCCTCCCGCTCGGCCGGCAGCCGCCGCGCGTCGACGGCGGCCCCGGACAGCCCGAGCTTGGCGGCGACCGCGCCGACCGACACCGCGTTGTCGCCGGAGATGACCTTGGCGCGCACGTCCTGGTCGGCGAAGTAGCGCAGAGTGTCGCCGGCGTCCGGGCGCAGCCGCTGCTCCAGGACGACCAGGGCGGTGGGTACGACACCCTCGGCGACCCCGGGGTCGTCCAGCGCGCGGGCGGTGCGGGCCAGCAGCAGCACCCGCAGGCCCTGCTCGTTGAGCCGCCCGGTCTCGGCGAGCGCCGGGTCGTCCTCGGCCAGCAGCACGTCCGGTGCGCCCAGCAGCCAGGTGCGGAAGACGCCGTCGCCCTCGTCGAAGGCGGCGCCGCTGTACTTGCGGGCGGAGGAGAAGGGCAGCGCCCCCGTGGGCCGCCACGCCCCGGCGGACCCGTCGACCGGGTAGGTGTCGATGATCGCCTGCAGGGAGGCGTTGGGGCGCGGGTCGGACTCGCCGAGGGCGCCGAGCACGGTGCGGACGTAGGACTCCTCGGCGCCGTCGAGCAGGCGCAGGTCGGTGACGTCCATGCCGCCCTCGGTGAGGGTGCCGGTCTTGTCCAGGCAGACGGTGTCGATCCGGGCCAGCCCCTCGATGGCGGGCAGCTCCTGGACCAGGCACTGCTTGCGGCCGAGCCGGACGACGCCGATCGCGAAGGCGACGGAGGTGAGCAGGACCAGCCCCTCGGGGACCATGGGCACGATGCCGCCGACGGTGCGCGCGATCGAGTCGTCCAGCTCGTTGTCCTTGGCGAGCAGCTGGCTGAGGATCAGGCCGATCGCGGTCGGGACCATCATCCACGTGACGTACTTGAGGATCGTGGAGATGCCCGAGCGCAGCTCGGACTGGACCAGCGTGAAGCGGGAGGCCTCCTCGGCGAGCTGCGCGGCGTACGCCTCGCGCCCCACCCGGGTCGCCCGGAAGGCGCCGCCGCCCGCGACCACGAAGCTGCCCGACATGACCTGGTCGCCGGGCTGCTTGACGACCGGGTCGGCCTCGCCGGTCAGCAGCGACTCGTCGATCTCCAGCCCGTCCGCCTCGACGCACACCCCGTCGACGACGGCCTTGTCGCCGGGGCCGATCTCGATGACGTCGTCCAGCACGATCTGGGAGGTGCTGATCTCGGCGGGCTTCCCGTCCCGGCGCACCGTCGGCCGGACCTCGCCGATCAGGGCCAGGGAGTCGAGGGTCTTCTTCGCCCGCCACTCCTGGACGATGCCGATCCCGGTGTTGGCGAGGATCACGAAGCCGAACAGGCTGTCCTGGATCGGCGCGACGAACAGCATGATCACCCAGAGCACGCCGATGATCGCGTTGAACCGGGTGAAGACGTTGGCGCGGACGATGTCGGCAAGCGAGCGGCTGCTGCGCACCGGCACGTCGTTGACCTGGCCGCGCGCGATCCGTTCGGCGACGGCGGCCGCCGTGAGGCCGGTCGCGGGCGGGGTGGTGTCAACGGCGTGCACGGGGTGCGCGGGCTCGCGTCTGTCCGCGTCGAGATGCGTCATGCAATCGACGGTACGTGCGGATTTACGGCTTCACCCACCGAGTGCGGAGAAGATCCGACCTGGGTACGAGGTGTACCGGCGCGGTGTGCTGCTCCGGTACTACTTCTGGGCCCTGGCGGCGTCCCGCTTGATCGCGGCGTCGCGCCCCCGGACGTACCAGATGCCGATCAGGCCGAGACCGGCGCCGGCCAGGCAGGTCCACACCCACCAGGTGTGCCCGTGGTCGTCGAACCAGCCGTAGAAGGGCAGCTGCACCAGGAAGAGGACGAACCAGAGGACGGTGCCCCCGACGATGGTCGGAACCACGGGGCCCTCCAGGGGCTCCGGCGCCTCGTGCGTGGGTGTCCACTTCGTCATGCGTACAGCTTACGAGGAGCGCGCGAACGGATTGACGGCGCGGCGCCATACGGTGACGGCGCGGGTCTACGCGCGGAGATAGCGATCAGGGGCTCATACGTTCATACTGAACCCGTTTGTCTCTGACCGCTTTCATTCGTAGAAACCACCAACAGGAACACCGACAAGGCCGTGGGGGAACCTGTTGGTGCATGAGGTCCCCGCATGTCCACCTCGGCCTCCGCCAAGGTCCCCCCGTCCCCCGAGTCGCCGGAAGACCGGCGGCCCCCGCAGAACGGCCTCGACCGTTACTTCAAGATCTCCGAGCGCGGCAGCACCCTGCCCCGTGAGATCCGCGGCGGCTTCGCCACCTTCTTCGCGATGGCCTACATCATCGTGCTGAACCCGATCATCCTGGGCAGCGCGAAGGACATGTACGGCAACCAGCTCGACAACGGTCAGCTGGTGACCGCCACCGCCCTGACGGCCGCCTTCACCACCCTCCTGATGGGCGTCATCGGCAACGTCCCGATCGCGCTGGCCGCGGGCCTCGGCGTGAACTCCGTCGTCGCCCTCCAGCTCGCCCCGCGGATGTCCTGGCCGGACGCCATGGGCATGGTGGTGCTGGCCGGTTTCATCGTCATGCTGCTGGTCGCCACCGGCCTGCGGGAGCGCGTGATGAACGCGGTGCCCTACGGGCTGCGCAAGGCCATCTCCATCGGTATCGGCCTGTTCGTCATGATCGTCGGCCTCGTGGACTCCGGCTTCGTCACCCGGATGCCGGACGCCGCGCAGACCACGGTCCCGCTCCAGCTGGGCGTCGGCGGGCACCTGCACGGCTGGCCGGTCCTGATCTTCGTCCTCGGTGTGCTGCTGACCCTCGCGCTGATCGTCCGCAAGACCCCGGGCGCCATCCTGATCTCCATCGTCGTGATGACGGTCGTCGCGGTGATCATCAACGCGGTCACCGACATCCCGTCCTGGGGCCTGACCACCCCCGAGTGGCCCGGCAACCCGGTCGCCACGCCCGACTTCGGGCTGGTCGGCGAGGTCAGCCTGTTCGGCGGGTTCGACAAGGTCGGCGTCCTGACCGGCCTGCTGTTCGTCTTCACGGTGCTGCTGTCGTGCTTCTTCGACGCGATGGGCACGATCATGGGCGTCAGCGACGAGGCGAAGCTGACCGACGGCGAGGGCCAGATGCCGGGCATCAACAGGGTCCTGTTCGTCGACGGTGTCGCCGTCGCCGCGGGCGGTGCCAGCTCCGCCTCCGCCACCACCTGCTTCGTGGAGTCCACGGCGGGCGTCGGCGAGGGCGCCCGCACCGGCTTCGCCAACATCGTCACCGGCGCGCTGTTCGCCCTGGCGCTGTTCCTCACGCCGGTCGCCACCATGGTCCCGTCCCAGGCGGCGACCCCGGCGCTGATCGCGGTCGGCTTCCTGATCCTGGCCGGTTCGATCCGGGAGATCGACTGGTCGGACTTCACGATCGCCATCCCGGCCTTCGTGACGATGCTGATGATGCCGTTCACCTACTCGATCACCAACGGCATCGGCATGGGCTTCATCACCTTCTCGGTGCTGCGCCTGGCGGCCGGACGGGGCCGCGAGGTGCCGGTGGCGATGCACGTGGTGTCGGCGGTCTTCGCCTTCTACTACCTGATGCCGGCCCTGGGCCTGACCTGATCCCCCGCGGGCCCGCTCCGGGTCCCCGGGGTCACGGCACCCCGTAGAACCGTTCCGTCTCCTCCACGGCGGACTGGAACCGCTGGTCGAAGTCATCGCGAATGAGCGTCCGGACGACATAGTCCTGGACGCTCATTCCTCTTTTCGCCGCATGGTCCCGGAGCCGGTCGAGCAGCTCCCCGTCCATCCGCAGGCTGAGCACGCTGGTCCCCATGAGCACGAGGGTCGCCCCGGCCCACCGGGTGATGGGCCGATTTCCGGAAACGACTCACTCGTACGGGTGAACTGCGGGTTTCAGTGGCGGGCGTCACGGGCAGACGGGCGGTTGAGCGGTGGTATTTCGCGAGACTAATGAGTTACGCTAAGGAACATGCCGGACCTCAAGCATGGCGACGACGCCGCCGCCGTGAACTCCCTGCGCTCCGCCGTGATGCGGTTGTCCCGTCGGCTCAAGCACCAGCGGGTCGACGAGTCGCTCAGCCCCACCGAGATGTCGGTGCTGGGCACCCTGGCCACCTGCGGCAGCGCGACCCCGGGCGAGCTGGCCCGCAAGGAGCACGTGCAGCCGCCCTCGATGACCCGCATCGTGGCGCTCCTCGAGGCCAAGGGCCTGGTCCGGCTGGAGCCGCACCCCGAGGACCGGCGCCAGAAGGTCGTCACGCAGACCGAGCAGGCCGTGGTGATGCTCGAGGAGAGCCGCCGCAAGCGGAACGCGTTCCTGGCCACGCTGGTCGAGGGGCTCGACGAGGACGAGTGGGCGAAACTGCGCGCCGCCGCCCCCGTGCTGGAGAAGCTGGCCCACAAGTAAGCAGTTCTCGCGAGGAGGCGAACCTTTTGAGTACGGGATCCGGAGCAGCTTCCGCCCCCGCACCTGACGGCCACGACACCCCGACCACCCCTCCCGACGCCCCCCGCAGGACGTCGATGTTCGCCTCCCTGAAGGTCAGGAACTACCGCCTGTTCTTCCTGGGCCAGGTCGTCTCCAACATCGGCACCTGGATGCAGCGCATCGCCCAGGACTGGCTGGTGCTCAGCCTCACCGGCTCCTCGGCCGCCGTCGGCATCACCACCGCCCTGCAGTTCCTGCCCATGCTGCTCTTCGGCCTCTACGGCGGCGTCCTCGTCGACCGGCTGCGCAAGCGGCCCACGCTGCTGGTCACCCAGTCCGCGATGGCCCTGACCGCGCTCGCCCTCGCCGTCCTCACCCTGAGCGGGCACGTCCAGGTCTGGCACGTCTACGTCGCCGCCTTCGCGATGGGCCTGGCCACCGTCATGGACAACCCGGCCCGCCAGTCCTTCGTCTCCGAGCTGGTCGGGCGGGACCAGCTGCAGAACGCGGTCAGCCTGAACTCGGCCAACTTCCAGTCCGCCCGGCTCGTCGGCCCCGCCGTCGCCGGTCTGATGATCACCGGCGTGGGCACCGGCTGGGCGTTCCTCGCCAACGGCCTGTCCTTCGTCGCGCCGCTCAGCTGCCTGCTGCTGATGCGGGCCCGCGAGCTGCACACCGTCCAGCGCGCCCCGCGCGGCAAGGGCCAGCTGCGCGAGGGCCTGCACTACGTCGCCGGCCGCCCCGAGCTGATCTGGACGATCACCCTGGTCGGGTTCATCGGCACCTTCGGCTTCAACTTCCCGGTCTTCCTGTCCGCCTTCGCCGACGACGTCTTCGACGCGGGCGCCGGAGCGTACAGCCTCTTCAACACCCTCATGGCCGTCGGCTCCCTCGCCGGCGCGCTGCTCGCCGCCCGGCGCGGCACCGCCCGCCTCCGCGTCCTGATCGCGGCGGCGCTGGGCTTCGGCGCCCTGGAGATCGTGGCGTCGGCCGCGCCCGAGCTGTGGCTCTTCGCGCTGCTCATGGTCCCCATCGGTGTCTTCAGCATGACCGTCAACGTCACCGCCAACACCAGCATCCAGATGTCCACCGACCCGGCCATGCGGGGCCGCGTGATGGCCCTGTACATGATGGTCTTCCTCGGCGGCTCCCCGGTCGGCGCCCCGATCGTCGGCTGGGTCACCGACACCTACGGTGCCCGGGTCGGCTTCGCGGCGGGCGGCGCCGTGGCCGCCACCGCCGCGCTCGTCATCGGCCTGGTCCTGGCCCGCGTCGGCAACCTGCGCCTGTCGGTCGGCTGGCACCGCGGCCACCCGCAGGTCCGCTTCGTGCCGCGGGAGCGCCAGGAGGCACTGGCACCGGCGGCGTAGGGGCGGAAAAACCAGGGGTCCGGCGGCGGGGCTCTGCGAGGCTGGCGGCATGAGACTCTTCGCCGCCGTGCTGCCGCCCGAGGACGTCACCGCCGCGCTCGCCGACGAGGTGGCCGCGCTGCGCGGGCTGCCCGGTGCGGACGGGCTGCGCTGGACCGGCCGGCCCGGGTGGCACCTCACCCTCGCCTTCTACGGCGAGGTCGACGACGAGCTGGTACCCGATCTGACGGCGCGCCTGGAGCGGGCGGCGCACCGCACCGCGCCCTTCGATCTGGCGCTGCGCGGCGGCGGCCAGTTCGGGCGCGGGCGGGCGCTGTGGGCGGGCGCCGAGGGCGGTCTGGCGACCCTGCGGCTGCTGGCCGACCGCGCGGAGGCGGCGGGACGCAGGGCGGGCGTCCCGATGAGCGAGCACCGGCGCTACAAGCCGCATCTGACCCTGGCCCGCAGCAGGCAGGCGTTCGACGTCCGCCCCTACGTCGAGGCGCTGGCCGGCTTCACCGGGCCCACCTGGACCGTGTCCGACCTGGCGCTGGTCCGCAGCAACCTGCCGGAGTCGGGCGTGGCGGGCGAGCAGCCCCGTTACGAGGCGGTCGCCCGCATGCCGCTCGGCGCCTCCGGTTAGGCTCGGGGACGTGGACCCGAAGACCCGTAACCGGATCATGGCCGGTGTGCTCGTGCTGATGCTCGTGGTGGTGGCGGTGGCGGCGGCCCTCGGCTGACCGGCCCGTGGGGCGGCCGCCGCCCCGCTCACCAGCTCACTCCGCTACCAGGCGAAGGCCTCCGGGGAGGGCCCAGGACCCGGGAAGATCTCGTCGAGCCCGGTCAGCAGCTCGTCCGACAGCTCCAGCTCCACGGCCCTGAGCGCCGACGCGAGCTGCTCGGCGGTCCGCGGACCCACGATGGGGCCGGTCACCCCGGGCCGGGTCAGCAGCCACGCCAGCGCCGCCTCGCCCGGTTCGGCACCGTGCTTGTCGAGCAGGTCCTCGTACGCCTGGATCTGCGCCCGCTTCGCCGGGTCGGCCAGGGTGTCGGCCGCGCGCCCCGAGGCCCGGCGCCCGCCCTGGACCTCCTTCCTGATGACCCCGCCGAGCAGCCCGCCGTGCAGCGGCGACCACGGGATGACGCCGAGGCCGTACTCCTGCGCGGCCGGGATCACCTCCATCTCGGCGCGGCGCTCGGCCAGGTTGTACAGGCACTGCTCGCTGACGAGGCCGATGGTCCCGCCGCGCCGGGCGGCGGTCTCGTTGGCCTGCGCGATCTTGTACCCGGGGAAGTTCGACGACCCGGCGTACAGGACCTTGCCCTGCTGCACCAGGGTGTCGATGGCCTGCCAGATCTCGTCGAACCCGGTGGCGCGGTCGATGTGGTGGAACTGGTACAGGTCGATGTGGTCGGTCCGGAGCCGCTTGAGGCTGGCGTCGACGGCACGCCGGATGTTCACGGCGGACAGCTTGTCGTGGTTGGGCCACGCCTCGCCGTCGGCGCCCATGTTGCCGTACACCTTGGTGGCGATGACCGTCTTGTCGCGCCGGTCGCCGCCCTTGGCGAACCAGTTGCCGATGATCTCCTCGGTACGGCCCTTGTTCTCGCCCCAGCCGTAC
This sequence comes from Streptomyces sp. NPDC042336, assembly GCF_055581985.1. NCBI lineage: Bacteria > Bacillati > Actinomycetota > Actinomycetes > Kitasatosporales > Streptomycetaceae > Streptomyces > Streptomyces sp. NPDC042336. The sequence goes on along the minus strand of NZ_JBVJEA010000005.1, from coordinate 336,636 downwards.
ACGTTGGCGGTGTCGAAGAAGTTGATGCCGGCGTCCAGCGCCGCGTCCATGATGGCGTGGCTGTCGGCCTCGTCGGTCTGCGGACCGAAGTTCATGGTGCCGAGGACGAGCCGGCTGACCTTGAGTCCCGTGCGTCCGAGCTGCGTGTACTTCATGGTCCCCAAGCCAACGACTTGGAGTGCGCTCCAGGCAAGCGGGCCCGCTCAGTCGCGGGGGAAGGCGTCGGTCCTGAGGGTGAGGTCGAGGACGGTGTCGGTGAGGTTCAGGTCCTCCCCGAAGACGACCCTCGTCTCGGTGGTGTAGTCGCCGTCCTTCGGGTGCGTGAAGATGTGGCAGCGGCCCTGGTACGGGTCGGCGATCAGGTAGAGGGGGACCTCGGCGGCGGCGTAGGCGAGCTTCTTGGGGCCGTAGTCGTTGGCTGCGGTGCCCTGGGAGATGACCTCGGCTACGAACTCGACGTCCTCGTAGCGCCAGTGGCCCGTTTCGTCCTGCTTCGCGCCGTCGCGGAGCTTGGCCACGTCGGGGCAGAAGCCGTTCTTGTGGCCTGGGAAGTCGATGCGGACGTTCGAGAGGACCACGACGTCCATGCCGAACCGGTCCTCGATGGGCCGTACGATCCGGCGGATGATTGCCCAATGCGTGTCGCGCTGCGGTGTCATGTGGACGTTGCCCCCGACGATCTCGACCCTGAATCCTTCGGGGACGGGCATCCGCTCCAGGCGCTCGAACCACGCATCCAAGCACTCCGTGTTGGCGTCGGCCATGGCGATCCTGTCTTCAAGGACGGTCATCGTGGCGCTCCTCCCCGGCTGTCCCACGGGCGGAAGCAGCCGCGCCGTACAACGATACGCACGGCGACCTGGACAGGAGAGGACGCGCATGTGCCAGAGCGGGACCGGGACCGCACCGACCACCTTGTCGCCCTCGCCCGGCGCCATCTCGACGACGATGACGGCAACGTGCTCGGCGTCTACGCGCACGGCTCCGCCACTCTCGGCGGGCTGCGACCCCACAGCGATCTCGACCTCCTCGTCGTGCTGGCGCGTCCGACGACGTACGGGCACCGCGAAGGGCTCACCGGGGAGTTGCTCGGCGTGTCAGGGGGCGAAGGACGCCCCGTCGAGCTGATCGCCGTCGTACGGGACGAGGTCCGGCCCTGGCTGTATCCGCCCCGCCGGGAGTACCTGTACGGCGAGTGGCTGCGCGACGCCTACGAACGCGGCACCGTCCCGGAGCCGGAGGACGACCCCGACCTGGCCCCGCTCCTGACCATGGTGCTGCGCGCCGACGCCCCGCTGTACGGCCCGTCGCCCGCGACCCTCCTCGACCCCGTGCCCCACGGCGATCTGCGCCGGGCGATCGCCGCCGGGGTGCCGGGGCTGCTGGAGGAGCTGGGGTCGGACACGCGCAACGTGCTGCTCACCCTCGCCCGGGTCTGGAGCACCCTCGTCACCGGTGACATCCGGTCCAAGGACGCGGTGGCCGACTGGGCCCTGACGCGCCTGCCCGCCGGTCTCCGGCCGCCGCTGGCCCACGCGCGCGCCGTCTACCTCGGGCAGGAGACGGAGAACTGGAGCGGCCGGTCCGTGCGGTCCTGTGCCGACCGGCTGGTCCGGGAGATCCAGGCGGCCTACGGGGCGGGGGAGTAGGGCCCGCCCAGCCCCCACTCCTCGTCCATCGCCGTGGCGAAGGCCTCCGCGATGCGGTGCTCGCCGCTCTCGTTGGGGTGGGTGCCGTCGTAGGTGTCCGTGTGGAAGTCGTACGCCGCGGGCGGCGGGACGAGCAGCAGCGGGGAGCCCGGGTCGTCGAGGTCGGTGGTGGTCTTCGCGAGGAGTTCGTTGAAGTGGGCGACCTGCTCGGCGAAGGACGGGTCCGCCTCCACCCGGATGTTGTGGAGGACCGGCAGCACGGCGACGCGGATACGCGGGTTCGCCGACCGGGCGGCGGCCACGAAGGCGCGGACGTTGTCGTTGGTCTGCTCGGCGTTGGTGTAGAAGCCGAGGTCGATCAGGCCCAGGGAGACCAGCAGCACGTCGGCGCGGAAGTCCCGTACGGTCTCCCCGATCAGCGGGGTCATGTGGTGCCAGCCCTCGCCCCAGCCGGCCAGGTGGGCGCGGGGGAAGCCGGGATCGGCGTAGGCGTGCGAGGTGGGGGTGTCCGTAACCTGGTCGTGGAGGGTCTCGCGTGGGCCGACGAAGGTGAAGGGGCGGCCGCAGGAGTCGCGCAGGTGCCGCCACAGCCGGTAGCGCCACGTGTGTTCGCCGGCGCTTCCGATCGTCATGGAGTCACCGACGAACATGAACCTGAGCATCCGCTCATCATGGACGATCGATCCGGCCGGCGCGATGTGAGCCCGACCACGCAGGGTGACCGGCGGGGTGACCGGCGGGGTGACCGCCGACATGAACGCCCGCGCGGGATGGCAGGCTTGGCGCATGCGCCGACCCTTCGCCCTCCTCGCCTCGGCCCTTCTCGTGGGCGCGTTCGCCGTGCCCGCCTCAGCGGCGGACGGGGACGACGGGCCCGCCGGGAGCGACGGCTTCACGATCAAGGACCCGCGCATCACCGAGTCCAGCGGCCTCGCCGCCTCCCGCCTGCACCCCGGCATCTACTGGACGCACAACGACCAGGACACCGGGCCCTACCTCTACGCCGTGGACGGCGCCACCGGCGAGACCGTCGCCCGCGTCGCGCTGTCCGGCGTCGGCACGCCCCGGGACGTCGAGGCGATCGCCATCGGGCCCGGCCACAAGATCTTCGTCGGCGACATCGGCGACAACGACGGCGTGACCTGGCCGTACGTGTGGATCTACGAGCTGCCCGAGCCGACGGAACTGAAGGACCAGACCGTCAAGGCGACGCAGTACGTGGTGAAGTACACGGACGGTTCCCGTGACGCGGAGTCGATGGTGGTCCACCCGAAGACCGGACGGGTCTACATCATCGACAAGGGCGAGGACGGCGGGCACCTGTACGAGGGCCCGGCGAAGCTGTCGTCCTCCGGCACCAACGTCTTCAAGCCCACCGTCCCCGTGGACCTGTGGGCCACCGACGCCGCGTTCTCCCCGGACGGCGAGCAGCTCGCGGTGCGCGGCTACCTCGGGGGCATCTGGTACGACTGGAACGGCGGGAAGATCCAGCGCGAGGGGCGGATCAGCGTGCCACTGGGGCAGGGCGAGTCCGCCACCTACACCGTCGACGGCAAGAAGCTGCTGCTGGGCATGGAGGGCGCCGACAGCCCCGTGAAGGCCGAGGACGTGCCCGGGGAGGGCGGCGGTTCGGGCGGGGGCGGTGCCGAATCGGGCGGGGACTCCGCCGGGTCCGACGGTCCGGGCGGGGTGACGCTCAAGGTCGGCGCGGTCGGGCTGGTCCTCGCGCTCGCGGCCCTGCTGGGCCTACGCCGTCTCTTCCGCCGCCGCTGAGCCGTCCGCCGCCCGGCGCGCGGTCACCAGGACCTCAAGGCCGTCCAGGATGCGCTGCAGCCCGAACTCGAAGTGGTCGAAGCCGGTGCCGAAGGCGTCCTCGGAGAGGGAGGACAGCACGGGGTAGCGCCCGCTGTTCATCGCCTTCACCAGCACCGGCTCCTGGGCCTGCCAGAACTCCGCGTCCGTCAGCCCGGACCTGCGCTCCGCCTCCCGCTCGTACACCTGCGTGCGGGCGGCCCCGACGACGTACCCGTCGATCATGACGATCGCCGAGACCAGCTCGGCGTCGGTCAGGCCCATCGGCTTGATCCGGGCGAGCACCTTCTCCATGCTGTCCAGGGCGGAGGGGCCGAGGATCGGGCGGGACTGGTTGACCTCCAGCAGCCAGGTGTGGCGGCGGTAGAGGGCGAGCGTGGCGTGGCCGAGGGCCTCCAGCGCCGAGCGCCAGCCGCCGTCGCCGAGGTCGGCGGGGTTCTGGGACGGGCGCTGCACGCGGTCCAGCATCAGGTCGAGCAGCTCGCCCTTGCCGGGGACGTAGCGGTACAGGGACATCGTGCCGGTGCCCAGCTCGGTGGCGATCCGGCGCATCGAGACGGCGCCCAGACCGTCCCGGTCCGCGACCTCGACGGCGGCCTCCACGATCCGCTCCAGCGTCAGGCCCGGCCTCGGGCCCCGGCTGGGGCGCCGGCCGGTGTCCCACAACAGTTCGAGGGTGCGGCCGATGTCGCCGCTGCCGCTGGTCTCCGCACCGCTTGCCATGGGGCCAGTTTAGAACCGCGTCCGAAAACTGGGTACGCCGTACGCGCAATCGGGTACGGTGTACTCAGTTGGGAAGTGAAAGGGGGCTGGGACCCATGAGCGACACGTACGCGGTACGGGCCGAGGGCCTGGAGAAGCGGTACGGCGACAAACGCGCCCTGGACGGCTTCGACCTGACCGTCCGCGAGGGCACCGTGCACGGCCTGCTCGGGCCGAACGGCGCGGGCAAGACCACGGCCGTGCGCATCCTGTCCACGCTGATCCGCCTGGACGGGGGACGGGCCGAGGTGGCGGGCCTCGACATCGCCCGGCAGGCCCGCGAGGTGCGGGCGCGGATCGGCCTCACCGGCCAGTACGCGGCCGTGGACGAGGTGCTCACCGGCCGGCAGAACCTGGAGATGTTCGGCCGCCTGTTCCACCTGGGCGGCAGGCGGGCCCGGGCCCGCGCGGCCGAGCTGCTGGAGCGGTTCGATCTGGCCGACGCCGCCGACCGGGGCGTGGGCAAGTACAGCGGCGGCATGCGGCGCCGCCTCGACCTCGCCGCGTCGATGATCCTCGCCCCGGCCGTCCTGTTCCTGGACGAGCCGACGACGGGCCTGGACCCGCGCAGCCGCGGCGAGGTCTGGGAGTCGGTCCGCGCGCTGGTGGCGGGCGGCACGACGGTCCTGCTGACCACGCAGTACCTGGAGGAGGCCGACAAGCTCGCCTCCCGCATCACCGTCATCGACCGGGGCCGGGCCATCGCCGACGACACCCCGGACGGGCTGAAGAACCTGGTCGGCGGCGACCGGATCGAGGTCGTGGTCGCCGACCGGGCCGAGATCCCACGGGCGGTGAAGACGGTCGCCCGGGTCTGCAGGGGCGAACCCGCGGTGGAAGAGGAGGCGCTGCGCGTGCACGCCCCGGTCACCGACCGGGTGTCGGCCCTGACCGAGGTGGCGCGCACCCTCCAGGACGAGGGCGTCGCCGTGGAGGACATCGGACTGCGCAGGCCGAGCCTGGACGACGTGTTCCTGCGCCTGACCGGTCACCGCACGGGCGCGGAGCACGCCGAGGGCACGCGGAGCGCGTCGAGCGCGCAGAAGGAGACGGTGGCGGCATGAGTGCCCTCGACCTCGACAGCGCCGCAGGGCCGGCGACGGCCCCGCCCGAGCGCGGGAGGCTGTACTGGCTGCTCGCCGACTGCGGCAACATCGTCCGCCGCGGCCTGACCCACTACCAGCGCCAGCCCGTCAACATCGCCTGGCAACTGGGCTTCCCGATCCTGTCGGTCCTCCTCTACGGCTATGTCTTCGGCAGCGCGATGACGGTGCCCGGCGGCGGGGACTACAAGGACTTCCTGATGCCGGGCATGTTCGTGATGACCATGGCGTTCGGCTTCATCAACACCGCGACCGTCGTCGTGTACGACTCCACCAAGGGGGTCATCGACCGGTTCCGCTCCATGCCGATGGCGTCGTCCGCGGTGGTGGCGGGGCGCGGGGTGACCGATCTGGTCGTCGCCTGCGCGGAGTTGGCCATCATGATGCTGACGGCGGTGGCCATGGGCTGGCGTCCGGACGGCGGCTGGGGTTTCCTGGCCGCGTTCGGACTGCTGCTGTGGCTGCGGTTCGCGCTGATCTGGATCGGCGTGTGGCTGGGCCTCCTGGTCCCCAACCCGGAGGCGGCGGGCGGCCTGTTCGCCGTGGCCTTCCCGCTGACGATGATCTCCAGCATCTTCGTCGCCCCGCAGCTCATGCCCGACTGGCTGGGCTGGGTGGCCGCCTGGAACCCGATCTCGTCCACGGCGGCGGCCGCCCGCGAGCTGTTCGGCACGCCGGTCGGCGGCGGCGACTCGTGGGTCGAGCAGCACGCGCTGCTGATGGCGGGCGTGTGGCCGGTGATCCTGACGGCGGTCTTCCTGCCGCTGGCGGTACGGAGGTTCCAGCGGCTGAGCCGGTAGGGGTGTTCCGGGCGGGGGCGGCCGGGCCGGGGGTGGAGGCCGGGGGAGCGGTGGATCTCCACCCCCGGCTCCACCCGTGGGTCCAGGTGTCGCGGCCCTGGTCCGAGGAGCCTTGAAGGCATGACAGCAACCGAGTGGATCACCGACATCGCCCTCGTCCTCGTCGTCTTCCGGCAGCTGCGGGAAGGCCGGCTCGACCGCAGGACCTTCCTGATCCCGCTGGGGATCGTGGCCTTCGTGGCGTACTCGTACCTGGACTCCGTCCCGACCGGTGGCAACGACCTGGTGCTGATCGCGGCCCTGGCGGGCGCGGGCGCCGTACTCGGCGTCGCGGGCGGCATCTACACCCGGATCCGGGCGCTCGACGGGCACCTCATGATCAAGGCCGGGGCGGTGTCGGCGATCCTGTGGGTGCTGGGCATGGGCGCCCGCATGGGCTTCCAGGTCTGGGTCGAGCACGGTGGCGGCGCCGACGACGTCGCCCGGTTCAGCATCGCTCACCACATCACGGGCGACCAGGCGTGGGTGACGGCGTTCGTGCTGATGGCGGTCACCGAGGTGGTCACGCGGGTGGCCACGATCTACGTACGCAGCCGCGTCCGGGCCGGGGCCGTGGCTCCCGCGGCTTCCACCGCGCCCGTCCTCGACCGTACGGCCTGACCGTGCGCTATGTTCTGCCGGTGTCCGCCACCGAGAACACCCCGCCCCCGCACCCGGGGGCGGACCCGCGGCCGGTGCCCGGTCAGGACCCGCGTGTGCAGTGGGGCCTGAGCTTCGCGGTCGTCGCCGTGGGAGTCCTGACGATCCGGCCCCTGGGGTTCGGCGGCCAGGGCCTGGCGGTCGCCGTCCTGTTCGTGCTCAACTCCGCGGCGCTGCTCGGCCGGGGCGTGCCCGAGCACCGGGTGCCCCCGCGGGTGGCGCTCACCTGGCTCACCTCCGGCATCGCCGCGGCCGCCGCCCTGATCGGCGTCAGCGGCAGCGGCACGAGCTACCTGTTCGCGTTCTTCCTCGCCGGGCACATCGGCTACCGGCTCGACACCAGGCGGGCCCTCGCCCTCGCGGGGACGTGCTCCCTGCTCTGCGCCGGTGTCCTGTACTTCCACCTGGGTCCGGGGGACCCGGAACTGCCCTGGGTGCTCGGCCTCACCACCGGCGTCCCGGTCGTGGTCGGCATCCTCAACCGCACCCAGCGCCAGGCCGTACGGTCGGCGCTCTCGGCCGCCGAGTCGGCGGAACGCGCCGCCCGCGCGGAGGCCCGGACCGCCGTCCTCACCGAGCGCGGCCGGATCGCCCGGGACGTGCACGACGTCCTCGCGCACTCCCTGGCCGGGATCAACATGCAGTTGGAGCTGGCCGACGCCCTGCTCGACACCGGAGACCTGGAGAAGGTCCGGGAGGCCAACAACAAGGCCCACGGCCTGGTCAAGGAGAGCCTGAAGCAGGCGCAGTGGACCGTGCACGCGCTGCGCGAGGACGCGTTGCCGCTGCTGGAGAGCCTGACCGCGATGATCGAATCGGCGGGCCACCACGACGCCCCGACGGTCCGGGGCACCGTCCGGGAGGCACCGGCCCAGGTGACGCAGAACCTGCTGAGGATCGCCCAGGAGGCCCTGACCAACGCGGCCAGGCACGCTCCCGGCGCAAAGGTCGCCGTGGAGCTGACGTTCACCGCCGCATCGATCACACTGAGGGTCCGCAACCGGCCCGCCACCCGCGCGGTGACCCCGGGCATCGGCAGCGGGATGGGCCTGATCGGAATGCGCGAGCGCGTCGCCCTGCTGGGCGGGAGCGTCACCGCGGGGCCGGTCACCGAGGGACCGGACCAGGGCGGCTGGCAGGTGGAAGCGGTGATTCCAGGATGAGCGAACAGACTTAGGGACCGGCGCGGTTGAAGGTGGTCGTCGCCGACGACCAGGCCGCTGTGCGGGAGCCGCTGGCCGCGGTGCTCGGCCTGGCCGAGGACATCGAGGTCGTCGCGGCGGCCGCGGACGGCGGCGAGGTACTGGCGGCGGTCGCCGCCGGCCCCGTCGACGTGGTGCTGATGGACCTGCGCATGCCCGTGCTGGACGGCATCGAGACCACCCGCCGCCTGACCGAGGAGCATCCGGAGGTGGCGGTGGTCGTCCTGACCACCTTCGCCGACGACGACTCGATCCTCGGCGCCCTGGGCGCGGGCGCCCGCGGCTACCTGACCAAGAACGCGGGACGCCAGGACATCACCCGGGCCATCCGGGCCGCCGGCGCGGGCCAGTCCGTGCTCGACCGCGAGGTCCAGGCCCGCCTGCTCGCCACGGCCAGGGCACAGGCGGCGCCCGCTCCCGGCCGGCCCCTCCCGGACGACCTCACACCCCGCGAGCGCGAGGTCCTCGCTCTGATCGGCCAGGGCCTGTCCAACCGGGGCATCGCCGAGAAGCTCTTCATCAGCGAGGCCACGGTCAAGACCCACATCAACAACCTGTTCGCCAAGGCCCACCTCCGCGACCGCCCGGACGCGATCCGCCGCGCCATCGCGGCGGGGCTGGCCTGACACCTCGGAGTGGACACCGACCTCACCGAGATCAGGCCACTTGAGCGCCGAGTGGACAGCGTCTTCCGGGTGCACGTGCCCGGCGAGGAGGGTGGCTTCGTGCTCGCCGTGGAGTCGCAGGGCAAGCCGGACCCGTCTTCTCCGCACTCGCCTACGCCACGGATTCGGGGCTGACTGCGATACTTGACGCGCTGGCGTCAGGAGTGGCGGACGACGCCGAGAAGTCCGGGTCTGTGGACGTCGACCGAGTGGACTGGGCGGAGATCGTCGAAATCGGACTGGGCGAAGGCCCGGGTCGTGACTACTGGAGGCACCTGATGGCCACTTACACCCCGAACTTCCCGGGCAGTAACACCATCGTCGAGGAGTCCTGGCTCGGAGGCCGTGCCACGGGCCAGACCGAAGGCAAGGCCGAGGGCAAGGCAGAAGACATTCTGCACATTCTTGAGGTGCGGGGTGTCGAGATCCCCGAGTCCGTCCGGGAGCGAGTCACCGTCTGCACGGATCTCGACGTGCTGGGCACCTGGCTCGACCGCTCGCTGAGCGTGGAGCGCGCCGAGGAGCTGTTCGTCGAGGAGTAGAGCCCACGGACGCACGAAGGGCGCCCGGCGGATCGTGCGGCGGGCGCCCTTCGTCGTTGGACCGGTGGTGGCGGCTACAGCTTCTCGATCACGTGGTCGACGCACTTCGTGAGCGCCTCGACGTCCGCCGGGTCGATCGCCGGGAACATCGCGACGCGCAGCTGGTTGCGGCCGAGCTTGCGGTACGGCTCGGTGTCGACGATGCCGTTGGCGCGCAGCACCTTGGCGACGGCGGCGGCGTCGATGTCGTCGGCGAAGTCGATGGTGCCGATGACCTGCGAGCGCTTGGCCGGGTCGGAGACGAACGGGGTGGCGTACTTGGACTCGTCGGCCCACGTGTACAGGCGGGTCGAGGAGTCCTTGGTGCGTCCGGTGGTGAAGTCCAGGCCGCCCTGGCCGTTCATCCAGTCCAGCTGCTCGCCCAGGAGGAAGAGCGTCGCGAGCGCCGGGGTGTTGTACGTCTGGTTCTTGCGGGAGTTGTCGATCGCGGTCGGCAGCGAGAAGAACTCCGGGACGTGGCGGCCGGACGCGTGGACCCGCTCGGCGCGCTCGATCGCGGCCGGGGAGAACACGCCGATCCACAGGCCGCCGTCGGAGGCGAAGGACTTCTGCGGGGCGAAGTAGTAGACGTCGGTCTCGGTGATGTCGACCGGCAGGCCGCCCGCGCCGGACGTCGCGTCGACCAGGACGAGGGCGCCCTCGTCGGCACCGGCCACGCGCTTGACGGGCATGGCGACACCGGTGGAGGTCTCGTTGTGCGTCAGGCCGTACACGTCCACGCCGGCCTCGGCGCGCGCCTCGGGGTGGGTGCCCGGGTCGGCGGAGACGACGGTCGGCTCGGCCAGCCAGGGCGCCAGCTTGGCGGCCTTGGCGAACTTGGAGGAGAACTCGCCGAAGCTCAGGTGCTGCGACTTGTTCTCGATCAGGCCGTGGGTCGCGACGTCCCAGAACGCGGTGGAGCCGCCGTTGCCGAGGATCACCTCGTAGCCGTCGGGGAGCCGGAACAGCTCGCGGATGCCCTCGCGGACCTTGCCGACCAGGTTCTTGACGGGCGCCTGGCGGTGGGAGGTGCCGAGCAGGGACGTACCGGTGGCGGCCAGGGCGTCCAGCGCCTCCACCCGCACCTTGGAGGGGCCCGCGCCGAATCGACCGTCCGCGGGCTTGATGTCAGCAGGAATCTGGATCTCAGCCACGAGCCGGAGGGTATCGCCTCGGCCAAACCGGGCGAAGACATGTCCGTCCGATGAGACGAGATCTCCGCCGTGCGGACCTGTAGGGAGCTACCAGAGCCCATGCTGGAGGGCATGACCGATCTGGAGGCAGCACTGCGCAGGGCCGTCCGCGGCGAGGTCGGGTTCGACACCACGTCCCGGGCGCTGACCACCATGGACGCCTCGAACTACCGGCGGGTCCCGCTCGGTGTCGTGGCCCCGAGGGACGCCGACGACGTGGCGGGCGTGCTGGAGGTGTGCCGGGAGCGCGGGGTGCCGGTCGTGGCGCGGGGCGGCGGTACGTCGATCGCCGGGCAGGCGACGGGCACGGGGGTGGTGCTGGACTTCACCCGGCACATGAACCGGCTGGTCGGAATCGATCCGGAGGCGCGTACGGCCGTCGTCCAGCCGGGGCTGGTCCTCGACCGTCTCCAGGACGCCGCCGCGCCGCACGGACTGCGTTTCGGGCCCGACCCCGCCACCCACAGCCGCTGCACCCTCGGCGGAATGATCGGCAACAACTCCTGCGGCTCCCACTCGGTGGCCTGGGGCACGACGGCGGACAGCGTGCGCGAGCTGACCGTGCTCACCGCGCGGGGGCGGCGGCTGCGGCTCGGGCAGGCGTGGTCCGGGGCGCCCGAGGGCCTGCGCGCGCTGGTGGACGGCGACCTGGCCTGCCTGCGTACCGGCTTCCCGGACCTCCCGCGCCGCATCTCCGGCTACGCGCTGGACGCCCTGCTCCCGGAGCGGGGCGCGGACGTGGCCCGCTCCTTCTGCGGCTCGGAGGGCACGCTCGGCGTGCTGACCGAGGCGGTCGTACGGCTGGTCGAGTCGCCCCGCGCGCGTGCGCTGGCGGTGCTGGGCTACGCCGACGAGGCCGGTGCGGCGGAGGCGGCGGCCGGACTGCTGCCGCTCGGTCCGCTCACGGTGGAGGGCATGGCGGTGGACCTGGTGCCGTCCACGCAGGGGCTGCCGCGGGGCGGGGCCTGGCTGTTCGTGGAGACGGGCGGCGACACGGAGGCGGAGGCGCGGGCGCGTGCCCAGGCGGTGGTCCGGGCGGCGGACGTCGTGGACGCCCTCGTGGTCACCGACCCGGCCGGGCAGCGGACGCTGTGGCGCATCCGGGAGGACGCGAGCGGTACGGCGACGCGGATGCCGGACGGCTCGGAGGCCTGGCCCGGCTGGGAGGACTGCGCCGTGCCACCCGCCCGGCTGGGCGGCTACCTGCGGGACTTCAGGACCCTGCTGACCTCCCACGGCCTGCGTGGCACGCCGTACGGGCACTTCGGTGACGGCTGCATCCACGTACGCATCGACTTCGACCTGCTGACGGACGCCGGGGTGGCCCGTTTCCGCCGCTTCTCGGAGGAGCTGGCGGACGTGGTCGTGGCGCACGGCGGCTCGCTGTCCGGGGAGCACGGCGACGGGCAGGCGCGGGCGGAGCTGCTGCCGAGGATGTACGGCACGCGGACAGTCGCCCTCTTCGAACGCGCCAAGGCCGTCTGGGACCCGGACGACCTCCTCAACCCCGGCATGCTGGTCCGCCCGGCGCCGCTCGACGCGAACCTCCGCTTCTCCGTCCTGCCGCGCGAGCCGGTGGACGTGGAGTTCGGCTACCCGTCCGACGGCGGCGACTTCTCGGCGGCGGTGCGCCGCTGCGTGGGGGTCGCCAAGTGCCGTACGACGTCGGTGTCGGGAGCGGGCGTGATGTGCCCGTCCTTCCGTGCCACGGGGGACGAGCAGCACTCCACGCGCGGCCGGGCCCGGCTGCTGCACGAGATGCTCGCGGGCGAGTTGGTGACCGACGGCTGGCGCTCGCCGGAGGTCCGGGACGCCCTGGACCTGTGCCTGTCCTGCAAGGGCTGCCGCTCCGACTGCCCGGTCGAGGTCGACATGGCCACGTACAAGGCGGAGTTCCTGCACCACCACTACGCCGGGCGCCGCCGCCCCGCCGCCCACTACGTGATGGGGTGGCTGCCGGTGTGGCTGCGCTGGGCGGCCCGGGCGCGGGTGGCGCCGGTCGTCAACGCGCTCGCGTCGGTACGGCCGTTGGCCGCGGTGGCGAAGCGGCTGGGCGGGATCGCCGGGGAGCGGGAGGTGCCGCGGCTGGCCGGGGAGACGTTCAGCAGGTGGTGGCGGGGGCGGGGAGGGCCGGCCGGGGGCGGCGACCTGGTGGTCCTGTGGCCGGACACCTTCACCGAGCACCTTTCGCCCTCCGTCGGCCGGGCGGCCGTACGGGTGCTGGAGGCGGCGGGGCTGCGGGTGGTGCTGCCGCCGACGCTGCGGGGACGTGCGGTGGTCGGCGACGGGACGTCGAGGTCGGCGGCCCCGCTCCTGTCCCTGCTGACGGCCCGCCGGGGGCAGGTCTGCTGCGGCCTGACGTACGTCTCGACGGGCCAACTGGACCGCGCCCGCACGGTGATGCGCCGCACGCTGGACCTGATGGCCCCCGTGCTGGAGACGTCCGCACCGGTCGTCGTCCTGGAGCCGAGCTGTGCCGCCGCCCTGCGCACGGACCTGCCCGAGCTGCTGCACGACGACCCGCGCGCGGCCCGGCTGGCGGCGCGGGTGCTGACCTTCGCGGAGGTGCTGGAGCGCCACGCCCCCGACTGGACCCCGCCCGCCGTGAACCGTCCGGTCACCGGCCAGACCCACTGCCACCAGCACGCGGTCCTGGGCGACGCGGCCGACCGGCGGCTGCGCGAGTCGGCGGGCCTGACCGGCGGGCTGAGCGGCGGCTGCTGCGGTCTCGCGGGCAACTTCGGCTTCGAGGACGGCCACTACGAGGTGTCGGCCGCGTGCGCGGAGGACCAGCTCCTCCCGGCGGTGCGCGAGGCCCCGGACGGCGCGGTGGTCCTGGCGGACGGCTTCTCGTGCCGGACCCAGCTGGAGCAGCTGGCGGGAGTGCGGGGGCGGCACCTCGCGGAGGTGCTGGCGGAGGGGCTGGAGTGAGGCTCCGGTGGTGGCTACGGCCGGTGGAACGCGACCTCGGGGTGTGAGGGCGTGGGGCCGTGCAGGAGCGTCTGGGGGATGCCCCGCAGATGGAGGTCGAAGAAGGCACGGACGTAGTCCCGGGTGATATACCAACCCCGCTCGCCCGAGAGCGGGACCTCCGGATCCGCCAGCCCCAGCTGCTCCGCCAGCCAGGGGATGTCGGTGAAGGAGAAGTGCCCGGCCCCGGTCACGGTCAGCCAGCGTTTCCAGCCGTGCAGACGCTCCCAGGTGGCGGGCCAGTCGCTGCCGGTGTCGGCGGGACCGTGGACGTCCTCGGCGCCGACCATCATGAACGGACGCCGGCCGAGTCCGGACCCGGCGTCGCGCACGAAGAACCCCCCGTCGAGGTTGACCCCCGCCCGTACGCGGCGGTCGGCGGCCATCGTCGCCATGGCGGCCGCTCCCCCGATCGAATGCCCGGCGACGCCGATACGGTGCGAGTCGATCACGGGGGCGAGCGCCCCCGCGCGCCGGTGGCCGGTCAACTCGTCGATCACGAAGGACAGGTCCGCGGCCCGGCCCTCCACCACGGCCGCCTCCTCGACGTCGACGCCGACCCGGTCGCAGGCCACACAGGGCGGGACCCGGCCGCCGGGGAACTCCGTGCCGACGGACTCGTAGGCGTGGTCCACGGCGGCCACCACGTAACCGCGGCCGGCCAGTTCCTCGGCGAGCGCGGTGAGCGTGGTGCGCGGCATCGAGAAGCCGGGGGACAGCAGGACGAGGGGAAAGCGACCCGGCGCGGGAGGTGCGCCGACCCGCGCATGCGTCCGCGTCCCCGCGACCGTCGCGGCCGGCACGACCCCGGCGAGTCCTTTGACCTCCAGGAGCCGCTGCGCCTCGCTCTCGGTCATGTACCGCGCCGGGGTCCCACCGGACGGGCGTGCCGGGTAGGAAACGGACACCATCAGCTCCCTGCCGCGCGCCGTCGGCACCCAGGGGTCGGCGCGGTGCCGGTCGACGAGGTGCAGGGTGCGGCGGCCCACGGGGTGGGGGCCGGTGGGGGTGGGCAGCTCCAGGGCGGTGTCGGGAGCCGACGACGCGGGGGCCGCTCCCAGGAGGGGGACGGACAGACCCCCCGCGATCAGCGCGGTCAGGACGGTCCTGCGTGAGGTGCGTGATCTTCCGGTCATGCGGACGACGCTAGGCGCCGGTGCCCGCTCAACGCGTCGGCCCGGGGCGGTACTTGGGCGTACGCCCGGAGGCTGATCCCGGGAGCCCGGATGGCACCGTGGGATCAGTGTCAGGTCCCGGAGCCAGTGTCCCCGGCTCTCCGCCACGCCTCCGCGGTCCGAGGGGCACCGGTTCCGTCGTCGACCTGGAAGGTGATCACGTCGACCTCGTCGGTTCCCGCCAGATCCGGGTAGTGGCCCTTGAGGCCTTTCCGGAGTTCGTCCGCGGTCGCCAGACCCTCGGCCTGGGCGTCCTGGTCGGTGAGTTCGCTGACCAGGCAGTGCTTGATGCCGGTCACTTCTGCCGACAACACGACTTCCGGGTCGCTTTCGAACACCAGCCGTGCCGGCCCGAGCTGGGCCGGGTCCCGGAAGCGGGTGGTTCTGGTCTTGGTGCCGGAGCGGACGTCTTCGAGGTAGCGGGGGTTGAACCGGATGACCGGGGGACCGGCCGTATAGGGGTCCTGGTAGAGCGACGGGTCGAGACCCTTCATGCCTTCCGGGGTCCATTGTTGGGTCAGCGGCATCAGGTCGGCGGCGAGCACGGATCTGAGCCCCGCGGGCGTGGGCACGATGACGCGCATGGCGGGGTAGTAGTCCACGAAGACCTGCCGATCGCGCCCGCACGGACCGACGACCCCGCGTCCGTGGTTTCCCACGGCGACGATGCAGCGCATCTGGCGGGCACCCCGGGCTCGCGCGGCTCCCAGAGCCACGAGTTCGGCGCAGGGGCCGCCGGTGAAGTGGTAGAGGTTCACGCCGGCGAACATCCGGTAGTCGGCGGCCATGACCGCGGCGCCCATCGTGTGGACCCCGTCCTCGTCGGGCCCGGCGTCGGTATGCGCGTCTATGGTGCGGCGTGCCAGCTCCACGAGCTCACGCTCGTCGTCGTCGAGAGCTCGTGCAGAGGGCGGTACGTACACCTGTCGGCCTTCCCTTCCGTCAGCGGGCGCCGAAGAGCTTCCCATGCCGCGCAGCTGGGCTCCACGGGATTTCGGCCTGCCCCGACCGGCGCCTTGTGCCGATCCCATGGGCGGGGGCTAGGGTCGTGGCCGATCGTGTCACTGAGGAGGGGGCCGAGGATGAGCGGGACGGTGGCGGCAGTCAGCAGCAACGGCGTGTACTCGTTCACCAAGCCGAACCGGGACGGCATCACGCTGCTCGCCGGGCTCGGGGTGGAGGGCGACGTCCATGCCGGCGTGACGGTCAAGCATCGCTCACGCGTCGCGCAGGACCCCACCCAGCCGAACCTGCGCCAGGTCCACCTCATCCATGAAGAGCTCTTCGCAGAGGTCGGTGCGGAGGGATTCAAGGTGGCGCCCGGCGACCTCGGCGAGAACATCACCACCCGTGGCATCGATCTGCTCGGCCTGCCGGCCGGCACGCTGCTGCGCGTCGGCGACGACGCAGTGCTGGAGGTGACCGGCCTGCGCAACCCCTGCCTGCAGATCGACAACTTCCGAGACGGGCTGCTGAAGCAGGTGGTCGGCCGCGACGAGAGCGGGAACGTCGTACGCAAGGCCGGAATCATGAGCATCGTGAAGGCGGGTGGCGCAGTGCGCCCGGGCGACACGATCAAAGCGGAGCTTCCCAGCGGGCCGCACCGGCCCCTGGAGCGGGTCTGACGGCTCGCGATCGGGTGAGTCCGTTCGCGTGAACGGCGCCACTGTCAGCCGCGCGATCAGCGGGAGGAGCGCTTCCCGCTCCGAGGTGCCGGAACCGCGCGCCGCCGCCGACGCGTGATCGTTCGTATGGACGGTTCGGATCAAGCGGCAGATCGGCGGCGGTGGGGCGGCAAGCGGGCGTGGGTGTCCGGGTGTGGCGCGGCCCTCGTCGCCTTGGTGGTCGCGGCGGGGGTGGTGATCGCCGGTGGGGAGCCCGCCGGCATCGCCGCGCCGTACGGGTGCGGGACGGGCGGAGTCCACGGCACCGCCTCCACCGCCCCCGCGTCGGACCGGCCCGCGCCGGACGGCGTTGCCGACTTCGACGGGGACGGGCACCCGGACCTGGCCCTCGGCTCGATGGGGAGCGTGGCGTACGGGGTCGGCGGGGGGAGCATCGAGGTCGCGTACGGGGCGGGGGACGGGACCGGGATCGCCCGGTGCCAGTACCTGACGCAGGACGACCCGGGGATACCGGGCGGCAACCGGGACGAGGCCTTCTTCGGCACCGATGTCGTGGCTCGCGACTTCGACGGGGACGGGTACACCGACCTCGCCGCCTCCGTCTTCGACTGGAAGCCCAGCGTGATCATCATGTGGGGTTCCGAGGACGGGCTCTCGCGTGCCGCCCGGGTGCCGGGGACGGACGGCAGTCACGTCGCCTGGGGCATCGACCCGATCCTGGACGAGCAGCTCGTCGGCGGTGACTTCGACGGGGACGGGCACCCCGACCTGGTCTTCGGGCTCGGCTCCGGCAAGGGGCTGCTCAAGGGGCCCTTCGGGCGGGACGGCACCCCCGCCGCGACGGGCGCCGTCCCCGCTCCGCGCCGTCCCGCCCCGGACGTCAGGGGCGCGAACTACGGCGACCTGCTCGCCGGGGACCTCGACGGCGACGGCATCGACGACCTGGTGAGCTTCCACGACGCCGACACCGGACCCGAGGTGCCCTGGCGGGAGAGGACCCGGCCGGTCAGCTATCTGCACGGCGGCCGGGACGGCTTCACGCAGCCCGAGGGCATCCGGCTCCACGACGCGGGCGAGGGGGCGATCGGCGACGTGGACGGCGACGGGTACGGCGACCTGGTGCTCAGTCCCCGGGGCGGCGACGCGAGCCGCAGCTCGGTGACGGTGGTGTACGGGTCGAAGACCGGGCCGGGGGAGAGGACGACGACCGTCGACCGGGACACCCCGGGCGTACCCGGCGAGGAACCTCAGGACGAGGACGCCGTCTTCACCGGCCTGGACACGGGCGACGTCAACGGCGACGGATACGCCGACGTGGTCGCCGGGGCTCCCCGGTGGGACGTGTACGGAGAGCCGGGGCCGGAGCAGGTGCTGTACCTGGAGGGCGGGCCGGACGGGGTCAGCGGTGCGGGCGCCCGGCTGTTCGACGGGGACGAGTTGGGCGCCGCCCCGGGCGGGGACGCCGACTTCGGCGCCGCCGTGGGCCTCACCGACCTCGACGGCGACTCCCACGCCGACCTCGTGGTGACCGCGCCGGGCGGCGACACGGTCGACGGCGTCGCCCTCCTGCTGCCCGGCACCGCGGACGGGCCGTCCGACGCCGGTGTCACCCGGCTGTCCGAGGACACCTTCGACGACACCGAGGGGCTGGGCCTGCTGATGGGCGGCGGGGAGATCGCCCACTAGGCCCCCCGCGCTGTCCCGGCCTTCTCCGGAAGCCCCGCGGTGGCCGGCGGTCTAGGACGAGACCTGACCTATACGGCCCATAGCGTGTTCCTCGACCGACGGAGCAGGAACACCGGAAGGCGGAGACCATGACCACCATTGAGTCCCTCACCAGCGAGCCGACCACCCGCGACCTGACCGAGGCCCCGGCCCTCACCGGCGAGCGCGCCGACCTGGTGGCGACGCTGGCCAAGCACCGGCACTTCCTGCGCTTCACCACTCGCGACCTCACCGACGAGCAGGCCGGGCTGCGGACCACCGCCAGTGAGCTGTGCCTGGGCGGCCTGATCAAGCACGTCACCGCGGTCGAGCGGGGCTGGACCGGCTTCATCGTGAACGGCCCCTCGGTGATGGGCGACTTCACGGCCATGACCGAGGACGACTGGGCCCGGCGGGCCGACGAGTTCAGGATGCTGCCCGGCGAGACGCTGGCCGGTGTGCTGGACGACTACGCCGAGGTGGCCCGCCGGACCGAGGAGCTGGTCGCCACCCTGCCCGACCTGGGGGCCGCCCAGCCGCTGCCGAAGGCGCCCTGGTTCGAGGCCGGCGACGAGTGGTCGGCGCGCCGGGTGCTGATGCACGTCATCGCCGAGACCGCCCAGCACGCGGGCCACGCCGACATCATCCGGGAGTCCCTGGACGGTGCCAAGAGCATGGGATGACCGGCGAGCACGGGGGTGACCGGCGGCGGTCCGGGCGGGCGGGTGTCCGTCACCCGGCCGTCACCCGTAGAGCGAAAGGGCTCCCGGGCTGTCTCCCTCGAACCGCTGCCCCATGGCGATCTCCTCGCCGACCACCGACCACACCGTCTCGTCGTCCTGGAAGGGGAGCGGGTCGATGCGGCTCGTCTCCCGGCGGATGCGTTCGACCTGGCGGTCGAGCCGCTCGAAGCCGGCTTCCTCGTCGTCGCCGTCGAAGGTGAATTCCGCCAGCAGCCGCTGGAACCGGGCGGTGACCCGGACCAGGGAGGAGACGTCCGTGTGGAGCCCTCGCACCGTCTCCTCGCCGGCGTCGAAGGCGTACACCTTGCCGGAACCCGGGTCGAGGGCGAGGTGGGCGCTGAGGAGCCAGCCGATGACGGGCCAGTCGCCGGCCCCCGGCGGGGCGTCCTCGAAGTCCCCGGTGTCGACGACGCGTCCGACCGCGGGCAGCCGTCCGGTCTCCTCGTCCGGCGCACGCAGCCGGAGCGTCCCGGTGGGCACGCCGACGGTCCGCAGGAGGCGGGCGCCGTCGGTGTCCGCGGCGAGGGGCGGGAAGGCGGCGGCGGGCAGGGTCGCGAGCCCGGACTCGCCGAAGGCGTCGACGAGTTCGCCGCGATTGACGTCGAAAAGCACTGCCGGGACTCCGAACTCGGCCGAGGCGCGGGCGCCGTGGGGCGCCGGCCGGATCATTTCACGGTCGCTGTGACCGCCTTCCCGCACCCGGCGCTCAGGGCACCGTCTCGCCCCGCACCAGCGGACGGCACACCGGCTGGACGTCCTCGGGGAGTTCGTCAGGGCGGCACCAGCGGGCCTCCAGGATCTCGAACGGGTCGAGGCGCAGCTCGCCGCCCAGCAGCCGGGCCTCGTACGCCACCTCCAGGCGGGTGCGCAGGCCGCTGGTCAGCATGACCAGCCGGCCCACCTCCACGTCCAGGCCCGTCTCCTCCTTGACCTCCCGGACGACGGTCTGCCGGAAGTCCTCGCCCTTGTGCGCGAAGCCGCTCGGCAGACCCCACTGGCGGCCCGGCGCCCACATCCGGTGCTTCAGCATCAGGACCCGCCCCTCGTCGTCCCGTACGACGCCGGTCACGCCGACCACGAACTTGGCGTTCACCAGCCACATCAGGCGGCTCTGGACGGGGCGCAGCAGGCGCCAGAGGCGGGTCGGGAGTCGTCTCACCCGGTGGACGGTACCCGCTCGGTAACCGGCCGGGGCCGGCCGGTCCCGGCTCGCCCCGCGGACGTGCGTTGACAGCCGTACGTCCCGGCCCTGACAGTTGCGTAAAAGCAGTACATGCCTGACAGCGTCCATTACGCTGTACCGTGCAGTGCAGCGTGCTGAACGACGTCCACCCGCACACCGTCCCGGAGCCCCCGTGAGTACCCCCAGCGCCACCCCCGGCACCTCGTCCCCGGCCACCGCGTCCGCCGTCGCCCCCGCGTCTGTGCCGGCCGGTGGGCCAGGCGATGCGCCGGGCGGTGCGCCGACCGGGCGGTTCGGTGCTCTCGGCCCGGTCGGCCTGGTCCTCGCCGGTGGGATCTCCGTGCAGTTCGGTGCCGCGCTGGCGGTGAGCCTGATGCCGCGGGCCGGGGCGCTCGGCGTGGTGACCCTGCGGCTGGCCGTGGCCGCCGTCGTCATGCTCGTGGTCTGCCGCCCCCGGCTGCGCGGCCACTCCCGGGCCGACTGGGGCACGGTCGTCGTCTTCGGCATCGCCATGGCCGGCATGAACGGCCTCTTCTACCAGGCCGTCGACCGCATCCCGCTCGGCCCCGCCGTCACCCTGGAGGTGCTCGGCCCGCTCGCCCTGTCCGTCTTCGCCTCCCGCCGCGCGGTCAACCTGGTCTGGGCCGCGCTCGCCCTGGCCGGCGTCTTCCTGCTGGGCGGCGGCGGCTTCGACGGCCTCGACCCGGCCGGTGCCGCCTTCGCCCTGGCGGCGGGCGCCATGTGGGCGGCGTACATCGTCTTCAGCGCCCGCACCGGACGCCGCTTCCCGCAGGCCGACGGACTGGCCCTGGCGATGGCGGTCGGCGCGCTGCTGTTCCTGCCGCTGGGCGTCGTCGAGTCGGGGGCGAAGCTGATCGACCCGGAGACGCTCGCGCTGGGCGCCGGGGTCGCCCTGCTCTCCTCCGTCCTGCCCTACACCCTCGAACTCCTCGCCCTGCGGCGTCTGCCCGCGCCGACCTTCGCCATCCTCATGAGCCTGGAACCGGCCATCGCCGCGGCGGCCGGTTTCCTCATCCTCGACCAGGCCCTGACCGCCACCCAGTCCGCCGCCATCGCGCTGGTCATCGCGGCGAGCATGGGCGCGGTACGGACCCAGGTGGGACGCCGGCGGGCGAAGGCGCTCCCCGAGCTGCCGTGACCGCCCCGGCGACCGCCCCGGCGGGCGGGACCGCCACCCGCACCGCATAGGCTGCGTACCTGGTCAGCTCATCGGGATCACGGGGAGGGAACCGATGAACCACCCCGCCGAGGTCTTCCAGCCCTTGCAGGACGACGACCCGCGCGCCGTGGGCGGTTACCGTCTCGCGGCCCGGCTCGGAGCGGGCGGCATGGGACGGGTCTACCTGTCGCACACCCGGGGCGGCCGGCCCGTGGCCATCAAGGTCGTACGGTCGGAACTGGCCGACGACCCGGCCTTCCGGCGGCGTTTCGGCCGGGAGATCAAGGCCGCCCGCAGGGTGAAGGGCGCCTACACCGCCGAACTGATCGACGCCGACCCGGACGGCGTACCGCCCTGGCTGGCCACGCTGTACGTGCCCGGGCCCTCCCTGTCGGGCGCCGTCGCCCGGAGCGGGCCGCTGCCGGTGCCCGCGGTGCTGTGGCTGATGGCCGGGGTCGCCGAGGCGCTCCAGGCCGTCCACGGCGCGGGGATCGTGCACCGGGACCTCAAGCCGGCGAACGTACTGCTGGCCGCCGACGGACCGCGGGTCATCGACTTCGGCATCTCGCTCGCCGCCGACAGCACCGCGCACACCGCCACGGGCGCCACCATCGGCACGCCCCAGTTCATGGCCCCCGAGCAGGCTTCCGCGGGCGACATCACGGCGGCCACCGACGTCTTCTCGCTCGGGCAGACGGCCGCCTTCGCGGCCCTGGGCAAGCCGCTGTACGGCGACGGCCCGGCCGCCACCGTGCTGTACCGGATCGTCCACTCCGAGCCCGACCTGTCCGGGCTGCCCGAGCGCCTGCGCGGCCTGCTCGGCCGGTGCCTGGCCGCCGACCCCGAGGAACGGGCGACCCCGGCGGAGATCGTCGAGTGGTGCCGCAGGGAGCTGGGCCGGGACGGCGGGGAGGAGGCCGGGCCCGCCGTGTGGCGGGAGATCGCCGGGCCGCCGGTGACGGTTGTGCCGCCGGTCGCGGCCACCGGACCGGCGACCGCCGAGGCACCGGCCGCGGTCCCGGGCCCGACCGCGGCGCACACGGCGCCGTGGACCGCCCCGCTGGGGACCGTTCCGGCGCCCTGGCCGGGCGGCGCCGGACCGGGAGGGCCGTTCGTGCCGCGGCGGCCCGACGGGCCTCGGGAGCGCGGGCGCCGCAGGAGACGCGCCGTCCTGCTCTCGGCCGCCGCCGTCGTCGCGTGCGGCCTGGTGATCGCGGCGGGTTCGGCGCTGCTGGACGCGGCGGGACGCGGCCTCGACCGGGCCCGGGACGCGGTCGCTTCCGCGTCGGCGTCCCGCTCCGCGTCCGATTCCGCGTCCGCTACGCCCGGTCCGGTGGCGGAGGGGTCCGCCGCGGCGGCCGGGGAGGAGACCGCGTCGGGGGCCGGTGCGGGGGGCGACTCGGCGGCCGGACGGCCGGACGGGGGGTCCGACGGCTCCGCGTCCGGTACGACGCCGCCGCGGGCCCACGCCCACGGCGCCCTGCTGGTGAACGCCGACAACTCGATCAGCCTCACCGAAGGCACCATGCGCGAGGACCGCGAGGGGGACGTCCGCTTCGACTGCGCGAACCCGAGTTGCGCCCTGGAGAGCGACACCAGCGTCTTCACGATGCTGTTCGGTGACCCGGGCGCCACGTACGAGGAGTGCCGCGACATGACCGCCCGGGATGCCGTCCACCGCCTCCCGCTGGCCGCCGCGTCCGCCGGCCAGGAGATCTGCGTCCGGCGGAACAACGGAGACATCGCCCTGTTCGTTGTCCAGGTGAAGTCGACCGCCCTGCCGGAGGCCGCCTTCATCTCCATGGACACGACGGTCTGGCCGGCCGGGAAGAACTGAGACCGCGCGGTCGTCCAGCGGCCCGGCGCATCGACGCCGGGCCGCTCTCGCCTTCATCGCTGCGAAAATCATGCAAGCGTGCTTGATTGTTAATCCCCGCCCTGCCATGCTCCTCCCCACACCGCGCCGCACATCGCCGTGCCCGAGGGGAGCGACCGTGTCCGACCCGACGCCCGTGATCGACGACCTGCGCGAGGAGGGCGAGGAACTCGACGCCCTGGTCGCCGGGTTGAGACCGGAGGACTGGCGCCTGGCCACCCCGGCGCCCGGCTGGACGATCGCCCACCAGATCGCGCACCTGAACTGGACCGACCGGGCCGCCCTGGTCGCCGTCACCGACGAGGACGGGTTCACGGGACTGGTCGAGCAGGCCCTCGCCGCACCCGACCGGTACGTGGACGACGGCGCCGAGGAGGGGGCGAAGCAGGACCCCGCCGCGCTGCTGGCGGCCTGGCGGCAGGACCGCACCGCCCTCGACGCGGCACTGCGCGCCGCCGCACCCGGTGCCCGCTTCCCCTGGTACGGCCCGCCCATGGCCACCGCCTCCATGGCCACCGCCCGCCTGATGGAGACCTGGGCCCACGGCCTCGACATCGCGGCGACCCTCGGCGTGTCCCGCCCGCCCACCGACCGCCTGCGGCACGTCGCCCGTATCGGGGTCCGCGCCCGGGACTTCGCCTACGCCACCCACGGACTCACCCCGCCCGCCGAGCCGTTCCGCGTCGAACTCACCGGCCCGGGCGGCGACCTGTGGACGTACGGCCCCGAGGACGCCCCGCAGCGCGTCACCGGCCCCGCTCTCGACTTCTGCCTCCTCGCCACCCAGCGCGCCCACCGCGCCGACCTCGCCCTCACCGCCGAGGGCCCGGACGCCGACCGCTGGCTGGACATCGCCCAGGCCTTCGCCGGACCGCCCGGAGCCGGACGCCCGCCGCAGGGGGAGACCCGGTGAGCGTGCTCCGCGTCGGCAACGCCTCCGGGTTCTACGGCGACCGCTTCGACGCCATGCGCGAGATGCTCACCGGCGGCCCGCTGGACGTCCTCACCGGTGACTATCTCGCCGAGCTGACCATGCTCATCCTGGGCCGCGACCGGCTGAAGGACCCCGGCGCCGGATACGCCCGCACCTTCCTGCGGCAGCTGGAGGAATGCCTCGGGCTCGCCCACCAGCGGGGGGTGCGGATCGTCGCCAACGCGGGCGGCCTCAACCCCGCCGGACTCGCCGACGCCGTACGGGCACTGGCCGGGCGGCTCGGCATCCCGGTGCGGGTCGCGCACGTCGAGGGCGACGACCTCACCGCCGCCCACCCGGGAGCGCTGGCCGCCCACGCCTACCTCGGCGGCTTCGGCATCGCCGAGTGCCTGCGGGCCGGCGCTGACGTCGTCGTCACCGGGCGGGTCACCGACGCCGCCCTGGTCACCGGGCCCGCCGCCGCGCACTTCGGCTGGGGCCCGACGGAGTACGACCGGCTCGCGGGCGCGGTCGTCGCCGGGCACCTGCTGGAGTGCGGGGCGCAGGTGACCGGCGGCAACTACGCCTTCTTCCAGGACGGCGACGTACGGCGCCCCGGCTTTCCGCTCGCCGAACTGCACGCCGACGGCACCTCCGTCATCACCAAGCACGACGGCACCGGCGGCTTCGTCGACGTCGGCACGGTCACCGCCCAGCTGCTGTACGAGACGGGCGGCGCGCGGTACGCCGGCCCCGACGTCACCGCCCGGCTGGACACCGTACGGCTCAGCCAGGCCGGTCCCGACCGCGTCCGCGTCGAGGGCGTGCGCGGCGAGGCGCCGCCGCCCACCCTCAAGGTCGGCCTCAACCGCCTCGGCGGCTTCCGCAACGAGGTCGCCTTCGTCCTCACCGGCCTCGACATCGAGGCCAAGGCCGGTCTGGTCCGGGCACAGATGGAACCCGCCCTCGGCAAGATCGCCGACGTCCGCTGGGACCTGGCCCGCACCGACCGGCCCGACGCGCCCACCGAGGAGACGGCCAGCGCCCTGCTGCGGCTCGTCGTCCGCGACCCCGACCAGCAGGCCGTCGGGCGGGCGTTGAGCGGCGCCGCGATCGAGCTGGCCCTAGCCGGCTACCCCGGGTTCCATGTGCTCGCGCCACCTGGGAAGGGCGCGCCCTATGGGGTGTTCGAGGATGTGTACGTTCCTCATGGTGCCGTCGACCATGTGGCCGTCCTCCATGACGGGCGGCGGGTCCCGGTGCCGGCCGCCCAGGACACCGCCGTACTCCGCGCCGTACCCGAACCACCTCTGCCCGAGCCCCTCCCGCCCGGCCCCGCCCGCCGCGCCCCCCTCGGCCTCGTCGCCGGTGCCCGCAGCGGCGACAAGGGCGGCAACGCCAACGTCGGCGTGTGGGCGCGGACCGACGACGCCTGGCGCTGGCTCGTCCACGCGCTGACCGCCGACCGGTTCCGCGAGCTGATCCCCGAGGCCCGCGACCTGCCCCTCACCCGGCACCAGCTCCCCCACCTGCGCGCCCTGAACTTCGTCGTCGAGGGCATCCTCGGCGAGGGCGTCGCCGCGCAGGCCCGTTTCGACCCGCAGGCCAAGGCGCTCGGTGAATGGCTGCGCGCCCGGCACCTGGACATCCCGGAGGTTCTGCTGTGACCGTCCCGCCGTACGCCCCGGGGAACGCGCTGTGACCGTCCTCGCCTCCGCCCTGGACCCCGCCGACCCCGACCACCGCGCGCACCGCGAGGCCATGCTCGCCAAGCTCGCCGACCTGGACGCCGAACACGCCAAGGCCCTCGAGGGCGGCGGCGAGAAGTACGTCGCCCGGCACCGCAAGCGCGGCAAGCTCCTCGCCCGCGAGCGCATCGAGCTGCTCCTCGACCCGGACACGCCCTTCCTGGAGCTGTCGCCGCTGGCGGCCTGGGGGAGCGAGTACACGGTCGGCGCCTCGCTCGTCACCGGCATCGGCGTCGTCGAGGGCGTCGAGTGCCTGATCACCGCCAACGACCCCACCGTGCGCGGCGGCGCCAGCAACCCCTGGTCGCTGAAGAAGGCCCTGCGCGCCAACGACATCGCCCTCGCCAACCGGCTGCCCTGCATCAGCCTCGTCGAGTCCGGCGGCGCCGACCTGCCCTCCCAGAAGGAGATCTTCATCCCCGGCGGCGCGATCTTCCGGGACCTCACACGGCTGTCGGCGGCCGGGATCCCCACCGTCGCCGTCGTCTTCGGCAACTCGACCGCGGGGGGCGCCTACATCCCCGGCATGTCCGACCACGTGATCATGGTCAAGGAGCGCGCCAAGGTGTTCCTCGGCGGGCCGCCCCTGGTCAAGATGGCCACCGGCGAGGAGAGCGACGACGAGTCCCTGGGCGGCGCCGAGATGCACGCCCGCACCTCCGGCCTCGCCGACCACTTCGCCGTCGACGAGCCCGACGCCCTGCGTCAGGCCCGCCGCGTCGTCGCCCGCCTGGGCCACCGCAAGGCGTACGCCGATCCGCCCCTCGCCGAGCCGCCCAAGTACGACCCCGAGGAACTCCTCGGCATCGTCCCCGGCGACCTGCGCACCCCCTTCGACCCGCGCGAGGTCATCGCCCGGATCGTCGACGCCTCCGACTTCGACGAGTTCAAACCGCTGTACGGGACCAGCCTGACCACCGGCTGGGCGGCCCTGCACGGCTACCCGCTGGGCATCCTCGCCAACGCCCAGGGCGTCCTGTTCAGCGAGGAGTCGCAGAAGGCCGCCCAGTTCATCCAGCTCGCCAACCAGCGCGACATCCCGCTCCTGTTCCTCCACAACACCACCGGCTACATGGTGGGCAAGGAGTACGAGCAGGGCGGCATCATCAAGCACGGCGCCATGATGATCAACGCGGTCTCCAACTCCCGCGTCCCCCACCTGTCCGTCCTCCTCGGCGCCTCCTACGGCGCCGGTCACTACGGCATGTGCGGCCGCGCCTACGACCCCCGCTTCCTGTTCGCCTGGCCCAGCGCCAAGTCCGCCGTCATGGGCCCCCAGCAGCTCGCCGGCGTGCTGTCCATCGTCGCCCGCCAGTCCGCCGCCGCGAAGGGACAGCCGTACGACGACGAGGGCGACGCCGCCCTGCGCGCCATGGTGGAGCAGCAGATCGAGGCCGAGTCACTGCCCATGTTCCTGTCCGGGCGGCTCTACGACGACGGCGTCATCGACCCGCGCGACACCCGCACCGTCCTCGGCCTGTGCCTGTCCGCCATCCACACCGCCCCCTACCAGGGCGCGCGCGGCGGCTTCGGCGTCTTCCGGATGTGAGGAACCACATGATTGCCTCCGTACTCGTCGCCAACCGGGGCGAGATCGCCTGCCGCGTCTTCCGCACCTGCCACGCGTGGGGAATCCGGACCGTCGCCGTGCACTCGGACGCCGACGAGAACGCCCTCCACGCGCGCGTGGCCGACGCGGCCGTACGCCTGCCGGGCGCGTCCCCCGCCGACACCTACCTGCGCGGCGACCTGATCGTGAAGGCCGCCGTCGCCGCCGGAGCCGACGCCGTCCACCCCGGTTACGGCTTCCTCTCCGAGAACGCCGACTTCGCGCGCGCCGTGCGGGACGCGGGGCTGGTGTGGATCGGGCCGCCGCCCGAGGCCATCGAGGCGATGGCGTCCAAGACCCGCGCCAAGGAACTGATGGGCATCGCGCCCCTCACCGACGTCACCGAGGCCGACCTGCCGGTGCTGGTGAAGGCGGCGGCGGGCGGCGGCGGACGCGGCATGCGCGTCGTACGCGACCTCGCCGACCTCGACGCCGAACTGACCGCCGCCCGTGCCGAGGCCACGAGCGCCTTCGGCAACGGCGAGGTCTTCGTCGAGCCCTACCTGGAGAACGGCCGCCACGTCGAGGTGCAGATCCTCGCCGACACCCACGGCACCGTCTGGGCGCTCGGCACCCGCGACTGCTCCCTCCAGCGCCGCCACCAGAAGGTGATCGAGGAGGCCCCGGCACCCGGCCTGACCCCCGAACTCACCGCCGAACTCCACGACCTCGCCGTACGCGCCGCCCGCGCCGTCGACTACGCCGGCGCCGGCACCGTCGAGTTCCTCGTCGCCGGCGGCAGGGCGCACTTCCTGGAGATGAACACCCGCCTCCAGGTCGAGCACCCCGTCACCGAGGAGCTCTTCGGCATCGACCTCGTCGCCCTCCAACTCCGGATCGCCGAAGGCCACGCCCTCGAGAACGACCCCCCGCGCGCGCGTGGACACGCCGTCGAGGCCCGCCTGTACGCCGAGGACCCCGCCCACGGCTGGGCCCCGCAGACCGGCCGCCTGCACCGCCTCGCCGTCCCCGACGGCATCCGCCTGGACACCGGCTACACCGACGGCGACGACATCGGCGTCCACTACGACCCGATGCTCGCCAAGGCGGTCGCCCACGCACCCACGCGCGCGGAGGCCGTCCGCCGCCTCGCCGGTGCCCTGGAACGGGCGGCGATCCACGGCCCGGTCACCAACCGCGACCTGCTCGTCCGCTCCCTGCGCCACGAGGAGTTCACCTCCGCCCGCATGGACACGGGCTTCTACGACCGCCACCTGGCCGCCCTCACCGAGCCGGCCCCCGACCCCCTCGCCCCGCTCGCCGCGGCCCTCGCCGACGCGAGCACCCGGGCGGGACGCTTCGGCGGCTGGCGCAATCTGCCCTCGCAACCGCAGGTCAAGCGCTACGCGATGGCGGGCGAGGAACACGAGGTCCGCTACCGCCACACCCGCACCGGTCTCACCGCCGACGGCGTCCGCGTCGTCCACGCCGACGCCGAGCGGGTCGTCCTCGAAACGGACGGCGTCCAGCGCCGCTTCGCCATCGCCCGCTACGGCGACCACATCCACGTCGACGCCACCCGCCTCACCGCCCTGCCCCGCTTCCCCGACCCCACCGCCCAGCACGCCCCCGGTTCCCTCCTGGCCCCCATGCCGGGCACGGTCGTCCGCGTCGCGGAGGGCCTGAGGAAGGGCACGACCGTCCGGGCGGGCCAGCCCCTCCTGTGGCTGGAGGCCATGAAGATGGAACACCGGATCACGGCCCCCACCACGGGAACACTCGCCGAGCTGAACGCCGTACCGGGACAACAAGTGACGGTCGGCTCGCTACTGGCGGTGGTGCAAGCGACGTAGGGGCGCGGGGCCGCATTGAAGATGCGGCTCCGCCGCGTGTGCGCGACCAGCCACAACGAACCCGCACCCGAAGGAGCACAGTGACCACCCTCATCGAATCCGACGAGCACAAGTCCCTCCGCGAAGCGGTATCCACCTTCGCCAGGAACCACCCCCGCATCCGCGACCTCGCCGAGAACAGGCACTTCTGGCAGGAGGCGGCCAAGCTCGGCTACATCGGCGTCAACCTGCCGCAGGCCTACGGCGGAGGCGGCGGCGGCATCACCGAACTCTCCCTCGTCCTCGAAGAGATGGGCGCCGCGGGCAACCCGCTCCTCATGATGATCGTCTCCCCGGCGATCTGCGGCACCGTCATCGCCCGCTTCGGCACCGAGGAGCAGAAGCGCGAGTGGCTCCCGGCACTCGCCGACGGCACCCGCCTCATGGCCTTCGGCATCACCGAACCCGACGCCGGTTCCAACAGCCACCGCATCACCACCACCGCCCGCCGCGACCCGGCCACCGGGGACTGGATCCTCACCGGACGCAAGGTCTTCGTCTCCGGCGTCGACATGGCGGACGCCACCCTGATCGTCGGCCGCACCGAGGACGCCCGCACCGGCAGGCTCAAGCCCTGCCTGTTCATCGCCCCGCGCGACGCACCCGGCTTCGAGCGCCGCCCCATCGACATGGAACTCGACGCGGTGGAGCGGCAGTTCGAGCTGACTCTCGACGACGTCCGGCTGCCCGCCGCCGCCCTGGTCGGTGACGAGGACGCGGGCCTCCTCCAGCTCTTCGCCGGCCTCAACCCCGAGCGCGTGATGACGGCCGCCTTCGCGATCGGCATGGGCCGCCACGCTCTCGCGAAAGCCGTCGAGTACGCCCGCGAGCGCACCGTCTGGAAGACCCCCATCGGCGCCCACCAGGCCATCGCCCACCCCCTCGCCCAGGCGCACATCGACCTCGAACTCGCCCGCCTGATGATGCAGAAGGCGGCCCACCTCTACGACGCGGGCGACGACGTCGGCGCGGGCGAGGCCGCCAACATGGCCAAGTACGCGGCCGGGGAGGCCTGCGTGAAGGCCGTCGACCAGGCCGTGCACACCCTCGGCGGCAACGGCCTCACCCGCGAGTTCGGGCTCGCCCGGCTGATAACGGCGTCGCGCGTCGCCCGTATCGCCCCGGTGAGCCGGGAGATGATCCTCAACTACGTCTCCCACCAGACCCTGGGCCTGCCCAAGTCGTACTAGGCCGTGTCCGAACGGCGTCGGAGGAACCGTGTTCCGCAGCGAGTACGCAGACGTCCCGCCCGTCGACCTGCCCATCCACGACGCGGTGCTCGGCGGGGCCGCCGCCTTCGGGAGCACCCCGGCGCTGATCGACGGCACCGACGGCACCACCCTCACCTACGAGCAGGTGGACCGGTTCCACCGGCGCGTCGCCGCCGCCCTCGCCGAGTCCGGCGTGCGCAAGGGCGACGTCCTCGCCCTGCACAGCCCCAACACCGTCGCCTTCCCGCCGGCCTTCTACGCCGCCACCCGCGCGGGTGCCTCCGTCACCACGGTGCATCCGCTCGCGACGGCGGAGGAGTTCGCCAAGCAGCTCAAGGACAGCGCCGCCCGCTGGATCGTCACCGTCTCACCGCTCCTGTCCACCGCCCGCCGGGCCGCCGAACTCGCGGGCGGTGTCCGGGAGATCCTGGTCTGCGACAGCGCGCCCGGCCACCGCTCGCTCGTCGACATGCTGGCCTCGACCGCCCCCGAGCCGTCCGTCGCGATCGACCCGGCCGAGGACGTGGCCGCCCTGCCGTACTCCTCGGGCACCACCGGCACCCCCAAGGGCGTCATGCTCACCCACCGGCAGATCGCCACCAACCTCGCCCAGCTCGAACCGCTGATGCCGGCCGCGCCGGGCGACCGCGTCCTCGCCGTGCTGCCGTTCTTCCACATCTACGGCCTGACCGCCCTGATGAACGCCCCCCTGCGGCTCGGCGCCACCGTCGTCGTCCTGCCCCGCTTCGACCTGGAGCAGTTCCTCGCCGCCATCCAGAACCACCGCATCACCAGCCTGTACGTCGCCCCGCCGATCGTCCTCGCGCTCGCCAAGCACCCCCTGGTCGCCGACTACGACCTCTCCTCCCTGAGGTACGTCGTCAGCGCCGCCGCACCTCTGGACGCCCGCCTCGCCGCCGCCTGCTCCCGGCGGCTCGGCCTGCCACCCGTCGGCCAGGCCTACGGCATGACGGAACTGTCCCCGGGCACCCACGTCGTCCCCCTGGACGCCATGGCCGACGCGCCGCCCGGCACCGTCGGCAAGCTCATCGCCGGCACCGAGATGCGCATCGTGTCCCTCACCGACCCCGGCAAGGATCTTCCCGCCGGCGAGTCCGGCGAGATCCTCATCCGCGGCCCCCAGATCATGAAGGGCTACCTCGGCCGCCCCGACGCCACCGCCGCCATGATCGACACCGACGGCTGGCTGCACACCGGCGACGTCGGACACGTCGACACCGACGGCTGGCTGTTCGTCGTCGACCGCGTCAAGGAACTGATCAAGTACAAGGGCTTCCAGGTGGCCCCCGCCGAACTCGAGGCCCTCCTGCTCACCCACCCCGGCGTCGCCGACGCGGCCGTCGTCGGCGCCTACAACGACGACGGCAACGAGGTACCGCACGCCTTCGTCGTCCGCCGGCCGGCCGCGCCCGCCCTCGCGGAGGGCGAGATCATGATGTACGTCGCCGAACGCGTCGCCCCCTACAAACGCGTCCGCCGGGTCACCTTCGTCGACACCGTCCCCCGCGCCGCCTCTGGCAAGATCCTCCGCCGACAGCTGAGGGAGCAGCAGTGACCCCCACCGCCCGCGTCGAGCGCACGCGCGCGCGGGGCGTCGAGACCCTCACCCTCGACTCCCCGCACAACCGCAACGCCCTGTCCGCCGCCCTCGTCGGCGCCCTGTCCGCCGCCCTCGCCGACGCGGGCGGGGACCCCGGCGTCCGCGCCGTCGTCCTCACCCACACCGGCACCACCTTCAGCGCCGGTGCCGACCTGCGCGACCCGCCCCGCCCGGACGCCCTCGTCGGCCTGCTCCGGCAGATCGCCGAGGTGCCGAAGCCGGTGATCGCCCGGATCGCGGGGCACGTCCGCGCGGGCGGCCTCGGCCTCGTCGCCGCCTGCGACATCGCGGCCGCGTCCACGGAGTCGACCTTCGCCTTCACCGAGGTCCGCATCGGCGTGGCGCCCGCCGTCATCTCCCTGACCCTGCTGCCCCGCGCCGACCCCCGCGCCCTCGCCCGCTACTACCTCACCGGCGAGCGCTTCGACGCCGCCGAGGCCGCCCGGATCGGCCTGGTCACCGCGGCCGGCGACGACGTGGACGCCGTACTCGAACCCGTCCTCGACGGTGTGCGCCGTGCCTCACCGCAGGGCCTGGCCGAGACGAAACGGCTGCTCACGGCTAGGGTGCTGGAGGCCTTCGACCGGGACGCGGCCGACCTGACCGCGCTCTCGGCCCGGCTGTTCGCCTCCCCGCAGGCCCGCGAGGGGATGACGGCCTTCCTCGAACGACGGGATCCGGAATGGGTGGTGTGAGCGGCGCCGTGAACACGGCCGACCGCGCGGAGCGCGTGCCCAAGCAGGACCGCAGCCGGGCCACCCGGCAACGGCTCCTGGAAGCCGCCGTGGCCTGCCTCGCCGAACGCGGCTGGGCCGGGTCCACGGTCTCCGTCGTCGCCGAACACGCCGGAGTCTCCCGCGGCGCCGCCCAGCACCACTTCCCGACCCGCGAGGACCTCTTCACGGCGGCCGTGGAGTACGTCGCCGAGGAACGCTCCGTGGCGCTGCGCGCCCTGTTCCCCGAGGGCGCCGCCGCCGACGACCGGCGCGCGGTGGTCGCCGCCCTCGTCGACCTCTACACCGGCCCGCTCTTCCGCGCGGCCCTGCACCTGTGGGTGGCCGCCTCCAACGAGGAGCAGCTGCGCGGCCGGGTCACCGAACTGGAGGCCCGCGTCGGCCGCGAGAGCCATCGCATCGCCGTCGACCTCCTCGGCGCCGACGAGACCCGCCCCGGCACCCGCGAAACCGTCCAGGGCCTCCTGGACATGGCCCGCGGCCTCGGCCTCGCCAACCTCCTCACCGACGACGGGGCACGCCGGGAGAGGGTGGTCGAACAGTGGGCACGACTGCTGGACGAGGCGCTGGACTGAGGCGGCCGGTCAGTCGTCGCGGAGGTTGCTCAGCCGACAGCTGATGTGCGGGGCTCCCGCGACCTGTCCCAGTGCCGGCACCGTGCCACCGGCCATTCACGGGCTCAGCCGCTCCACCCGCCAGCCCCCGCCGGCCTGCGCCACGTACCGCAGCCGGTCGTGCAGCCGGTTCTCGCGGCCCTGCCAGAACTCCACCGCGTCCGGCACCACCCGGAACCCGCCCCAGTGCGGCGGCACCGGCACCTGCTCGCCCTCCGGATAACGCGCCGCCAGCTCCGCGTACGCCGCGTCCAGGGCCCGCCGCCCGGCCACCACCGTCGACTGCGCGCTGGCCCAGGCGCCCAGCTGGGAGCCGTGCGGCCGGGTCCGGAAGTACGCGGCGGTCTCGTCCCGCCCGGTGCGGCGCGCGACGCCCGTGACCACGACCTGCCGGGCCATCGGGTGCCAGGGGAACAGCAGCGAGACGTTCGGGTTGGCGTCCAGCTCGCGCGCCTTGCGGGAGTCGTAGTTGGTGTAGAAGACGAACCCCTGCTCGTCGAAGTGCTTCAGCAGCACCGTGCGGGAGCTGGGCCGCCCCCGCTCGTCCGCCGTGGAGACGACCATGGCGTTCGGCTCGAACAGCCCGCCGTCCGTCGCCGCCTGCTTGAACCAGCGCGCGAACTGCTCGACAGGCGTCGCCGCCAGCTCGGTCTCGGGCAGCCCCTCGGCCCGGTACTGCTTGCGCATGGAGGCGAGATCGAAGGGGACTGAGGCGGCGGGGACGCCGGAATCGGCTTCGCGATCGGTCACGCCGCCCATCCTGCCGTATCCACCCCGCCCCCGACCGGGGTGGCACCCGGTGCCACCCCACTCCCCAAACCTGGCACCCGGGGATATGGTGCTTGGTCCCGCTCCGGCCGGATGACCGACGGCCGTACGGGGCATCACAGGGGTGACCGCCGGGACCGCGAGTCGGGGACACGACCGTGGATCCATGGAGGCGCCGCACCGTCTCCGCCCAGGTCGCCGTACACCACTGATCACGAGGAGCCGCCTGATGTCCGACTTCGTACCCGGGCTAGAGGGAGTCGTCGCCTTCGAGACGGAGATCGCCGAACCCGACAAGGAGGGCGGCGCCCTGCGCTACCGCGGCGTCGACATCGAGGACCTGGTCGGGCACGTCTCCTTCGGCAACGTCTGGGGCCTGCTCGTCGACGGGGCCTTCAACCCCGGCCTGCCGCCCGCCGAGCCCTTCCCCATCCCCGTGCACTCCGGCGACATCAGGGTCGACGTCCAGTCCGCCCTCGCGATGCTCGCCCCGGCCTGGGGCCTCAAGCCCCTGCTGGACATCGACGCCGCCCAGGCCCGCGACGACCTCGCCCGCGCCGCCGTCATGGCCCTGTCCTACGTCGCCCAGTCCGCGCGCGGCCAGAGCCTGCCCATGGTCCCGCAGCGCGAGATCGACAAGGCCGAGTCGGTGGTCGAACGCTTCATGATCCGCTGGCGCGGCGAGCCCGACCCCAA
This sequence comes from Streptomyces sp. NPDC042336, assembly GCF_055581985.1. NCBI lineage: Bacteria > Bacillati > Actinomycetota > Actinomycetes > Kitasatosporales > Streptomycetaceae > Streptomyces > Streptomyces sp. NPDC042336. Next base: position 301,968 of record NZ_JBVJEA010000005.1, on the reverse strand, counting down.
GCACGTCGCCGCCGTCGACGCCTACTGGACCTCCGCCGCCGAGCACGGCATGAACGCCTCCACCTTCACCGCCCGCGTCATCGCCTCCACCGGCGCCGACGTGGCCGCGGCCCTCTCCGGAGCCGTGGGCGCCATGTCGGGCCCGCTGCACGGCGGCGCCCCCTCGCGCGTCCTGCACATGATCGAGGAGATCGAGCGCACCGGCGACGCCGAGGCCTACGTCAAGAAGACCCTCGACGCGGGCGAACGCCTCATGGGCTTCGGCCACCGCGTCTACCGCGCCGAGGACCCCCGCGCCCGCGTCCTGCGCCGTACCGCCCGCGAACTGGGCGCCCCGCGCTACGAGGTCGCCGAGGCCCTGGAGAAGGCCGCCCTGGCCGAGCTGCACGCCCGCCGCCCCGACCGGGTCCTGGCCACCAACGTAGAGTTCTGGGCCGCCATCATGCTGGACTTCGCCGAGGTTCCGGCCCCCATGTTCACCTCGATGTTCACCTGCGCCCGCACCGCCGGCTGGTCCGCCCACATCCTGGAGCAGAAGCGCACCGGCCGCCTGGTCCGCCCCTCCGCCCGCTACGTGGGCCCGGGCACCCGCGACCCGCGCGAGATCGAGGGCTACGCCGACATCGCGGACTGAGGCCCCGGTCCCTGAACGCAGGCGACCCGCGAGTCTGGTTCCTCCGTGGAGGAGCCGGCCGGACGTACCGGCGACTCGCGGGTCGGGTGACTGCTGGGGATTGGGCCGGCTGCGCGCTTCTCTCACGCGCTGGTCCGGCGCCGCACTCCGTGTGGTGCCGGGCCGCTAGCCCGCAGCCACCTCACGCGTCCGGTTGTCATACATCTGCCGAACCACCTCCCTTCTCGTGTACGGCCCACCCTAGGAACCCGTCGGCCGCCGATCAATCGAATTTCCGGATCGATTCGTCCTTGATCTCCCATGGACGCGTCTTCCCTGGTCACCTACGGTTTCGCCCATGACGGAACGCGAGGGGGTCCCGCCGGTGAGGCGGGCAGTGGTCAGCGGGTCGACGTTCGAGGAGCGGATCGGGTACGCCCGGGCCGTCGTCGACGGGGACTGGGTGCACGTGTCGGGGACGACAGGGTTCGACTACGCGTCGATGACGATCCCCGAGGGCGTGGTGGAGCAGGCCGAGCAGTGCCTGCGCAACATCGGGGCCGCGCTGGCCGAGGCGGGATGCACGTTCGCGGACGTGGTGCGGGTGCGCTACCTGCTGCCCGCGCGGGAGGACTTCGAGCCGTGCTGGCCCGTGCTGCGGCGGGCGTTCGGCCGGGTGCGGCCGGCCGCGACGATGATGGTTTGCGGGCTCGCGGACGAGCGGATGCGGATCGAGATCGAGGTGTACGCGCGGCGCGGCACGGTCGCGACCGGCGCGGGCCCGGCACTGCGGATCGAGCCGGTGGACGGGGACGCCATGGTCGAGGAGTGGCGGCACGTGCACAACGTGATCGTGCCGCCGGCCGCCATGACCCTCGACGAGGCGCGCGAGCGCGCCGGACGCAACCGGCTGGCCAACGCCTACCTCGATGACGTGCTCGTCGGCTGCTCCACCGTCCGGCCGCCCGACGGCGGGGAGCGGGCGGCGACCGTGATCGCGCGGGTGCTGCCGGCGTACCGGGGGCGCGGGATCGGCACCGCGCTCTACGAGGCGGGGCTGGCCCACGCGCGCGAGCTGGAGGCCGGGGCGGTGGAGACCGTGGTGCTGGCGGCCAACGCCGACGGGTTGCGGTTCGCGCGTGCGCGTGGGTTCGTGGAGAAGGAGCGGTACGTGCTCGACGGCGAGCGCGAGGAGTGGGTCGACCTGAGGCTCGCCGCCGCCCGCCCGGCATGATCCGCCGTGCCCCGTCATGACGGGGGCTTATGCCGAGTTTCCGCAGTACAACGATTTCCGCGAACTTGCGGGAACTCGGTGTGTGCTGCATCACGTTCGAGTTGAATGAAGGCCAGTGAGCGAACCGACGTACGGTACGGCGGACGCAGCCTGCAGGGGGTCCAGGTGAGTGCTTCGCGGCATAGTGGGGCCACCGACGAGCTGGGGCCGGACGAGCCGGAGCAGCCCGAGCGGGACGGCGCGGACCTGCTGGCCGCGCTCCTCGACGGCATGGACGCGGCCCTGTGCGCCTTCGACGCGGACGGGGTCGTGACCCATTGGAACCGCGAGGCGGAGCGGATCCTGGGATGGAGCGCGGCCGAGGCCGTGGGACGGCAGGGCTTCGCCGGCTGGGCCGTGCGCAGCGCGGACGCCGGCGAGGTGGAGGACCGGCTGCTGTCCGCCATGCGGGCGCCGGGCCGCCAGGTGAACGAGTTCGCGCTGCTGACCAAGGACGGCGGCCGGGTCCTGGTGCGCACCCAGTCGGCGGCGGTCCGCGGGCCCGACGGGCGGCCGGCGGGGGTGTACTGCGCGTTCAGCGAGGTGCACGCGCAGATCGACCTGGAGCGGTCCATCGCGCTCAGCGAGGCCCTGCTGGAGGACGCGAGCTGGGGTGTCGTCCTGGTGGACGTGGACCTGCGCCCCGCCGTGGTCAACACGCACGCGGCACGGGCGCTCGGGGCCGGACGCACCTCCGTGCTGGGCCGCCCGCTCGGCGATCTGCTCGCCCAGGGCGTCGAGGAGCTGGAGAACGCGCTGACGCACGTCCTGGCCGAGGGCGCGCCGCCCGCGCCCGCCGAGATGTGGGTGAGCGTGCGCACGCCGGAGGGGGAGCGGCGCCGGTGCTGGCGCAGTGGGTTCGTGCGGCTGGCCTCGCCGCTCGCGGAGGAGCCGGTGCCGCTGGGCGTCGGCTGGCTGTTCCAGGACGTCACGGAGTCGAAGCAGAGCGAGCAGGAGGCCGCGCTGCTGCGCTTCCGGGCCAATCAGCTGCACCGGGCGGCGCGTGCCGCGGCCGAGTGCGAGGACCCGGCGGAGGCCGCGATCGTCCATCTGGACTTCGCGCTGGCCGGGTTCGCCGACCACGCCCTGATCGACCGGGTGGTGGGCGGGGCGGTGGTGGACACCGACGCGGCCGAGCCGGTGCGGCTGGTGCGGGTCGCGGCCACCCCGTCCGGCGCGCCGGGGCCCAGTGTGCCGTCCGGGGCGTCGGGGCTGCCGGTGCGCTACGGCGAGGGGCACCCCGCCGTGCAGTGCGTGGAGCGGGCGGGCTCGGTGCGGGCCAGCGCCGGCGTGCGGGCGGTCCCGGCCGAGCAGGTGCGCCGGTGGGCCTCGGCCCGCCAGTGGCCCGAGGACACGGTGCACGGCCTGTGCGCGGTGCTGCGCAGCCGCGGCCGGACGCTGGGCGTCGTCACGTTCCTGCGCGGCGCGGGACGCAGCGCCTTCGAGCGGCCGGACGCGATGTACGCCGAGGACGTGGCGGTGCGGATCGCGAACGCGCTGGACCTGGCCGGCGCGGTGGACGGCCCGTAGCCGGTGCGGGCCGCCGGACCCGCTCAGCGGCGGTAGAAGATGCGGTCCCGGTACTGCTCCAGTACGCGGCCGTTCCATTCGTGGCCGCCGTCCACGTTGCCCGAGCGGAGCAGCGGGGGTTCGACGCCCCGGTCGGCGAGGGTGGCGGCAGCCGTGGCGGTCATGGCCTGCATGAGGGCGCTGGTGACGACCGTGGAGGCGGGGGCGAAGGGCGCCGGGACGGTGTCGAGGGTGAGTTCCGCGTCGCCGACGGCGATCTTGGAGTCCAGTACGACGTCGCAATGGTCCTTGAGGAAGGTGCCGGAGACGTGCCGCGACGTGGTCTCGGAGGCGTACGCCACCGAGGTCACGCCGATGACCCGGACGCCGAGGGCGCGGGCGTTCATGGCCATCTCCACGGGCAGGGCGTTGCGCCCGGAGAGGGAGATGATCACCAGGGCGTCGCCCTCGCGCAGCGGGGAGGAGTCCAGGACGGCGCTCGCGAGGCCGTCGACGCGTTCCAGGGCGGAGCCGAGCGTGGCGGGCATGACGTCGACGCCGACGACGCCGGGCACGGCGAGCAGGTTCATCAGGGCGAGTCCGCCGGCGCGGTACACCACGTCCTGGGCGGCGAGGGAGGAGTGGCCGGCGCCGAAGGCGAAGAGCCGGCCGCCGCTCAGCACGGTGTCGGCGAGCAGCGTGCCGGCCGCCTCGACGCTGTCCGCCTCCTCGTCGCGCACGCGTCGCAGGAGGTCGATCGCCGCGTCGAGGAACTGACCGGCCGGCTTGTGGTCGCTCATGCGGGACCCCTTCGGAGTGGCTGCGTCGCGGATCACGGTGCGGTCTGGACCAGCGCGGTGTCAATACGGCGTCGACGCGGCGGGGGAGGGTCCGGGCGGGCGCCGTCGGGCCCGGCTTTCCGCGGCGAGGCACGGTTGTCGGTGGTATGCGTCAGAATTGGTGGCAGGGCCAGCGCACGCGCCGGTGGGCCGTAGCCTCCGGCAATCTCATCGAGGGGCACGTATGTCCGGACTGATCGACACCACGGAGATGTACCTCCGCACCATTCTGGAGCTGGAGGAGGAAGGTGTGGTCCCGATGCGCGCCCGGATCGCCGAGCGGCTCGACCAGAGCGGTCCCACGGTCAGCCAGACGGTGGCGCGGATGGAGCGCGACGGGCTGGTGTCCGTGGCGGCGGACCGGCATCTGGAGCTGACCGACGAGGGGAGGCGGCTGGCGACGCGCGTGATGCGCAAGCACCGGCTCGCGGAGTGCCTGCTCGTCGACGTGATCGGCCTGGAGTGGGAGCAGGTGCACGCGGAGGCGTGTCGCTGGGAGCACGTGATGAGCGAGGCGGTCGAGCGCCGGGTGCTGGAGCTGCTGCGGCACCCGACCGAGTCGCCGTACGGGAACCCGATCCCGGGCCTGGAGGAGCTGGGCGAGACGGACGGGGCCGATCCGTTCCTGGACGAGGGCATGGTGTCCCTCGCCGACCTCGACCCGGGCCTCGAGGGCAAGACGGTCGTCGTGCGCCGGATCGGCGAGCCGATCCAGACCGACGCGCAGCTGATGTACACGCTGCGGCGGGCCGGGGTGCAGCCCGGCTCGGTGGTGAGCGTGACCGAGTCGGCGGGCGGCGTGCTGGTGGGCAGCGGTGGCGAGGCCGCCGAGCTGGAGGCGGACACCGCCTCCCACGTGTTCGTCGCGAAGCGCTGACCGGGTCCCGGAGGGGGCCGTCGACCGGGTCCCGTCGTTGCGGGATTCCTGTGCGCCGAACGGCAGCGGCCGGACGCTTCGCGTGCGAGGCTGTGGCGTGAGGCAGCGGACATGAAGGGCTCTTGGCCCGTGGCTGACAGCGATGTCGCCCGGCCGGAGAGGGGGAGGGGCGTGCCGGAGAGACGGAGAGGGCCCCGGCGCCGTGTGGCGCCGGGGCCTGTCCTCCCCTGTGCTGACCTGGAGCCCCGAGCTCTCAAGGTCAATCCCCTCGGACCGTTTTCCCCGAGCGGTCCGCCTCCCGTTGAAGATCTCCCCTGGGCGGCGGCGATCAATCCCTGAGCGGTGTCACTCGAATGAGGGGTGTTGCTCGTCGGAACGGCTCTTTCGAATGAGTATTCGATAAGTTCGTTACTCTGCACGGCAGGCAGGACACGGTTCACAGGACGGCCGGCCCGTGAGGGCGGGCGGGTCCGAGCGGAGCTTGGGGGTGCCAGGATCTATGGCGCGGCGCATCGATGTGACCGGCGCGGGCGGCGTACGACTCGCGGCCTGGGAGTTCGGCGACCCACCCAAGACCGACCGGGCGCACGACCCGTCCCCCTCCGCATCCGGCGACCCCTCCGCATCCAGTGCCGGAGACCGGCCCGGCGTGCTGTTATTGCACGGCCTGATGGGCCGCGCCTCGCACTGGGCCCCCACGGCCCGCTGGCTCTCCGCCCGCCACCGCGCCGTCGCCCTCGACCAGCGCGGCCACGGCCGCAGCGACAAGCCCCCGCGGGCCGCCTACACCAGGGAGGCCTACGTCGAGGACGTCGAGGCCGCCCTGGAGCAGCTCGGCCTCGGCCCGGCCGTCCTCATCGGCCATGCCATGGGCGCGCTGACCGCCTGGCAGCTCGCCGCCAAACGCCCCGACCTGGTCCGCGGACTGATCGTCTGCGACATGCGGGCCTCCGCCCTCGGTGCCGCCTCCCAGCACACCTGGACCGAGTGGTTCCGCGCCTGGCCGGTCCCGTTCGCCACGCTCGCCGACGTCCGCAAGTGGTTCGGCGAGGACGACCCGTGGGTGGAGCGGCCGAACCCGGCGCGCGGCGAGTTCTACGCCGAGGTGATGGCCGAGTCCCCGGACGGCTGGCGCCCCGTCTTCGAGCCCGAGCAGATGCTGCGCTCCCGCGAGACCTGGGTCTACGACGCCCACTGGGAGGAGCTGGCCCAGGTGCGCTGCCCCACCCTGGTCGTGCGCGGCCTCGACGGCGAGCTGGGCCGCGCCGAGGCCCAGGAGATGGTCCGCGTCCTGCCGCACGGGCAGTACGCGGAGGTCGCCGACGCCGGCCACCTCGTCCACTACGACCAGCCGGAGGCATGGCGGACGGCCATCGAGCCGTTCCTGAACTCCCTCGGGGACGCCTGAGCGCCCGTCAGCCCTTGCTGACCGCCGTGAGGATCTCCGGCAGCCGGTCCGCTGTGCGCGGCGCGGCCAGCCGCAGGCCCAGCAGCGTCAGCGCCGCGCCGTACACCGCGCCGACCGGCAGCAGCACCCAGCCCAGGCCCCCGGCGCCCCCGCTCACGTTCAGCCAGATCGTCAGCGCGATCACGGGCGCGCACAGCAGGGCCGCGCCGATCATGCCCCCGAAGATCGAGACCCAGGCCAGCCCGACCTGACCGGGGGCGACGTTCTTGTACCCCTCCTGCGGGATGGAGTACGGGAAGCGTGCCGAGGTCCACGCGCCGGTCGCCAGCATCGCGCCGAGCAGCGCGAAGGACAGGCCGAGCGCCTCGGGCAGGGCCCGCCAGTCGTCGAGCAGCGCGGTGGTCAGCACCGTGACGAGGGTGGCGTACGGCAGTGTGATCAGCAGCAGCGCCAGCGCGCGGGCCCGCAGCTCGACGTAGGCGTCCCGGGTCGAGGAGATCGTCATCGCGACCATCCAGAACGCGGATGTGTCCTGCCCGAACTGGTTGTACATCTGGATGCCGAGCATCCCGGCGGCGAAACACGCGAAGTAGACCGACCCGGTTCCCTGCCAGGCGTTGAACACCGGCACGATCAGGCCGATGGCCAGCGAGGTCACCCACGCCGCCTTGGTCTTCGGGTCGCGCCACACATAGCGCAGGGTGCGCTCCATGGCGGTGCCGGTACGGCCCGCCGGCAGCCATCGGGCGAGTCCGGCCGAGCCGCGCTCGCGCACCGCCCCGGCGTCGCTCTGGAGCGTGGAGCCGTCGGGCGCCGTCATCAGCCGCGTCAGGTGGCGGGCCCACACCCACAGCAGCAGCCCCAGCGCCGCGGCCGTCAGCGCCAGCTGGACCAGCGCGACGCCGTACGAACCGTCGCTCGCCGAGTCCATCGCGCCGACCGCCGACGCCGGCGGCACCCAGCGCACCACGTCGGCCACCGGGTCGAGCTCACCGAGCCCCGCGGACCCCAGCCGCTGCGCGCCGAAGTTGACGAGCTGCGCGCCCACCGCGACGACCAGCCCGCTCAGCACCGCGAGATCGCGGCCCTTGCGGCTGGTCAGCAGCCGTACGTTGGCGGCGGCGACGGCCCGCGCCAGGGTCACGCACACCAGCAGCGCGAGGACCGCGCCGACGACCCCGACGGCGTACGCCGCCCCGCCGTGCGCGACCGCGACCACGGAACCGGCGAACATGCACAGGGTGAACAGCGGCCCGATGCCCACCAGCGAGGACGTGAGCAGCGCCCGCACCAGGGGGCCGGGCCGCAGCGGCAGCATCACCAGCCGGGTGGGGTCGAGCGTCTCGTCGCCGCCGGGGAAGAACAGCGGCATCACCGCCCAGCCCAGCGCGAGCACCGCCGCCAGCAGGACGACCAGCGAGTCCACGTGGGCGTACCCGCGCAGTGCGATCAGGCCGATCAGCTGGAGCGCGGCGAAGAGCAGCACGAGGACGGCGGAGGCGATGTACGCGGCCCGCCGCCCGCCGGACTGCCGCAGCCCGTTGCACAGCAGCGACAGCTTCAGCCGCACGAAGACGGAGGTGACGGAGGTGACGGACGCGCTGGAGGCGGCCGGTGGGCGGCCCGACGAGCCGGACGGGCCCGACGCGGCCGGTGAGGTCCGCGTGCTCATCGGGATCCGCCGCCCAGCCAGTCCAGGTCCGAACCGGCGTCCCGGCCCCCCGCACCGACGAGTTCGAGGAACGCCTCCTGCAACGAGGCCGCCTCGCCGCGGACCTCGGCGAGCGTCCCGGTGGCACGGATACGGCCCGCGGCCATGACGGCCACCCAGTCGCACAGCGACTCCACCAGCTCCATGACGTGGGAGGAGAAGACGACGGTGGCGCCGGAGGCGGTGTATCGCTCCAGAACGCCCCGGATGGTCTGCGCGGAGACCGGGTCGACGCCCTCGAACGGCTCGTCCAGGAAGAGCACTTCCGGATTGTGCAGCAGTGCGGCGGCGAGGCCGATCTTCTTCCGCATGCCGGTCGAGTAGTCGACGACCAGCTTGTGCTGGGCCCCCGCGAGGTCGAGCACGTCGAGGAGCTGGGTGGCCCGCTTGTCGACCTCCGCGCCGGGCAGCCCGCGCAGCCGGCCGGTGTAGCCGAGCAGTTCCCGCCCCGACAGCCGCTCGAAGAGCCGCAGCCCCTCGGGCAGCACCCCGATCCTGGCCTTCACCTCGACCGGATCGCGCCACACGTCGTGCCCCACGACCTCGACCGACCCCTGATCCGGCCGCAGCAGCCCGGTCACCATGGAGAGCGTGGTGGTCTTCCCGGCCCCGTTGGGCCCGACGAGCCCGATGAACTTCCCCGCCGGCAGCTCCAGATCGATCCCGCCCACGGCCACCTGCTGCCCGAACCGCTTCCAGAGCCCCTGAACCCGCACGGCGCTGTTACTCACCACGTCTCCCTCCGTCGACTTGGCACCCTACGGGGGAGCAGCGCCGACCAGGGGCGCGGGGAACTGCGCGAGAGGCCACCCACGGCCGTCAGCCGCCAAGTCGCGGCAGCGCGGCAGATGAAGGGGCGCGCCCCCTGACGATCCCGCCCCCTAACGATCCCGACCGCACGCGTACGTCAACGGCGAGATCAACTCCTCCACATCCGGCAACCACCTATTCGCAGCGGTCGGCCGGCAGGCCCACTGCACCGCACCCGCCGACCCGAACCGCGTCGGCGGCGCCGCCACGTACGCCCCCTCCCCGAGCACGCCCAGATCGAGAACCCGGGGCGACCACCCCAACCGCCGCACGAGATCGGGCACCTTCGCCCCGGCCCCCGGCAGGACGAAGAACCGCATCCGCCGGTCCGGCGCCAGCGTCACCGGTCCCAGCGTCAGCTCCATCCGCTGCATCCGCGCCAGCGCCAGGAACCCGGCGGTCTCCGGCACGTCGATCGCGTCGAACGTCCGTCCCGTGGGCAGCAGGATCGACGCCCCCGGCTGCTTCTGCCACATCCGCCGGGCGACGGTCGCGCTGCCGGTGGCCTGCGCCGCCCAGTCCTCGCGCGCCGGGTGCGCGCCCGGGGCGGCGCACGCCGGGTCGCCGCAGGAGCAGCGCTGCACCCCGTCGGCGGGCACCAGCCAGGTGCCGGGAAGCACGTCCCAGTGACGCTCCTCGGCGTAGCGAACGGCGGTCTCCAGCAGCGACGTGCCGCGCTGCTGCGGGATCTGGGCGGCTTCGGTGCCGGGGATGGTCTCTTCCACGTGGAACTCAACTCCCGGGCCCACCAGGGGTTACGGGGGCGGCGCGCGCGGGGGAGGGGCGTCGGCACGGCACTCGGGGCGCATGGGTGCACAGGTGGGGGCGCGCAGGAGGATTCAGCGCGGGAGCTGGGTAGCCAGGACTGGGGCCGGCACCGGCCGTTACCCCGGCAATCCTCGTAAGCATCGCAAGCTTCGTAAGTCTCGCATTGTCGGCACATCGACTGGGCATTGATCTTCACGGCCGGATCCGTTCCATTTCGTCCGACGATCCGCCGGGACAGCATCGAGACCGCATGAGACCGCATGGGGGTTACGCCATGGCCGCAAGGCCTCTCGTCGCGCGGCAGCCGAACGAACGACTGCAGGCGCTCATTCAGGAAGCGGGCTGCTCGAACGCGGGCCTCGCCCGCCGGGTCAACGTGTGCGGGGTCGAGCACGGTCTCGACCTGCGGTACGACAAGACCTCCGTGGCCCGCTGGCTGCGGGGACAGCAACCGCGGGGCCGGGCACCGGCGATCATCGCCGAGGCGCTCGGACGCAAGCTCGGCCGCACGGTCACGATCGACGAGATCGGCATGGCCAACGGCAAGAACCTCGCGTCCGGCGTCGGCCTCCAGTTCTCGCCGACGGTACTGGGGGCCATCGAGCAGGTCTGCGAGCTGTGGCGCAGCGACGTGGGGCGCCGGGACTTCCTGTCCGGTTCCTCCGTCGCCGCCTCGGCGCTCGTCGAGCCCAGCCGGGACTGGCTGATTTCCGCCCCCGATCCGCAGGTGTCGCGTTCGGCCGGGCCGCGGGTGGGCCAGTCCGACGTGGCGGCCGTGCGGGCGATGACACAGGCCCTGGTGGACCTGGACCACCAGTACGGCAGCGGGCACGTGCGCCCGGTCCTCGTGCACTACCTGAACAGCGTCGTCTCGGGGCTGCTGGCCGGCTCCTACCGGGAGGCGGTCGGAAGGGAGTTGTTCGCCACCGTCGCGCGCCTGACCGAACTGGCCGGATACATGGCCGTCGACACCGGCCAACCGGGCCTCGCGCAGCGGTACTACATCCAGTCGCTCCGGCTGGCCCAGGCCGCCGGGGACCGCGGCTACGGCGGGTACGTCCTCGCCGCCTCCATGAGCCACCTCGCCGCACAGCTCGGGAACCCGCGCGAGATCGCCCAGTTGGCGCGGGCGGCGCAGGAGGGCGCACGCGGGCGGGTGACTCCGCGCGCGGAGTCGATGTTCCACGCGGCCGAGGCCCGCGGCCACGCGCTGCTGGGCGACGTACGGGCGGCCCACGAGGCGGCCGGGCGGGCGGTCGGCGCGATGGAGTCGGCCGATCCGGCCTCCGGGGACGACCCGGTGTGGATCGCGCACTTCGACGACGCCTACCTCGCCGACGAGTTGGCGCACTGCCACCGGGACCTGGGACAGGCCGACGCGGCCGCCCGCTACGCGCGGCAGTCCCTGGACGGGCACCCCGAGTCACGGGCGCGCAGGCGGGCCATCGGCCATGTGCTGTTGGCCACGGCGCAGGTGCAGCAGCGCGAGATCGAACAGGCCTGCAACACGGCGACGAAGGCGGTCGAACTGCTGGAGACGCTGCGCTCGAACCGGGGCGCCGAGTACCTGGACGACTTCCAGGCCCGGCTCGAGCCGTACCGGGAAGAAGCGGTGGTCAGGGAGTTCGGTGCCCGGCTCGACCTGCAGGCCGCGGCGTGAACGGACGGGGCGCGGATGAGTGAACACGCGTGAAACTCCGCCGCGGTGAGCGGAAAGGGACATCAACAGCGCACCGCGGCCTGGTTTTGTTACTGCTGTCACAGGGAAGGAGTCGACGCCCCGGGCGGCGTGGCAGTGGGCTCGGGGGACCCGGTAGCGTGAGCCGACGATTCCGAAGGTCCCCCATTCGTAGGAGTCCCGGTGACGCAGAGTGGACAGGGCGAGGAGCCCTCGCCGCGGCAAGCGCGCGAAGGCATCGTGCTGCCCTCGGACGGCGGCGAGCCCTTGCTGCCCGGTCTGGCCGGCACTCCCGTCGGCCCGCAGGCCGGTGGCCCGGCGCCCGCCTCGGCGCCGCCCGGCGGCCAGGCCTGGGACCGCCCCTGGGGCCCCGAGCAGCAGAGCCCGTCCCCCGGCCAGGGCTGGCCCACCCCGCCCGACGCCCAGCCGTGGGGCGCCCCGGAGACCCCGCGGCAGTCCGCGCCGCCCTCGGCCCCGCAGGCCTGGCCGCCCGCGCAGGGCTCCCCCGCGCAGGCCCCGGGCGCCCTGCCGCCGCAGGCCGGACCCGGTCCGCTGCCGCCGGAGGGCGCGCAGCCGCCGTCGTACGGCACGCCGGCGGGCGACCCGTCCTACGGCGCGCAGCCGCCGTACGGGCAGCACCAGTACCAGCAGTACCAGCAGCAGGGCGGGGGTGCCGCGCCGCTGCCGCCCGCCGACGAGGGCGCGACGCAGTTCCTGCCGCCGGTCCCGCCCGCCGACGAGGGCGCCACCCAGTACATACCGCCGGTCCCGCCCGCGGGGCCGGGCGCGCTGCCGCCGGAGAGACCCGTGCAGCCGCACGCCGGCGAGTCGACGCGGTACCTCGGCCAGGCACCCCAGTACGCCGCGCCGCCCGTGGCCGGGCACCAGCCCGCGCCCGCCGCGCCCGCGCCCAACCCCGACGCCGAGGCCACGCAGTTCATCGCGCCCGTGCCCGGCGGCCCCGCCGGTGCCCCGTTCGGTGCCGGGCCCGGCGTCGACGAGGGCCGTCAGCCGCCCGCCGAGTTCGACAGCCTCTTCCGAGGTTCCCCGGGGGCCGAGAGCCCGGCCTCGGCCACCCAGCAGATGCCCCGCTTCGACGCGCCCCAGGCGCCGTACCCCGGCGGCCAGGCCGGGTACGTCCCGCAGGGCCCGGGCGGCGGCGGTGGCGGCGGCAGGCGGCGCGGCAACGACGACGCAGGCGGCCGGGGCGGCCGGGGCGGGCGTACCGGTTCGCGGCTGCCGGTCCTCGTGGCCGTCGGCGTGGGCATCGCCGTCGTCGGGGTCGGCGCCGGCGCGATGATGGCCGGCGGGGGAGAGGACGAGGACAAGGGCGCCAACCAGACGGTGTCCGCCACGGCCCCCGCGTCCGAGTCCGCGTCCGCCGAGGCCTCGCCGACGGTTGATCCTGTCCGGCAGCAGGCCGTCGAGCTGGACAAGCTGCTCGCCGAGAGCGGCACCGGCCGCACCACGGTGATCAACGCCGTGGGTGACGTGAAGACCTGCGACAACCTGTCCCAGGCGGCCAAGGACCTGCGCGAGGCCGCCAAGCAGCGCAACGGGCTGGTCGACAGCCTCTCCAAGCTGTCGGTGGACCAGCTGCCCCGCCACACCGAGCTGACCACCGCGCTCACCAAGGCGTGGCAGGCCTCCGCGTCGGCCGACAACCACTACGCGGCCTGGGCCGACCGGACGGCCGGCAAGAAGGGCTGCAAGAAGGGCAAGGCCGCCACCCAGCCCTCGGAGGCCAACCGGGCGAGCGGCACGGCCAGCAAGGAGAAGGCCAAGGCCGCGGCGCTCTGGAACGCCATCGCCAAGAAGTACGGCCTGACCGAGCGCCGGCCGACCCAGCTGTGAGGCGGTGAGCCGGCCGGGGCGCTGTCCGGCGGGGCAGCCCCCTAGGCCACGTCCGCGTTCTGCAGGGTGCGGGTGGTGTCCACGGTGCCCTGGCGGGCCGAGACCAGGCGGCCCTCCCGGACGACCTGGAGGGTGACGTCGGCGTTGACCAGGCGCGGGAAACCGACCGATGCCAGCTTGTCGGCGAACGTCCAGCGGAGGTCGGGAGTGAGCCCGCCCGTGCGGACCTCCAGACCGTCGTCGAGGGCCCGCCGTACGGTGTCGGCGCTCACCTCGCCGTCGCCGAGCGACTCGACGACCTGCTTGAACACGGTGTAGGCGATCCAGGTGGTCTGCACCCCGGCGTCCGCCGCGTCGACGTTGTTGTCGCCGAACGCCTGCTCCTTGATCAGCTTCTTCAGCCCGTCCCAGGCCCGGTCGCCCACCGACGGGTACCAGCCGGTGACGTACGCCCCCTCGTACGGCCCGGACGCTCCGCCGCTCGCGTTGACCGTCGTCTGATCGACGCTGCCGAGCACGGTCGCGGTCCGTACGCCGGGGTGGTCTTCGCGGGCGCGCCGGAAGGAGTCCATGAAGGTGCCGGTGCGGTCCCCCAGGACCGGCACCACGCACCCCGGCTTCCCCCGGCCGGTGCCCTCCCGCGCCAGCGCCTGCCCGGACTGGTCGTCGTAGGCGGTGGCGTCCTCGGCCGCCCGCTGGTCGTGGGACCGCTCGTGCCCGCCCGAGACGAGGCCCGAGTCCAGCAGCCCGGGCAGCTGGTCGCCCGCGATGGTGTCGGGCCGGACGAGCGTGACCGGCCCGCAGGCGTCGGCGAGCGCGCTGCCGAGCCCCGCGAGCAGCGCCGGCTGGCCCCCGTTGACCGGGTACGACAGCGGACTGGTGAACTCCGTGTTGGTGAGGCCGTAGCCGCCGATGTACGGGATGCGGGCGCCCTCCAGGACGGGGAAGAAGGAGTCCGCGTACTGGCTGTAGGAGCCCACGACGGCGACCGCGTTCTCCTTGACGGCACGGCGGGCGCACTTCGCCGCGGTCACGCTGTCGTTGTGGTCGTTGCAGGTCAGGACGTTGAGCTTGCGGCCGCCCAGGCCGCCCTGGGCGTTGACCCAGCGGGCGTAGGCCTGGGCCAGGGAGGGCATGCCGGGCTTGTTGGTCGCGCCGGTGTCCTGCGGCGCCCAGGTCATGACGGTGATGGGGTCGGCCCCGGAGCCCCCCGTGGCACCGGGGACGACCCCGCAGCCGGCGGCGAGTGACGCGCACGCCACCAGCGCGCCCGCGGACAGGACGCCGGTGCGGGTGGCCCGGGAGCGGCCGCGGAGGCCGCCGGGGAACGTGCTGCGGATGGGACGCCTGCCGGTCATGTACCCGCACGATTCCGTCACCCGGCCAACCCGGGAGTGACCCGCGGTCAACGAGCGGTGACGCGGAGGTGAATTGCGGGTGCCGGAGGGAGGCGGGAGAGAGGAACGTAGGATCGACGACCGTGCAAGGTTCGGAGAACTCTTCCCGTCGCGGCCGTCGCTCCTCCACCATGGGCGGCATGCCACTCAACGACATGCCGTGGTGGCGCTGGCGCAGCCAGGTGCGCTCCGCGCTGCACATGCTCTCCGCCCCCGCCTTCCAACGGGACGTCTGGCTGGCCGGCGTCGACGGCTACGGGGACGTCACCGACGCCGTGTACCGCCTGGTGGAGGACACCTGGCTGGACCACTGGTCGGCCGAGAAGTACGTGGGCACGGTCTTCCGCGACTCGCAGGAGGCGGCGCTGGTCGACACCGCCGTGCTGCGGGTCCTGCGGATCATGCACCAGGTGGGGCCAGACGCGCCGGTGACCGCGTACCTGGAACACGCGGACTGGCCGGAGGCGGTGCGGGCGGCGCGCGACGCGCACGTACGGCTGGCCACCAGTGACGGCGAGGACCCGGAGGCGGAGCCGCGCTCGCTCGAGGTGCTGCAGATCCTGACCCGGTCCGCCTGACGGGACGGCACGCGGTCCGGGGGGCCGGATATGGGACCCTGTGCTGCATGAACGCGCAGTCCTCCGCCGCCGTCCCCTCGGCCGACGCCCCGGCCGACCAGTACGTCCTCACCCTGTCCTGCCCCGACAAGCAGGGCATCGTGCACGCCGTCTCGAGCTATCTGTTCATGACCGGCTGCAACATCGAGGACAGCCAGCAGTTCGGGGACCACGACACGGGTCTGTTCTTCATGCGGGTCCACTTCTCGGCCGGCGAGCCGGTGACCGTGGACAAGCTGCGCGCCAGCTTCACCGCGATCGGTGACGCCTTCCACATGGACTGGCAGATCAACCGGGCCGACGCGAAGATGCGCATCGTGCTCATGGTGAGCAGGTTCGGGCACTGCCTGAACGACCTGCTCTTCCGCGCCCGGATCGGCGCGCTGCCCGTGGAGATCGCGGCTGTGGTGTCCAACCACACCGACTTCGCGGAGCTGGTGGGGTCCTACGACATCCCCTTCCACCACATCCCCGTGACGAAGGACACCAAGCCGGAGGCCGAGGCCCGGGTCCTGGAGATCGTGCGCGAGGAGAACGTCGAACTGGTCGTGCTGGCCCGCTACATGCAGGTGCTCTCGGACGACCTGTGCAAGGCGCTCAGCGGGCGGATCATCAACATCCACCACTCCTTCCTGCCGAGCTTCAAGGGCGCGAAGCCGTACCACCAGGCGCACGCGCGGGGCGTGAAGCTGATCGGCGCGACCGCGCACTACGTGACGGCCGACCTCGACGAGGGGCCGATCATCGAGCAGGAGGTCGAGCGCGTCGGCCACGACGTCACGCCGGACCAGCTGGTGGCGATCGGGCGGGACGTGGAGTGCCAGGCGCTGGCGCGGGCCGTGAAGTGGCATGCGGAGCGGAGGATTCTCCTGAACGGCCGCCGCACGGTGGTCTTCGCCTAGCGGCGCCCAGTGGGGCGGGGCCTTCCGCCTCGTCGGCGGCTGCGGATGCCTCGTGGCTGGTCGCGCAGCTCCCCGCGCCCCTGAAGGGGCGTCCACTGCACGCCCTCAAGGGGCGCGGGGAGCTGCGCGAGCCCCCCACAGACCCGCAGCCGCCGACGAATCCGCAACCGCCCCCTACATCCGGCTCAAGCCGGCCGCAGCGAACAGCACGTCCCGGATCGCCTCCCGGTCCCCCACCTGACCCGCCGCCGCCTCCGCCGGAGGCACATGGCCCGCGGCCAGCCGGCAGAACTCCACGCCGTCCAGGGCGACATGGGCGACCTCGTGGTCGGCGGAGCCCACCGCGCCGGGGGAGTCCAGCGGGATGAGCCACTCGCCGCCGCCCGAGCCCTCGATCTCCAGCCGCAGGCTGCGTCCCGGCTCGCCCGCGGTGACCAGGTGGGGACGGTCGCCGGGCGCGGCCAGTCCGGCCCGGCGGCGGGCCGCGAGGGCGCCCGGCAGCAGCCGGGCCGCGAGGTCGATCATGCCGTTGAGATGGCGCGCGGACGGCGGCGCGTACGGATAGTCCACCGCCTCGGCGATGTCCTCCGCGTGCACCCAGCACTCGAACGCCCGGTCCAGCATCGCGTCACGCAACGGCAGCTCGAAGTCGCCGTACGAGACCGGCATCCCGCCCGCGTCACCGGTGAACGCCACGGTCCGGACGATGCTGTGACTCTGCTCACGCCACGGCGCGCGCACCGCGCGGGTGGGCGGGTAGTGCGAGGCCCGCCAGTACGCCTCCGTGCGGGCGGCCGGTGCGCGGGTGGGCGCGGTGATGTCACCCAGCGGGTCGTCGAGGCCCAGGGCGACGGCGACCGTCCCGTCGACCGTCAGCAGGTGGGCGATGACCCCGGCGACGGTGGTGCGGCGGCTCGCGGTGTCGTCGGCCTCGAACCAGCGCAGCCGGACCGGGGCGTGCCACTCGGCGTCCCCGAAGTCCTGGAGCAGCGCGTCGAGGCGCGCGGTCTCGGCGTCGTAGGGGGTGGCCCACTCGGGCACCGGGATGCGGGGCGGACGCCGCTCCAGGCACCCGTCCAGGACCCGGGTGCGCAGGGCGGGGTTCAGATCGAGGCTCTCCGGCCGCTGGAGCAGGGCGACGGCCTCGCGCAGGCGCAGCGCCTCCTCGGCACAGGCTTCGCACTCCCCGAGGTGATCCTCGACGGCCGCCGCCTCCTGAGCCGAGCAGGCGGCCAGCGCCCACGCACCGAGCAGTGACGTGAGCACCTGGTGCTCCAGCGCGGCCGGCGCCGGGTCGGGCAGTACCCGCCCGCCGTCCTCGACGGAGGCACGGGGCAGCGGTATGCGCGCCCTGGTGCCGGGACCGGGGCCGGTGGCGCCGGCTTCTCCGTGCTCCCCCTTCTCCCCGTGCCCGATGTCGCCGTCGTCCGCGTCGTCCGCGTCGTACGCCGTCATGCCGCACCCCCGTATCCGGGCGGGGCCCCGGGCTGGTGCGGGGCGGTGCCTGCGTCGCGGGCGGTGGACAGGAGCTGGAGGCCCAGGCGCAGGCGGCGGCGTGCCTCGTCCTCCGTGACACCGAGGTCGGCGGCGGTCTGGCGGTAGTCGCGGCGCTGGAAGTAGGCCAGCTCCAGCGCGGCGCGCAGCGGAGCCGGCATGGACTGCACGATGTAGTCGGCGCGGGCGGCGACCGAGGCGTGCCGCACTTTGGTCTCCAACTCCTCCGCGGTGCCCGGCCCGCCCCGGACGAGGGCCGCCGTCTCGGTCGCGCGCAGCCGCTGGACGGCGAAGCGGTGGGTGAGGCCGGCGATCCAGGTGCGCAGCGGGCCCTGCCGGGGGTCGTAGGCGTCGGGATGCTCCCAGACGTGCGCGAAGACGTCGCGCGTGATGCGGTCGGCGGCCCGCTCGTCGTCGAGCACGCGGTGCGCCAGACCGTGCACCAGCGAGGCGAACCGGTCGTACAGCTCGCCCAGGGCGGCGGCCTCGCCGCGTGCGAGCCGCTGCTGCATCTTGCGGTCCCAGCGCAGTGGCACGTCCCTCTTCGCCATCCGGTCCCTCCACCCCCTCCTGGTCCCAGCCTGCGGCCGCACTCTCCCCGAATGTAGTCGGCACGTCCGACAGCGCACGCCCCTTTGTTCCAATGCGCGCCCCCGACCGGCCGGAGGTGATATGCACCTCCACTACCCTCTATCGTGCGACCGAATTCGATCGAACAGGATCGAAACCGTCTGAAACAAGCCAGTTCCGACCGGTCTCCGTTTCCGTCGCGGCGTTTGCGGGAACGGCCGGTGGGCAGGCGCGCCGCCAGAAGCGTAAGCGCGGCTTCCGTTTCGGGAGTTTCCCGGAGTTTCCAGACGTTCCGACGGGTGAAGGGCATGGTGGTGACGTTCAACGTGACCGGCGGCGAGCGGGGCCAGTGGGCCGTGCTCCAGGTGTCGGGCGAACTGGACCTGGTGACGTCACCGGTGCTGCGGCAGCGCGTGCACGACGCGGTGGCCGAGGGGCGGCACAGCCTCGTCCTGGACCTCTCCGAGGTCCTGTTCTGCGATTCCAGCGGGGTCGGCGTCCTCATCGCGTCCCGGCGGCTCATCCGCTCCTGCCAGGGCAGGCTGCGCCTGATACTGCCCGCCCAGGGCGCCGTGGACGGCTCGCACGTCAACCGCGTCCTCGGCGCGCTGGGCGTGCGCCGGCTCTTCGACTGCCACCCCGACCTCGACTCGGCGACCGGGGACGAGCCGCGCCCCCTGTCCGCGTAGGCCGCGCGACGGCGGCGGCGACGGCGCCGGGGTGAGCCCCGGCGACGGCGCGGCGCGGCCCATCGCGGCAAGTCCCGTCCGCGGCGGCGTCCGGCGACGTACGCTCCCGGCGAGACGTACCCCCGAACACCGACGTGAGGCGGCCGGAGAGAGACATGGTCAACAGCGAGTACGAGCGCAGGATCGCCGCGCGGTTCACCACCTTCGACCAGGACGGCAACGGCCACATCGACCGTTCCGACTTCAGCGGGGCGGCCAAGGCCCTGCTCGCCGAGTTCGGCGTCGCCGCCCGCTCCGACAAGGGGCAGGCCCTGTACGGCGGTGCCGAGGCGCTCTGGCAGGGCCTGGCCGGCATCGCCGACCGGGACGGCGACCAGCGCATCACCCGCGAGGAGTTCGTCACCGGAGCGGTCAAGCGGCTGCGGGACAAGCCGGACCGCTTCGCCGAGATCGCCCGCCCCTTCCTGCACGCCGCACTGGACGTCGCCGACACCGACGGTGACGGAGCGGCCACCGTCGCGGACACCGCGCGGGCGCTGACCGCGTTCGGCGTGCCGGAGGACCTCGCCCGGCCGGCCGCCGCCGCGCTCGACACCGACGGCGACGGCAGGATCGGGGAGGCGGAGATCGTCCCGGCCTTCGCCCGCTACTTCACCGTGCCCGAGTAGCGCGCACGGAGCAGCCCGCCCCCCCCCGGGTGTCGCGGATCGTGGCGGAACGGCGTCACGGAGCGTTGATACCGGGGCGTGTCCGCCGAGTCGCCGGTTACGGCCCGGAGTCGGTGCCACACTCCGGTACCTTGTGGGAGATGCGAGTGGTCCCGAGCGCCGGCGGTGCCGGAGTTGCCCCTGTGGTGGCTCCGGAACCGGCGGTGTGCGCCTTGCCCCGCAGGGTGCGACGGCCGTCGGCAACCGCCTGTTCGACTCCACGGAACGTGCGTCGCACAGTATGCCGCACGCGTACTCCTTCGCGCTGGAATATGCCCGAAGCGCTTGTTGGCGTGACTGTACGTCAACCATGCTGTCCTGCGGGGGATTCACGTTCCGTGACCCCTGCCCCGGCCGTTGTTCTGGCCATGCTGGAAATGGCTACGATCGTGGCCCTCATGAGGCGCGAGCCTTTGTGTCCGCCGGTTCGGATGGTGTGAGCGGTGCAGGTGCTTCAAGTGCAGCTGGAGGTCCGTCCAGACCCCTCGGAAGTGGGGCGCGCCCGGCGTTGGGCGCGTTCACGGCTCGCGGGTTCGGGGATACGGGCCGATGAACCACTCGCCGAGACGCTGGTCCTGCTCGTCTCCGAGCTGGTCACCAACGCCGTGGTGCACACCGGGCGTTCGGCGGTGCTGCGGCTGGTGCTGCCGGGCGCGGTGACCGAGGAGACCGAGGAGGCCACCGTCCGCCTCGAAGTGGACGACGCCAGTGACCGGGCCCCCGTGCCCCGTTGTGCGGGCGGCGAGGCGACGGGCGGCCGGGGCCTCGCCCTCGTGGACGGCCTCGCCGACCGCTGGGGCTGGAGCCGGGAGGGCACCGGCAAGCGCATCTGGTGCGAACTGGACCGGTGCGCCGCGGGCGAGGAGAGTCCGCCCGCCTGCGGGAGCGGCGGCGGCACGGTGGCGTACGAGGGCTTCGCGTACGAAGTGGTGTAACGGCCGTGCGCCGGGGTGTGCTTCCGTGCGCGGCCCGGCGAAACGGAACGCAAGGGATGAAATCCCCCTCCCCGGTTGACGGATCGTGACCGTTTCCTCACGCTTGTAGGCAACGATTCGCCGCGAGGGGACGACGAGGGCTCGGTGACGGAGCCCTCGACGAGCGTGGGTCGTGTCGGCGGCGGTTCCCTCGGGGGCGACGGGAGCCGGGCGGGAGCGCCGGAGTCGGGTGGCGGCGCGCGGTGCCGTGCTCGGGGCGGACAACGCCGCGCCGCCGGCCGACGAGTCCCGCTCACTGTCCACAGGCTGTGGACAACTCCGTGCGGAACGTGCGCCGGTATGCGGTCGGCGTGACCCCGAGCGCCGCCTGCAGGTGCTGCCGCATCGACTGGGCGGTGCCGAATCCCGCGTCCTGGGCGATCTGGTCGACCGACAGCGCGGTGGACTCCAGCAGGTGCCGGGCCCGTTCGACGCGCTGCCGGGTGAGCCACTGGCCGGGACTGACGCCGACCTCCTCGCGGAACCGGCGGGTGAAGGTGCGTACCGACATCGACTCCTGGGCGGCCATGTCCCGCAGCTGGATCGGCTCGTGCAGGCGGCCCAGCGCCCAGGCGCGGGCCCCCGTCGTGGACGACTGCTGCGGATCGGGCACCGGCCGCTCGATGTACTGCGCCTGCCCGCCGTCCCGGTGCGGCGGTACGACGGTGCGGCGGGCCACCTCGTTGGCCACGGCGGTGCCGTGGTCCCGGCGCACGATGTGCACGCACAGGTCGATCCCGGCCGCGACCCCGGCCGAGGTGAGCACGTCCCCGTCGTCGACGAACAGCACGTCGGCGTCCACCCGCACCTTCGGGAACAGCCCCTGGAAGTGCTCGGCGGAGGCCCAGTGCGTGGTCGCCGGACGGCCGTCCAGATATCCGGCGGCGGCCAGTACGAACCCGCCGGTGCAGATCGCGACGAGCCGGGTGCCGGGCCGCACCAGGGCCAGCGCGGCGGCCAGTTCCCCGGTCAGCACGCCCTCCTCGTAGACGGGACCCAACTCGTAGGAGGCGGGGACCACGACCGTGTCGGCGGTGGCCAGGGCCTCGGGGCCGTTGCCGACCAGGATCTCGAAGTCGGCGTCCGTGGCAACCGGGCCCGGCGGGCGGACCGAGCAGGTGACGACCTCGTACAGCCGGCGCCGCTGCTCGTCGCGGGCGAGGCCGAAGATGCGCTGCGCGATGCCCAGCTCGAAGGGGAGCAGGCCGTCGAGGGCGAGGACGACGACGCGGTGCGGGCGGACGGGGGTACGGGGGTCGTCGGAGGCGGCGGGAGCGGCGGGGGCGTCGAGGGTGTCGGAGGCCATGGCCCGATCCTAGCGAACGCTGTCCTTCGGGCCACTGGATCGGACGCGGCCCCGCTCGGAGACTCTGTGACGTGACCCAGACAACCGACGCCGCCGCCTCCCCCGTGGACCAGCCGGCCCCCACCGACCGGCCGGAGCACGCCGGCCCCCGCCGCCGTCGGCGCGTGCACCGCGCCTGGTGGGTCGCCGCCGTCACCTTCGTGACGATCATCGGGGCCGCCGCCTTCCGCTCCCTGCCCGGCATCCTCATCGACCCGCTCCACCAGGAGTTCGGCTGGTCGCGCGGCACGATCGGCGCCGCCGTCTCCGTGAACCTCGCCCTCTACGGGCTCACCGCGCCCTTCGCCGCCGCGCTGATGGACCGCTTCGGCATCCGGCGGGTGGTCGCCGTCGCTCTGATGGTGATCGCGGTCGGCTCCGGCCTCACGGTGTGGATGAACTCCGCCTGGCAGCTCATCCTGTGCTGGGGGCTGCTGGTCGGCCTCGGCTCCGGATCGATGGCCCTGGCCTTCGCCGCCACCGTCACCAACCGCTGGTTCACCGAGCGGCGCGGCCTGGTCACCGGCGTCCTCACCGCCGCCTCCGCCTCCGGACAGCTGATCTTCCTGCCGCTGCTGTCCTGGATCGTCGAGACGTACGACTGGCGCCCGGCGGCCGTCACCGTCGCCCTCGCCGCCCTGGCCGTGGTCCCCTTCGTCTGGCTCCTGCTGCACGACCACCCGGCCGACGTCGGCCACAAGCCGTACGGCGCCGAGGAGTTCGTGCCCAAGCCCGCGCCCGTCCCCGGCGCCGCCCGCCGTGCCCTCGCGGTCCTGTTCTCCGCCGTCCGCACCGGCCCGTTCTGGCTGCTGGCGGGCAGCTTCGCGATCTGCGGCGCCTCCACCAACGGCCTGATCCAGACCCACTTCGTGCCCGCCGCCCACGACCACGGCATGCCGATCACCGCCGCCGCCTCGCTGCTCGCCGTCATCGGCGTCTTCGACGTGGCCGGCACGATCGCCTCCGGCTGGTTCACCGACCGTTTCGAACCGCGCCGCCTGCTCGCCGTCTACTACGCCCTGCGCGGCGTGTCCCTCCTCTTCCTCCCCATGCTGCTCGCGCCGAGCGTCCACCCGCCGATGCTCTTCTTCATCGTCTTCTACGGCCTCGACTGGGTCGCCACCGTCCCGCCCACCCTCGCCCTGTGCCGCGAGCACTACGGCGACGACAGCGCGATCGTCTTCGGCTGGGTCCTCGCCTCCCACCAGGTGGGCGCCGCCCTCGTCGCCTTCCTCGGCGGCGTGGCCCGCGACCACTTCGGCTCCTACGACGTGGTGTGGATCGCCTCCGGGGCGCTGTGCGCGGCGGCGGCCCTGATGGCACTGGTGATCCGGCGGCGTCCGGTGCCGGTGACCGCACTGTCATGAGCAGGTCGTAGGCTCCCGGGCATGGGGTGGGGAGCAGGGCCGGGGGCGGCCGGACGGCGGCGCCTGGCGTGGTCGAACGACGAGTGGAACCTGGCGGCGGCGCTGTGCGCGGCGCAACTGCCGCTGGTGTGGCTGGCGTGGTGGCTCCTCGTGGGGGCGGGGCAGGACGACTACGGGCGCGGCGGGGGAGCTTTCGGTGTCCTCTGCGTCCCGCTGATCCTGCCGCTCCTCGGAGTCCTGCACTCCAGTGCGCAGATCATGCCCGCCGCGACGCTGTCCCGTCTCTTCCCGCGCCGCCCGCGCGGGCCCGAGTGGGCCCGGCACGCGGTGGCTTCCGTGCTGGTCGGCGCGGGGTGGGCCGTGCTGGGGCACATGGTGTGGGACTGGTCGCTCAGCGACACGGTCCCTTGGTTCGCGGGTGCCGGAATCCTTCCCGTGCTGTTCCTCGCCCCACTGCGCCGGCGGGCGTGGGGCGGGTGGAGCGTCTGGCTCCGTTCGGCCGCCGCCTGCTTCGTCCTCTTCGTCGCCGGCGGGCTGGCCGTGGCGGCCCTCGCCGACGACTACGAACCCCCTCGGCTGTCCGCCGGGCAGCTCGCCGGGGACTACCGCGGAGACCACGGGGCCGTACTGCGGCTCGCCCCCGGCGGCCGGGCCGAGCTGACCCGGGTCCCGGCCCAGCCCGACTTCGAAGCGGACCAGGACTACACCAGGTGCGGCGGCACCGGCACCTGGACCCGCGACCGGTACGGCGACCGCGAGGCCGTCCTCGTGAGGCTCGACGGCGACTGCGGGGAGGCGACGCACTGGAGGATCGGCGGGAGCGAACAGGCGCCCGAGCTGTTCGCGCTGTTCGGCGACCCGGACGCCGGTGACCTGCTGATCCTCACCCGGAGCTAGCCCGGCAGCCGCGACACCCGCCCCGCCTCCCTCTTCGCGACCGCGCCGGCGATCCGCTCCGCGTCGATCGCCAGCTCGCGGAGCATGCCGCTGATCGGGTTGGTGAACCCGGTGAAGTACAGGCCCGGTGCCGCGGCCGGGGCGCGGCCCCCGTGGGCGAGGGGCCGGCCGGAGCCGTCGAGGACGCCGAGGTGCCCGACCAGCCCCTCCAGGCCCCGCCGGTACCCCGTGGCCGCGATCACCGCGTCCGGGGCGATGCGGGTGCCGTCGGCCAGCAGGACCTTGCCGTCCTCGAAGCCGTCCATCGCGGCGACGACCTCCACCCGGCCGGAGCGCACCGCGTCGATCAGGCCCACGTCCTGCACCGGGATGGCACCCTCGGCCACCCGGCTGTAGAGCCCGGTGCCGGGACGCGGCAGCCCCTGGTCCGACAGGTCGGGCACGCTGATCCGGGCCAGTGGCCGGGCCAGCCGGTCCACCAGCGCGACCGGCAGCCGCCGGCACAGGACACCGGTGTACTGGGCGGCCCATCCGGCGGTCGAGCGGCGGACGATGTGCGGCGCCGTGCGCACGGCGAGCCGGACCCGGGCGGCCCCGCCCTCCACCAGGTCCACGGCGATCTCCGCGCCCGTGTTGCCCACCCCGACCACCAGGACGTCCCGGCCGGCGTACGGGGCCGGGGCGCGGTACTCGGCGGCGTGCCGGAACTCGCCGGTGTACGTGTCCCGGCCGGGCCAGTCCGGCACGCGCGGGGTGTGGTTGTAACCGGTGGCGACCACCACCGCGGCGCCGGCCAGCTCCCGGCCCCCGGCGGCGTGCAGCAGCCACCCGGCCCCGTCGGGCACCCGCTCGACGCGGAAGACCTCGACGCCGGTGACGATCTCCAGCTGGTGGTACTCGGCGTACTTCTCCAGGTACCGCACCACGTCGTCCCGGGCCACCCAGCGTCCGAACCGGCGCGGCATCGGAAGGCCGGGCAGCGAGGAGAGGCGGCGGGTGGTGTGCAGCCGCAGCCGGTCGTAGTGGCGCCGCCAGGAGGAACCGACGTGGTCGGCCCGTTCCAGGACGACGGCCCGCAGACCGCGGGCGCGCAGTGCGCGGGCGACCGCGAGACCGCCGGGACCGGCGCCTATGACGTACACGGGCCGGCCCGCGGCGTGGGCGGGCCGCTGCGGTTCAGCGGACGCGGTGGAGTCGGCCATGCGGCGAGCGTAATCGCGCCCTCGCTTGATGGGTCTCGGTCAAGACCGGAATCGGTTGCGGATCGGTCACGACCGGGACCGGTCGGCTTGAATGGCCGGATGGCCCACACACGCATGTACACCCTCGACCCCTCCCTCTCCCGCACCGAACCGCGCGGACACGGCCTGCGCCTGCGCGCCTGGGACGCCGCTTCGGACGACGACGCGCAGACGTGGCTGCGCGGCTGCCTCGACCCCGAGTTCCAGCGCTGGAACACACCGCTCAAGCTGTGGACCGATCTCGCCGGGGCCCGCGAGTCGCTCCGGGGGCGGGCGCGGGACGCGGCGGACGGCAGGTCGGCGTCGTTCCGGATCACCGACGACGAGAGCGGTACGACGCTCGGGCACATCGGCCTGAACGAGATCAGCCGGCAGATGAAGGTGGCCCGGATCGGCTACTGGGTGCTCCCCGAGGCCCGGGGCCGGGGCGTGGCCACCCGGGCCCTGCTGCTCGCCTCCCGCTGGTCCTACGCCGAACTCGGCCTCCACCGCCTGGAACTGGGCCACGCCGTCGGACACGAGGTCTCCTGCCGCGTCGCCGAGCGCAGCGGCTACCGCGCCGAGGGCACCCTGCGCGAGGCGATGTTCGAGGCCGGCCGGCACGACGCGTTCCGGGACGTGCACCTGCACGCACGCCTGGCGACGGACCAGGAGCCGACGCCGCCCGGCGCGCGGTGAGCGCACCTCACGGCCACAGCAGCCGCCGGTCCCAACCTCCCTTCTCCGCCCGGCGGTAGGACAGCCGTACGTGGCGCCGGCGGGCCTCGCCCTGGAAGAACTCCACCTCGTCGGGGCGGAGTCGGTACAGAGTCCAGGACGCCACCGGAGCGTCCGGTTCCCGCTCGGCCCGCTCCCAGGCCGCCTCAGAGGCGCGGGCCAGTTCGTCGGGCGAGTCCAGCTCCGCGCTCTGCCGGCCGGTGAGCGCGGCGGCCAGCGCGCCGGCCGACCGCGCGCGCAGGTCGGCCCGCGCCTCCTCGGCCGGGGCGACGGCGACCGGCCCGCGCAGCCGTACCTGGCGGCCCAGCACCGGCCAGTAGAAGGTGAGGGCGGCGTACGGGCGGGCGGCGAGGTGGCGCCCCTTGCGGCTGTCGGCGTGGGTGGCGAAGGCCCAGCCGTCCGCGTCCGCGCCGTGCAGCATCACGACGCGCGCGTCCGGCAGGCCCTCGGCGTCCG
Organism: Streptomyces sp. NPDC042336; assembly: GCF_055581985.1. NCBI lineage: Bacteria > Bacillati > Actinomycetota > Actinomycetes > Kitasatosporales > Streptomycetaceae > Streptomyces > Streptomyces sp. NPDC042336. The sequence continues at coordinate 275,255 of NZ_JBVJEA010000005.1, read as the reverse complement.
CCGTCGCCAGCGTCACCGTGTGCGGCTCGCGCTCGTCGGCCGCGACCGCCTCGGCGAACCACCTGGTGAACAGCTCCAGCGGGTCGCCGGGCGCGTCGGCCGGGTCGAGGGGCGGCAGTTCGGTGACGGCGGGGTCCCACACCCGCAGTGACCTCAGCAGCTCGTGGAGATCGGTTCCCATACCCCGATCGTCCTGCGGCCAGGGGTGCCCGGGGCTCACACGGAGCCGAGGTCGGAGGAGACCCAGCGTTCGGGGCGCATCCGGACGAGGACCTGCTCGCCGTGGTTGGCCGAGGCGAAGGCGACGTAGCCGTCGACCTTCTCGGCCGGGAGGTAGCGCGCGGAGATCTCCCGCAGGTGTTCCTCCGTCGCGGTGACGGTCTCGACGACCGGCCCCTCCACCGACACGTAGCGGATGGTGGGCTCCAGCCGGTCGACCATCAGCGAGAACCGGCCCGCCTCGCCGATCAGCTTGTTCTTGCGGCTGTCGAGGCCCGTCATGATCCACACCTCGCCGCCGGGCTCGTACTGGTACCAGATCGGCACGGTCAGCGGGGCGCGTCCCGCCCCCGCGTCGACCGCGAGCGCGGCGATGTGCGGCTCGGCCAGGAACGTCTCACGCTCTTCGCGGGTCAGGGCCATGGCGGTCTCCTCCAGCGGATGCGGATGCGATGCGGGTACGGATGCTGGGACAACGTCGGCCGGACGGGCGGCTGTTCCCCGTCCGGGGCCGTCACGGGGCTGAACTTCGAGGCGCTGGACGTCGTGCCGGTGCGGCCGGAGGGCCGGGGCACGGTCGCCGAGTTCGAGCGGGCGGCCGACGGGGCGGCAAAAGGCTGGAGGTGCGGAGTGCAGAGGTGCGGAGTGCAGAGGTGCGGAGTGCAGAGGTGCGGAGTGCAGAGGTGCAGAAGCGCGGGAGGTGCGGGAAGTACGACGGGCGGCGACGCGGCGGAGCGGAGATGACAGGCTGCCGCGTGGCGTACTGCCTGCTACTTGGCGGGCTTCTTTCCGGTGATGCCGAGATAGGTCAACAGAGCGAGATGCGGCTTGAGTTCAGCCTGTTTCACACCCCAGGAGGAAAAACCCTTCTGGTGCGAGGCGGCGGCCGCGAGCATGACGACCAGTGACCCGGCGATCGCCGCGGGGTTCACGTCCTTGTCGACCTTGCCCTTTGCCTGGAGTTCCGCGACGGAATCAGTGAGGGGGGAATTCACCGAGTTGAGGATCTTCATGCGGATTCTGGCGAACCGCTTGTCGCCCTCCGCCGCGCCGAGGTCGATCACGCGAAGAATCGCGTCGTTCTTCCGCCAGAACTCCAGGAATCCGTCGACGAGTTCCTGCGCCGTCTGCCAGCCGGCCTTGCCGACCCAGGAGCGGCCCGCCGTCAGTCCGGCCAGCGAGGAACTCTCGGCGGCCATGTGCTCGGCGATCTCCAGGACGGCGCCCTCGACGTCCGGGAAGTACTGGTAGAAGGTCGCGGGCGACGTGCCCGCCTTGCGGGCGACATCGATGACTTTGACATCGCGATAGGGGGAGGAGCTGAGCATTTCGCTGAGGCAGTCGAGCAGTTTCTGCCGGGTCGCCTGCCCACGCCGACCGGCCACGCGGCCGTCGACGGTACGCACTTGTCCTGTCATGCCGTCAGCTTACCGACGGGTGATCCGAGCGCGATTCGGCCGACTGCAAATGGGGTGCGGGGGTGGAGAGAGGCTGGTGTGCCTGGTCTGCGGGGTGCGGGCGGCGCGGTTACTTTTGACGGCATGGCCGAAAACGGGGCATTCGAGAAGAGGGCGTCGGACCGTCCGTCCGGCCGCCGGGAGGGCGTCCCCTGCTGGGTGGACGCACAGCTCTCCGACGTGGAGGCGGGCAGGCGCTTCTACGGCGAGCTGTTCGGCTGGACCTTCCAAAGCGCGGAGGAGACGGGGGAGGGGGCGGCGGGGGAGTCCGTACGGGCGTGCCTGGACGGGGAGCCGGTCGCCGCGCTGGTGCGCAAGACGGACGGCCGGATGCCCACCGTGTGGTCCGTGTACTTCCACACCCCGGACGCCGCCGCCCTGACCGCGCGGATCCGGGCGGCCGGCGGTCAGGTCGTCACCCCGCCCCACCCGGTCGGCGACCTGGGCACCGCCGCCCTCGCCGCCGACCCCGACGGTGCGGTCTTCGGGCTCTGGCAGCCGGGCCGCCACCCGGGCTTCGGGCGCCGGCACGAACCGGGCACCTTCGCCTGGGCCGAGCTGTACACCCGGGACACGCAGGCCGCCAACGCCTTCTACGGCGACCTGTTCCACGAGGCGCTCTTCGGCCCGGACGCGTCCCCCGACTTCGGCCGCGCCCGGGTCTCGGACGTCTTCGCCGCGCAGATGCCGCCGCACTTCCTCGTCCACTTCCTGACCGAGGACGTGGAGGCCGGTCTCGCCGCGGTGACCCGGCTCGGCGGCCGGGTCCGGGTGCCGCCCTTCGGGACGTCGTACGGGCGGGTGGCGGTGGTCTCGGACGGCCAGGGGGCGTCGTTCGCGCTGCTGCAGCGCTGAACGGCGGCCACGGCGCCGAGGGGGGCCGGGAACGGTCGCGTGCAGGGTTCTTTGCCCGGAATCAGGCAAGACACCCCGATTGTCGCCAGGTTCGCCACCAGCGCCTCGGACAGGAAGAATCGGGGTGCGTGGCGCCACGGAGGTGCGGTGGTGAGACGCTGCACTTCGGTCGCGTACATATGTGGGTGGCGCGGCCCGTACGGGGAGGTGGCAGGCAAGTGGTGGATCAGCTGACGCAGCACGATCCGCGGCGGATCGGGCCGTTCGAGGTGCTGGGGCGGCTCGGCGCCGGCGGCATGGGGCTGGTCTATCTCGCGCGCTCGGCGTCCGGGCGGCGCGTGGCGATCAAGACGGTGCGCACGGAACTGGCGGAGGACCAGCTGTTCCGCGTCCGCTTCACCCGCGAGGTGGAGGCGGCCCGCGCGGTCTCGGGCTTCTACACGGCGGCCGTGGTCGACGCCGACCCGCGCGCCGCGGTGCCGTGGCTGGCCACGGCCTACGTACCCGCACCCTCCCTCGAGGAGATAGTGAACGAGTGCGGGCCGCTGCCGGCCCAGGCGGTGCGCTGGCTGGCCGCGGGCGTCGCGGAGGCGCTCCAGTCGATCCACGGCGCGGGCCTGGTCCACCGCGACCTGAAGCCCTCCAACGTCCTCGTCGTCGAGGACGGCCCCCGCGTGATCGACTTCGGCATCGCGTCCGGCGTCTCGAACACCCGTCTGACCATGACGAACGTCGCCGTCGGCACCCCCGCCTACATGTCCCCGGAGCAGGCGAAGGACTCCCGCAGCGTCACCGGGGCCAGCGACGTGTTCTCGCTCGGCTCGATGCTGGTCTTCGCCGCGACCGGACACCCGCCCTTCCACGGCGCCAACCCGGTCGAGACGGTCTTCATGCTGCTGCGCGAGGGCCCCGACCTGGAGGGCCTGCCCGACGAGCTGCGCCCGCTCATCGAGTCCTGCATGCAGATGGAGGCCACCGGCCGTCCCAACCCCGCCGACCTCCAGGCCCAGCTCGCCCCGCACCTCTTCGGCTCCGGCTCCGACGACAGCGGTACGGCGTCCGCGTGGCTGCCCGAGCGGGCCGTGGGCCTGATCGAGGGCCGCCGCAACGGCCGCCCCGCGGCCAAGCCCGCCACCACGGCCGGCGGCCGCGGCCCGGGCCCCTCCGGCGCCCGCGCCCCCGTCCACGCGCCCCCGCTGCCGCCCCCGCCCGCGCACGACCCCGTCGTACCGGGGCCGCCCGCGCACGGCCCGGCGGTGCCCGCTCCCGCCGGCGCCCCCGACGGCGGGCCGGTCCGGCTGCCCGGCGCCCCGGTGCCCATCGGCCCCGGCCCGCGCGTCGCCGACATGCGCGCCGCCGCCGTCGCCGCGCCCCCGCCGGAGTCCGCCCTCGCCGCGTCCTGGTCCCGCCCGCGCCCCGGTGTCAACGGCGCCGACCCAGCCGTACCGGTTCCGTCCCCGGCGCCCCCGGAGGCCTCGCCCGCCGGGTGGCGCCCCTGGCGGTTCCGGATGTCCAACGACGTCTGGGGCACGCCGCGGGTCGCCGAGGACCTGGTCTACGTCACCTCCTTCGAGGTGCACGCCCTGGACGTGGGCACCGGCCGCCGCCGCTTCAAGACCCGGGACGTCGCCTGGTCGATGGCGGTCGCGGACGGCCGTATCCACGCCTCCGACGGACCGACCCTCTTCGCCCTGGACGCCCGTGAGGGCGCCGACCTCTGGCGGGTCCAGACGGACGCCTGGGTGTACTCGCTCCAGGCCGACCGCGGCACCGTCCTCACGGCCACCCGCGGCGGCGGCGTCCAGGCCTGGGAGGCCTCGGCCGGCCAGAAGCTGTGGGAGGTCACCGGCGCCCAGACCGACTTCGAGTCCCCCGAGGCGGGCGCCGCGCTGCACGACGGCACGGCGTACGTCTGGCAGGACGCCCGGCTGCGCGCCCTGGACGCCCGTACCGGCGACGAGAGATGGTCGTACCCGATCGGCGACGCGGCCTCCTGCGGCGGCGTTCCGGTCCGCCTCGGACACGCCCCCGACGGCTACGTGTACGTCGCGGCCGGCACCCGGGTCCTCGCCCTGGAGGTCGCCTCCGGCCACGTCCGCTGGCACTTCGAGGCCCCGGCGGTCTTCCTCGCCCCGCCCACCTTCGTGCCGGGCCCGGCCGTGACCGGCGGCGGCGTCTACCTGGCCGACTACCTCGGCACCGTCTACGCCCTCGACGCCACCGACGGCCGCGACCGCTGGCGCATCGCGACCGAGGCCCGCTCCTCGACCGACCCGGTCCTGGTCGCCGCCGGGCACGTCCACGTGGGCAGCGGCAAGGGGCTCTACACGCTGGACGCGGTCACCGGCACCCCCAAGTGGCGCTTCCAGGCGGGCGGCGACATCGTGGGCGCGCCCGCGGTCGCCGAGGGCCGCATCCACTTCGGCTCGACCGACCACCTGCTCTACACGCTGAAGGCCGACGACGGCCGCCTGCGCTGGAAGCTCGCCACCGGCGGCGAGATCACCGGCTCCCCGGTCGTCCGCGACGGCATCGTGTACGCGTGCAGCAAGGACCGCTGCGTGTACGCCCTGGACGCGGAGAAGGGCACGGGGACGGCCCGGACGACGTGAGGGGCCGTACGGCGTGCGGAGCCGTACGACGTGATGCCCTGCACGGCGTGAGGGGCCGTGCCCGGTCGGTGACGTGTCCGTGACATCCGCGCACTAGCGTGATCATCATGACGACACGGGGGCGAGCACTCAGGTACACGGCGATCTCGGCATTGGTGGTCCTCAGCCTGACCGGCTTCTCGACCGGCCGCCACGGCCACGGTCACGGAGGCGACGGGGGCGGCGGCTGCAGCAGCTCCGGCCAGGACCACGACAGCTCGTCGTCCACCTCGGGCGGCGGCGCGTACAAGGACGACGACGACACGTACGGCACCGGCGGCAGCGGCCACCACGACTACGACGACGACACCTACGACGACACGGGCAGCGGCGGCACCGCCGGTGTCGAGGCCGCCACCCTGATGCTGGTCACCTGCGCCACGGAAACCCAGTCGTGGTCCACCGTCGAGGTCACCAACCCGAACCCGGCCGAGTACACGTTCCCCGTCACGGTCCTCTTCAAGGACGCGGACGGCACGACGCTCACCGAAGGCAGTGCGGAGGTCACCGTCCCGGCGGACGGCGTCACCGCGGTCCGGGTCCCCTTCGACGGCTCCGCCGCCCCGGACCACTGCGAACTGGATCACACCGTGACGGCACCGGTGTGACCTCGGTGGACACCGGACCGCGCATCGACGCGACGCTGGTCAGACGGCTGGTCGACGCGCGGTTCCCGCAGTGGTCGGCGCTCCCGCTGGAGCCGGTCGACCCGGCCGGTTCCGACCACGTGATCCACCGGCTCGGCGACGAGCTGTCCGTCCGGCTGCCCCGTCACGCGGGTGCCGTCGGGCAGGCCGCGAAGGAGTTCCGGTGGCTTCCCCGGCTCGCCCCGCACCTCCCCCTGGCCGTCCCGGAGCCCGTGGCGGTGGGCGAGCCCGGCTTCGGATATCCCTGGCCGTGGGCGGTCTCCCGCTGGCTGGAGGGTGAGGTGGCCACCGTGGCGGCGCTGGGCGACTCGGCCGGTGCCGCCGTGGAACTGGCCGGCTTCCTGACCGCCCTGCAGCGGTTCGAGGCTCCCGAAGACCGCGCCGGGGACGGTCTCACCGGCCGCCCGCTGTCCGAGCGGGACCGCGCGACGCGGGAGGCGATCGAGCGCACCGACGGCGTGTTCGACGCGGCGGCGCTCACGGACCTGTGGAACGAGGCGCTGGCCGCCCCCGGCTGGGACCGGCCCCCGGTCTGGTTCCACGGCGACTTCCACACCGGGAACCTCCTGACGGTCGACGGCCGCCTCAGCGCCGTCATCGACTTCGAAGGGCTCGGCCGGGGCGACCCGGCCCGTGACCTGATGATCGCCTTCACCCTGATGTCGCCCGCGAGCCGTGCCGTCTTCCGCGACGCGCTCGGCGTGGACGACGCTACGTGGACGCGGGGACGCGGCTGGGCCCTGGCCACGGGGCTGAACGCCCATGTCGCCCACGCCGCCGGCCATCCCCGGGTCGCCGCGCAGACCACCCGGCAGATCACCCAGGCCCTCCTCGGCTGACGCCGGACACACGTCGGCCGCGGCGGCTCCCCTCCGCGCCGCCGCGGCCGATCCCCGTGTGGAGGAAGGTCTACTTGCCGTCGCCGTCCCGGTCCAGGGCGGGCGGGGCCGGCATGTTGTTGTCCATCGTGGTGATGGTGTCCTTGGCCGGCGGGGCGGGCATGTTGTTGTCCATCGTGGTGATGGTCTCGTCCGTTGCCGGCGGGACGGGCATGTTGTTGTCCTGCGGGGTGGCGACCGGCTCCGTCTTCTTGTCGCTCATGCGCGTGCTCCTCTGCGATGGTGAACGAGTGTGGAACGTCCGTCCGGTGACTCCCCCGTGGCTCACCGGACGGACGTTCGGAGCCGCACACTAATCCGTCGGCTCGCTGGTCACCCGTCTGCCCCCCGACGCGACGGTGTGACAGGGACGAGAGTGCCCGAGGCCGATAAACGAACGCTGAACGCCCGCCGTCGCCGGCGTCAGGCCGCTGTCGCGGGCTCCAGCAGGGCTCGTACGGCGGCCGCTTCGGGAGCGCCGTTCGCCTCGTAGAGGGGAAGCGCCTCACGCCAGCAGGCCCTGCCCCGGTCGACCTGTCCGAGATCGCTCAATGCCTGCCCGAGGAGTTTCAGGACATGGCCGCGCGTCTGGTCACCGCCGATGCACCCCAGGGCCAGGGCCTGTTCGGCGTGCTGCGCGGCCGGGCCGGGGCGCCGCGCCGCCAGATGGGTCTCGGCGATCCTGAAGTGGGTGGTCCCCGCCCACAGCCGTTGCCGGTGGTCGAGGAAGATGGTCAGGGCCCGGGAGAACTGCGCCAGGCCGTCCATGTGCCGGCCGGCCGTGGTCAGGGCCACACCCAGGGCGTAGTGCCCGTTGGCCAGGCGCATGGTGCTGCCGACCCGGACGTGGACGGCGAGGCCGTTCTCCGCGAACTCGACGGCCTTGGCGGTGTTGCCCATCCCCATGTAGGCACGCGAGAGGTTGCACAGGGCGGTCGCCTCGCACAAGCCGTTCCCGGCAGCCCGGAAGCCCTCGATGGCACGGTCGAAGAACATCTTGCCGTCGGAGTAACGGTGCCGGTGGAGAGCGATGAGGCCGCAGTCCTGCGCGGCCCAGCTCGCGGCGGTGGGGTCCGCGGAGGCGGTCGCGCGCTCCATGGCGAGGGCCGCCTCCTCGGCGGCCGGCCGGATGCGGCCCGACACCAGCAGGAAGCCGGTGAGGGCGATACGCGCTCTGCCCTCGGCCCGGGTGTCCCCCACCGCCTGCGTGGCTTCACGCATCGCCAGGGCCGTCACCTCGTACTGACGGGAGTTGGCGCCCGACTCCGCCAGGTCCCGGGCGGCCCACAGGAGGTCGACGGCCCGGCGCAGCCGCGCGGTGCCGGCGGCCTGGCGCACGCAGGCCAGCAGGGACGACGACTCGGTGTACAGCCAGTCCAGTGCCGCGGGTCCGTCGGTGAAGCGCAGGCCGGGGTACCGCGTCGACTCCAGGTCCTCCACCAGCCGGTCCCCCGGCCGCTCGATCGCGTAGACCCCCGCGGCCGTGGCCAGGTAGAAGTCCAGCAGCCGCGACAGCGCCGCCTCCCGCTCGCTGGGCGGGTTCTCGTCTCGTTCCGCGCACGCACGCGCGTAGAGGCGGACCAGGTCGTGGAAGCGGTAGCGGCCCGGGGCCGCCGATTCGAGCAGGGACGTGTCGACCAGGGACTCCAGGAGGTCCTCAGCGTCCTCCACCGGGAGGTCCAGGACGGCCGCCGCCGCCGCGAGGGAGATGTCCGGGCCGTCGGCCAGGCCCAGCAGGCGGAAGGCGCGGGCCTGGGCCGGTTCCAGCTGCCCGTAGCCCAGTTCGAAGGTGGCCTCGACCGCCTGGTCGCCGGACTGCAGTTCGTCCAGCCGGCGTCGCTCGTCCGCCAGCTTCGCGGCCAGGACCGAGACGGTCCACGTGCGGCGGGCGGCCAGCCGGGACGCGGCGATGCGGATCGCCAGCGGCAGGAACCCGCACGCGCCGACGACGTCCAGCGCCGCCTCCCGCTCCGAGGCGACCCGCTCCTCGCCCACGATCTTCGTGAAGAGGGCCAGCGCCTCCTCGGGCGACATCACGTCCAGGTCGACCAGGTGCGCCCCGGCGAGGTCCACCATCCGCACCCGTGCCGTCACCAGCGCCGCGCAGCCGTCCGTGCCGGGCAGCAGCGGCCGTACCTGGGCGGCGTCGCGGGCGTTGTCCAGCAGGACGAGGACACGGCGGCCGTCCAGGACGGAGCGGTAGAGGGCGGCGCGCTCCTCCAGGGAGTCCGGGATGGCCGAGTCGGCCGTGCCCAGGGCCCGCAGGAAAGCGCCCAGCACCGCCTCCGGCTCCGCGGGCCGCGCGCCCGCGCCCTGGAGGTCGACGTACAGCTGCCCGTCCGGGAAGGCGGCCCGCGCCTGGTGGGCGACGTGCACCGCGAGGGTCGTCTTGCCGACACCGCCGATGCCGGCCAGCGCCGAGACCGCCATCACGCGGCCCGACTCGCCGGACGCCGCGGACAGTACGTCGCTCAGCTCACGGACGAAGGCCGCCCGCCCGGTGAAGTCGGACACCGTCGCCGGGAGCTGCGCCGGCCGGACCGTCGCCGGCGCGGTCTCCGCGGCCGGTGCCGAGGGCTCGGCCAGCCCCGGGTCGGCCCGGAGGATGCGCTGCTGGAGTTCCTGGAGGCCGGGGCGCGGGTCGACGCCCAGCTCGTCGGCGAGCAGGCGGCGCGTGTCCGCGTAGACGGCGAGCGCCTCCGCCTGGCGGCCGCTGCGGTACAGGGCCAGCATCAGCAGCTCGCGCAGGCGTTCACGCAAGGGGTGGGCCGCGGTGAGCGCCGTCAGTTCCGAGACCGCCTCGGCGTGACAGCCCTGCTCCAGGTCCATGTCGAGCCGGGTCTCCAGGAGTTGGAGCCGCCACTCCTCCAGCCGGACGCGCTGCGTCTCGGCGTAGGGGCCGGGCACGCCGGCCAGTACCTCGCCGTCCCACAGGGCCAGCGCGCGGCGCAGCAGGTCACGGGCGTGGCAGAGGTCCCCGGCGGTCCTGGCCTTCTCGGCCCCGGCGGCAAGGTCCTGGGCCGCGGCCAGGTCCGACGCCCCCTCGGCCAGGCCCCGCACGGCGTACCCGCCGGACTCGCTGACCAGCACGCCGGGGTCGAGGACCTTCCGCAGCCGGGACGCGTAGGTCCGTACCGCCGCCAGCGCCTGCGACGGCGGTTCCTCGCCCCACAGGGCGTCGATCAGCTCGGCCGCCGTGGCCGTACGGCCCTCGCGCAGCAACAGGGCGGCCAGCAGCGCGCGCTGCTGGGGGGAGCCGGTGGCCAGCGCCTCCCCGCCCCGCCAGGCGCGCACCGGCCCGAGCACACCGAAGCGCAGCGCACCCGATTCCTCCCCGTCCGCCGGGAATCCGGGACGCCGCTGCTCCGGAACCCGCGGTCCACCGTCCATGCCGTCCCCCTAGACATCCTGAGCAACCACGTCAGTTTGCCTTGTTCATGCCGACCACGTCAGCCGTGGGAGACGCCGATCACAGGTTCTTCATCAGCTTCGCTACCCCTGCCCCTCCAGCTCCACCCGTACCGTCAGATGCCCCGTCGTGACGCCCATCGCCCGTACCGCCATGCTGTTGAAGCGGGGGAGGCGGCGCAGGCGGGCCAGCGGGTCGTCGTCGGGCAGGAGGTGGGCCGTCCCCGGGTACCAGCGGCCCCGGATGCGCACCCGTACCCGCGGGTCGGCCTTGATGTTGCGGATGTACTGCGAGCGCTCGCCGAACTCCGAGACCAGCCAGAACGAGCCGCCCTCCCGGCGGCCGCCCACCGGTGTGCGGCGGGGGAGACCGGAGGCGCGGCCGGTGGTCTCCAGGAGGGTCTGGCCGGGCAGCCGGCGCACGACGGCGTTCAGCCGGCGCTGGAAGGCCGTGACGGTCCGGTACTTCCGCTCGGGGTTCGGCGGTTTCGGCATCGTGGGTCCCCGCTCCGTCTCGCTCGGGGGCTCCGCGGTCGGTGACGGAGCCCGGTGGCCCCTGGAGACTAACTCCCCAGGAAGACCGGGTTGGTGAACGCCGCCAGCGCGCCCGGCAGCGGGCCCGCCGCCGCCTCGTGCCGCACCTCCGCCCGTACGTACGCGGCGTACGAGGCGGTCGTGCGCCACTCCACCGTGCCCGCGCCGGACACCGGCAGCGGATCGCTGGTGAACAGCACGCCCTGGTCCGTGACGAAGCGCACCGTGCAGCGCGGGGCGCCCGTCACCTCCAGGCGGACGGTGACCGGGGTGTCGGCGGCCACGCGCAGCCGCTCGCCGATCCCGGCGTGCTCGCCCCGGCCGCCGGACGCGGTGAAGGACAGCGACACCTTCGACGACTCGGCCACGTACGACCGGCCCGCCCGGATGCCCTCCTGGATCGCCTCGCGGGTCAGGTCGTCGGCCAGGACGACGGTCTGCGGGCGGCCGATCACGTCGGGGGAGCGGTGGGAGTCGCTGCTGCCCATCGCCGGGATCCAGCCCCGGCCGCCCCCGCGGCCGTCGCGCCCCTCGCGCACGGAGGCGACCAGCATGCCGTCCCAGTCGGCGAGCGCCACCTCGTCGTCGGGCGTGTAGGCGCCGTTCCACACCTCGACCGCGTCGGCCTCCCCGAACCCGAACTTCCAGTTGCAGCCGATGCAGGTGGCGTGCGGGTGGGCCGGCACGACCAGGCCCCCGGCGCGGCGGATCTGCCGGGCGAAGCGGCCGAAGCGGTTGTCGCGGGCCCGGTAGCGCCAGTCGACGAAGGTGCCGGGGTCGGTGCCGAGGGCGACGACGTGGCCGTTGCGGGTCGTCACCTCCTCGCCCAGCAGGATCAGCAGGTCGTCCCCGGCGAGGTGGGCCCAGTGCGGGTGCGCCGAGTGCGTGTTGTGCTCGGAGGAGTTGATGAAGTCCAGGCCCGCCGACCGCGCCAGCTGCGCGATCTCGGCGAGGGTGTAGCGGCCGTCGGAGTACTCGGAGTGCAGGTGGCAGTCGCCCCGGTACCAGGCCCGGCCCCGCCCCTTGGCCCGCTCGGGAGGGTACACCGGCCGCGGGGTCAGGTCCTGCTCGCCGTAGGTCAGCGTGACCGTGATCTCGTAGGACAGCCCCTGCGGGGCCACCGTGTACGGGCCGAGCGCGATGTGCCAGGTGCCCGCACGCACCGGCCCCGGGAGGTAGCCCGGGGTGGCGGCGTCCGCGCGGACGAAGAACTCCGTGCGCGCCCCGCCCGACCAGCCGCGGAAGCCCCGGCCGCCCAGCTCGGTGCCGCGCTCGTCGAAGAGGCCGATGTCCAGCGCGTTGCCCGGGGTGCCGGCCGGGACGGTGGGGCGGTCGTAGGTGTAGGCGACGTGGATCTCGCGCACGCCCCGGGGGACTTCCACCGGGACGTACACGAAGTCGGGGGAGCCGGGTGGGAGGGTGCCGCGCACCGTTGTCCCGCGCCGTTCCCGGGGTGCCGCCGAGGCGAAGCTCACGCTTCCCAACGTAAGCGCGGCGGCGGCTCCCGTCGCGAACACCGCGCGTCTGCCGATCCCGGCAGGGTCCTGCCCGTGGTCGTCCTCGCACATGCTGCTGCTCCCAGTGTCGTCAGTGACATGACATCGGTGGTGCAGGGGGTGGTGCGTGCAACCCTCGTATTGAGCCGTGAACTCCCGGACAAGGAAAGGGGTTCGGCGCATTGAGGACCGGGAACCGGGCGGTGGGCGGCCGGACGGGACACCCGGTGTGATCACGCCGCTCGTATGCTCGAAGGATGACGACTTCCGCGAGCTCCGGAACCGGACCCGCCGACCCCACCGGCCCCACCGAGAACTCCATGCGTCGCGCCCTCAAACGCGCCCGGGACGGCGTCGCCCTCGACGCCGCCGAGGCCGCCGTGCTGCTCCAGGCGCGCGGCGAGCACCTCGACGCCCTCACCGCGTCCGCCGCCCGGGTCAGGGACGCGGGCCTGGAGGCCGCCGGGCGGCCCGGCGTCATCACGTACTCGAAGAGCGTCTTCGTCCCGCTGACCCGGCTGTGCCGGGACAAGTGCCACTACTGCACCTTCGTCACCGTCCCCGGCAAGCTGCGCCGCGCCGGCCACGGGATGTTCATGTCGCCGGACGAGGTGCTCGACATCGCGCGCAAGGGCGCCGCCCTCGGCTGCAAGGAAGCCCTCATCACCCTCGGCGACAAGCCCGAGGACCGCTGGCCCGAGGCCAGGGAGTGGCTGGACGCCCACGGGTACGACGACACGATCGCCTACGTCCGCGCGATCTCGATCCGCATCCTGGAGGAGACGGGCCTGCTCCCGCACCTCAACCCCGGCGTCATGACCTGGACGGACTTCCAGCGGCTCAAACCCGTCGCGCCGTCCATGGGCATGATGCTGGAGACCACCGCGACCCGCCTGTGGTCCGAGCCCGGCGGCCCGCACCACGGCTCGCCCGACAAGGAGCCCGCCGTACGGCTGCGCGTCCTGGAGGACGCCGGGCGCTCCTCGGTGCCCTTCACCTCCGGCATCCTCATCGGCATCGGCGAGACGTACGAGGAGCGGGCCGAGTCCCTCTTCGCGCTGCGCCGCGTCGCCCGCTCCTACCACGGCATCCAGGAACTGATCATCCAGAACTTCCGCGCCAAGCCCGACACCGCGATGCGCGGCATGCCGGACGCGGAGCTGGACGAACTGGTCGCCACCGTGGCCGTCGCCCGGCACATCATGGGCCCGTCCGCCTGCCTCCAGGCCCCGCCGAACCTGGTGGACGCGGAGTACGAGCGGCTGATCGGCGCCGGCATCGACGACTGGGGCGGCGTCTCCCCGCTCACCATCGACCACGTCAACCCCGAGCGCCCCTGGCCGCAGATCGACGAACTCGCCGCCAAGTCCCGGGCGGCCGGGTTCGAGCTGAGGGAACGTCTGTGCGTGTACCCGGAGTTCGTCCAGCGCGGCGAACCCTGGCTCGACCCCCGGCTGCGCCCGCACGTGGCGGCGCTCGCCGATCCGGAGACGGGCCTGGCGCGCGAGGCCGCGGTGGTCGAGGGACACGCCTGGCAGGAGCCGGACGAGGCGTTCACCGCCACCGGCCGCACCGACCTGCACGCCACCATCGACACCGAGGGCCGTACGTCGGACCGCCGCGACGACTTCGACGAGGTGTACGGCGACTGGGGCGCCCTGCGCGAGGCCGCGGCCCCCGGCATGGCGCCCGAGCGCATCGACACCGACGTACGTGCCGCGCTGGCCACGGCGGCCGACGACCCCACGCGGCTGACGGACGACGAGGCCCTCGCCCTGCTGCACGCCGACGGTCCGGCGCTGGACGCCCTGTGCTCCGTCGCGGACGACGTCCGCAAGAGCGTCGTCGGCGACGACGTGACGTACATCGTCACCCGCAACATCAACTTCACCAACGTCTGCTACACCGGCTGCCGCTTCTGCGCCTTCGCCCAGCGCCGCACCGACGCCGACGCCTACACGCTCTCCCTGGACCAGGTCGCCGACCGCGCGCAGCAGGCGTGGGAGGTGGGTGCGGTGGAGGTCTGCATGCAGGGCGGCATCCACCCCGACCTGCCCGGCACCGCGTACTTCGACATCGCGCGGGCGGTGAAGGAACGCGTCCCCGGCATGCACGTGCACGCCTTCTCGCCGATGGAGGTCGTCAACGGCGCGACCCGCACCGGGATGTCGGTCCGCGAGTGGCTGACCGCGGCCAAGGAGGCGGGCCTGGACTCCGTTCCGGGCACGGCGGCGGAGATCCTCGACGACGAGGTCCGCTGGATCCTGACCAAGGGCAAGCTGCCGACGGCCACCTGGATCGAGGTGATCGAGACCGCCCACGAACTGGGCATCCGCTCCTCGTCCACGATGATGTACGGCCACGTCGACCAGCCCCGCCACTGGCTGGGCCACCTGCGCACGCTCGCCGGGATCCAGCAGCGCACCGGCGGCTTCACGGAGTTCGTGACGCTCCCCTTCATCCACACCAACGCCCCGGTGTACCTCGCGGGCATCGCACGGCCCGGCCCCACCCTCCGGGACAACCGCGCGGTGACGGCGATGGCCCGCCTCCTCCTGCACCCGCACATCCCCAACATCCAGACGAGCTGGGTGAAGCTGGGCACGGAGGGCGCGGCGGAGATGCTCCGCTCCGGCGCCAACGACCTCGGCGGCACCCTCATGGAGGAGACGATCTCGCGCATGGCGGGCTCCTCCTACGGGTCGTACAAGTCGGTCAGGGACCTGATCGCGGTCGCCGACGCCGCGGGCCGCCCGGCGAAGCCGCGCACCACCCTCTACGGCCCGGTCCCCGAGGAGCGGCAGCGCGCGGCGCGGGACTCCGACGGGCACCTGCCGGAGCTGCTGCCGGTGCTGGACTGAGCCGTCGCGGGCGTCGGCGGGCACGGGCGCGCGCTTCGGGAGTGCGGCGGGCGCGCAGTACGATGATCGGGCCCCCGGTGTGTCGGGGTTCTCGTAGCTGAGGAGATGCGTGCCCGTGCCTGCCCGACTTCCCTCATGGGCGTGGGTCTCCGGTCTGACCGTGGGCGCGATCGCGGCGGTGACCGTCCTGGCCGTGCAGGCGGACCAGGGGCCCCACCCCACCGCCGTGGCGACGAAGCCGAAGCCGTCGGCGTCCGCGGACGCGCACCCCGCGCCGAAGGAGACCGCCCCGGCCCCGGTACCGGAGGGTTCCGGCTCCGGGCGGCGGGTCGTCTACTCGGTCGGTCAGGACCGGGTGTGGCTGGTCGACGCCAGCGACGCCACCCGGCGGTCGTTCAAGGTGTGGCCGGGCACGGTCGACCCCGACCCCGGCAAGTACAGCGTCGGCACCCGCCGCCAGGAACCGACGACGGGCTCCGACGGGGTCCGGATCGAGCAGATCATGTACTTCACCCAGGAGGACGGCGTCTGGGTCGCCTTCTCCAACGCCGTGGACGGGTCCTCCCCGCCGCCGCCCGCCGGCGGTGCCAGGACGGGCGGCATACGGCTGACCGAGGCGGACGGCGACGCGCTCTGGGAGTTCGGCACGTCCGGCACCACGGTCACCGTGGTCGCGTAGTCTCCGCCTCGCCGGACGGCAGGTGCGCCACGATCAGCACCACGCCGCTGAACAGGAGCACCCGGGTCGCCGCGTCCAGCCCGTTCCAGTCCTCCGACTGCCACATCGCGAACCACTCCCCGCCGATCGCGAGGAACCCGGCGCCGAAGAGCAGCATCAGCATGAGCGTGCCGTACGTGGTGAAGCGCCGCGCGGGAGCGTGCTGCCGGCGTATCCAGAGCCAGGTCGCCCAGATCAGGACGAGCGCCGCCGCGGTCTCCCACACGATGATCGCCACATAGGCGGTGTCCTGGAGCCCCTTGCTCGTGATCGCCCGCCACATCAGGTCGTCGTCCTTGAACGTCGTGTCCATCGCGAGGACGTGACGCACGTACTGCTGGTTGTTGTCGAAGTCCGTGATGTTCCCGAGGGCCACGAGGGCGATGTAGAGGGCGAGGACCGCGGTGAGCACGGTGGAGGCGAGTAAAAGGGTGCTGCGGGGGATGTTGGTCATGGCAGCACTATTCCCAAGCCCGGGACGGGGCGAGCAGGCAGGGCCCGGGAACGTGATCACTTCGCAGCGTACGGGCCCTCCGGTGCGGGCTCACGCCGTTCCGCTCACCCCGGCCACCAGGGCGAGCGCGGCCGCGTGCAGAGCCAGGTACCCGGCGGGGAAGGCGATGTTGTGGAAGACCCGGGCGCGGACGTGCGCGGCGACCGCGCCGACGAAGAAGAGGACGAGACCGGCCGCGGCGGCGATGCCGAGGGGCCGGACGCCCAGGAGACCGACGAGGAGCCCGGCGGCTCCGGCGGCCTTGAGCGCCGCGAGCCCCGGCAGCCACGACTCGGGGACCGCCACCTCGGCCGAGTTGGCGAGGACGGACCTGGCCCGCACCAGGTCCGCGACGGCGATCCCGACGTCGGCGACGATCGCGGCGACGGTGACGACCACATAGGCGGTGAACACGGGAACCCCTTTCAGCGGCAACCTGCGTCCAGCCTCACCGCCGCCCGCCGCGACGTCCAATACCTGCGTCTATAACCTGGTGGAATGGATGTCGACACCCGATTGCTGCGGTACTTCGCGGCCGTGGCGGAGGAAGGCAGCCTGACCCGGGCCGCCCAGCGGCTGTACGTGTCCCAGCCCGCGCTGACCAAGCAGATCCGGCAGCTGGAGGCCGTGGTGGGCACGGAGCTGTTCACCCGCTCGCGGAACGGCATGACGCTCACCGGGCCGGGCCGGGCGCTGGCGGAACGGGTCCCCGCCCTGCTGGCCGGGTGGGAGGCGGCGCTGCGGGAGACGAGAGCCGTGGCGAGCCGGGGGGCCCGCGTCCTGCGGGTCGGCTTCCTCGCCAGCGCCGCCAACGAGGCGACGCAGCCGATCGTCTCGGAGTTCTCCCGGCGCCGGCCGGGCTGGCGGGCCGAGATGCGGCAGGCCGCCTGGTCGAATCCGTCCGCCGGGCTCGCCGACTCGGACGTCGACGTCGCCCTGGTGCGGCTGCCGTTCCCCGGCCAGGAGGCGCTGCGGGTGGTGGAGCTGTTCAGTGAGCCACGCTGCGTGGCACTCGCCGGGACACACCCCCTGGCCGCACGCGAGACGATCGACATCCGCGAACTGCGGGACGAGCCCTTGGTGGCCGCCCCGGCCGAGACGGGCCCCTGGCGTGCGTACTGGCTGGCCGCCGACGAGCGCGGGGGCCACCCCGTACGCATCGGCGCCGTCACCGAGCAGCCGGACGACTGGCTCACCGCGATCGCCAACGGCTACGGCATCGCCCTCGCGCCCGAGTCGGCGGCCCGCTTCTACACCCGGCCCGGCGTCGTCTACCGCCCCGTCACCGGGGTCGCTCCCAGCCGGGTCGGGGTCGCCTGGGCCCCCGCCGACGACGCCGACCCCGTCGTCCAGGACTTCGTCCGCTGCTGCCGCGAGGTCTGCGCCGGTACGTGAACGTTTCCACACGGTTCCGGCCCTGACCGACCACTTCCGTTCGCATACAGTGCTGGACGTCGTACGTACGGGCGGCCGTACGCACGGGCAGTGGCGTGGACGGTGCCGAGGGGAGGTCCAGGGTGGGCGGGACAGCCGGCGCCGTCTGGGGACGTGCCGAACAGCAGGACTTCCGCAGCCGGGTGCGCGGGACGCTGCTCGGTGTGGCCCTCGGGGACGCCCTGGGCGCGCCCGTCGCCGGCCTCGGCCTCGACGCGATCCGGGAGGAGCACGGCGCGGAGGGACTGTCCGACCTGGCCCCCGCCTACGGCCGGCGCGGTGCCGTCACCCACCTCACCCAGCTCACCCTGTTCTCCGTGGACGGGCTGATCCGCGCCCAGGTCCGGCGGGACACCGGCGCCTGGCACCCGCCGACCGACCTGCACCGGGCCTACCGGCGCTGGGCCGCCACCCAGCGCGACTGGGGGCCCGACCTGCGGCGCAAGGACGACGGCTGGCTGGCCCACGAGGAGTGGCTGTACGTCCGCCGGGACGCGCCGCGCGCGCTGCTGCTCGGCCTCGGCGACGAGACGATGGGCACCCCCGAGTCGCCCAAGAACCCCGGTGAGCGCGGGCCCGAGGCCGCCGCCCGCTCGGCGCCCTTCGGGCTCCTGGTCGGCTGGGAGCCGCAGCTGGTCGCCCAGCTCGCGGTGGAGTGCGCGGCGCAGACCCACGGCCACCCCACCGGCTGTCTGGCGGCGGGCGCGTACGCCGTGATCGTGCACGGGCTGGCACGCGGCGAGAGCCTGGACGCCGCCGTGCAGCGGGCCCTGGCGCTGCTCGTCGCCCGGCCCGGGCACGAGCCCGTGACCAACGCCCTGCAACACGCGCTGGGCGCGGTACGGCAGGGACTGCCCAGCCCGGTCCGGGTGACCGAGCTGATCGGCCCGGGGACGGCGGAGGGCATAGTCGCCGCCGCCGTGTACTGCGCCCTGGTCGGCGAGGACGTACGGCACGGGCTGCGGCTCGCCGTCAACCACGACGGCCCCTCGGCGGTGTCCGGCGCCCTGACCGGCGGCCTGCTCGGCGCCCTGCACGGCGAGACGGCCCTGCCCCCGGCCTGGCTGGCCGAACTGGAGGGCCGCCCGACCGTGCTGGAACTGGCCGACGACTTCGCCATGGAGATGACCCAGGGCCCCGCCCTGCACGGCCCGGCCGGCTCGTCCCCCGGGTGGCTGGCGCGGTATCCGCGGGCGTAGCGGCCAGGTCGGGCGCAGCGGTCAGGTTTCGAGAAGCGGTGGCCCGGGGGCCGCGGCTAGCGTGGCAGCCATGGACATCAGCATTCACACCACCGTCCTCCCGCACGACGACCCGGAGGCGTCCCTGGCCTTCTACCGGGACGTCCTCGGCTTCGAGGTCCGCCAGGACGTCGGGAACGGCAAGATGCGCTGGATCACGGTCGGCCCGGCCGGCCAGCCGGACGTCTCGCTGCTCCTGTCGCCCCCCGCCGTGGACCCCGGCATCACCGACACCGAGCGCCGCACCATCGCCGAGATGATGGCCAAGGGCACCTACGGGTGGATCCTCCTGGCCACCGAGGACCTCGACGGCACCTTCGAGAAGGTGCGCTCCGGGAACGCCGAGATCGTCCAGGAGCCGACCGAGCAGCCGTACGGCATCCGCGACTGCGCCTTCCGGGACCCGGCGGGCAACCAGATCCGCATCCAGGAGCTGCGCTGATCCCGACCGGTGCCCCCCCGTGCGGGCACCGGTCGCTCACGCCCGGCCGGACGGCGCCTAGTCGCCCACCTGGCTCCGTCCCACCGGCTTCACCGCCTCGTCGTCCTTCTGCGCCGGGATCGCGGCCGCCGCGCCGGAGGCGTCGCCGTCCCCGTCCGTGTTGACGCGCTCGATGATCGCCAGCCGCTCCGGGGTGTCCTCCGGCTTCAGGTAGCCGACCAGGACGTACAGGATCAGCGAGACCGCCAGCGGGACGGAGACCTGGTACTCCAGGGGCACCCCGCCGTCCACGTTCCAGTTGATCGGGTAGTTGACCAGCCAGAACGCGATCAGGCCCAGACCCCAGCTGGTGAGCGCCGCCGTCGGGCCCGAGCGGCGGAAGGCCCGCAGCAGACCGAGCATCATCGGGATCGCGATCGGGCCCATCAGCCCGGCGACCCACTTGATCACGACGGTGATGATGTCCTTGAACGTCGGCGAGTCGACCTGCGTCGCCACCGCCATCGACAGACCGAGGAAGATCACCGTGGTCAGCCGGGCGGCCAGCAGTCCGGACCGCCGGCCCCAGCCGCGCGCCCGCTTCGACAGCACCGGCGCCACGTCACGGGTGAACACGGCCGCGATGGCGTTCGCGTCCGAGGAGCACATGGCCATGGTGTGCGAGAAGAAGCCGACGATGACCAGTCCGAGCAGCCCGTGCGGCAGCAGTTGCTCGGTCATCAGGGCGTAGGAGTCGGAACCGTCCGGCTTCTGCGACTCCACCAGCAGCGGTGACATCCACATCGGGAAGAACAGCACCAACGGCCAGACCAGCCACAGCACCGCCGACAGCCGCGCGGAGCGCGTGGCCTCGCGGGCGTTGGCCGTGGCCATGTAGCGCTGGGCCTGGTTGAGCATGCCGCCGTTGTACTCGAAGAGCTTGATGAAGAGGAAGGCCAGCAGGAACACCGTCCCGTACGGGCCGACCAGCGGTTTCCCGTGGCCCTGGAGGGCGGGCTCGTCCCAGACGCCGAAGAAGCCGCCGTGGTCGCCGAGCTTCATGACGACGGCCACGAACATCGCGACACCGGCCAGCAGCTGGATGATGAACTGCCCCAGCTCCGTCAGCGCGTCCGCCCACAGACCGCCGATCGTGCAGTAGATGCCCGTGATGACGCCGGTGATGAGGATGCCCTGGTTGAGCGAGATGCCGGTGAAGACCGACAGCAGCGTGGCGATGGCCGCCCACTTCGCGGCCACGTCCACGATCTTCAGCAGCATGCCGGACCAGGCCAGCGCCTGCTGGGTGGGCAGGTTGTACCGGTTCTTGAGGTACTCGAGCGGCGAGGCCACGTGCAGCCGTGAGCGCAGCCGGTTGATGCGCGGCGCGAACAGCTTGGAGCCGATCGCGATGCCGAGCGCGATGGGGAAGGACCACGTCACGAAGGACGTGACGCCGTAGGTGTAGGCGATGCCGGCGTAGCCGGTGAACATCACCGCGCTGTAGCCCGACATGTGGTGCGAGATGCCGGACAGCCACCACGGCATCTTGCCGCCGGCCGTGAAGAAGTCGCTGACGTCGTCGACACGTTTGTGCGACCAGACACCGATCGCCACCATGACGGCGAAGTAGCCGATGAGCACGGACCAGTCGAGACCGTTCATGTGCCCCCTTCCGGGGTCCGCCTTGTGAACTCCGCTCAGCTGGTTGGCACTTCGCACGAGCGGGGTAGGGGCGTGGCAGGCCGCGAAGTGCCCGCTCATCGTGGGTGCGACGACGCGGGCACGACAAGGAAGCGGAAGGTCAAGAGGAAGTAAAAAGGTTCGGCTTACTGACCTGCGTTCACCTACATGAACGTCGGCGGGGGTGGGCGGCGGCCGCCCGGTCCGCTACTTCAGCTCGTCCGGGCACGGCGTGCCCCGCTTCAGCCCGTACGGCGCCGACAGCCGGTACGTACCCGCCCGGGGGGCGACGAGCGTCGTCCACACGTCGCCGTCCGCGGTCTCCTCGGTCTCCGTCAGACAGCCGTTGACGTTGTCGTACGTCTTCGGCGTGCCCTCCGGGGCGTCCTTGGAGGCCTCCGTCTCCTGGGGCGGCTCGAGCTTGTTGCCCTCGTCGTCGACGAGGCTCAGCCACGGCGAGTACGGCATCCGGATCAGGATGCGGCCGGGCCGCCGCACGTCGATGACCCACTCGTCCTGCTCGGCCCGCTGGACGACCGCGTCGGGCTCCGCCAGCGGCGTCGGGTCGGTCACCTGGAACAGCTGCCAGTTGGCGTCGCCCCAGACCTGCTTCAGATACGGCAGGCCCCGCTGGAGCAGCTCCCGCTCGCGCTTGCCGCCGTCGCCGTCCGGTTCGTCCTTGGGCAGGACCACGTAGTGCACCGCCCAGCGCTTCAGCCACTCGTGGTAGTTCGCCGAGTTGAGCGTGTCGTCGTAGAAGAGCGGATTGCGCTCCATGTCCGCCTGCCGGGTCCAGCCGCGGGCCAGGTTCACGTACGGAGCGAGCGCCGAGGCCTCCCGGTGGGAGCGGGCCGGTACGGCCTCCACCCGGCCCTGCTCGGCGCCGACCTCCTGCAACTCGTTGACGAGCGGCGCCAGCTCCCGTGCCCAGGAGGCGGCGGGCGTGGTGTGGATGATGTCGTCGGCCGACTTGAAGCCGATCCAGCCCACGAAGCCGACGATCGAGACCACCAGCGCGTACCACTTGCGCGACTTCGGCACCGTGAACGGCAGCGCCGCCACCAGCGCCACCCCCGCGAAGAGCATCGGCAGGCGTGTGATGTTGGAGCCGATCTGCGAGCTGATCAGCCAGACCAGCAGCACGGACAGGCCGTAGACCGCCGACGTGATCCGCACCGTCCTCCAGGTGTCCGGCACGAACCAGTACACCAGGCCCGCGTACAGGATCGGCAGTACCGCCGAGCCGAAGCCCATCGGCTGCGTGCCGGAGAAGGGGAACAGCACGGCCGACAGCGCGACGACCACGCTCGGCGCCACACCCAGCGCCCAGGCCCCCGGGCGGCGCTTCTGGAGGAACAGGGCGACCGCCACCAGGCCCACGAACAGGCCCGAGACCGGCGAGGCCATGGTGGACAGCGCGGCCAGCGGCGCCGCGCACAGCCCCTTGGCCCAGCGCTCGTGCCGCCACCGGTACGGCCAGCAGAACACCGCCGCGACCGCGCCCAGGCCGAACATCATGCCGAGCCCGAACGTCACCCGCCCCGACGCCGCGTTGCCCAGCAGCGCGAACAGGCCCGCCAGCGACGCCCACAGCGGATTGCGGACCACCCGGCTGCGGATCAGGACCATCGTCAGCAGCCCGGCCGACACCGTCCCCGCGATCATCATCGTGGTGCGCACGCCGAGCACCGACATCAGATACGGCGAGATCACGCTGTACGACACCGGATGCATGCCGCCGTACCAGGCGAGGTTGTACGCCGAGGCCGGGTGCCGGCCGACGAACTCGGCCCACGCGTCCTGCGCCGCGAGGTCGCCGCCGCTGTTCGCGAACGTGAAGAACCACGCTATGTGGAGCACCCCGGCCAGGGCGGTCACGGACAGCACCGGGTGGCGCAGCATGCGCTCGCGCAGGGCGAGGAAGGCGGCGTTCACCGCCGACGGCGCCTTCGGCTCGGCCGGCCGGTGCCCGTCGGGACGGGGCTCACCGTCGTCCCTGCGGGGCGCGGGTACGCGTGGTCGCGGGCCGCCTCCCGAACCCGGATCGGTGTCGTCGGCGCGTGTCGGCTCCGCAGTGGCCACCTGAAGGCACTCCCCGTGTCCCGTCTTCTCCTTTGGGCCGTGTCCCGTTCCCGCGACCGGCGACTGCCCCGCTTCGTGACGCTAGCACGCGCCCCCGCACCGTTGCCTCCTGCCTTTCGCGGCCCCGGGGCGCCCGCGGGCCGCGAGGACGCGAAGGCCCCCGCGGCCGGGTGGCCGCGGGGGCACGGGGCGTCGCTTCGGCCCGGACGGGCCGCCCGTCAGCCCAGGCGGGTCAGCTTGGCCGAGAGGCCCGGCTCGGCCAGGTCGTCCCGCAGGGCCACCGGCACCTTGACCGCGCCGCTGGTGCCGCCGTCTCCGACGGTGAGGGTGCCGACCTTGGTGCCGGCCGGCGCCGTGTGCGGCACCTCGTCCGCGTCGAAGGTCAGCTTCACGGTCAGTCCGGCCCAGCCGACGGCCTTGACGTCCTGCGTCGCGACGACCGGCGTACGGCCGCCGAGGCCGTCGTCGACGTACCCGACGACGCTGCCCTTCTTCAGGATCGTCGACGACTTCAGGGTGTCCTGCGCGGCCCGGATCAGCTTGTCGCTGGAGTCCAGCGCGGCACCGAGGATGGTGTTGTCCGCGCCGCCCGCCGGCTGGCGCACCACGGCACCGACGATGGTCCGGGTCTCGCCGCCGACCTCCTTCTTCGCCGCGAAGACGAGGTTGCCGAGAGCGGAGGTGGTGGTGCCGGTCTTGATGCCGACGACGTCGTTGTGGCCGACCAGGTGGTTCCAGTTGGAGTGGTTGACACCCTTGTAGTCGTCGTACGACATCATCGCGGCGACCTCGCGGAACGCGGGCTCCTTCATCGCCTCCTTGGCCAGCTTCACCTGGTCCACGGCCGTGCTCACCGTCGTGTTGTTCAGCCCCGACGGGTCGGTGTACGTCGTGTTGGTCATGCCGAGGTCCTTCGCGGCGGCGTTCATCTTCGCCACGAACGCCTTCTCGGACCCCGCGTCCCAGCGGGCCAGCAGCCGCGCCACATTGTTCGCGGACGCGATCAGGATGCTCTCCAGGGCCTCGCGCTGGGAGATCGAGTCGCCCGCGGTGACGTTGACCGTCGACTCCTGTCCGGCCTGCGACTGGTCCTCCGCCGCCTGGTCGATCTTGATCTTCGGGCCGTCGGCGCCGCTCTTGAGCGAGTGGTCGCGCAGGATGACGTACGCGGTCATGACCTTGGCCACGCTCGCGATCGGCACCGGCTTCTGGTCGCCGGACGAGCCGAAGGAGCCGATGCCCTGCACGTCGAGCGCGGCCTGCCCGCTGGACGGCCAGGGGATCTCCGGCTTGCCGCCGTCGAACGTGAAGCTGTCCTGCGCCGTGAGGTCGAGGGTGGGCGCGGGCAGCGGGCGCATCGACTGCACGACGCCGAAGACGATCAGCAGCAGGATGACCAGCGGCGTCCAGATCTTGACCCGGCGCACCGTCGTGCGCAGCGGGGTCTCCGGCGGCGGCGGGGTGTTCGTCAGCTCCGCCAGCAGGTCCAGCGGCGGCTTGGGCGGCAGCGGCTGCTGGGTGGTCCGGTCGGGCCCGACGTGCGACCTGGCGGCGGTGACCCCGGTGCGGGGCGCCTGCGACGCCTTGGGCGCCTCGGCGGGGGGTGTCCGGGCCGGCGGGTTCTCCGGGTTCTCCGGGGCCCGCGGGGGCTTGCGGGTCGCCGGATCGTCCGGATTCCGCAGCGCCACGAACTTGCTGGTCCGCTCGGCGTCGTCGCCCGGCCCGGACTGCCCGGCCTTCCCGGCCTTCCCGGCCTTCTTGGACGCGGCGGCGGCGTCGCCCAGCTTCAGCATGGTCGTCGGCTGATCCACGGCGGGCCGCGGCGCCTTGAACACGGCAGTGGGCTGATCGACCGGCGACTCGCGGTCGCCGTCACGGCTGCCCGGCTCGGGGTCGCCGTCACGGCTGCCCGGCTCGGGGTCGTCGTCGCCGCCCGGCTCGGGGTCGGCGTCCGCACCGGAGCCCGCCTTGGCGTCCGGGTCGGCGTCGGCGCCCGCCTTCGCACCCTGGTCGGCGTCCGCGCGCGTCTGCGCGTCCGAGCCCGGCTCCGGGTCGGTTCCCGAGCCCGGCTCCGGGTCGGTTCCCGAGCCCGGCTCCGGGTCGGAGGCAGCGCCGGCGTCGGCACCGGAGTCCAGCTCCGGGTCGGTGTCCGCGCCCGGCTTCGGGTCCGTGTCGGACACCGGCGCCGAGTCCGAGGCCGCCTCCGGGGCGGCGTCCGCGCCGGAAGCGGTGTCGGTCCCCGCCCCCTCGTCCGAGCCGCGGTCCGTAGCGGCGGGGGAGCCCGCCGCCCCACCCGCGTCCGAGTCCGGGCCCGTGCCGGAGGCCGAGGCCGTGTCCGACGCCGGGCCCGTGCCGGAGCCGGGGGCCGGGGCCACGTCGGGGTCCGGGCCTGCGTCCGTGCCGGAGCCCGCGGCCGATGGTGTGCCTGCGGTGGGGTCGTCCGCGGCGCCCTCGGGCTCGCCGGCGGGCCGCGGGGCCGTCTCGTCCTCGTGGGTGTCCGCGGCCGTGGCGGCCCGCCGGCCGCCGGACTCGCCGCCGTCCCCGGACGGCTTCTCCGCGTCCTCCGGCCGCGCGTTGGCCGCGGCGCGCTCGTCCGCGGTGGCCACCCAGGCCGCGACGGCGTCCCGCAGCCGGCCGTCCTTGCCGGCGGCGGACTCCACGCGGTCGCCCTCGGACTCCCCGGACGCGTCCGACGGCGTATCGGCCGCCTCGGGCGTCCCGGCGTCGTCGTCACCGCCGGAGGCCTCCGCCTCCGTCTCGCGGACCGACAGCACGCGGGTCGCCGTGTCGACGCCACCGCGGGACCCGGCACCGGACCCCGCGGAGCGCTTCGCGTCCTCCCGTGCCACCGCCAGCCGCGGATCACTCCGCTCGCTCGCCTCGGTCCTGGCTTCGGGAACCGGACCCGCGCTCCCCGACGTCGGTTCTTCCGACGACTCGCGCTGCTTCGAACTGTCGGGGGACTCGCCCGCCACCGATGCCTCCTCCATGCGCCGCACGTCCTGTGCGCGCTACCGAACCCGTACCGAAACCATTTACCAGTGTCCTGTGTACGGGTGGAACCCACGCGGAAGACGAGAACGACATACCTACTGGTTCCACTACGAAGCGGTCACGCACCCTCGACAGACCAATGTGAGAGGGGTCACCCTGTCTGTCATCCACGCGGGGAGGCATGGATGGGCAGGAGCCGCAGAACACTTCCGGAGGAGCTTCTGCTGCTGGCGTTGGACCCGACCACGGGCACCACCGCACAGCCGCAGTCGCTCGACCTCGGTCTGGCCGGAGCACAGCTGGTGGAGCTGGCGCTGGCCGGACGGATAGCCCCAGACGGGGATCGTATCGCCGTGGTGGCCCCACGGCCGACAGGAGATCCAACACTCGACTGCGCGTTGGAGTTGCTGCGAAGGCGTGGCGCTCCCGTACGGGCGGTCAACTGGATTGGCGGACCCCGCCTGGGGCTGCGCCAGACCTACCTCTCGCATCTGGAGCGATGCGGCATGGTGCATGCCGTGGAGGGCCAGATGTGCGGGGTGCTGCCGACGACTCGCTACCAGGCGACGGACACGGCGATCAGCAGGGAGATCAAGGCCCGGCTGGACTCGGCGATCCGCACCGGCGTCCCGCCGGACCCGCGGACCGCGGCGCTCGCCGCGCTGGCCCACGCGGTCGGACTCGGCAAGCACCTCTATCCGGGCAACGAAGGACGCTCGTCGCGGTCCCGGCTGCGGGACCTCATCAGGCACGACCCCATGGGCGGTCTGGTGGCGCACGCGGTGATGGACGTCCAGAACGGCGCTGCGGCACAGCCACGCCGCAGTCAGGCCCCGGCCGGCCGCCAGGCCCCGGGACCGGGAGCCAGGCCCGCCCCGGAACCCGCCCGCGGCGTTCCGGCGCAACCGCGCCACGGGTCGATGGCGCGGGCGGTGGCCCACTAGCCACCGCCGCAGGCCGGAAGACCGCACCACCGCACCGCACCACAGCACGACCGCACCGCCGCACCGCCAGTCCCCAAGCCCGGTCACGGGAGCCGCAGGTCCGCGCGGGGCGGCGGAACCGACCGTGTGTCCGGCCCGCCCGGACCGCGGAAAGGTTCCGCCACCCCGCGCGGCCGCATGTGGGGGTGGCGTTCCGAACTGGCGTGTACGCGGCGCATATCGACCGTTTCCCAGCGGTAGAAAGCACCTTGGTGGCAGTCTGCTCAGCAGCAGATACACAAAGTGGCAAGTATGAGTCACCCAGCCGGAGGTGCGCGTCCCGTGGCGTCGAGTGTCAATCCCACCGTAAGGCGGCGTCGGCTGGGCCAGGAGCTGCGCCGGCTCCGTGAGCTGAAGGGCATGACGGCCGAGGAGGTCGCCGAGCGGCTGCTGGTCTCCCAGTCGAAGATCAGCCGCCTGGAGAACGGCAGGCGCAGCATCAGCCAGCGGGACGTCCGCGACCTGTGCGGGGTGTACGAGGTCGAGGACCAGCGCATCGTCGACTCGCTGATGCAGATGGCGAAGGACTCGCGCCAGCAGGGCTGGTGGCACGCCTTCGGGGACATCCCGTACAGCGTCTACATCGGCCTGGAGACCGACGCGGAGTCGCTGCGGACCTACGAACCCCAGATCATCACCGGCCTGTTGCAGACCCGCCCCTACGCCGAGGCCCTCATCCAGGGCGCGTTGCCCGAGACGTCGGTGGCCGACGTGGAGAAACGGGTGCAGGTCCGCATACGGCGGCAGGAGCGCATCTCCGCCGACCACAACCCGCTGCGGCTGTGGGTCGTCCTCGACGAGGCCTGCCTGCACCGGGTGGTGGGCAGCAGGCAGGTGATGCGGGAGCAGCTGGAGCACGTCGCCGAGATGTCGCAGCTGCCGCACATCACCGTGCAGGTGCTGCCCTTCGACGTCGGGGCGCACCCCGGTATCAACGGCCAGTACTCCATCCTGGAGTTCGCCGACACGGCCGACTCCAGCGTGGTGTACATCGAGGGCGTGACCAGCGACCTGTATCTGGAGAAGGCGCCGGACGTGCAGAAGTACACGGTGATGTACGAGCACCTGCGGGCCCAGGCCCTGAACGTGGAGCAGTCGCGGCAGCGCATCGAGGACGTGGCGAAGGAATACGCGCGACTGAGCCGTTGAAGCCCGAGAAACCGGGCGAAGGCGGGATAGTACACCCCTGCCCCGATGCACCGGAAGACTCACCTGGAATATGCCATCCGGTCGAGTGAATGCCTGCTCCGTGCGGGGAGGCCAGCGAGTAGCGTCGATCACGCCAAAGATCAAACGTCATTGGCGTAAACCACACTCGCGACTCGCCATCGGAGCAGACATGGCAATTCTTCAGGGCGCCCAGGAATCGTGGACCAAGTCCTCCTACTCCGGAGGGAACGGCGCGTGCGTCGAGGTCCGGTCACCGGTCGTGGCGGCGCTCGCCGTCCGCGACTCCAAGGTGACCGAGGGCCCGGTCCTCGCGTTCCCCGCCGACGCGTGGACCGCCTTCGTGACGTCGGTCAAGGAGTAACGCCGCCACGCCTCACCCGCCGGTACCACCGACGGAGCCCTCTCGACCAGTTCGCCGACCTTGCCGAGAGGGCGCCCGCCGGCCCGGATCAGCTCAGCTCACCGGGAACGCCACGTCGCACACCGGGTCCTCGGGGCCCGCTGCCTCCCAGTCGGCGAAGTACACCTCGCGGCACGGCCCGGCCACCGTCAGTCCCTGCGCGGCGATCCACTCCTCCACCGCCCCGAAGGCGGCCAGGATCTGCGGGTACGCCACCTGGGCCTTGGTGATCCGGGTGTAGGCCAGCCGGCCGGCCGGCTCCACCCGTACCCGCGTCTGCCACGCCCGTCCCCGCTCCCCGCTCCACGCCCGCGCGGCCGCCTCGTCGGCGACCGGCACGCAGGACTCGGCCGGTCCGTCGCTCTCCATCGACACGTCCGAGTGGTAGACGACGTACGGCGCCGCCGTCACGCCCCCGCAGCCCCGGGCTGCCTCCTCCAGACGCCCCAGCGAGGCCCCGATCCACGCCGGCAGCTCACTCGCCAGCGTGTGCCGGGTCTCACTGAGCACCACGTGCTCGGGCACGTCCACCGTCTCGACCACGAACTTTCCGTACACCTCGGAGTCCCTTCCCGACAGTCGTCCACGGAGGTACTCGACGAGCGTGCGCTGCCCGGCCACCCGGGTCTCCACGTCCGCCCAGTAGGCGTCGAGCAGACCGGCGGCGCGGCCGCCGTCCGCCCCGACCACCTCGGCGATCCGGGCGAGCGGCATGTCCAGCCGGCGCAACAGGGCCACGAGCCGGGCGCGTTCGGCCTGTCCGGCGCGGTAGTAGCGGTAGCCGGTGGCCCCGTCCACGTGGGCGGGCGCCAGCAGGCCCAGCCGGTCGTACAGCCGCAGTGCCTTGGCCGACAGCCGGGCCCGCGCGGCGAACGCGCCGATGGTCAGCAACTCGTCGTCGCACACCTCGTCCACGCCGCCGTCCACGTAGTCGTCCACGCCGTCATCCTCCGTCGCCGGGCGGCTGTTCCGCCCGGTGACGGGGACGATCGGCCTTCCCCCAGGGGCAAGGTCAACCGGCGAGGCGTTCCTCGACGGCCGCCACGACCTCGGCCGCCTCCGGCTCGGTCTGCGGCGAGAAGCGGGCGGCGACCCTGCCGTCCCGGCCGATCAGGAACTTCTCGAAGTTCCAGCGGATGTCCCCGCTGTGGCCCTCGGCGTCCGCGAAGCCGGTCAGCCGGTCGTACAGCGGGTGCCGGCCCTCCCCGTTGACCTCGACCTTCTCGGTCATCGGGAAGGTGACCCCGTACGTCGCCGAGCAGAACTCGGCGATCTCGTCGGCGCTGCCCGGCTCCTGGCCCATGAACTGGTTGCAGGGCACGCCCAGCACGGTGAAACCCTGCTCCGCGTACCGCGCGTGCAGTCGCTCCAGGCCGGAGTACTGCGGGGTCAGCCCGCACTTGGAGGCCACGTTGACCACCAGCACGACCCGGCCGGCGTACTGGGAGAGGTCCGCGGTCCCGCCCTGGAGGGCGCCGATCTCGACGTCGAGGGGGAGGCTGTCGTCGTTCCGCGTGTTCGCTGAGGTCGTCATGCACCGGATGCTAGCCCGGCACCCCCGGCCCCCTCCCGCTGCCCATGCCCGCCTCGACGAGCACCTCCCCGGCCGGTGTCCGCGAGTACAGCACCGAGCGGCCCGCGCGCCGCCGCTCCACCAGGCCCGCGTCGAGCAGCACCCGCAGATGCCGGCCGACCGACCCGAGGCCCTGGCCGGTCACGCCGACCAGCTGGCTGGTGCTCATGGGGGTGCCGAGCAGCGTCAGCACGCCCGCGCGGGCCGGGCCGAGCAGCGCGCCGAGGGCGGCGGGCACGTGCCGGGCACCGTCGTCCGCGAGGGCGCCCGCGCACGGGTAGACCACCGCGTACCGCTCGGGTTCCTCCCAGGCCACCCAGCCGTGCCGCTGCGCGGTGATCGGGACGAGGATCAGCTCCGCCCCGGACAGTTCGCGCGGCGGGTACGGGTTCAGGTTGATCTGGAGCCGGTTGTCGCCCAGCCAGCGGGTGCCCGGCCGCAGGTCGTCCAGCACCGTCGCCCAGCCGCCCCGGCTCACCTGCGCGGTCCGTGCGACGACGTCCGCCTCCAGGACCCGGCGGCGCCGGTCCCAGTCCGGCCGTACCGCCTCGGCCCAGACCTCCTCGAGCAGCGTGGCGGCCCGCTCCGGCAGGTCGTCGCGGTCCAGGGCGGCCGGGAGCGTGCCCCCCAGGGAGACGGCCAGGTCGGCGCGCGCCACGTCGGGCCGGGTCGCCCGGATCCGTGCGACGCCCTCCGCGAAGCCGACGCCCTCGGCCGGGGCGGGGGTGAGGAAGTCGGCGTTCCACTCCCGGCCCAGGCCCGAGGCCACCAGCAGCGCGGTCACCGGGTCGGCCGCCATGCGGCGCAGATGGGCGGGCCGGTGGGTGGCGAGCCAGGCCCGCTCACCGGGGTGCCCGGCCACTCCCGCGTGCAGCAACTTCAGACAGGCGAGGGTCTCGTCGAGTGGCGAGACGACGAAACGGCTGCGCGCGAGGGTGTCGGCGTTGATCTCCCACCAGCCCATACGGTCCCCGTCCTCCGCACCTTTCGCCTCGGCGCGAAACAATAACGGCCGCGCCCGGCTCCGCCCCACACTCCCCGCATGCCGGACACCGCCCGCAGGACCTACGCCGACCTCTTCCGCACGCCCGAGTTCAGCCCCCTCTTCCTCTCCTCCTCCGCCAACATCGCCGCCCAGACGGTGAGCGGCCTCGCGCTCGGCACCCTGGTGTTCCGGGCGACGAACTCGCCGCTGCTGTCCGCGGTCAGCATGTTCGGCCCGGCGCTCGCCCAGGTGCTGGGCGCCACGCTCTTCCTCTCCGGCGCCGACCGGCTGCCGCCGCGCGCGACGCTGGCGGGCCTCTCGCTCTGCTTCGCGGCCGCCACCGCGGCCCTCGCGCTGCCCGGCCTGCCGGTGTGGGCGATGCTCGTCATCGTCCTCGTCGAGGGGCTGATCGCCTCGCTCGGCGGCGGGGTCCGCTGGGGCCTGCTGACCGAGATCCTCGCCAAGGACGGCTACCTGACGGGGCGTTCGCTGTTCAACATGATGAGCGGCGTCATGCAGATCGCCGGATACGCGGCCGGGGGCGTCCTGGTGACCCTGCTGTCGCCGCGCCTGTGCCTGCTGCTCGCGGCCGCCCTGTACGGCACCTCGGCCGCCCTCGCGCTCCGCCTGACCCGCCGCCCGCCCCGGGTCTCCGGCCGCCCCTCCGTCACGGCCACCCGGCGGGCCAACGCCCTGCTCTGGTCCGCCCGTCCGCGCCGCCACGTGTACCTGGCCCTGTGGATCCCCAACGGCCTCGTCGTCGGCTGCGAATCGCTGTTCGTCTCCTACGACCCGCGCGCCGCGGGCACGTTGTTCGCCTGCGGCGCGCTGGGCATGCTCACCGGGGATGTCACGATCGGCCGGCTGGTGCCCGCCCGGCTGCGCCCGCGCCTCGGCGTCCCGCTCCTGGTGCTGCTGGCGGCCCCGTACCTGGTCCTCTTCCTGCGCCCGCCGCTGCCGTTGACGGCCGTACTGGTCGGCCTGGCGTCGGTGGGCTTCGGCGCGAGCCTGGTGCAGCAGGAGCGCCTGGTCGCCCTCACGCCCGAGGAACTCTCCGGGCACGCCCTCGGTCTGCACTCCGCGGGGATGCTCACCCTTCAGGGCCTCGCCGCGACCCTGGCCGGCACGGTGGCCCAGTTCACCTCACCGGCGACGGCCATGTCGGTGATGGCGCTCACCTCGCTCGCGGTGACGCTGACACTGACGGTGGCGAGCCGCCGGGACGCGCCCGACGGGGGGCTGCTGCCCAGGCGGGCGGCCATACGGTCCGCGTGAGGCGCCGGTCCGCGAGAGGTACCGGTCCGTGCGACGTGCCGGTCCGGTGGCGCGACTCGGCTTCGACCGGGCCGAGGACCGCTCGGGAACTCTGAGCGGTCAGGCGTGACGGTGCTCAGGCGTGGCGCGCACCGGCCGACGCCATGCCGAGCCAGGTGTGCGGGTTGCCCTCCCAGCACCAGCCGAGCTTCGGGGCGCGCTTGCTGATCCAGAGCGCCGGGACCCGTCGGTCGCCGCACCGTGAACCGCCCAGCGAGAAGCACTTGTTCTTGACCAGGACCTCCGGGACCTGGGTCAGCACGGCGACGCCCTCCTCGATGGTGAGCGGCGTGCGGCCCCGCCCGGCGACGGTGGCCATCGCGTCGGCCGGCACGACCCCGCAGAACTCCTCCCCGCGCTCGACGTCGAACAGCAGGTGGACGCCGTCCGGTCCGGGCGGCAGGGCCGGCCCGGTGGCGACGAACCGTTCCAGGGAGCCCGGTTCGAAGGTGCGGTCGACGAACCCGGGCAGCCGGCCGCCGTGCAGGGTGGTCAGCGGCACGGTCCGTTCGACCGGGGCGAGTTCGCGTCCGACGACCAGGACGAAGGGGATCCGGCCGGTGACGGCGGGCTCCTGTCCCGCGTACGCCGCGGAGTCCGTGCGGGCCACGGCCTCGGCGCGCAGCGGCGCCACCAGTTCGGCGAACCGGTCCGGGGTGCGGCCGGACAGCGCCGGGTAGCCGAGCGAGACGAGGGTGCGGACCTGCCGGTCGAACTCGGCGGCGGCGTCGAAGACGGGGGAGTGCGTCGGGTCGGTCAAGCGGATGCTTCCTTCCGTGGGGACACGCGGATGCTGCGCGAGGGGGTGCCGCACACCGGGTCGGGGACGGCACCCGGAGCGGGCGCGGGGTGTGGGATCGGGGGCGGCGCCGGTCAGGACGGGACCTCGATCCTGGCCAGGGAGCCGGTCTCCAGGGCGCACCACAGGGCGCCGCCGTGTGCGGCGATGCCGTGCGGCTCGCTGTCGGCGCGGGAGAGGGCGTACGAGGTGACGCCGCCGTCGGTGGTGATCCGGCCGATCCGGCCACTGCCCCACTCGGTGAACCAGAGCGCCCCGTCGGGCCCCGGCGTGACCGCGTGCGGCCCGGCCGCGGGGTCGGACAGCGGGTACTCGGTGATGTCGCCGGCCACGGTGATCCGGCCGATCCGCCCGGCCCCGATCTCGGTGAACCACAGGGCGCCGTCGGGCCCCGCGGCGATGCCCACCGGTGCGGCGCCCTCCGTCGGCAGCGGGAACGCGGTGCCGTGGCCGTCGGTGGTCAGCCGCCCGACGGCGTTGCCCTGGTTGAGGGTGAACCACAGGGCGCCGTCCGGCCCGGTCGTGAGGGCGGACGGGAAGGCGCCGGGCGCCGCGTACTCGGTGACGTCGCCCTCCACCGTGACGCGGCCGACGCGGTCGGCCGCGGAGAGCGTGAACCACATGGCCCCGTCCGGCCCGGCGGTGATCCCGAACGGTCCGCCCTCGGGGGTGAGGGGCGCGAAGGAGGAGTAGTCGCCGTCCGGGGTGATCCGGCCGATGCGGTGCGTCCGGTACTCGGTGAACCACAGGGCTCCGTCGGGCCCGCACGCGATCACGGTCGGCCCCTCGCCGACCGGATGGACGGTGACCCGCCCGCCGTCCGGGTCCCTGCGGCCGACGGCGCCCCGGTGGACGAGGGTGAACCACAGGGCGCCGTCCGGTCCCTCGGTGAGCGCGTAGGGGCCGGCGTCCGCGTCGCCGACCGTGAACTCGCGTACGGAGTCGGTGTCGTGCCTCTCGTTGAATTCGTTCATCGGGAGAAAAGTATGCTGAGGCTATTTTGGCTGTCAACATAAAAATACTACCGAGGTAAGATTCGCCCATGGACCCGAACGACGCCCCGGCGCTGGGCCTGCGCGAGGCCAAGAAGCGCGAGACGCGGCAGCTGATCTCCGACCACGCCACCAGGCTCTTCATGGAGCGCGGCTTCGAGCACACGACGATCGCCGAGATCGCCGACGCCGCCCGCGTCGCCAAGAAGACGGTGACGAACTACTTCCCGCGCAAGGAGGACCTGGCCCTGGACCACCAGGACGAGTTCGTCGCCGCCCTGGCCACCACCGTGACGGCACGCGGAGCCGACGAGACCCCCCTGGCGGCGCTGCGCCGCGCCTTCCTGGCGGCCGTGGCGGCCCAGGACCCGGTCGCGGGCTTCGCCGGCCCGGCCTTCATCCGCATGATCGCGGACAGTCCCACCCTCGCCTCGTGTCTGCGCGGCCTGCACGACCGTCGGGAGGAGGCGCTGGCCGCGGCCCTGGCCGACACGACGGGCGCCCCGCCCGACGACATCACCCCCCGCACGGCCGCGACCCTGCTGGGCGGCGTCCACCGCGTCCTGTTCACCCGCATCCAGGAACTGACCCTGGCGGGGCGCACCAACCCGGAGATCGCCGAGGTGCTGGCACGGGAGGCACCCCGGGCCTTCGACCTGCTGACCCCGGCCCTCGCGGAGTACGGCCGCCGCGCCCAGGGCACGCCGTGGGGGCCGGGCTGCCGCCGGCCCTCCCCGGGGCTGGTCAGCGGCCCTGCCGGTGACGGGAGTTGAGGCGGGCGGCCTGGCGTGTCAGGTGGTCGCGTTCGGCGATGTCGGACGCCTTGCGGGCCGCCTCGGCGTACAGCCGCGCCGCCGTGTCCAGGTCGCCGTCACGCTCGCGCAGGTACGCCGCAACCGCCGTGTACCGGGGCAGCGCGTCGTCCAGCGCGGCGAGCGCCGCCAGCCCGGCGCGCGGTCCGTCGGCCTCCCCGACGGCGACCGCGCGGTTGAGCCGGACGACGGGGTTGTCGGTCAGGCCCGCGAGCTCGTCGTACCACTCCACGATCTGCACCCAGTCGGTCTCCCCGGCGGTGGGCGCGT
Organism: Streptomyces sp. NPDC042336; assembly: GCF_055581985.1. Taxonomy (NCBI): domain Bacteria; kingdom Bacillati; phylum Actinomycetota; class Actinomycetes; order Kitasatosporales; family Streptomycetaceae; genus Streptomyces; species Streptomyces sp. NPDC042336. Next base: position 239,888 of record NZ_JBVJEA010000005.1, on the reverse strand, counting down.
CGGCGTGCAGGGCGGCGATGGCGGCCTGGGCCTGGAACTCGCCCAGCCGGTCCCGGGCGAGCGCCGCCTGCAGAATCCGTACCCCCTCGGCGATGGACGCGGTGTCCCACCGGCCGCGGTCCTGCTCGGCGAGCGGCACCAGACTGCCGTCGGACGCGGTCCGGGCGGCTCGCCGCGCATGGTGGAGCAGCATCAGCGCCAGCAGCCCCGACACCTCCGGATGGTCGACCGAGGCCGCCAGCTGCCGGGTGAGCCGGATGGCCTCGGCGGCGAGGTCGACGTCACCGGAGTAGCCCTCGTTGAAGACGAGATAGAGGACGCGCAGCACGGTGCCGACGTCGCCGGGCCGGTCGAACCGGACGCCGGAGACGGTGCGCTTGGCCCGGCTGATGCGCTGCGCCATGGTCGCCTCGGGCACCAGGTAGGCACGGGCGATCTGCCGGGTGGTCAGCCCGCCGACCGCGCGCAGGGTGAGCGCGACGGCGGAGGACGGCGTCAGCGAGGGGTGCGCGCACAGGAAGTACAGCTGGAGCGTGTCGTCCACGTCCGGGGCGGGCCCGGGCGCCGGCTCCTCCTCGACGCGGTCCTCGCGCCGCCGGCGGGCGGTCTCGGCGCGGGTCGCGTCGAGGAACCGCCGCCAGGCCACGGTGACCAGCCACCCCTTCGGGTCCCGGGGCGGGTCGGCCGGCCAGGCGCGGACCGCCTCGACCAGCGCGTCCTGGACCGCGTCCTCGGCCGCCGCGAAGTCGGCTCCGCGGCGGACGAGGGCGGTCAGCACGCCGGGCGTGAGGCTCCTGATCAGGGCCTCGTCCATCGGCGGGATCACTCCGTGACGGTCGGGTGCGCGCCCATGAACGGACGCAGCTCCAGCCACTCGTGGATCGGCTTCCCGCCCGCCCCCGGGGCGGCGGACAGCTCCCCGGCCAGCTCGACGGCGCGCTCGTAGCCGTCGACGTCGATCACCATCCAGCCGGCGATGAGGTCCTTGGTCTCGGCGAACGGCCCGTCGGTGACCGGCGGCTTCCCCTCACCGTCGTACCGCACCCAGGTGCCCTCGGGGGCGAGTGCCTGTCCGTCGACGAACTCGCCGGTCTTCTCGAGCCGGGCGGCGAAGTCGTTCATGTACTGGATGTGCGCCGAGATCTCGTCCGGCGTCCACTGGTCCATGGGCACGTTGTTGGCCGGGTCCGGGGCGCCACGGTAGTGCTTGAGCAGCAGGTACTTGGCCATGATGCGTCTCCTAGGTGCTGGTGCGGCCATTGTGGCCTCGTTCACCCCTGGGACGGAGCCGGAACCTCGTTCTCGACACGGCCGGACGGCCGGGCGGCAATTATTTCCGGGACTTCTTGTCGACCTCGTCCGCCGCCGCCGTCCTCTGCTCCAGGACCCCTTCCACGCCGTGCAGGAAGGTCTCGGACACCAGCTCCGGATCGAAGAGGCACCCGGCGGCCATCGCGCCGTCCCGGAGCATGACGAGGTGCCGCCCGGCGGCATCGGCGGGCACGTCGCCGTCGCCGACCCGTGCCAGCAGCTCCGTGACGGTGTCCAGGAACCACTGCCGGTGGGCCAGCACCGCGCGGTGCACCGGGTGGGCGGGGTCGGGGTACTCGGCCACGGCGTTGAGGAAGGCACAGCCGCGGAAGCCGGGCGACCGGATCCCCTCGACGATGGACCGGGCGACGGCCCGGACCTGGCCGACGGCCGAGGGCGTACTGCCCATGGCCGCGGCCACCTGCTCCCGGATCCCCTGGTCGGCCTGGTCGAGGTAGGCGAGGACGAGGTCTTCCTTGCCGGAGAAGTGCCGGTACAGCGTGGCCCGGGTGACCTGCGCCTCGGCGGTGATCCGGTCGACGCCGACGGAGTGGATCCCCTCGGCGTAGAAGATCTTCGTGGCGGTACCGAGCAGCCGGGCTCGCGCGGCGGAGGTGTTGCGGGCTTCTGTGCTCGGACTCATGGGGCCAGCGTATCAAGGCGCTGAGGGAGAACGTTCGGTCTTGACAGCGATGGCGGGAGGCCGTTGACTGCACGACGAGACCGAACGTTCTCCCTCTCTCACTCTCGCTGCATCCGCACCGCATTGGTCACCGCACGCCTCACCGAAAGGCACTCCCGTGGACACCCTCGTCGTCGCATCGCCCGCCGGCCTCCCCGCCACCCTCCGGAAGCTGTACTTCCTCCGCTTCGCGTTCGCCGCCGTATGGGCCGCCCTGCTCTTCGCCACCGCCGACACGCTGGGCCCGCTGAGCACGACACTCCTGCTGGTCTACCCGCTGTTCGACGTGGCGGCCGCGGTCGTCGACGTCCGGTCGGCGAGGGCGGACGGCGCACCGGTCGCACCCCTGTACGCGAACATCGCGATCAGCTCCCTGACGGTCCTCGCCCTCGCCCTCGCCGCGACCTCGGGCATCCCCGCCGTCCTGCGCGTCTGGGGCGCGTGGGCCGTCACCGCGGGAATCGTCCAGCTCGTCGCGGGCGCCGTCCGCCGCCGACTGGGCGGGCAGTGGGCGATGATCGTCAGCGGCGCCATCTCGACGCTCGCCGGCATCTCGTTCGCCACGCAGGCCGGCGCCGACGACCCGTCGCTGGGCAGCCTCGCGGGCTACGCCTTCCTCGGCGGCGTCTTCTTCCTGGCCTCCGCCCTCCGCCTCACCCGCGGGGCACGCCGCCCGGCCTGAGAGGCGGACGGAGCGGACGGAACCGGGGTTGTCCGGCGCACGGTCGGCCAGGAAGATCGTCGTTCGTGCGCATCGACGAACTCAACGCCCATGAACGCCGGTTGTGGGACGCCTTCTCGCAAGGCCGCCGCCTCGACGTGTCCGACGACCCGGCCGCGCCGGACCCGGTGATCCGATCGGACGTCGTCGCGGCACTGCTGCTGGGCGCCCACGCCGAGCCCGCCCCCGGCGACCGCCCCGCGCTGCGTCTGACCGGTGCGCACATCACGGGCCGCCTGGACCTCGGGTTCACCGACGTCGCGGCACCGATCCACCTGACCGACTGCCGCTTCGACGAAGCACCGCTGCTGCAGGGCGCCCGGACCCGGCAGTTGGTCCTCACGGACTGCACGCTGCCCGGCCTGGTGGCCGACACGGCGCAGATCGACGGGCGCCTGGTCGTCACCCACTGCCGCCTGACCGGCCCCCTGGTCCTCAACCGCGCGCAGATCAACGGGGACCTGGACCTGCGCGAGACGGCGATCGGCTTCCCCGCGGGCGAGGCCGTATCGGCCAACCACGCCCATGTGGGCGGCGACGCGCTTTGCGCGAACCTGGCCGTCGAGGGGACGTTCCGCCTCTCCGGCGCGTCCATAGACGGCGAGTTCGACCTGGAGGGCGCCTCGCTCCGCGCCCCCGGCCGTCACGCCCTGGACGCCTACCACGTCCGTGTCGCCGAGGACTTCACCTTCCACCCCGGCTTCAGCGCCGAGGGCCGGATCATCCTCTCCGGGGCCACCGTCGCGGCGGCCATCGGCTTCTGCGGGGCCCGGCTGAGCAACCCGGGCGACACCGCCCTGGAGGCGGTGGACGTCACCGTCGACCGCAACTTCGACCTGGGCCTCGGCCTCACGGTCGACGGCGCGGTGAAACTCGACGGCACACGCGTGGGTACGGAACTGAGCTTCCGCGACGCCGAACTGACCCACGGGGACGGCACCGCCCTGTCCCTGCGGGCGGTCCAGGCCCGGGAGACGGACCTGCGCACCCGCCGGCCGGTCGACGGAGCGGTGGACGCCCGCAACGCCCGACTCGGCACGCTGTACGACGACCGGGACACCTGGCCCACCGACCTCCGCCTGGCCGACGCGACGTACGAGACCCTCGCGTTCCCGCTCCCCGCCGCGGAACGGGTCCGCTGGATCCGCCGCACGACCGGCGACTACCTCCCCCAGCCGTACGAGCAACTGGCGGCGACCTACCGGCGTCTCGGCCACGAGGACGAAGCCCGCACGGTCCTGCTGGCCAAACAGCGCCACCGCCGTGCCACCCTCCCCGCGCACACCCGCCTGTGGGGCCACGCCCAGGACCTGTCCGTCGGCTACGGCTACCGCCCCCTCCGCGCAGGCCTGTGGCTCCTGGCCCTGCTCGCCTGCGGGTCCCTCTACTTCGCCCTGCACACCCCGGCCCCCCTCGACCCCGGCAAGGCACCGCCCTTCAACGCCGTCTTCTACACCCTCGACCTCCTCGTCCCGATCATCACCTTCGGCCAGGAGCCGGCCTTCGCCCCACACGGCCCCGGCCAGTGGCTGTCCTACACCCTGATAGCGGCGGGCTGGATCCTGGCCACGACGGTCACCGCGGGCATCTCCCGCGCGGTGACCCGGCAGTGACCGGCGGCCTGCGCGCTGCCGGGGCCGGCCGGCCCGCCGTGAGTCTGCCGGCGAGTGTCACCCACCGACCCGTCCGGCCGTGATCTGTTGGCCGCGCGTGGTGTCGACGACGATGGGGATGCCGTCGGGGATCTCGCCCTCCAGGTCGTTCAGCAGGCTCTTGATCGGCGGCAGTTCATCGGGTCCGCGCACGTGGATGTACAGGGTCCTGGACTGCGTGTCGACGCTGGTGACCGTCGCGCCGGGGCTGTGGGTGAGCCACCGCTCGGCGGCGCTCTTGGCCCTGAGGGTCCAGGTGTTGAGCAGCACGGTGGCGACCGTGTTGGCGGCCAGGGGGAGCAGTACGGCCGTGAAGAGCAGCCCGAGCATGACGTAGGCGCGCCGTGGCCCGCGGTGGGCGCGCCGGCCGGCGGTCCCGGCGTAGGCGAGGACGGTGAAGACGACCATGCCGGCGAAGACGAGGGCGAAGAGGTTGGAAAGGAACAGCACCAGGGCGCCCAGCGCCGGCCACCAGGCTGCCTGGCCGGCGCAGACGCCGGTGACGACGAGGGGCGGCACGAGCGAGATCGCGATGGCCACCCCCGGCAGTACGGCGGCGACGTCCCTGCGGGCCAGTGCCACGGCCCCGGCGAAGCCCGTGGCCAGGGCGGAGACCAGGTCGAGCAGTCCCGGGGAGGTCCGGCCGGAGATCTGGCCGTTGGTCAGCAGGTCGTAGGACTGCGGCACCACCAGTGAGGCCACCGCCCCGACCAGCATCACCAGCAGGCACCCGAGGCCCACGAAGGCGGCGGCGGTGGCGCGGCGGCGCTGTACGGCACCGAGGGCGATACCCATGATCGGGGTGGAGAGCGGAGCGATGATCATCGCCCCGATGACGGTGGCGGTGGAGTCGGTCAGGATCCCGCACGCCGCGATGACCGCGGACAGCGTGAGCATGGTCCAGAAGGCCGACTGCTTCGACCGGCTGTCCCCGTACGAGAGATCGAGGTCCTGCTGGAGCTCGTCCAGAGATCGGCGTTGCCGGTCCGGCAGGACCATGGCACGGAGTTGCCCGGGCATGCCCTCAGTATCGTGACCAGGCCTGTCTCCGGCCCGCAGGAACACGACTCCGCGGGACGGCGGAGTGATACCCGGGTCTCGCGGTGAGCCGCGGGCACGGGCCGGTGCGGGGCGGACGCGCTCGGTGTCCGCCCCGCACCGGCCTGGTGCGGTCAGCCCTTGCCGAGCAGTTCGTTCATCTGCTCGATCTCCGCGCGCTGCGAGTCGATGATCTCTCCGGCCATCTTCTTGGCCGGTCCGTAGGCGCCGTCGGCCTGCTCGGTCCTCGCCATCTCGACCGCGCCTTCGTGATGCTTGATCATCATCTGCGTGAAGGCGGTGTCGAACGCCTTGCCCGAGGAGTTCTCCAGCTCGGTCATCTCCTCGCCCGTCATCATGCCGCCCATGTCGTGCGTGGAGTGGTCCATGGCACCCTCGGCGGGCACGTCCTCGCCCCAGGAGGCCAGCCAGCCGGAGAGCGTCCTGATCTCCGGGTCCTGGGCCTTCTTGATGCCGGCGGCGAGCTTCTTCACCTCGGCCGACCCCGCACGGTCGGGCGCGAGGTCGGCCATCTCGACGGCCTGGCGGTGGTGGGGGATCATCCCCGTCGCGAAGGCGACGTCGGCAGCGTTGTGCTGCCCCTGCGATGCCGATGCCGATGCCGACGCGGACGCCGGGGCGGACGAGGAGGCGGTGGCGGCGTGGCCGCCGTGTCCGGCCGAGCCGTCGTCGTCGCCGTTGCCACCGCAGGCGGCCAGGACGAGTGCTGCCGCACCTGCGGCAGTCACGGCGGCGGTACGGCGGACGAGGGAACGCTTGCGGATCATGGTGGTGCAACTCCTTGACGCGAGCCGTTTCGCGGCACGCGGTGGAAACGGATGTGGAGTGTGCGAAGGCACGGCACCCGGCACCGGCAGACACCGGGCACACGGGCGCCTGCGGGTCGCTCTATATCCGCAGGAGTTGCAGTTCGGAGAGGTCGGGCGGAGCGCGGCCGTCGTGCGGCGACCGCGGGGACACCGCACCGGGCGCCACGGCCGCAGGCACGCTCAGCAGGGCGCCGGTCAGCGCGGGCGGCGTGTACGCCGAACCGACGCCGGCGGCCGCACACGTCCCATCGGCATGATCGAGGTGACCCGCTCCGCCATCCGTGTGCGTACACCCCCCGTCCGCGTGCGGAACCCCGTCCGCCGCGGCCATCACCATCTCGTGCCCAGCACCCGCCCGCACCGCCGACGTCCCACCGGGAGCAAGACCGTGCATCCCCAGTACCCCGGCCAGCACCGCAAGCACCAGCACCACGAACAGCCGCCCGCCTGGGCGGCTGCTCGATCGGATGCTCCTGGTCACGGGCCCATCGTAAGGGCCCTCTGCGAAAGCGCAGGTGCGACGCCGCGCCCGGCACCGAGGGCATCGCGTCGCGTTGCCTCAACTACCCTGCGGGCGTGGACTGGTTCATCGCCCTGGCCATCGCTGTCCCCTTCGTCGCTCTGGGCACAGCCATCGTCCGGGACTACCGAGGGTTCCGGAGCAGCCTCTATCAGTCCGGCATCGGGCCACCGTCCCAGGCAGCCGAGCGACGCTACGGGGGCGTCACACGGCTGGTTGGCTGGACCTTCATCGTGCTTCCGCTGTATCCGCTCGTGGTCGAGACGATCCGCCTGTTCCTGTAAGCGTCTCCGCCATCGCCCCCACCCACCACTACGGTCCCGCAGTCGGCCACGGCTCACGACAAAGGACCGGTCCGAGGGGATCAAGCCACTGAACTGGTCCCGAGTGGGACGGTCCTGCGGTGGTGGTGAGGCAGCCGACCCTTGTCGCACCCCGGGTCGCGGCCTTTACCGTGCGGACGACCTCACCACTCGGCACGGTACGCCTTCTGATCCGTAGCTCAATGTGGATCGGCCCGACCGGTCGTATGGGGACATGCATCGGCTCGGTGCGGCTGCCGTAGGACAGGTCTGGTCGTTGTGGATGCTGTATTTCGCTGCTGTACAGCCGGAGCAGTCGACCTCCGTGGAGACCTGGAACGGCGACGGTCTCGACACCTTCCTCGGCTCGCTTGCCGAGGACTTCCGGGGGCTGGGAAGGCACACGTACCCGGCACTCCCTGTGCTTTGACCTGAAACTCTCAGCGGAGCACCGTGGTAGCCACGTCGAACTGACCTGGGGCATCCACGATCGGGCGCCCTCCGAGGAATGGCACTTCGAGACCACTACGGCGCGGCATGGGGCTCCGCCGGGGAGAGATCATCGGCCTGCGCTGGTCGGAACTCGACCTCGACGACCGCGTTCTCTACGTCCGCCAGCAGACGCAGCGTCGGCGGTGTCCTCTACGACGACGATCCCAAGAGTCACCGTCGCTGGGCCGTCCCGCTGCCCGCCCTCTGCATCGCGCCCCTGCGCTGGCACCGGATGCGGCAGGCGGCTGCTCGGGTCAAGGCGGGGGAGCAGTGGCAGGAGTCGGGCTACGTCTTCACCACCCGCACCGGCCGCCAGGTCGAGCCGCGGAACGTCTACCGCTCCTTCACCCGCGTCGCCCAGTCCGCCGGCCTCCGCGTCATCCGGTTGCTCGACGCCCGGCACGGCACCGCCACGCTTCTTACGGCGGCCGGAGTCGCGCCTCGCGTCGTGATGGAGATCCTCGGGCACTCACAGATCAGCATCACCATGGACGTCTACACGCACGTCGTGCAGGACACGCAGCGTGAGGCCATGAGCCACATGGACCGGCTGCTGCGGAGGCGCCCTGGTCGTCAGTGACCAACCGAGTCGAAGCACGTAGGTATCAAGGGCCCCGGACCGTGATTGGTCTGGGGCCTTTTGGCGGGCCGGAAGCAGTTCGATGACGCCACTTGATCCCGTACTTCCTTGTGGACAGACTGCCCTTCATGGGATCAGTAGGCGTGGCCATCGCCGCGCAGATCAAGAAGCTGCGATGAGTGCCGACCTGCCCTTCTTCCGGTATCACCCGGATCCTCTGGCAAGCGGGTCCATCCGCGCGTCCGCCGAGTCGTGCGCCTGCTGCGGCCGCAACACGGGCTGGATCTACACGGCAACCTTCTACTCCGCGCAAGAGGTCAGCGGACGCTTCTGCCCCTGGTGCATCGCAGACGGAAGCGCGGCTGATCGTTTCGCGGGTGAATTCACCGACTCCTACGGGCTCGACGGCGTGAGCGACGAAGTGTTGTACGAAGTCACCCGCCGCACACCTGGGTTCCACGCTTGGCAGGATCCGCACTGGCTAGTCCACTGCCGCGACGCGAGTGCCTTCGTGGGCGAAGTCGGGTACACCGAGTTGGCGGAGCATCCCGAAGCCCTCGACCAGCTGCGTACCGATCTGCGCATCGGTGGCCACCACGACGAAATCCAGCTTGAGCGCCTCTTGACCCACCTCGGCGAGGGGATGACAGCCATGCTCTTCCGTTGCACCGTCTGTGACGCCCATCACGCCTACGTCGACGCATCCTGAAGATCGTCTGACAGTGTGAGTCTGCGGCATCAGGTGAGGACGCAGGCGACAGTGGACGCCCGCACGCATTGATGGCAGCCGTGGATGTCAGAAGGGGGCCACCTCCGAAAATCCGGAGGTGGCCCCCTTCTGAACTGGTGCCCCCGGCAGGATTCGAACCTGCGACACCCGCTTTAGGAGAGCGGTGCTCTATCCCCTGAGCTACGAAGGCGTGCCGTCGCTGGGCGGCGGTGCCAACAGGTTAGCGGATCGGGGGCCGGGGTGGAGGTGGAGGTGGGTGCCGGCCCGCGTCACGTCAGGGGGACGTGGACGAAGCGGCCCGCCACCGCGAGGTCCGCCTCGATGCGGGTGGCCGTTCGGGACAGCTCCGGGAGGATCTCCGTGCGGCAGGCGTCCGTCGTGCGGCGGGCCGCGTGCATCGCGACGTTCAGGGCCGCCGCCACCCGCCCGGTACGGTCGCGCACCGGGACCGCGACGGAGCGCAGGCCGGCCTCCAGTTCCTCGTCGACCAGGGCGTAACCCCGCGTCCGGGCCTCGGGGAGGGCCAGCAGGACGTGGCCCGGGGCCGTCGCCCGGGCCGGGAGCCGGGCGCCGACCGTGACGCGGGCGCTCAGGACGCGGGTCGTGGACGCCCGGGCCGTGTACTGGATCTCCTCGCCCGATTCCGACAGGACGGCCAGGGACGCCGACTCGTGGACGCGGTCGGCCAGAGCGGTCAGGTGGGGCTGGGCGATCTCGGCGAGGGAGGTGCGGGACAGGGGCGGGAAGCCGAGGGACAGGACCCGGGGGGTGAGGGTGAAGGTGTGGTCGGGGGCGGGCGCCACCAGGCCCGCGTGGACGTGGGTGATCAGTGCCCGGCGGGCGGTCGCGCGGGCCAGGCCGGTCGCCTTGGCGACCTGGGTCAGGGTCAGCGCGGAGCGGCCCTCGCCGAAGGCGGTCAGTACGGTCAGGCCGCGGGCGAGGGATTCCACGAACTCCCGGCCCAGTTCCTGCTTCGACGCGCCCGTCCAGGTGGCGAGGCCCGCCCGGGGCGGCCCCGGTTCCGGCGGCGGTGCGGTGCGCAGGTCGTCCTCCATCGCCGCGACCGCCGCGCGCAGGCGGGGGAGCAGGGCCGTCCGCAGGTCCGGTGCCGTGTGGCGGCTGGTGTGGCTCACGACGCTCGCCACGCAGGCCACCCGGCCGGTGCCGGGGTCTCGTACGGGGACCGAGAGCGCCACCAGGCCCGGTTCGATGAGCTGGTCGTCCAGCGCGTAGTCGTCCGTCGCCGCCCTCGCCGTACGGAGGGTGAAGTCCTCGTCCGGGGTGGGGTGTTCGCGGGGTGGTACGGCGGGGAAGGTGTGGTCCGCCGGGTCCGCGGCCCGGCGTTCTCGCCAGTGGTGCCAGTCGGGGTCCGTCCACTGCGTGGCGAAGAGAGGGCCGGGGGCGGTGCGTTCGGCCGGGAGCAGGTCGCCGATGCGGAAGCTCAGGGACATGGCGCGGCGGCGGGTGGCCTGGTGGATGAAGCGGATGCCGTCCCGGTCGCCGACCGCCAGCGACACCGACTCGTCCAGTTCGTCGGCCAGGGCGTCGGCGCGGGCGGAGAGCAGGGCGGGGAGGCGGAGGGCGGCGAGATAGGCGTTGCCCAGTTCCATCAGGCGGGGGGCCAGGGTCACGTCGCGGCCGTCCAGGCGGACGTAGCCCATGCGGGCGAGGGTCGCGGTGAGGCGGTCGACCGTGGAGCGGGCCAGGCCGGTGGACTTCTCCAGGGCGCTGAGGCTGAGGGTGCCGTCGCTCGCCCCGGTCAGCCGGCGGAGTACGGCGATGCCGCGGAGGAGCGGCGTGACCACCTCGGCCGGCGTGACCGCCTCGGTCGGCGTGGCCGCCTCGGCCGGTGCGATCGCCTCGGCCGACGTGGCCGCCTGGGCCGACGTGGCCGCCTGGGCCGGCGTGTCCGCCTCGGGCGGTGTGGCCCTCCCGGCCGGTGTGCCTCTCCCGGTCGCGGCCGCCCCGGACGCCGTGGCCGCTTCCGTCGCCGGGGACGCCTCGGCCGTGACGCCCGTGTCCGGCGCGGTGGCGGTCCCGTCTCGGGCACCATCGGCCCCGCTGGGGCCACGGGCCCCGTCACGGGGGGCGTCGGGAGTGGTGTGGGCGGGCATCGGCTCTCCGGTACGGCGATCAGGCAGGGCGCCTACGGTAGCCCGATCCCCGAGCACCCTGATCCTCCGATTCCTCCCGATCCCATCCCCGGTACACCTGAGCACCTCCCGGTGCTCCCGCCGGTCCCGCCGCCCCGGCGTCACCTCCGGGTGACGCTCACCCGGACAGCTCCCGTCCTGTCCTTCTTCGGCTCCGACACCTTGATCGTGACGCCTTTGCGGGGGTCCTTGAAGGTCTCGCCCGGGGTGAAGGTGGCGTCCGAGAGTTCGGCGTGGACGTTGGGGCTGCGGGTGCAGCCGCCGCTGTCGCGCCGGGAGTCGTAGACCCGCACCGGGCCCATGCCGGTGTCGACGTCCGCGTCGACCTTGTAGATCAGTACGCCGGGCCGGCACACCGTCTCGTCGTTGCCCTCGCGGGTGCGCAGCTCGACCGCGTAGCCGGACGTGCCGCTCAGCGGGAGGACCACCAGCTTGTCGCCGCCCCGGCGGGCCAGCGGCGTCAGCGTGTACTCCGTAGTCCCCGGCGCGGACGCGCAGTGCACCTGGGACGGGGCGAGCCAGCCCAGCTTCCACTTGTGCCAGCCGAGGAGGTCGTTGTTGGCGCCCCAGTCCTCGCTCATGATGTCCCAGTGGCCGACGGCTCCTCCGCCCTCCTGGGTGTAGAGGTCGGGGAGGCCGAAGACGTGGCCGTTCTCGTGGGGGAGTACGCGGTAGCCGGTCTCGTCCCAGGAGCCGGAGCCGTCGTCCTGGCGGGAGTAGACGAAGGAGGCGTTGGCCACCGGGACGCCGTCGGCGACCGGGGCCTCCTGGTTCCCGGCGAAGGTCACGGACAGGACCGTGTCCAGGGCGGAGGGGCCCGCGTTCGGGGTGACCAGGACGTTCAGGAGGTCGTACGAGCGGAAGTCGACCTTCGCGTCGGCCGCCGCGACCAGGTCCTGGACCAGTTTGCGGTAGCCGGGTTCGAAGGGGGCGCCTCGTTCTATGCCGTACTCCGCGAAGGACTTGGGCATTCGGAGCCAGTCCCGGATCGGGGTTTCGGGGTGGTAGTCGAGGCGGCCGTAGCTGCTGGTGCGGAACCACTCCTCGGTCTGCGGGAAGAACTCCGCGTACCGGTCGAGCGCCTTGCCCTCGCCGGGCGCGTCCGAGAAGTCGATCATCAGGTTGAGGGCGCGGACGGTGCCGGTCGAGCGGGCGTAGCCGGTGGAGGTGGGCACGCCCTCGGACATCTGGATCTCGGCGCCGCCGCCGATCATGCAGGGGCCGTGCGCGGAGGAGCGGGAGAGGGCGGCGGGGCCGGGGCCCGAGGTCGAGGTGCCGGGCGCGAGCCGTCCGGTGCCGGCCGAGGTGCTGAGCGCGAGGGTGAGGACGGCGACGGTCCCGGCCGCGGCCAGTCTGCGCGGGCGTATGCGGCGGCTCGGCGGCTGCGCCTGCGGCGGCGGCTGCATGCGGACCTCCCCGGCCACGGCAGCCGCCCGGCACCGGCTGCACCCTTGCGCTCACCCTGTGCCGAGGGGTGGGCGGACGCGCGCTGGAGAGGCCGATCGTGGGTTTCTCGCCGGTAGCCGCCGACCGGGGGACGGGGCGGGATCCTGATGTGACCCAGGTCACGGGAAAGTTCTTCGGGAGTGGGAAATAACCGGGGATCGTTTCCCCGTTTAGACCTGTGTCCGAGCGAAGCGGGGAGTCCCTCCCCGGATCGCGAACCCAGTCGTCACACCCGTGGCCGACACCCTCACAGACACCACAGACACCACTGACATCAAGGAGTACGCCGTGCAGACCGCGATCCCCGATCAGCGCAAGGTGGCCCGGCCCCGCGCCGATGCTCTGCGCAATCGGGAGCGGATCGTCACCGCCGCCCGGGAGATGTTCGTCGAGAACGGCCCGGACGTGCCGCTCGACGACGTCGCCCGCCGGGCCGGCGTCGGCAATGCCACGGTGTACCGCAACTTCCCCGACCGTGACGCCCTCGTCCGCGAGGTCGTCTGCTCGGTCATGGACCGTACGGCACGGGCGGCCGAGCTGGCCCTCGCGGAGACCGGTGACGCGTTCGAGGCGCTGGAGCGCTTCGTGCACGCCTCCGCCGACGAGCGGATCAGCGCCCTGTGCCCCATGGTGGCCAGCACGTTCGACCAGCACCACCCAGACCTGGAGGCGGCCCGCGGACGGGTCGAGCACCTGGTCGCCGAGGTCATGGACCGGGCGAAGGCGGCCGGTCAGCTCCGCGGCGACGTGGGCGTGGGCGATCTGATGATCGCCGCGGCCCAGCTCAGCCGGCCCCCGGCCGGTACGGGGTGCGTGAGCGCCGACCGGTTCGTCCATCGCCATCTGCAGCTGTTCCTGGACGGGCTGCGGGCTCCCGCCCGCTCCGTCCTCCCGGGTGTGGCCGTGACCCTGGAGGACCTGCGCCGGCCCTGCGACCAGTAGTACCGCAGCAGTACCGCCAGTAGCCACGCCCAGTAGCACACGTCAGTAGTGCACGCCCAGTAGTGCACGTACAGCCAGTAGTGCACGTACAGCCAGTAGTACAGCCGATTCCGTCACCGACGCCGGAACGTCAGCCTCCCGCTGACGGAGGGTCGTCGGCGCGGCTTCGGCCGTCCCTTTTCTCGTCTTTTTCCGTCACGAAGTCCGAAGTGGGTATCCCCATGTCTCAAGCAGCCGTCAAGGCCTCCGGCGTCAGCGACGCCCCGGACGCCGGTCGCTGGAAAGCGCTGGTCTTCATCGCGCTCGCCCAGCTGATGGTGGTCCTCGACGCCACCATCGTGAACATCGCCCTCCCCTCCGCACAGCAGGACCTCGGCATCTCCGACGGCAACCGGCAGTGGGTCGTCACGGCCTACGCCCTCGCCTTCGGCGGTCTGCTGCTGTTCGGCGGCCGCATAGCCGACCTGTGGGGCCGCAAGCGCACCTTCGTCACCGGCCTGGCCGGCTTCGCCGTTGCCTCCGCGCTCGGCGGCGCGGCCACCAACGAGGCGATGATGTTCGGCTCCCGCGCCCTCCAGGGCGTCTTCGGTGCCCTGCTCGCGCCCGCCGCGCTCTCGCTGCTCGCCGTGATGTTCACGGACGCCAAGGAGCGCGCCAAGGCGTTCGGCATCTACGGTGCGATCGCCGGTGGCGGTGGCGCCGTGGGTCTGATCCTCGGCGGGTTCCTCACCGAGTACCTGAACTGGCGCTGGACGTTCTTCGTCAACATCCCGTTCGCCATCGTGGCCGCGGCCGGCGCGTACTTCGTCATCCGTGAGCCCCAGGGCGGCCGCAACCGCTCGCCGCTCGACATCCCCGGCGTGATCCTGTCCACCCTCGGTCTGGTCGCGCTCGTCTACGGCTTCACCCGCGCCGAGTCCAACGGCTGGAGCGACGCCCTGACGGTCGGCATGTTCGTCGGCTCGGCCGTGCTGCTGCTGGCCTTCGTGCTCGTCGAGTCCCGGGTCAAGGCCCCGCTGCTGCCGCTGCGCGTGATCACCGAGCGCAACCGGGGCGGGATCTACCTCTCGCTGGGTCTGGCCATCATCGCGATGTTCGGCCTGTTCCTCTTCCTGACCTACTACCTGCAGATCGTGAAGGGCTACACGCCGGTGAAGACCGGCTTCGCCTTCCTGCCGATGATCGCGGGCATGATCACGGGCTCCACCCAGATCGGCACGCGCCTGATGACGCGGGTCGCGCCCCGGCTGCTGATGGGCCCCGGCTTCCTGGTCGCCGCCGTCGGCATGCTCTTCCTCACCCAGCTGGAGGTCGACACCTCCTACGCCGCGGTGCTGCTGCCCGGCATGCTCCTGCTCGGCCTCGGCATGGGTACGGCGTTCATGCCGGCCATGTCCCTGGCCACCATGGGCGTGGAGCCGCGAGACGCGGGCGTGGCCTCCGCGATGGTCAACACCTCGCAGCAGGTGGGCGGTGCGATCGGTACGGCACTGCTGAACACGATCGCCGCCTCGGCCACCACGTCGTACATCGCCGACCACATCGGGGGTGCGACCTCCCGCTCGCAGCAGCAGCTGGTCCAGTTGGAGGGCCAGGTGCAGGGTTACACCAGCGCGATCTGGTTCGCCGTCGGCATCCTGGTCGTGGCGTCCGCGATCGCCCTGACCTTCGTCAACGCCGGGCGGCCGGGCAGCGGCAAGGCCGTCGCCGGTTCCGGTGCGGGTGACGCGGTCGAGGACGAGCTGCCGGTGCCGGTCGTCGCCCACTGACGACGCCGCACCCGGTACCCACTCGGGCCTCTGTTCCACCCGTGCGTACGGGGAGGGGACGCCCCGTACGCACGGTTCCCCCGGACCTGCCCCGGCCGCGCGCTCAGCGCAGCCAGGGCAGGTCCGCACCCGCTTCGCTCGGCTGGAGTCCCTCGGCGACGATCCGCATGATCTCGCCGAGGGACTTCTGCTGTTCGGGGGTGAGCCGGTCGAAGACCGCCTGCCGTACGGCGTTCACATGGCCCGGGGCGGTCCGGCGCAGCACCTCGTAGCCCTCGTCCGTGAGGATGGTGAACTGCCCGCGCTTGTCGGAGGGGCAGTCCTCGCGGCGGACCCAGCCGTTCTTCTCCAGGCGGGCCACCGCGTGCGAGAGCCGGGACCGGGTGATCTTCGCGTACTTGGCCAGCTCCGTCATCCGCAGCCGCCGGCGCGGTGACTCGGCCAGCTTGACCAGCAGGCCGTAGTAGACGTGCGGCATGCCCGCGTCGCGCTGGAGCTGCCGGTCGAGGTGGTCCTCGAGGAGGGTGGCGGCCTCGATGTAGGAGCGCCAGACGAGCTGCTCCTCGGCGGTGAGCCAACGGGGTTCGTCGTTCATGGGTCCCACTCTACGAAACGACTCCTTGAATGTTAAACAAACTCGGCGTAGATTGATGGCAAGTAAAGATTGAGAGTTCAAGTATTGGAGCAGTAGCCATGACCGCCGCCCCGGAGCGCATGCCCGCCCTCTACCTCAGCCACGGCGCCCCGCCGCTGGCCGACGACCCCGTCTGGCCCGGCGAACTGGCCGCGTGGGCCGCGGACCTGCCGCGCCCGAAGGCGATCCTCGTCGTCTCCGCCCACTGGGAGGAGGCCCCGCTCGCCCTCGGAGCCACCCGGACCGTCCCCCTCGTCTACGACTTCTGGGGCTTCCCCGAGCACTACTACCAGGTGCGCTACGGGGCGCCCGGCGCACCCGCGCTCGCCGAGTCCGTGCGCAAGCTGCTGCGCGCCCCCGGCACGCCCGTGCAGGACGTCCCCGACCGCGGCCTCGACCACGGCGCCTACGTGCCGCTGGTCGAGATGTACCCGGGCGCCGACATCCCGGTCCTCCAGGTCTCCATGCCGACCCTCGACCCGGCGCGGCTCATGGAGATCGGCCGCAGGCTCGCGCCGCTGCGCGACGAGGGCGTGCTGATCATCGGCTCCGGCTTCTTCACCCACAACCTCGCCGCACTGCGCCAGGGCGGTACCCCCTCCTGGTCCGCGGAGTTCGACGACTGGGGCAGGCGCGCGCTGGAGGGCGGGGACGTGGACGGGCTGCTCGACTTCGTCCGCAAGGCTCCTGCGGGACGGCTCGCCCACCCGCGCACCGAGCACTTCGCCCCGCTGTTCGTGACCATGGGCGCGGCGGACGCGGCCGGTGAGCTGGACTCGCGGCGGTCCGTGATCGACGGGTTCTGGCTGGGGCTGGCCAAGCGGTCGGTGCAGTTCGGCTGAGCGCGGGGCGGGAGAGTGCCCTCGACGGCGGCCGGTGGGCTACAGCGGCTTCTCGTACCAGGCCACGTCCCAGTACCGCCCGAACTTGCGGCCCACCTCGCGGTAGGTGCCCACGTGCCGGAAGCCGAAGCGTGCGTGCAGCCGGGCGGACGCCTCGTTGGGCTGCGCGACGGCCGCGTAGGCGCGGTGGAGGTCCTCGCCGGCCAGGGCGTCGAAGAGGGACGCGTAGAGGAGCGAGCCGATGCCGCGGCCGCCGGCCCCCGGAGCGACGTAGACGGTGGTCTCCACCGAGGTCGCGTAGGCGGGCTTCGCGCGGTAAGGGCTGGATGTGGCGTACCCCAGAATCTCCTGTGAGTCCGCGTCCGTGGCAACCCTCAGCCGGTGCGGGCCGTCTTCCGGGTGGGAGAGCAGCCAGGGGCGGCGCTCCTCGGGGGTGAACGGCTCGGTGTCGAACGTGATGGGCGTCTCACGTACGTAGTGGTTGTAGAGGGCGGTGAGGGCTTTGAGATCGTCCTCGACTCCCGGCCTGACCTGGACCTCCGCAGTTCCCGACAGCATCGCCCCTCCTCGTGTGGCGGCACAGGGTACTGCATGATCAGAAAAATTGAGGGGCGGGTTGGGAATTCTGTCCGGATTCCAGTCGTTGTTTCCATCGGATGCAGGGCACCCGAGGAGAGTCCCGAGAGGGGCTGGAGACAACGGAGACAACTCCGCAAGGCGCCCGAGCGTCCACCGGACCACCCGCTGAACCACCATCGCAAGGGAGCACGCATGGCAACCCGTGCCGTCGCCCGTCGTAAGTCCGCCGCCGGCGAGACCTCCGGCTCGGCAACCAGCGTCCGCGCGAACGGCGGCGAGCTCGCCGACCGCGATCTGGTCGGCATGTACCTCGACGAGATCGCCCGGACACCGCTGCTCGACGCCGCCAAGGAGGTCGAGCTGTCCCAGACCATCGAGGCGGGTGTGTTCGCGCGGCAGGTCCTCGAAGGGTACGAGGAGACGGGGGCCGACGCCACCCGTGAGGAGCTCCAGGCCCTGATCGACGAGGGCGAGCGGGCGAAGGACGTCTTCATCCGCTCCAACCTCCGTCTGGTCGTCGCGGTCGCCCGCCGCTACCCGCGCAGCGGTCTGCCGCTCCTCGACCTCATCCAGGAGGGCAACGCCGGCCTGGTCCGCGCGGTCGAGAAGTTCGACTACCGCAAGGGTTTCAAGTTCTCGACGTACGCGACCTGGTGGATCCGTCAGGCCATCACGCGCTCCATCGCCGACCAGTCGCGCACCATCCGGCTGCCCGTCCACCTGGTGGAGGAGCTGGGCCGGATCCGGCGCGTGCAGCGCGAGTTCAACCGCGAGCACGGCCGTGAGCCGGAGCCCGCCGAGATCGCGGCCGAGCTGGGCTCGACGCCGGAGCGTGTCACCGACGTGCTCGACTGGGCCCGTGACCCGGTCTCGCTGAACATGTCGGTGGACGACGAGGGCGAGACCCAGTTCGGCGACCTGCTGGAGGACACCTCGGCGGTGTCGCCCGAGCAGTCGGTGCTGACCCTGCTGCGCAGCGAGGAGCTGGACGACCTGATCGGCCGCCTCGACCCGCGCACCGCCTCCATCATCAAGATGCGGTACGGCATCGACGACGGCCGCGAGCGCACGCTGACCGAGGTCGGCAAGGAGCACGGCCTCACCCGCGAGCGCATTCGCCAGATCGAGAAGCACGCGCTGCTGGAGCTGAAGAAGCTGGCCCGCGACACCGGCTTCGAGGCGGCGGCGTAGCGTGGCCGGGACGACGGCCGGCCGTGCGGCCCGGCCGCCGCGTGACGCGGGGGCGTGACGTGGCGGATGGGGCGTACGCCGGTGGTCGAACCCCGCGCAAACATGGCTGTACAACGCTGCTTCAACTCGCGGAGTCCGGGAAAAAGACGTTCGAGCCCCTTGGTCGGGGGCGGGCAACGGCTTCGGACCGACCCACCACGCAGCGACCGCAGCACACTGGACCACGTCCCGACGCACTCCCCCCGGCGCCGGGACTTCCCGAGCCGGGCTGCGGCGCCCCTCCCCCCGGGGCGCCGCAGCCCGGCTCCTTCTCCTGAGAGACGAGGCCGGCCGGGAGCCGGGGGAGAGCCCAGAGGCGGGCCACCCCGAACCTGAACCCCGGGGTGGCCCGCCGGATGGCAGATTCTGCCACAGCGGCATAGCCTGCCGAAGTGAGCAGCACCGTTCCAGCACTTCCCGACCCGGGACCGGGGCCGGTCGCACCGGTCCCACCTGCCCTCCCGGCCCCACCGGCCGGGCCGGTTTCCCTGACCGAGCGGCGCAAGGCCGAGACCCGGATGGAGATCGCCCGGGCGGCGGCCCGCCTCTTCGCCGGCCAGGGCCTGCGGGCCACCCGGGCCGAGGACATCGCCCGGGCGGCGGGTGTCGCCCCGCGCACCTTCTACCGCTACTTCGCCGCCAAGGAGGAGGCGATCGCCCCGCTCTACGCCCTGGGCGCCGAGCGCTGGGTGCGGGCGGTGCGCGAGGCCCCGGCCGAACTGCCCCCGCCCGCGGCCCTGGAACACGCCGTGCGGCACACGCTGACCCCCGGCGCAGGTGTGTCGGCGCCCTCCTGGGAGTGGGCCCGCGCCCTCATCCGGCTGGCCGAGAGCAGTCCGGCACTGCGCAAGGTGTGGGCGGAGGTCTGCCACGCCACGGAGCGAGGGCTGGTGGAGGCGCTGGCCGCGCGGATGTCCGGGGGCGACGACAACGTTGCCGCGCGTCTGGCCGCCTCCCCCAGGCTGCACTTCGCCGCCGCCGTGGCGGGCTCGGCCGTACGCGTCGCGACGGAGCGCTGGGCGTCGTCCACCTCCCAGGAGGCCCGCAGCCCCCTGGAGCAGGCCCTGCTGAACCTGGCGGTACTGCGGGGCTTCACCTGGGGGGACGACCCCTCGGAACGGGGCTGAGCCCCGGACGGGCACCACCACGGGCAGCGAACCCCCGCCGCCCGTCCCACGTCGGTTCGGCCCGCCCCGCCGGCCAGCCGGCCTCGCGGCAGACGGGCGGGTCGCCGCTGCCCGTCCGGTCAGCAACTCTCGTCGCCGGTCTCCCGCCGGTCTTCGCCCGCGCACGCCGGCCAGCTCGCCCTCGCGGTCTGTCCCGCACCGGGCGGCCGGTCCGGCCCCGCAGGCCGGCGCGCTTTCGTCACCCGTCCCACGCCGGGCTTGACTCCCGCCGCCGGTCGGGCCAGGCCCTGCGGCCGGATCTTGGGCCGGGCGGCGGTCCGGGTGGCGGGGGTGCCGGTCCCGTGGCCGGTGGGCGGGGCGTCGTGCCGGGCGGCTGGTCCCCGCCGTAGGCCGGCGCGCTTTCGTCGCCCGTCCATGCCGGGCTTGACTCCCGCCGCCGGTCGGGCCAGGCCCTGCGGCCGGGTCTCGTGCCGGGCGGCGGTCCGGGTGGCGGGGGTGCCGGTCCCGTGGCCGGTGGGCGGGTGCTGTGCGGGGTGCGGGGCCTCGTGCCGGTCGGCGGGGGCTCGTAGGGGTCAGTCCGGGTTTGCCGCCCGGGTCAGGCGGGCGCCCAGTTCCCGTACGCAGTCCACCAGTTCCGCCGGTTCCCGGACGCGGAAGTCCAGGCCGGTCGTCGCCAGGCGGGCCGCGATCCACTCCACGGAGCCGGACACGGTCGCCCGCACCACGCACGACGAGCGGCCGTCCACCGCCTCCGGCGTTCCCAACCAGTGCGGCAGCAGCGGCGTGACGGCCTCGACCGGCGCGTGGAAGACGACCGCGATCTCGTAGGAGTCGCTGCGGCGCTGCATCGAGTGCCGCAGGTATTCGGCCGCGTCCCCCGCCGGCAGCTCCCGCGGAGCGAACCGCGCCCCCGTGGCGAAGGGCTCGCTCACCCGGTCGACCCGGAAGGTCCGCCAGTCGTCCCGGTCGAGGTCGTAGGCGACCAGGTACCAGCGCCGCCCCGTCGACACCAGCCGGTACGGCTCCGTCACGCGCCGCGTCTCGCTGCCGTCCGCCGCCCGGTAGGCGAACCGCAGCCGCTCGTGCCCGGCCACCGTCGAGGCCATCACGGTCAGCGTCTCGGGCGCGATGCTCGGCCCGTCCCCGCTGGTCAGCGGCGTGGTCGCGGACTGGAGCGTGGTGACCCGGTGCCGCAGCCGGGACGGCAGCACCTGCTCCAGCTTGGCCAGGGCCCGCACCGACGCCTCGTCCAGGCCCGCGACCGCGTGGCCCGCGCCGGCCCGCAGCCCGACCGCGATGGCCACCGCCTCCTCGTCGTCGAGGACGAGCGGCGGCATCGCCTTGCCCGCAACCAGCCGGTAGCCGCCGTCGGAGCCCATCGTCGCCTGAACCGGATAGCCCAGTTCGCGCAGGCGGTCGATGTCCCGCCGGACGGTGCGCCGGGAGACCCCGAGCCGGTCGGCCAGCTCGCCGCCGGGCCATTCGCGGGGCGTCTGCAGGAGCGAGAGGAGCGTCAGCAACCGGGCCGGGGTGTCCGTCGTCATGCGTTCGAGGATGCCGCAGATCTAGGACATCATCCGACCTACTGGCCTCCTAAGTTCCTCCCATGACCTTCAAGCAGACCCGGGATCCGGCTCCCGTCCCGCCCGCCGTGTCCGCCGCGGGCGACCGACGTCGTTGGTTCGCCCTGGCGATCGTGATGACCGCGGCGTTCATGGACCTGGTGGACGTCACCATCGTCAACATCGCCCTCCCCTCGATCCAGAAGGACGAGGGCGCCACCTTCAGCCAGATCCAGTGGATCACCGCCGGTTACGCCCTCGCCTTCGCGGCCGGGCTGATCACCGGCGGGCGGCTCGGCGACATCCACGGCCGCAAGCGGGTCTTCCTCGTCGGCATCGGCGGTTTCACCCTGGCCTCGGCGCTGTGCGGCCTCGCCGCCAACCCGGAGATGCTGGTCGCCTCCCGCATCCTCCAGGGCGGCATGGCGGCGCTGATGGTGCCGCAGGTGCTGTCGATCGTGCACGCCACCTTCCCGGCGCACGAACGCGGCAAGGTCTTCGGGCTGTTCGGCGCGATCGTCGGACTCGGCGCCGTCTCCGGTCCACTGCTGGGCGCCCTGCTCACCGAGTGGAACCTCTTCGGCCTCGAATGGCGGCCCATCTTCCTCATCAACCTGCCGGTCGGCATCGCGGGCCTCGTCCTCGGCAGCCGCTTCATCACGGAGTCGAAGGCGCCGCGCGCCCTCAGGCTCGACCTGGTCGGGGTCGCGCTGGTCACGCTCGGCCTGCTGATGCTGATCTACCCGCTCACCCGGGGCGAGGAGCTGGGCTGGCCGCTGTGGGGCCACGTCTCGATGGCCGGCTCGCTCGTGGTCCTCGCGGTCCTGGTCGCCTACGAGCGGCGCAAGAGCGCGCGGGACGGTTCGCCGCTGGTGGAGCTGTCGCTGTTCAAGGTCAAGAGCTTCGCGGCCGGGATCGCCGTGCAGACGGTCTTCGGGGTCGCGCTCGGCATCTTCTTCCTGGTGTGGACGCTGTACATGCAGTTCGGCCTCGGCTGGAGCCCGCTGCGGGCCGGGCTGACCGGCGTGCCGTTCTCCATCGCCGTGTCCACGGCCGCCGGGGTGTCGGTGCAGAAGCTGGTACCGCGCTTCGGGCGCAAGGTGCTCCAGGGGGGCGCGCTGGTGATGGCGGCCGGAGTGCTCCTCTACATCTGGGAGTCCGGGCGCTACGGGCTCGCCATCACCTCCTGGCAGATGGCGCTGCCGCTGGCCGTGATGGGGCTCGGCATGGGCCTGATCGTCGCGCCGCTGACCGACGCGGTGCTCTCCCAGGTGCCGCGCGAGCACGCCGGGGCGGCCTCGGGGCTCATCAACACCGTGCAGCAGATGGGCAACGCGCTCGGACTCGGGCTGGTGTCGGTGGTCTTCTTCGGCACGATGAGCGACCACCTGACCCCCGACCGCATCGGCCCCGCCTACGTGGACGCCTTCCAGAGCGCGCTCGGGTGGGTGGCCGCGGTGCTGGCCGTCATCTTCCTGCTGATGTTCGCGCTGCCCAGGCGGTCGGCCCAGCACGTGGAAGGAGGCGGGGCGGAGGACCCGGCTCAGGAGAAGGAACCCGCGCTGGTCTGAGACCGCGCTCGCGGGACGGGACAGTGGGCAGGGGCGGGTCCGGCACGTAGGTGCCGGGCCCGCCCTCTCTCGTGCAGATGCCCGTTCATGCCTGCTTGAGCCCGAATGCTTCTGGTTGCTGTTTACATTCCGGACAACCAGGCGTAACCTCCGAGCGAAACCACAGGTTCGGGCACGGGTCGGAGGTGAACGGTCATGTACGCACCGGAGCGGCAGCAGGAGATCCTCCGGCTCGCCCGGGACGGCGGCCGGGTGGACGTGGTGTCGCTGGCCGAGGAGTTCCAGGTGACGGCGGAGACCATCCGCCGCGACCTCAAGGCCCTCGACCGCGCCGGTCTGCTCCGCCGGGTGCACGGCGGCGCGATCCCGGCCGGGCGGCTCGACTTCGAACCGGACCTCGCCGAGCGCGAGTCCACGGCCGCCGACGAGAAGGACCGCATCGCCAGGGCGGCCCTCGCGGAGCTGCCGGCCGAGGGCACCATGATCCTCGACGCCGGTTCAACGGTGGCCCGCATGGCCGCGGCGATCCCGCCGGAGGCCTCGCTGACCGTGGTCACCCACAGCCTGCCCATCGCGGCCCGCCTCGCCGACCACCCCGGCATCCAGCTCCACATCGTCGGAGGGCGCGTGCGGCACCGTACGCGCGCCGCCGTGGACGCCTGGGCACTGCGCGCGTACGGCGAGATCCGCGCCGACGTGGCCGTGGTGGCGGCCAACGGGTTCTCCGTGGAGCACGGCCTGACCACCCCCGACCTCGCCGAGGCCGCCGTCAAGCGGGCCGCCCTGACCGCCGCCCGGCGCGTGGTACTGCTCGCCGACTCCTCCAAGTACGCGCAGGAGCAGTTCGCCCGCTTCGGCGCCCTGAGCGACGTGGACCTGCTGATCACCGACCAGGGACTGACCCCCGAGGACGCGGGCGACATCGAGCGCGCCGGCACGGAAGTAGTACGCGCATGATCCTGACCGTCACCCCCAACCCGTCGCTGGACCGCACCTACGAGGTGCCCTCCCTCGACCGCGGCGAGGTCGTCCGGGCCACCGGCGAGCGGGTCGACCCCGGCGGCAAGGGTGTGAACGTCTCGCGCGCGGTGACCGCCGCCGGGCAGCGCACCGTCGCGGTGCTGCCGCTGGGCGGTGCCCCTGGCGCTCTCGTCGCCGACCTGCTGGACGCGCAGGGCATTGAGGTCGCGCCGGTGCCGATCACCGGGCCCACCCGCTCCAACATCGCGCTCGCCGAGGCCGACGGCGTCCTGACGAAGATCAACGCCCCGGGCCCCGAACTCTCCCCGGCCGAACGGGAACTGCTCCTGGAGACCGTACGGCGGCAGTCGCCCGGCGCGGACTGGATCGCCTGCTGCGGCAGCCTGCCCCGCGGACTCGCCCCGTCCTGGTACGCCGACCTGGTCGCCCGGGCGCACGCCGCCGGTGTCCGCATCGCCCTGGACACTTCGGGACCGGCCCTGCTGCGGGCCCTGCGCGAGCGGCCCGACGTGGTCAAGCCGAACGCCGAGGAGCTGGCCGAGGCCGTCGGGCGTCCGCTGGCCACGGTCGGCGACGCGGTGAAGGCCGCCGAGGAGCTGCGGGAGCTGGGCGCCCGCTCCGTGCTCGCCAGCCTGGGCGCCGACGGACAGCTGCTCGTGGACGACGCGGGCACCTGGTTCGGCACCGCCCGCGTGGACGCCGTACGCAGCAACGTCGGCGCCGGGGACTCCTCCCTCGCCGGGTTCCTCGTCGCCGGCGGGACGGGCCCCGGCGCCCTCGCCTCCGCCGTCGCGCACGGCGCCGCCGCCGTCCAGCTGCCCGGCAGCGTGATGCCGACGCCGTACGACCTCGACCCGGCCGCCGTGACGGTCACGGCCGAGGTGCCCGTGAACCGCGTACTGAAGGAGCCGGCGTCATGAGCCCCGGTCTCCTTCGCGGCCCGTCCCCCGGCTCTCTCCCCAGAGCCGCCCCCGACCCCCACCGCTGTGCCCCCGCCCCCCTCCCCGCCCCCGCCCCTCACCCCACGTTCCGGGCGATACGCGAGCTAAGGAGCCCGCGATGAGCGACATGATCACCGCGGACCTGGTCGACCTCGACCTGTCCGCCGACACCAAGGAAGCGGCGGCGCGTGCCCTCGCGGAGCGGATGGTGGCCCTGGGCCGGGTGACCGACCTGGAGGGCTTCCTCGCTGACGTGGCCGCCCGCGAGGCGCAGATGCCGACCGGCCTCGACGGCGGCATCGGCATCCCGCACTGCCGCAGCGAGCACGTCACCGAGCCGACGCTCGCCTTCGGGCGCAGCGCGGCCGGCGTCGACTTCGGCGCGGCGGACGGCCCGGCCGACCTGATCTTCCTGATCGCCGCTCCGGCGGGCGCCGACGACGCCCACCTGACGATCCTCTCCTCGCTGGCCCGGCAGCTGATGAACGCCGAGTTCACGGCCGCGCTGCGCTCGGCGGGCGACGCGGCGGCCGCCGCCGCGCTGATCCGCGGGGAGGAGCCGGCCCCGGCCGAGGACGCCGGCGCCCCTGAGGCGTCCACAGGCAGCGGGGATACCGCGGACGCTACGGACGTCACGGATAAAGCAGACACCGGGGCGGTCTCGGCGGCGGCCTCCGCCGAGACCGCCCCGGGCAGCACCGGCCAGGATTCCGGCGGGCCCGCCCGCCCGTTCCGGATCGTCGCCGTCACCTCCTGCCCCACCGGCATCGCGCACACCTACATGGCGGCCGAGTCGCTGGAGAACGCGGGCCGCGAGGAGGGCGTCGAGGTCGTCGTCGAGACCCAGGGCTCGGCGGGGTTCACCCGGCTCGACCCGGCGGTCGTCGCTGCGGCGGACGGCGTGATCTTCGCTCATGACGTGGCCGTGCGCGAGAAGGACCGCTTCGCCGGGAAGCCCACCGTCGACACCGGCGTCAAGGCGGCCATCAACCGGCCCGGCGAGCTGATCGCCGAGGTCCGCGACAAGGCGGCCCGCGGCGAGGTCACCTCCGCGTCCCCGGGCGCGGCGCCGTCGGCCGGTGCGACGCCCGTCGAGCGCGGCGGCGAGTCCGGTGAGGGATACGGCACCAAGCTCCGCAAGTGGCTGATGTCCGGCGTCAGTTACATGGTCCCGTTCGTCGCCGCGGGCGGTCTGCTGATCGCCCTGGGCTTCGCGATCGGCGGCTACGAGATCAACAAGGCTCCCTCCGTGATGGACCACTTCGTGTGGACCCAGGCGGACAGCTGGGCGGCGCTGCTCTTCCAGATCGGCGGCGTGGCCTTCGCCTTCCTCGTCCCGGTGCTGGCCGGCTACATCGCCTACGGCATGGCCGACCGGCCGGGCCTGGTCCCCGGCTTCGTGGGCGGCTCGATCGCCCTGACCATCAACGCCGGCTTCCTCGGCGGTCTGGCGGCCGGACTGATCTCCGGTGCGGTGGTGCTGGCGATCCAGCGGGTACCGATACCGAAGGCGCTGCGCGGCATCATGCCGGTGGTGGTGATCCCGCTCGTCTCGGCGGCGGTCGTCGGATTCCTGATGTTCGTCGTGATCGGCAAGCCCATCGCGTCCGCGCAGTCGGGGATGACCGACTGGCTCAACGGACTGTCCGGCGCCAACGCGGTCCTGCTCGGCGCGCTGCTCGGCCTGATGATGTGCTTCGACCTCGGCGGCCCGGTCAACAAGGTCGCCTACACCTTCGCCACCGCGGGCATCGCGGTCACCAGCCCCAGCGACTCGGCGATGAAGATCATGGCGGCGGTGATGGCGGCCGGCATGGTCCCGCCGCTGGCGATGGCCCTGGCCACCACGGTGCGCGGCCGGCTCTTCAACGCCGCCGAGCGCGAGAACGGCAAGGCCGCCTGGGTCCTGGGCGCCTCCTTCATCTCCGAGGGCGCGATCCCGTTCGCCGCGGCCGACCCGCTGCGCGTCATCCCCTCCTCGATGGTGGGCGGCGCGGTCACCGGCGCTCTCTCGATGGCCTTCGGCGCGACACTGCGCGCCCCGCACGGCGGCATCTTCGTGGTCCCGCTGATCGGCAACCCGCTGCTCTACCTGGTCGCCATCGCGGCCGGTGTCTGTGTCACCACGGCCCTGGTGATCGTCCTCAAGGGGCTGCGCAAGCCGGTGACGGGCGCCTCGGCCCAGGGACCCGGCGGGGGCGCGGACCCGTCGGCACCGGCGCCGGACACGAAGCAGCCGGTGGCCGCGTAGGGCGGGTCCCGGCAGGCCGGACGGGAGCGGGGCGCGCTACGGGGACACCTGTGCCGCGCGCCGCTCCATGGCCCGGCGGGCCGTGTCCTCGCTGTCGTACACCTCGCACATGTGGCGCCCGTCCGGGGTGGCCGTGTGCTCGACCTCCCACAGGGAGACCTCCACACCGTCGCGCAGCAGGAACGCGTGCTCGTAGAGCGAGAAGCCGATCCGGGCGCGGCCCGCGCGGCCGGGACCGCCGAAGGCCTGGGTGATCTGGTGCCCGCACGCCGTCGACAGGCGGTCGGCGAGGTCGGCGTCGGGCCGGTCCGCGTTCTCCGCGCGGCGCAGCAGCCGCCGGGCGTGGTCCGCGGAGGCGTCGGGGACGTAGGCGTGGCGCGGGGTGGGGACGGGCGACAGCTGCACCTGTACCGGCAGCTCGAAGTCCGGGGTGTCGGGCGGCAGCGCCAGCCGGGAGCCGGCGGCGCGCAGCTCCTCCTCGTCCACGTAGACCTCGTGCTGCGGCTCGCTGCCCGGGGCGGTGTTGTGGACCAGCTCCCAGAGCGTGAGCGCCGAGCCGTCGGCGAGCAGCCAGGTGTGCCGGTACGTCTCGCGGTGCAGCCCCGCGCTGTGGTGCGCGGAGTGCAGCGAACCGTCGTGCGCCAGCGCGCAGTCCAATCGCCGCAGGATCTCGTCGGGCAGCTCGAACGAGTTCAGGGCGCGTCCGAGCAGCCGCATGAGGTGCTCCTCCGGAGACTCGGGCGACTCGGGTGGTTCGTACGCTGCCGTCTCGTACGGAACGCTCAAGGTTTCTCCCGGCGTTGCTGCATGTCACCTTGTGGGTGCATACCGTAGCCCCTCGGTCGGACATCATGTCCGGGAACCGAGAAAACGTACGCACGAAAAACGCGGGGGCCGCGCGAAAAGTTTCCGCGCGGCCCGACGAACCGTCAAAATTCCCTGGTCACAGGCCGATCAGGCGGCGCTTTGGGCGGTCCACTCGCTCCAGGGCATGTTCCAGCCGTTGAGGCCGTTGTCCGGCGCGACGGTGTCGTCCGGAGAGTTCTTGACGATGACGACGTCCCCGATGAGCGAGTGGTCGTAGAACCACTTGCCCGGGGTGTCGCCCTGCGCGCCCTGGGCGTCCGCCAGCCCGACGCAGCCGTGGCTGGTGCCCTGGGAGCCGAAGGGTGGATTGCCGCGGTTGTACCAGTAGTTGCCGTGGATGAACGTGCCGGACTGGCTCAGCCGCATCGCGTGGGGCACGTCCGGGATGTCGTACTCGCCGCCGAACCCGACCGTCGACCCGTTCATGCGCGTCTGCTCGGACTTCTCCGAGATCACCATCTGCCCGTTGTACGTCGGGTTCGAGGCGCTGCCCGCCGAGATCGGGACCGACTTGAGAGTCTTGCCGTCGCGCACCACCGTCATGGTCTGCGTGTTCACGTCCACCGTGGAGACCTGCGCGCGGCCCACGGTGAAGGTGACGGTCTTCTTCTGCACGCCGTAGAGGCCGTTCGCGCCCTCCACCCCGTCCAGGTCGATTTTCATCGTGACCTTGGAGCCGGCCTTCCAGTACTCCTGGGGCCGGAAGTCGAGCCGCTGTCCGCCGAACCAGTGCCCGACCACCTGCTGCCCGCTGCTGGAGGTGACCGTGATGTGCGACTGCACGCTCTTCTTGTCGGTGATCGCCTTGTCGAAGGTGAACGACACCGGCATCCCCACCCCGACCGTGCTGCCGCCGTCCGGGGTGTAGGTGCCGACGAAGCTGTTCTTCGAGGAGACGGTCGTGAAGACCGAGTCGGCGGCCGCCGTGCGGCCGTCCGCGTCCTTCGCCCGGGCCGTGATCCGGTACTTCGTGCCCCGCTCCAGCTGTTCCTTCGGCTTCCAGCTGCCGCCGTCGCCGGACACCGCGCCCGGCACGGCCGCCCCCGTCTCCGCGACGGTCATCTTCACCTCGGTCAGCTTGCCGTCGCTGACCTTCACGCCGGTCGAGTTGATCGAGGCGCCGCTCGACCCGTCCTTGGCCGAGATCACGAGCTTCGCGACCGAGGTGTCGGCGGACCCGGCGCCGCCCTTGCCGTCCTTCTTGTCGTCGGCGCTGGCGCTTCCGCCGCAGGCGGTGAGGGTGAGGGCGCCGACGACCAGGGCGGCACAGGCCCCCAGTACGCGCCGCGTGGCTATGTCGGGCGTTGTCACGGGCTGCTCCAGGTTCGGGTGTTGTGCGGTGTTCGCTTCAGCCGTGTAGAGGTGTCCGGCGGCCGGTGGGGTTCCCGCCGGCCGCCGGGAAGGCCGACGCGTGACAAAACCCGGACAATCGCAACACGGCCGGGTCAACGGGCCGGGCCAACCGGCAGGGCACACCCGCCCGTTCAGGCCTCCCGGCCCCCCGGACCGCCGTACAGCTCCCCGTACGACGGCCAGGCCCCGCCCGGACCGTCCACCGGCTCGGCGGCCCGGATCGCACGCACGATCGCGCGCGTCACCACGTCCGCGCCCGCCGCCAGCACCTCGTTCAGCGCGAGCGGCTGCCCGGCGTCGAGCGGGCGCTCGCCGGTCGCCAGGGCGAACACCGTGTCCCCGTCGCTGAGCAGATGCACGGGCCGTACGGCACGCGCGATGCCGTCGTGCGCGGTGCCGGCCAGCTTCTGCGCCTGCGCCTTGGACAGGTCGGCGTCGGTGGCGACCACGGCGAGCGTGGTGTTCAGCGGCGGCGGTGCGTTCCTCGCCGCGACCTCGGCCAGCCGCCGCCCCGCGGCCGCGTGGACGTCCGGCGCCGGGTACGCCACCGGCCCGCCGCGGAACAACTCCCCGTACAGCACCCCCGTTTCCGGATCCGTCGCCGACCCCGCCGCGTTGGCCACCACCAGCGCCGCCACCGTGACCCCCGAGTCCAGCACGGTGCTCGCGGTGCCCACGCCGCCCTTCAGCGTGCCGACCACGGCACCCGTGCCCGCCCCGACACACCCCTCGGCCACCCCGGCTCCCGGCGTGCTCGCCTGCGCCGCCTGTGCCGCCGCGTACCCGGTGGCCGCGTCCGGCCTGGCCCGGAAGTCGCCCCCGCGCCCCAGGTCGAAGACGCAGGCCGCGGGCACCACCGGCACCACGTGCGCCGGGTCGGGTCCGACCCGCACCCCGCGCCCGCGCTCCTCCAGCCAGGCCATCACGCCCGAGGCCGCGTCGAGCCCGTAGGCGCTGCCGCCGGTCAGCACCACAGCCTGGACCTTCTGCACCAGGTTGCGCGGATCGAGGGCGTCGGTCTCCTTGGTGCCGGGGCCGCCGCCGCGCACGTCCACACCGGCGACCGCCCCGCCCTCCGGCGCGAGCACCACCGTGGTCCCCGTGAGCCACCCGTCCCCGGCCCGCGTCGCATGCCCCACCAGCAGACCGGCGACGTCCGTCAATGCGTCAACTGTCATACCGCCAGTCTCGTCCAGCCACCACCGGCGGCGCGGGAGTCGGCGGGGACCGGCGGCGCGGCGGGGCCGGGTCTCAGGCGGCCGGCGCCTCCTCCCGGCGCTCCCTCCCGGTGCGCGACGCGGTCAGGACCACCCCGGCCGTGACGCTCAGGGCCAGGACGATCCCCGCCACGAGCACCGCCACGCCGCCCAGGAAGGTGCAGCCGAGCACCAGGAGCGCGGCCGTCGGCAGCACCAGCTGCTCGGCGACGCCCACCTTGAAGTGCCGCGCGTGCAACGCCCACACCGTGAGCAGGAACACCGCCGTCGGCACGGTCACCGCGGCGGACGCCGCCGTCGTGGAGAGGTGCGCCTTGCCCACGGCCTGCTCCACCGCCACCTCCAGTCCCGCCCCGATCGCCGCCGCCGAGGCGAACACCAGGTAGTGACCGTAACCCCACAGGAAGGACTGTCTGCTGGACCTCAGATAGCTGTGGACGGGCACCACGAAGTAGATCCACCAGGCCGCGAACACGATCAGCAGTCCGCCCGCCGCGATCGGGAGCACCTCGCCCAGCGCGTCGTTCTCCTCGATGCCCGACTTCACCGCGACCGTGGCCGCGGCGATGGTCTCGCCCAGCACGATGATCGTGAGCAGCCCGTACCGCTCGGCGATGTGGTGCGGATGCCAGGACGACGGGTGCTTGCGCTCGGCGAACGCCGGCACGCACAGCTCCAGCACCACCATCACCAGGAACAGCCAGGCGCGGTCGCCCTCCGGCAGGAACAGCAGACCCAGCCAGCCGATCTGGCAGAGCAGCACACCCGCCGAGTAGCTCCGGGCCATGGTGCTCTCCGGGGGCGCCGCGGACCTGCCCGCCCGGAGCCACTGCGCCGCCATGGCGACCCGCATGATCACGTAGCCGATGACGACGGCCACCCAGTCGTGGTCCTCGAAGGCCCGGGAGACCCCGGCCGCCAGGACCAGCACCCCCGCGATCTGGACCAGCGTGACGACCCGGTAGAGGACGTCGTCGTTGTCGTACGCCGAGGCGAACCAGGTGAAGTTCATCCACGCCCACCAGATGGCGAAGAAGACCATCGCGTAGTTGAGGACGCCCTCGCCGGCATGCCCCTCGGCGACGGAGTGCACCAGCTGGACGCCCGCCTGGGCGATGGCGACGACGAAGCAGAGGTCGAAGAACAGCTCCAGCGGTGTGGCGGCGCGGTGGGGTTCGTGCCGGTGGCGGGCTTTCAGGCGGCGCACCGGAGGGTGGCCGTCGGGCGGCGGCCCGGAGGGCGCGCTTGCGGATGAGGGACTGGACATCATGGCTCCCAGCACAGCAGAGACGGCGTGGATGTGCTTACGGACCCCCCTCCACCGGGACGGACCGGGCGCGGGGGACGTCGTCCACGGGGGCGAGCCGTACCCTGGGAGCATGAGTAGCACCCCCGACCCCGAGCCCCGCGCGCCCAGGCCGGCGCTGGTCTTCGACGACCCGCTGGACCGGCAGAGCTCGGACGACACCGACCGCGGCTGGGGCGAGCGGCCCGAGGCCGACAGCACGGCCGACCTGAAGCGCTTCCTCGACGAGAAGCCGCCCCACCACCTGTGAACGGCGCGCGCGGCCGCTAAGTGCGGTCGTGCCCCGAACCGCGCTGGGCGACCAGCGCGTCGCGGATCTCCTTGAGCACCTCCAGCTCGGAGACCTCGATGACCTCCTCGGCGCTCTCCTTGGCCTTGCGGCGGGTCTCCTGCCGGGCCAGGTACTTCGACATGGGCAGCACCATCAGGAAGTAGACGACGGCCGCGGTGATCAGGAACGTGAGGGTGGCACCCAGCACGTGGCCCCACAGGATCCGCACGCCCGTCGCGCTGTCGCCGGTCCCGGTGCACGGGCCCTTCAGGCAGGAGCTGTAGCCGTCCAGGCTCTGCGTGCCGAACGCTCCGACCAGCGGGTTGATGACCCCCTCCACCACCGAGTTGACGATCTTGGTGAAGGCGGCGCCGATGACGACCGCCACCGCCAGGTCGATGACGTTGCCGCGCATCAGGAAGGCCTTGAAGCCCTGCCAGACACTCGGCTCGTTCTTCTCGCTCACGGTGGGAGCACTCCTCGCTTGAACAGGTGTAGGGACCAAACGCCTCGCAACCTACGACAGCGTTGGGCCGTCCTGTCCAATCCGGTCCCTCGAACGAGCGACTTGACCGGCTCAGCACAGAGTCACCGCCAACCGTTCCGTGGTACCAGCGCCGACCAGCCGGTGGGCGGTGGCGCGCGGCACCGAGACGACGACCAGGGCCCCGCCCGCCGCCGGATCCGCCACGGGCTCCGGCACCTTCGTCACCCGCACGCCGCGCGCGAGCACGGAGGGCCCGCCCGCACCGCCGCCGGTCGCCACGACGTCGACCCGGTCGCCCGGCCTGAGCAGCCGCACCGTGCCCGCGTCGGCGATGCGCACCGGCGCCGCCACGAGCCGGGTGCCGTGCCGCTCGCCCACCGGATCGGCCACCGGGTGGCCGCGGGCCCGCCGCGGGTCCTGCCCGCCGGCTCCCGGATGCGGGCCCGCCGCCACCAGCGCGGCGGCCGTGACGGCGAGCCCGGCGGCCAGGGCACGCCGTCGGTGCGCCAGGAGCCGGTGCAGGGCACTGCGGCCGCCGCGCACCCGCACCGGTGCGAAGTGCGGCACCTCGCAGGTGGGCGGTGCGTCGGTGCCGGGCGGAAGCGGCGAAGCCGGCGAGGGAGGGAACGGCGAAGACCCGGCGGGAGGGAACGAGGAAGACGGGAACGAGGAAGCAGAGGGCAGGGCGGGACGGAACACGGTGACCACCACCTGTGACGAGGGACCGGCTTGCGCTCCCACGATGAGGCTTTCCGCCGGGTCCCACGGAAGCCCGTGGACCACCGACCGGTTGTGGACAACTCCCTCACCGGAACGTGGCGTTCCCCGGCTTCCGGCCCGCCCTCCGCACCCCTACGGCAGCGCGATCCCCGGATCCATCCCGCCCAGTGCCGCCCCGCACGGGCAGTCCCGTTCTCCGGCCGCCGGCAGCGCGGCCACCGCGTCGAACAGCACGCCCCGCAGCCGGTCGACGTTGGCCGCGAACACCCGCAGCACCTCCTCGTGCGAGACACCCTCACCGCTCTCCGCACCGGCGTCGAGGTCGGTCACGAGGGTCAGGGAGGTGTAGCAGAGCTCCAGTTCACGGGCGAGGGCCGCCTCCGGGTGGCCGGTCATGCCCACCACCGACCAGCCCTGCGCCCGGTGCCACAGGGACTCCGCGCGGGTCCCGAAGCGGGGCCCCTCGACCACGACCAGGGTGCCGCCGTCCACGGGTTCCCAGTCCTGCCCCCGGGCGGCCTTCAGCGCGGCGGCCCGTCCGGTGGGGCAGTACGGGTCGGCCAGCGACACGTGCACCACGTTGGGCACCGTGCCGTCGGGCAGCGGCAGCCCGTCGAAGTAGGTCGACGGGCGCGACTTCGTGCGGTCGACGAACTGGTCCGGCACCAGCAGCGTGCCCGGCCCGTACTCGGGGCGCAGGCCGCCGACGGCGCACGGGCCGAAGACCTGGCGCGCGCCCACCGAGCGCAGCGCCCACAGATTGGCGCGATAGTTGATCCGGTGCGGCGGCAGATGATGGCCGCGACCGTGCCGCGGGAGGAAGGCGACCCGCCGGCCGGCGACCTCGCCGAGGAAGAGGGAGTCGCTGGGCGGCCCGTACGGGGTGTCCACCCGGACCTCGGTGACGTCGTCGAGGAACGAGTAGAACCCGGAGCCGCCGATCACGCCGATCTCGGCCTGCACATTCTCGGCCCGCGCGTTCCCGGCCGTCACCTTGTTCGCCATGCCCGCACCCTAACCGCCCCGCGGCACGCCGAGGACCCCGTCGTCGGACGACGACAGGGTCCCGTAAGAAGTGGGTCCCGCGCGGGCGGTGGGAACCGGGTGCTACGCGGCGGTGGAGCCCGCGGAGGAGCTGCCGGAGCTCGACGAGGAGCCGGAGCCCGAGGAGGACGACGACGAGGACGAACCCGAGTCCGAGGACGACGACGAAGACGCGGCCTTCGAGGACGACGACGCCGGCGAGCTGCTCGACGAGCTGCCGCGGCTGTCGTTGCGGTAGAAGCCGGAGCCCTTGAAGACGATGCCGACCGCGGAGAACACCTTCTTCAGGCGGCCCTGGCAGTTCGGGCACTCGGTGAGGGCGTCGTCGGTGAACTTCTGCACCGCCTCGAGGCCCTCGCCGCACTCGGTGCACTGGTACTGGTACGTCGGCACTGTCTTCCTCCTGGCACTCTCACTCGATGAGTGCTAACGACGGTCTATAGTGACCTATTCCTCGGGATCAGTCCACTGCGGCGGGCGCGCGGTGACCGACACCACGTGCGACCGTGCGGCCGTGGGACCGGGGTGCCAGCCGCGAGCGCAGCGCCACCAGGACCGCCAGGGCCAGGACCGTGCCGCCCATCGGCACCAGGAATCCGGCGCCGCCCCACAGCCGGTCCTCCAGCTGTCCGGCGACGGTCACGGCCGCCGCCTGGCCCAGCGCGACGGCGCCCGTCAGCCAGGTGAAGGCCTCGGTGCGGGCGCCCGCCGGGACCAGGCCCTCGACCAGGGTGTAGCCGGTGACGATGGCGGGCGCGACGCACATGCCGACCAGCAGGCCGAGACCCGCAAGGACGAGCACCGAGTGCGCGGCCCACAGGCCGGACGCGGTCAGCGCGAGGGCGGCGTAGCCGACCAGGAGGCGCTGCTGCGGGGCCACCTTCCAGGCGATGGCGCCGCAGGCCAGGCCGGAGATCATGTTGCCCGCCGCGAAGACGCCGTACAGGACACCGTTCAGGCCGGGCTCGCCGATGGACTCGGTGAACGCGGCCAGCGACACCTGCATGCCGCCGAAGACGGAACCGATGCCCAGGAAGGCGACGATCAGCACCCGCACGCCGGGGACCCGCAGCGCGGAAACGTGCTCCACGCGCGCGTGGTCGCCGTCGGTGCCGCCGACCCGCGGCTGGGTGCTCTTCCGCGCGGCGAACAGCAGTCCGCCCACCAGCGTGAGCGCTGCCTCCGTGACCAGGCCCGCGGCGGGGTCGACGGCGGTGCACAGGGCGGTCGCCAGCAGGGGACCGAGGACGAAGGTCAGCTCGTCGGTGACGGACTCGAAGGCGGCCGCGGTGCTCATCAGGGGGGAGTCCGCGAGCCGCGCGGCCCAGCGTGCCCGCACCATGGGCCCGACCTGCGGCACCGAGGCACCGGTGGGCACCGCCGCGAGGAACAGCGCCCACAGGGGCGCGTCCGTGAGCGCGAGGGCGGTCAGGGTCAGGCCGGACGCCGCGTGCACGAGGACCCCGGGCAGCAGGACGGCACGCTGCCCGTAGCGGTCGGCGAGCCGGCCGCTGTACGGGGCGAACACCGCCATGGAGACGCCGGTGACGGCCGCGGCGGCGCCGGCGACGCCGTAGGAGCCGGTGGTGTGCTGCACCAGCAGCACGATGGAGAGCGTGAGCATGGCGAACGGCTGGCGTGCCGCGAAGCCGGGGAGCAGGAACGTCCAGACGCCGCGGGTGCGCAGCAGCTGCCCGTATCCCGGACGGGTGACCGTGGATGCCACGGCCCGTGCCTTTCTGCCGCCTGGTAGCGCGTCCCCGCTTCGTGGTGTCGTCGTGCGGGAGCGCCGAGAGCTGTCCACTTGCGCGGACTGCGGTAGATGCCGGAGCCCGCGTGGATGAGGGGGCGATCCGACCGCCATACGGTCGCGCCAGCTCTGCTTCAGGCAGAGGTGGTTCGATCAGGTGCGGCCTTCATCGTACAGGGGGCGGGACGGGTGCGGCCTGTGAAAGGGAGCACCCGTCATACGGTCACCTGCGATTGCCGCGGGCGTCTTCGGTGTCTCCGGTGCCCAGCCAGCCGGCCAGCTTGCCGCCGTGGCCGACCGCGCGCAGCCGCGCCTCGGCGGCGTCCCGGACGGGGTCCGTGGCGACCACCAGGAGTTCGTCGCCGCGGCGCAGCCCCGTGGTCGGCAGCGGTACGAAGGACGTTCCGTCGCGGACCACGAGGGTGACGGCGGCCCCGGTGGGCAGCCGCAGCTCGCTGACCTCGACGCCGTGCATCCTCGAACCCTCCGGGATCGTCACGGACAGCAGATGTCCGCGCAGCCGCTCCAGGGGCGCCGACTCGATGCCGAGGTCGGCCGCCTCGTCCCCCTTGCCCAGGTGCAGCTTGCGGGCCAGCCACGGCAGCGTCGGGCCCTGCACCAGGGTGTAGACGACGACCAGGACGAAGACGATGTTGAAGATGCGGTGGCTGCCCGCGACGCCCTCCACCATGGGGATCGTCGCCAGGATGATGGGCACCGCGCCGCGCAGTCCGGCCCACGACATCAGGGCCTGCTCCTGCCACGGCACCCGGAAGGGCACCAGGCACAGCACGACGCTCAGCGGGCGCGCCACCATGGTGAGCACCAGCCCGATGACCAGGGCCGGCAGGATGTCGTCGCCCAGCTCGTGCGGGGTGACCAGCAGGCCGAGCAGGACGAACATGCCGATCTGGGCGAGCCAGCCGAGTCCGTCGGCGAAGCCCCGGGTGGCGGGCCAGTGCGGCAGCCGCGCGTTGCCCATGACCATCGAGGCGAGGTAGACGGCAAGGAAGCCGCTGCCGTGGGCCATCGCGCCGGCCGCGTAGGCCGCGATGGCGATCGACATGACGGCGATGGGGTAGAGGCCGGAGGCGGGCAGCGCCACGTGCTTCAGCCCCCACGACCCCAGCCAGCCGACCGCGAGTCCGATGGCCGCGCCGATGGCCAGCTCCAGCGCGATCTCGCCGATGAGCACGTACCAGTGCTCGATCGGTCCCGCCGTGGAGAAGGCGACGACGAGGATGACCACCGGGGCGTCGTTGAAGCCGGACTCGGCTTCCAGCGTGCCCGTTATCCGCTTGGGCAGCGGAATCCGGCGCAGCACGGAGAAGACGGCCGCGGCGTCCGTGGAGGAGACCACGGCTCCGACGATCAGCGCCTGCCGCCACTCCAGACCGGTCAGGTAGTGCGCGCCCGCGGCGGTCACGCCGACGCTCACCGCCACTCCGCCCAGGGCCAGCGCGGAGGCGGCCGGAAGCGCCGGTTTCGCCTCCTTCCACTTCGTGCCGAGTCCGCCCTCGGCCAGGATCACGACGAGGGCGCCGTAGCCGATGACCTGGACCAGTTCGGCGTTGTCGAACTTGATGTCGCCGATGCCGTCCTGGCCCATGGCGACGCCGATGGCCAGGTAGACGAGCAGGCTGGGGAGCCCGCTGCGCGAGGAGATCCGGACCGCCGCCACGGCGATGAGCAGGACGAGCGAGCAGACGAGCAGGAGCTGGTTGAGGTGGTGGACAGTCAGCGGCCGTTCCCTTCCCTGGCGCACAGCGTGAATCACAGCGCGGGCGATCGCGCCCGCTCGGCACGCCAGGCGTGCACCGGCGCATCCCTATGGCACACGAATCAGCCATGCTCTGCGGGCAACTACTTCGTTACCTTACCTAACTCTTGACGCTTTCTTGACGCTCGGCTTGGCAAGATCGAACGCCCGTGCGTTCCTGTACCCGACTCCGCGTCATGGCGGAGCCGGGCCTGCGCCTACAGTTGCTCCAGCGCTCGGCGCTCAGCGCTCGGCGTCCAGCCTCGGTACGAAGCACAGCCCGCCCCTGCCGCTCGTGTTAGGACAGCAAGGACAGCGATGCCCCCCACCACCACCGCCCCCACGGGTCAGCAGCCCGGCACGTCCGCAAGGAAGAAGGGGCGCAAGGGCCGCCTGCTCGTCCTCGTGCTGGTCCTGGCCCTCATCGGCGGCCTCGCCTACGGGGCGTACTGGTCGGTCAGCACCGTCCGCGCGTCCTTCCCGCAGACCAAGGGATCGATCACGCTGGACGGCCTATCGGGGCCGGTCGACGTCAAGCGCGACGGGTACGGCATCCCGCAGGTCTACGCCTCCACCGAGGAGGACCTGTTCATGGCGCAGGGCTACGTCCAGGCCCAGGACCGGTTCTACGAGATGGACGTGCGCCGGCACATGACC
The DNA here is from genome assembly GCF_055581985.1 of Streptomyces sp. NPDC042336. Classification (NCBI taxonomy): domain Bacteria; kingdom Bacillati; phylum Actinomycetota; class Actinomycetes; order Kitasatosporales; family Streptomycetaceae; genus Streptomyces; species Streptomyces sp. NPDC042336. The sequence goes on along the minus strand of NZ_JBVJEA010000005.1, from coordinate 201,571 downwards.
GCCGGGCGCCTGTCGGAGATGTTCGGCAAGAGCCAGATCGACAACGACGAGTTCCTGCGCACCATGGGCTGGCACCGGGTGGCGAAGAAGGAGTACGACGAGAAGCTCTCGGACTCCACCAAGAAGTACCTCCAGGCGTACTCCAAGGGCGTCAACGCCTACCTGAAGGGCAAGGACGGCGCGGACATCTCCCTGGAGTACGCGGCCCTCGGGTTCACCAACGACTACAAGCCCCAGGAGTGGACCCCGGTCGACTCGGTGGCCTGGCTGAAGGCGATGGCCTGGGACCTGCGCGGCAACATGCAGGACGAGGTCGACCGCGCGCTGATGACCAGCCGCCTCGGCCCCAAGCAGATCGCCGACCTCTACCCGGCCTACCCGTACGACCGCAACAAGGCGATCGTCCAGGAGGGCCAGTACGACGAGCTGACACAGACGTTCGACGGCGGCGACGGCGGTGCGTCGAGCGGCGGCGACGGCAGCGGCACTGGCACGGGCACCGGTACCGGCACGGGCACCGGTACCGGCACAGGCACGGGTACTGGCACGGGCACGGGTACTGGCACGGGTACTGGCACGGGCACGGGTACTGGCACGGGCACGGGTACCGGCACGGGAGCCGGCTCCGGCAACGCTCTCCAGGGACAACTGGCCGGCCTCCAGGACGTCCTGGACGACGTCCCCACCGCCGTCGGTGTCAACGGCGACGGCATCGGCTCCAACTCGTGGGTCGTCTCCGGCAAGCACACCATCACCGGCAAGCCGCTGCTGGCCAACGACCCGCACCTGTCGCCGTCCCTGCCGTCCGTCTGGTACCAGATGGGCCTGCACTGCCGCACCGTCTCCGACAAGTGCCGCTACGACGTGGCCGGCTACACCTTCGCGGGCATGCCCGGCGTGGTCATCGGCCACAACCAGGAGATCGCCTGGGGCCTGACCAACTCCGGCGCCGACGTCACCGACCTCTACCTGGAGAAGATCACCGGCGAGGGCTACCAGTACGACGGCAAGGTGGTCCCCTTCGAGACGCGCGAGGAGACCATCAAGGTCGCCGGCGGCGACGCGAAGAAGATCGTCGTCCGCGAGACCAACAACGGACCGCTGCTCTCCGACCGCGACGACGAACTGGTGAAGACCGGCAAGAAGGCCACCGTCGACAGCTCCGCCCCCGACCGCGGCGACGGCTACGGCGTCGCCCTGCGCTGGACGGCGCTTGAGGCGGGCACCACCATGGACGCCGTCTTCGCGATCGACCGGGCGCAGAACTGGGACGACTTCCGCGAGGCCGCCACCCTGTTCGACGTGCCCTCGCAGAACCTGGTCTACGCCGACAGCGAGCACATCGGCTACACGCTGCCCGGCCGGATCCCGGTGCGCGCCGAGGACCACGACGGCTCGGTCCCGGCGCCGGGCTGGAGCTCCAAGTACCGCTGGACCGGCGAGTACATCGACCAGGACGAGCTGCCCTACGAGTACGACCCGGACCGCGGCTACATCGTGACCGCCAACCAGGCCGTCGTCGACAAGGACGAGTACCCGTACACGCTCACCACGGACTGGGGCTACGGCGCCCGCAGCCAGCGCATCACCTCCCTGATCGAGCAGAAGATCAAGGACGGCGGCAAGATCTCCACCGACGACATGCGCCAGATGCAGCTGGACAACAGCAGCGAGATGGCCAAGCTGCTGGTGCCCCAGCTGCTGAAGATCGACATCGCCGACAAGGACGTCCGCGAGGCGCAGAAGCTGCTGGAGGGCTGGGACTACACCCAGGACGCCGACTCGGCCGCCGCCGCGTACTTCAACGCGGTCTGGCGCAACATCCTCAAGCTCGCCTTCGGCAACAAGCTGCCCAAGGAGCTGCGGGTCGAGGGCCAGTGCCTGTGGGTCGACCCGGTCAACACCACCGGCCCGGCGGACGAGACCGACAAGGTCCGCGAGTGCGGCCAGCGCGACGCCGACCAGGCGCAGCCGGACGGCGGCGACCGCTGGTTCGAGGTGGTCCGCACGCTGATGGAGAAGCCCAAGAGCGACTGGTGGACGACGCCCGCCTCGGGCACCCGCAAGGGCGCCGACCACAACCGCGACGACCTGTTCAAGCGCGCCATGACCGACGCCCGCTGGGAGCTGACCGCCAAGCTCGGCAAGGACATCGACAGCTGGAACTGGGGCCGGCTGCACCGACTGTTCCTGAAGAACCAGACCCTGGGCACCGAGGGCCCCGGCTTCCTGAAGTACGCCCTCAACCGCGGCCCCTGGAAGCTCAGCGGCGGTGAGGCGGCGGTCAACGCCTCCGGCTGGAACGCGGCCGGCGGCTACGGGGTGATCTGGGTGCCGTCCATGCGGATGGTGGTCAACCTCGGGGACCTCGACAAGTCCCGCTGGATCAACCTCAGCGGCGCCTCCGGACACGCCTACAGCGCCCACTACACCGACCAGACCGACAAGTGGGCGAACGGCGAGCTGCTGCCGTGGTCCTTCTCCAGGAAGGCCGTCGACGAGAGCACGAGCGACACGCTGGTGCTCAAGCCGTAGCCCCGCACCCGTCGCACGAGAACGGCCTCCACGCGCGCGTGGAGGCCGTTTCCCGTCAGCAGGGCCCGTCAGCGGAACCTGCGCACCCCCGACGGCGTCACCACCGCGTCCACCGGCCGGTCGTGCGGCTGGGCGGGGACGTGCGCGACGACCTCGCGGTCGTACAGCATCACCAGCAGCGCGGGACGCGCGCCCGCCGCCTCCAGACGCGCCAGCACCCGGTCGTACGAGCCGCCGCCGCGCCCCAGGCGCAGGCCGCGGCCGTCCACCGCGACCCCCGGCAGCAGCACGACGTCCGCCCGCGTCACCGCGTCGGGACCCAGCCGCTCACCGGCGGGCTCGAACAGCTCCATCCGCCCGCCGTGCCGCACGCGCGCGAGGGAGCCCGCTCCGGTGTACTCGCCCCAGTCCAGGTCGTTGTCCGGCAGCAGCGCGGGCAGCAGGACACGCACCCCCCGCGCGCGCAGCGCGTCCAGGAGCGCGAGGGTGCCCGGCTCGGCGCCCACGGAGACGTACGCCGCCACGGCGCGCGCCCCCGCCACCTCCGGCAGCCCGAGCGCCCGCCCGGCCAGCGCCTCGGCGGCTTCCCGCACGTCGTCCGGCGTCAGCCTGTTCCTCGCCGCGAGGAAATCCCGCCGCAACGTCCGCTTGTCAGGTTCGCCCACAGGGCCGAGATGAGACATCGGTGACTCCCGTACCGCGCTAATGCGCTCATATGAGCGCCTATGATCCCGAGTCACAGATTCTCCCTATAGGCACCGGATATGGTGGCGCGCATGACTCAGTCCCACCCCAGGATCAGCAAGGCTGTCATCCCAGCAGCCGGTCTCGGTACCCGGTTCCTGCCGGCCACCAAGGCCACTCCCAAGGAGATGCTGCCGGTCGTCGACAAGCCGGCGATCCAGTACGTGGTCGAAGAGGCCGTGGCCGCGGGCCTCGGCGACGTCCTCATGGTCACGGGCCGCAACAAGCGCCCCCTGGAGGACCACTTCGACCGCAACTACGAACTGGAGTCCGCCCTCCAGAAGAAGGGCGACGCGGGGCGCCTGGCCAAGGTCCAGGAATCCAGCGACCTCGCGATGATGCACTACGTCCGCCAGGGCGACCCCAAGGGCCTCGGCCACGCCGTGCTGTGCGCCGCCCCGCACGTCGGCCACGAGCCCTTCGCGGTCCTGCTCGGCGACGACCTCATCGACCCGCGCGACCCGCTGCTCCAGCGCATGATCGACGTCCAGGAGCAGTACGGCGGCAGTGTGATCGCCCTCATGGAGGTCGCGCCGGAGCAGATCCACCTCTACGGCTGCGCGGCCGTGGAGAGCACCGCGGACAGCGACGTCGTGAAGGTCGGGGGACTGGTCGAGAAGCCGGACCCGGCCGACGCCCCGTCCAACTACGCCATCATCGGCCGTTACGTCCTCGACCCGCACATCTTCGACATACTCCGCAAGACCGAGCCCGGCCGCGGCGGCGAGATCCAGCTGACCGACGCCCTCCAGCAGCTCGCCGAGGACGAGTCAGTGGGCGGCCCGGTGCACGGCGTCGTCTTCAAGGGCCGCCGCTATGACACCGGCGACCGCGGCGACTACCTGCGTGCCATTGTCAGACTCGCATGCGAACGTGAAGACCTGGGCCCGGACTTCCGGACCTGGCTTCGCAGTTACGTGGCCGAGGAGATGCAAGGACGTTGAGCAGCAGCGCGCACCGTGAAACGGGACACGACCACGCCGCCACGGCCGGTTCCGGCCCGGACCGGCTGTGGTCGGTCCAGGAGCACTTGGACGACGTCCTCGCCACCGTCCGCCCCCTGGACCCCATCGAGCTGAACCTGCTCGACGCCCAGGGGTGCGTCCTGGTCGACGACATCACGGTGCCGCTGTCCCTGCCGCCGTTCGACAACAGCTCCATGGACGGGTACGCGGTGCGGGTCACCGACGTCGCGGGCGCCAGCGAGGAGTTCCCCGCCGTCCTGGAGGTCGTCGGGGACGTCGCCGCCGGCCAGACCGACCCGGTCGCCGTGGGCCCCGGCCAGGCCGCCCGGATCATGACCGGAGCACCGCTCCCGCCCGGCGCCGAGGCCGTCATCCCCGTGGAGTGGACCGACGGCGGGCTCGGCGAGGGCCCGGTGGCCGGCATGCGGGCCCGCAGCCTGGCCCCGGAGGGCGCCGAGGGCCACGTCCACGTGTACCGGCCGGCCGAGGCGCGCGCGCACGTGCGCGCGCAGGGCAGCGACGTCCGCTCCGGCGACCGCGCCCTCACGGCCGGTACGGTCCTCGGCCCGCCGCAGATCGGCCTGCTCGCCGCGATCGGCCGGGGCACCGTACGGGTGCGCCCGCGCCCGCGCGTGGTGGTGCTCTCCACCGGCAGCGAACTGGTCCAGCCCGACGAGCAGCTGGCGTCCGGTCAGATCTACGACTCCAACAGCTTCGCCCTCACCGCGGCCGCCCGCGACGCCGGAGCCATCGCCTACCGCGTGGGCGCGGTCGCCGACGACGCCGAGACCCTGCGGTCCACCATCGAGGACCAACTGGTGCGCGCCGACCTGATGGTCACCACCGGCGGCGTGAGCGTCGGGGCGTACGACGTGGTCAAGGAGGCGCTGGCGCACGTCGGCGACGAGGACGAGCCGGGTGGCGGCGTGGACTTCCGCAAGCTCGCCATGCAGCCCGGCAAGCCCCAGGGCTTCGGCTCGATCGGCCCCGACCACACCCCGCTGCTCGCCCTGCCAGGCAACCCGGTGTCGTCGTACGTCTCCTTCGAGCTGTTCGTGCGCCCGGCGATCCGCACCCTCATGGGCCTGCCCGACGTCCACCGTCCGACGGTCACCGCGTCCCTGGCCGCCGGCAAGGCACTGACCTCGCCGAAGGGCCGCCGCCAGTTCCTGCGGGGCAGCCACGCCGACGGATCGGTCACCCCGGTCGGCGGCTCCGGCTCCCACCTCGTCGCCGCCCTCGCGCACGCGAACGCGCTGATCGTCGTCCCCGAGGACACCGAGTCCGTCGAGCCCGGCACCGAGGTCGAGGTGGTCCTGCTCGGCTGACCGGGCCCCGATGGCGGTACCGTGTCGCGCACAGCAGGCCCACGCACCGCACCGCGCCGGGCCAGGACCGGGAGCGCCACACAAGCATGAGTACGCAGGACCGACCGCCCAGGAGCGGACAGGACCCGCAAGGCCGGCTGACGCACATCGACGAGGCGGGCGCCGCCCGGATGGTCGACGTGTCCGGCAAGGACGTGACCGCGCGCACCGCGCGCGCCAGTGGGCGCGTCCTCGTCGCGCCCCGCGTCGTCGAGCTGCTGCGCGGCGAGGGTGTGCCGAAGGGCGACGCCCTGGCCACCGCCCGGATCGCCGGCATCATGGGCGCCAAACGCACTCCCGACCTGATCCCCTTGTGTCACCCGTTGTCGGTCTCCGGTGTGAAACTGGACCTGTCGGTCACGGACGACGCCGTGGAGATCACCGCCACGGTGAAGACGACGGATCGCACGGGCGTCGAGATGGAGGCGCTCACCGCGGTCTCCGTCGCCGCGCTCACCGTGGTCGACATGGTCAAGGCGGTCGACAAGGGAGCGGTCATCACGGACGTGCGGGTGGAGCAGAAGACGGGCGGCAAGTCCGGCGACTGGAACCGGTCATGACGCCGGACGACTCCGGGGGCGGCGCCCTGCCGGGCCCGTACGCCGCCCTGGTAGTCACGGCGTCCAACCGGGCCGCCGCCGGTGTCTACGAGGACAAGGGCGGACCGCTGATCGCCGAGGGGCTGCGCCGGTTCGGCTTCGCCGTCGACGGCCCCCGGGTCGTCCCCGACGGCGACCCCGTGGAAGCCGCCCTCCGCGCGGGCGCCGACGCGGACTACGACGTGATCGTCACCACCGGCGGCACCGGCATCTCGCCCACCGACCGCACCCCCGAGGCGACCCGGGCGGTGATCGACTACGAGGTGCCGGGCATCGCGGAGGCGATCCGGGCGTACGGCCGGGACAAGGTGCCGACCGCGGTGCTCTCCAGGGGGCTGGCCGGAGTGGCCGGCGGGACGCTGATCGTCAACCTGCCGGGCTCCTCCGGCGGGGTGAAGGACGGCCTCGCCGTGCTGGAGCCGCTGCTGAAGCACGCCGTGGACCAGCTCCGCGGCGGCGACCACCCGAGACCCGCCAGCGGTGGGGGTGCGAGCTGAACAGCCCGTCATGGCCCGTCGAGCTGAGGGACGGCGACATCGTCCTGAGGCCGATAAGGCTGCGCGACCAGCGGACCTGGCGCGAGGTCAACCGGCGCAACCGGGACTGGCTGCGCCCGTGGGAGGCCACCATTCCGCCGCCCGGACCCGGCGGCCCGATCGCGCACCGGCCGACCTACCGCCAGATGGTGCGGCACCTGAGGTCGGAGGCCCACGCGGGCCGGATGCTGCCGTTCGTCATCGAGTACCAGGGGCGGCTGGTCGGCCAGTTGACGGTGGCCGGCATCACCTGGGGCTCGATGTGCTCCGGCCACGTCGGTTACTGGGTGGACGAGGCGGTGGCCGGCCGCGGCGTGATGCCGACGGCCGTGGCGATGGCCGTGGACCACTGTTTCCGCACCGTCGGACTGCATCGGGTCGAGGTCTGTATTCGCCCCGAGAACGCGCCCAGCCGCCGCGTCGTGGAGAAACTCGGATTCCGTGAGGAAGGTCTCAGGCCGCGATATCTGCACATCGACGGAGCCTGGCGGGACCACCTCGTCTTCGCGCTCACCGCGGAAGAGGTCCCCGAGGGGCTCCTGCGGCGATGGCACCGGTCACGGCAGCGCAGTACACCGAACGCCGGGAACAGCGGCTCCACCGGCTCCAGCGGCAACGCCGGCAACCCTGGGAATTGAATAAACGTTCGAAATTGATCGAGTCGCGACCATCCGGAAGCGGATAATTTCGCGGTCCTGGCAGTCGGCTGATCGGATCGATCACAAGAAAAGTTCGAAATATCAGCCAGATCGTGCGACACACCGGCTCAATTGGCGGATGGCCTCACGCAAACCCCTCTACCGTGTGAGGCGTGAGCAGCAGCGGCCTCATCTACGCAGTCATCGTCGGGGCCTGGGCCGCCTACTTGGTGCCGATGTGGCTCCGTAGGCAGGACGAGCTGAACGAGGCCCGTCCGACGGAACGCTTCAGCACCGCCATCCGGCTCCTGTCCGGACGGGCGGGCATGGAGCGCCGGTACGCCAAGGACCTGCGGTCGCGCTCCGCCGACGAGGCGGAGCCCGACGCCGACGCCCCGGACGCCGTCACCGACTCGGTGGACGTCCGGGCCTTCGCCGTGTCCAGGACCCGACGGCACACCCGGCCGGGCCTGCCGCGGCAGACGGCGGAGCGGCCCGAGACGGCGCGCCCGCAGCCGGGCGTACCCGAGCGCAGCCCGAGACCCGGGCAGTCCCCGGAACCCGCCGAGTCCACCGGCACCGGCGCGGCACCGGCGCGGGCACGGGTGCCGCAGGCCCGGCGCGCGCCCGTCTCGCCGGAGGCCGCGGCACGGGCCCGGCGCAGCAAGGTGCTGGCACGCCGTCGGCGTACGACCGTGATGCTGTTCCTGGCCTTCACGCTCGGCACGGTCGTCGCGGCGGTCGGCGGACTCGCGTTCCTGTGGGCGCCCGGAGTGCCCGCGGTGCTGCTCAGCGCCTACATCGCCCACCTGCGCGCACAGGAGCGCCGTCGCTTCGCCTTCCAGATGGACCGGCGCCAGGCGGAGGCCGCCGCACAGCGCCTGCGGGACCGCGACCCCCGCCCGCGTCGGCGCGGGCCCGTCCCCTCCGCCCCCGGCACCGTCGGCGACCTCGACACCGAGGAGCCGGACGAGGGGCCCGACGCGGAGCCCGGCGCCGGAATGTCGGCGCTGGCCGCGGACCGGCGGGCGCTGGTCGAGCAGACCGACCACGCCGAGTGGGTCGACCAGCAGCGCGAACGCCGAGGGCGCCCGCAGGGCGACAGCTGGGACCCGGTCCCGGTGCCCCTGCCCACCTACGTGACCGCTCCAGTCGCCCCCCGCGCCACGCCCGACGTGGACCTCGGGGCGCCGGACGCGTGGAGTTCGGCCCGCTCCAGTGCCGTCGCGCCCGACCGGGAGGACGCCGCCCAGGCCCCCGCTGCGGACCGGGAGCGTCCGGCCGCCGGTGCCGACGAGCGTCCGGCCGCGCAGGCCGAGGAGCGTCCGGAGGCCCCGGGCCGCAGCGACGCCCGCCGCGCCGCGTCGGCCCGCCGGGCCAGGGAGCGGGGCCGCACACCGCTCTTCGACCAGTACGACGACGGCGACCGCCCCCGCGCGGCCAACGAGTAGAAGCGATTTTTGAGCAGGCCGGGCGGGGTGCTAGAGTTTCACTCGTTGCAAGGGCCTGTGGCGCAGTCCGGTAGCGCACCTCGTTCGCATCGAGGGGGCCAGGGGTTCAAATCCCCTCAGGTCCACGCACATTGACGAAGGTCCCGTCCGATCTCACGATCGGGCGGGACCTTCGCTGTTTCCCGTCCTACGGGACCTGGAGCGCCTTCGCGTAGCAGAGGCTGTCCTCGTGGAAGCGGTAGTAGCCGAACTTCGCGCACGGCTCGTAGCCGCTGGACGTGTACAGGGCCACGGCCTCCGGCTGCTTCGTGCCGGTCTCCAGCACCATCCGGGCCCGGCCCGCCGCGCGGGCGTCCTCCTCCAGTGCGGCCAGGATGCGGCGGGCCAGCCCGCGCCCGCGCATCTGCTCGATCACGAACATCCGCTTGAGCTCGGCGTCCCCGTCGAGGTTGCCCTCGTCGTTGGCGTCCTGGCTGCGCCAGCCGCCGGAGGCGACCGGGACGTCGTTCTCGTCGTACGCGATCAGGTACTGGCCGTTCGGCGGCGCGAAGTCCGAGGGGTCCAGGTGCGTGGCGTCGCCGCCGTCGCCGTAGCGGACGTCGTACTCGGCCTGGACCTCGTCGTTGAGCTTCACGGCGTCGGGGTGGTCGAAGGGGACCCGGCGTATGTTCATGCTTCCTACCGTATATCGATGCGTATCCGGAGCGGGACACCGTCCAGTGTGCCGGTATCGTGCCCTGGTGCTCACCGTGACCTCCGTGAACGTGAACGGTCTGCGCGCCGCCGCGAAGAAGGGCTTCGTGGAGTGGCTCGCCGACACCTCCGCCGATGTGCTGTGCCTCCAGGAGGTGCGGGCCGAAGCGGGCCAACTGCCCGAACACGTCCGTACGCCCGAGGGCTGGCACGTGACGCACGCGCCCGCCGCCGCCAAGGGCCGGGCCGGTGTCTCGCTCTACACACGCCGTGAGCCCGACGCCGTCCGCGTCGGTTTCGGCTCGACGGAGTTCGACACCAGCGGCCGCTACGTCGAGGCCGACCTGCCCGGTGTGACGGTCGCCTCGCTCTACCTGCCCTCCGGCGAGGTCGGCACCGGGCGCCAGGACGAGAAGGTCCGCTTCATGGGCGAGTTCCTCGCCTACCTCAAGGAGCTGCGGGAGCGCGCCGCCGCCGAGGGGCGCGAGGTCGTCGTCTGCGGCGACTGGAACATCGCCCACCGCGAGGCCGACCTGAAGAACTGGCGCGCCAACAAGAAGAACTCCGGGTTCCTGCCGGAGGAGCGCGAGTGGCTCAGCCGCGTCCTCGACCCGGCGGAGGGCGGGTACGTGGACGTCCTGCGCGCGCTGCACCCGGACGTCGAGGGGCCGTACTCGTGGTGGTCGTACCGCGGGCGGGCTTTCGACAATGACGCGGGATGGCGCATCGACTACCACCTCTCCACCCCCGGGCTGGCCGCCAGGGCCCTCAAGGGCTACGTCGAGCGGGCCGCCACGCACGCCGAACGCTGGTCCGACCACGCGCCGGTGACGGTGGTCTACGGCCCCTGACGGCCGGGGCGGAGATCTACTCCGGCCCCTTCCGCATCCGCCGGTCCAGGGCCAGTGACAGTTCCGCCTCCACCACGCTGCGGGCCAGCGGGCGCAGGCGGTGGAGTTCCGGTTCGGGGGCGTGGCGCAGGATCAGGCCGGCGAAGAGTTCGGCGAGGGCGTCGGCGTGCTCACGGACGCGGGCGCCGGCCTGGAGGACCTCGCCGAGCGGGATGCCCTCGCGGACCAGCGCGGAGGAGACCTCCAGCAGGCGGTGGCTGATGTGGACCAGTTCGTCGCCGTCGGTGCCGAGGTAGCCCAGCTCCATCGCGGCGGCCAGGTTCTCCGGGGTGACCTCGCCCTCGAAGCGGGCGGCGAGTTCCTCGGGGGTGAGGCGGACCGGGGTCTCCTCGGTGGGCTCGCCGAGGCCGAGCAGGTCGCCGACGTCGCGGCCGTGGTCGAAGGCGTCGGCCAGTTCCGCGATGCCGTTCAGGGTGTGGCCGCGGTCCAGCAGCGCCGCGATGGTGCGCAGCCGGGCCAGGTGGTGGTCGTCGTACCAGGCGATGCGGCCCTCGCGGCGGGGTGGCGGGATCAGTTTGCGTTCGCGGTAGAAGCGCACGGTGCGCACCGTGATGCCGGCCAGCCGGGCCAGTTCCTCCATGCGGTATTCGCGCTTCTCGGTCACATCCACGACCTTATGGCGTACCGCGGGTAACTTTCCTCCGTCCGCCCCCTACCCATGAGTACGGAGCTGCTCTACGCTCCCATTGCGCCAGTGTTCACTGGCACGGTTCCAGACGGTTCCAGGTTCCAGACGGTCCAGGCAAGCGTGGAGGCTCCCAGATGGCCGAGCACGAGCAGGTTCACGAACACGTACGGGTGGCGGTGATCGGGTCCGGTTTCGGCGGGCTGGGGGCCGCCGTGCGGCTGCGACGCGAAGGGATCACCGACTTCGTCGTACTGGAGCGGTCCGGCAGCGTCGGCGGCACCTGGCGGGACAACAGCTACCCCGGCTGCGCCTGCGACGTGCCCTCCCACCTGTACTCCTTCTCCTTCGCGCCCAACCCCGAGTGGCCGCGCACCTTCTCCGGGCAGGAGCACATCCGCGCCTACCTGGAGCACGTCACCGACACCTTCGGGCTGCGCCCCCACCTCCGCTTCGACTCGGAGGTGAAGCGGATGGCGTGGGACACCGAGCAGCTGCGGTGGGAGATCGAGACCGTGCGCGGCACGCTCACCGCCGACGTCGTCGTCTCCGCGACCGGGCCGCTGTCCGACCCCAAGGTCCCGGACATCCCGGGGCTCGACTCCTTCCCCGGCAAGGTCTTCCACTCCGCCCGCTGGGACCACGACTACGACCTCACCGGCAAGCGCGTCGCCATGATCGGCACCGGTGCCTCCGCCATCCAGATCGTGCCGTCCATCCAGCCGAAGGCGGGCCGGCTCACCCTCTTCCAGCGCACCCCGGCCTGGGTGATGCCCCGCATGGACCGGGCCATCAGCGGCGTCGAGCGGGCCCTGCACCGGGCGGTGCCCGCCACCACCAAGCTGCGCCGCGGGCTGGCGTGGGGCATCCGGGAACTCCAGGTGCAGGCATTCACCAAGCACCCCAACGAGCTGGGCTTCGTCGAGCAGATCGCCAAGCGCAACATGGGCGCCGCCATCAAGGACCCGGCCCTGCGCGCCAAGCTCACCCCCGACTACCGCATCGGCTGCAAGCGGATCCTGCTGTCGAGCACCTACTATCCGGCGCTCGCCCGGCCCAACGTCGACGTGGTCGCGAGCGGGCTCAGCGAGGTGCGCGGGTCCACCCTCGTCGCCGCCGACGGCACCGAGGCCGAGGCCGACGCGATCATCTTCGGCACCGGTTTCCACGTCACCGACATGCCCATCGCCGAGCGCGTCGTGGGCGCGGACGGGCGGACGCTGGCCGAGACCTGGAAGGGCGGCATGGAGGGGCTGCGCGGCGGCACGGCGGCCGGCTTCCCCAACTTCATGACGGTCATCGGGCCCAACACCGGCCTCGGGAACTCGTCCATGATCCTGATGATCGAGTCGCAGCTGAACTACATGGCGGACTACCTGCGCCAGTTGAACGTCCTCGGCGGCCGCACCGCCCTCGACCCGCGCCCCGCCGCCGTGCGCAACTGGAACCACCGGGTGCAGGAGCGCATGAAGCGCACGGTGTGGAACACCGGCGGCTGCACCAGCTGGTACCTGGACGCGAGCGGCCGCAACACCACCGTCTGGCCCGGCACCACCGCCGAGTTCCGGCGGGAGACACGGCGCGTGGACCTCGCGGAGTACGAGGTGCTGCGCCCGGCCCCCGCGAAGACCACGGCGAAGGCCGTCGACGCGGACGCGGAGGTGAGCGCGTGAGCCGCCTGCTCCACGTCGCCGACGGGCCCTACGCGCCGCCCGCGCCCGCCCGCGAGCTGACCGTCACCGCCGCCGACGGCGCCCGGATACACGTGGAGGTGCACGGACCCGAGAACGCGCCCGCGGTCGTCCTCGCGCACGGCTGGTGCTGCTCCACCGCCTTCTGGGCGGCGCAGATCCGCGAACTGGCCGCCGACCACCGCGTCATCGCCTACGACCAGCGCGGCCACGGACGCAGCCCGGCGAATCCGGCGTACGGCACCGAGCCGCTCGCCGACGACCTCGAAGCCGTCCTGGAGGCCACCCTCGCGCCGGGCGAGCGGGCCGTGATCGCGGGGCACTCCATGGGCGGGATGACGCTGATGGCCGCGGCGACCCGGCCCGCGGTACGCGAGCACGCGGCCGCCGTCCTGCTGTGCAGCACGGGCAGCGCACGGCTGGTGGCGTCCGCCACCGTGGTCCCGATGCGGGCGGGCCGGGTACGCACCTGGCTGACCCGGCGCATCCTCGGCTCCCGGGCGCCGCTCGGGCCCGTCACACCGCTCGCCCGGCGGATCCTCAAGTACGGGACGATGGGCCCTGGTTCGGGCCCGCACATGGTCGAGGCCTGCGCCCGGATCGTGCACGCCTGTCCCAGCCGGGTGCGGCACGGCTGGTCCCAGGTGCTCGACCTGCTCGACCTCGACCACGGAGTCCGGGAGTTGCGCATGCCGGTGGAGATCGTGGTCGGTACGGCGGACCGGCTGACGCCGCCCGTGCAGGCCCGCGCGCTGGCCGCAGCGCTGCCCGACTGCGTGGGCCTCACCGAACTCCCGGGCCTCGGCCACATGACGCCGGTGGAGGCCCCGGAGCTGGTCAGCGGGAAGATACGGGCCCTCACGGCCACCTACATACCCAGCGCACGCGGTGAGCGTGCCGTACACGCCGAGGAGAGCGCATGAGCAGGGTGAGTCTGGAAGGGCGGGTCGCCGTCGTCACCGGGGCCGCGCGGGGCGTCGGGGAGCTGATGGCCCGCAAGCTGTCCGCGCGCGGGGTGAAGGTGGCGCTGGTCGGCCTGGAGCCGGACGAACTCAAGCAGGTCTCCGCCCGGTTGCACAGCGACAGCGACCACTGGCACGCCGACGTCACCGACCACGAGGCGATGGCCCGGGTGGCGGCGGAGGTCGAGGAGCGGTTCGGGAAGGTCGACATCGTCGTCGCCAACGCGGGTGTGGCCACCGGCGGTCCCTTCGTCGACTCCGACCCGGAGTCCTGGCGGCGGGTCATCGAGGTCAACCTGATCGGCTCGGCCGTCACCGCCCGCGCCTTCCTGCCCGCGCTGCTGGAGAGCCGCGGCTACCTGCTCCAGATCGCCTCGCTGGCCGCCCTCACCCCCGCCCCGATGATGAGCGCCTACTGCGCCTCCAAGTCCGGCGTCGAGGCGTACGCGCACAGCCTGCGCGGCGAGGTCGGGCACCGGGGCGTGAAGGTCGGCGTCGGCTACCTGTCCTGGACCGACACCGACATGGTGCGCGGCGCCGACCAGGACGACGTCATGCGGGAGTTGCGGCAGCGGCTGCCCTGGCCGTCGAACAAGACCTATCCGCTCGGCCCGGCGGTCGACCGGCTGGTGGAGGGCGTCGAGCGCCGCTCCGCGCACGTCTACGGGCAGTGGTGGCTGCGCGGCATGCAGGGCGTGCGCGGCTACCTGCCGGCCGTCATCGGCACCGTCGGACAGCGCGAGATGCGGCGCTTCGGAGACCGGCTGAACGGCCGGCGGATCGGTCTGGTCGGCGCCGGTGGAGCGGCCGACGAACAGCGTCCCACCAGGGCGACTACGGTCCGTAAGTGATCGACATGCGCACGGTCACCGCTCGTGTGAATCTGATCGAGCGCCCGGCCGATCCGGTCGGGCCCGATCACCACAGGAGTGAACCCACATGGGTATGAAGGACCAGTTCCAGGACAAGGCCGAGCGCATGCAGCAGCAGGGCAAGCAGCGGGCCGAGCAGGCGCGGGACCAGTTCCAGAACCGCGACCGCCGCCGCGACGAGGACGAGACGGACCCGGCCGCGCGTCGCCGCGAGTCGGAGCACCAGAACCCGTCCTCCTCGCGCCGCCGCGACGAGGACGAGCGGCTGCAGGACAGCTTCGACGCCTGACGCGCTGCCGCTGAAGTGAGAGGGCGCCCCCGGCTGTTGCGGGTGGGCGCCCTTTCCCGTGCCACCCGAGGCTTCGCGGAGGCTTCTACTCCCGCGGCGGCAGCGGCGGACGGGACCGGTCCGGTACGGCGTCATAACCGGGCGGCGTGGCAGGCGGGTTGGTCTCCAGCAGCTCCAGCGCCAGCCGCACCGCCTCGTCGAGCACCGGGTAGCGGCCCTCGGCCCAGTCCAGGGGTGAGCGCAGCGCCTCGACGTCGGGGGCGACGCCGTAGTTCTCCACGGACCAGCCGTAGGCGTCGAACCAGGCCGCGTTCATCGGCACCGTGATCACCGAGCCGTCGCCGAGCCGGTGCCGGCCGGTCATGCCGACCACGCCGCCCCAGGTGCGCTGCCCGACCACCGGGCCGAGGCGCAGCAGCTTGAACGCGGCCGTGATCATGTCGCCGTCGGAGGACGTCGCCTCGTCGGCGACCGCGACCACCGGACCGCGCGGGGCGTTGGAGGTGTACGACACCGGCTGGGCGTCCCGGGTGAGGTCCCAGCCCAGGATGGTCCGGGTCAGCTTCTCGATGACCAGCTCGCTGATGTGCCCGCCCGCGTTGCCGCGCACGTCCACGATGAGCGCGGGCCGGGACACCTCCATGCGCAGGTCGCGGTTGAACTGCGCCCAGCCGGAGCCGCCCATGTCGGGGATGTGCAGGTAGCCGCACCGGCCGCCGCTCAGCTCCCGTACCACCTCGCGGCGCTTGGCCACCCAGTCCTGGTAGCGCAGGGGGCGTTCGTCGACGAGCGGTACCACGGCGACCCGGCGGGAGGGCCCCCGGCAGCCCTCGGCGGGGGAGAAGGTCAGCTCCACCGTCGTACCGCCCGCGCCCGCCAGCAGCGGGGACGGTCCGAGGACCGGGTCGACCGGGCGGCCGTCGACGTGGGTCAGCACCGCCCCGTCGCGGATGCCCGTGCCGGCCAGCGGGGAACGGGCCTTGGAGTCGGAGGAGTCGCCCGGCAGAATCCGCAGGACGACCCATTGTCCGTCCCGGCAGGCGAAGTTGGCGCCCAGCAGGCCCTGCCAGCGCTGGTAGTGCGCCGGGCCCTCGTTGCGCCGGGCGGCGACGACATAGGCGTGCGAGGTGCCCAGCTCGCCGAGCACCTCGCGCAGCAGGTCGGCGAACTCGTCGGGGGAGGCGACCCGTTCGAGCAGCGGGCGGTACTGGTCGAGGACCGCGTCCCAGTCGATGCCGCACATGTCGGGGTCCCAGAAGTAGGCGCGGATCAGGCGCCCCGCCTCGTCGTACGCCTGGCGCCACTCGGCGGCCGGATCGACCTCGTGCAGGATGCGGCGCAGGTCGATCCAGGTGGTCGAGTCGCCGTCGCCGACCTCGGTCGCCGGTACGGCGCGCAGGTCGCCCTCGTCGAGCACGACCAGGCGGCTGCCGTCGCCGCTGACCCGGAACCAGTCGAGGTGGTCGACCAGTTCGGACTTCTTCGCCTTGGCCAGGTTGAAGTGTTCCAGGGTGGGCCGCTCGCTCGGGTCGGCCGGATTGGCGAAGGTCTCGCCGAGCGCGCCCGAGATCGGCCAGCGCAGCCAGACCAGGCCGCCGCCCGCGACCGGCTCCAGCGCCGAGTACTTGGAGGCGGTGACCGGGAACGGTGTCACCCGGTTCTCCAGTCCTTCGACCTCGACGGTCACCGCGCCGCCCTCGCCGGTCTCGTCCTCCAGCGGGTCCAGACCGCCGGCCGCGGGGCGGCCCTCGGGGTTGAGGGCGAAGGGGGAGGGGGTCGCGGAGGACAGCGGCACCAGGTAGGGGCGGCAGCCCAGCGGGAAGGACAGGTCGCCGGTGTGCACGTCGTACACCGGGTCGAAGCCGCGCCAGGACAGGAAGGCGAGGTAGCGGCCGTCCCGGGTGAACACCGGGTTCTCGTCCTCGAAGCGGCCGTTGGTGACGTCGACGACGAGGGTGCCCTCCGGTCCGTCGATCCGGGCCATCTTGATCTGCCGCAGGCTGCGTCCGATGCCCGGGTGCGACCAGGTGAGCCAGGCCCCGTCGGGGGAGAAGGCCAGGTCGCGCACGGGTCCGTTGACGGAGCGGATCAACTCGGTGACCTGGCCTCCGGCGGTTCCGGGGGTGGCGGTGCCGCCCGGCGTGGCGGTGCCGCCGGTCGCGCTGTCGCCGGCTGCGGGGTCGCTTCCCGGGGTGGTGCCGTCCGAGGGGTCGCCTTCCGCCGTGCCGCGGGTCGTGCCGCCGTCAGCCCCGCCGTCTCCCGCCGTGCCGGTGTCCGTCCCGGCCGCCGTCTCCGCCGCGCCCGCTTCCCCCGGGTCCGCCGGATACCCGGCGTCCACCGCGTCCAGGGTCAGCGTCACCTCCGTGTCCGGCTCGGTGACGTCGAGGATCAGCAGGCGTCCGTCGTGCGAGGCGACGGCGAGCCGGTCGCCGGCCGGGTCCGAGACCAGCTCCAGGACCCGGCCGAGGCGTCCGGAGGCCAGCCGCCGGGGAGCGCGGCCGCCGGTCGCCCGGGGCAGGTAGGAGATCTCGACGGCGTCCTCGCCCTCCGCGTCCGTCACGTACGCGATCCGTCCGCTCTCCCCGAGCATCTCCGGCAGCCGTACCCGTACTCCGGGGGTGTCCGCGATGGTGCGGGCCGGGCCGTCGCGGTGGGTGAGCCAGTACAGGCTGCCGCGTACGACGACGGCGCTCGCGCGGCCCGTCTCGTCGACGGAGACGCCGCCCACGTGCTGGGTGGCGGGTACCTGGTACGTACGCCGTCCCGCGCGCGGGCCGCTCAGCCGTACGTCGAGCTTGCGCGGCGCCGAGCCGGGCGCGAGGTCGTCCACGATCCACAGGTCGCCCGCGCACTGGTACACCACCCGGGTGCCGTCGCTGGAGGCGTTGCGGGCGTAGAACGCGTCGTGGTCGGTGTGGCGGCGCAGACCGGTGCCGTCGTGGGCGCAGGAGTAGAGGTTGCCGACGCCCTCGTGGTCGGAGAGGAAGGCGATCCGGTCGCCGACGAACATCGGGGCGGCGAGGTGTCCGCCGAGATCGGGCAGGAGCCGCTCGCCGTGCAGCCAGAGTCGGCCCGTGGCGCCGCCCCGGTAGCGCTTCCAGGCGGCCGGCTCGTGCGGCGGGGTGCCGGTGAGCAGGAGCGTTCTGCGCTCACCGTCGAGGTCGGCGGCCTGGATGTCGGTGACCGGGCCCCAGGGCAGCTTGCGGCCGGGGTCCCCGTCGGGGGCGACCTTGTAGGCCCAGGTGAGGTGCGAGAAGGGCTCTCCGTGCGAGGCGACGGCGAGGACGGCGGTGGTGCCGTCGGGATCGGGCGGCGACCAGCCGCAGACCCGGGTGTCGAAGCCGCCCCAGTGGGTGAGCTGCCGTCCGGGACCGCCGTCCACCGGCACCAGATGGACCTCCGGCACCAGAGTGCGCCAGCTGGTGTACGCGATGTGGCGGCCGTCGGGGGAGAAGCGCGGGGGCCCGGCCTTGGTACGGTCGACGGTGAGCCGCCAGGCCCGCCCCGGACCGTCGAGGGACGCGAGCCAGAGGTCGTCCTCGGCCACGAAGCACAGCTGGTCGCCACTGAGGTGCGGAAGGCGCAGATAACTCACCCGCCCCATGCTTTTCCGGGTGCCGGGTACCGGCAACTTATACGGTGCCGACAACCGTGACCCACACCACGTACGAAACCGTTTCGTTTCGCTAGGCGGTGGGGTACATTCGTCATGTACGAAACGGTGTCGTTCCAGTCGAGTGGACCGGTCGACCGGAACGGAGAGGAGTGAGCGAGATGACGGAGACCGCCACCGCGCGCCGCAGCCGGATCACTCCCGAGCGCGAGGCCGAGCTGTACGAGGCCGTGCTCGACCTGCTCCGCGAAGTCGGCTACGACGCCCTCACCATGGACGCCGTGGCCGCTCGCACCCGGTCCAGCAAGGCGACGCTCTACCGCCAGTGGGGCGGCAAGCCGGAGCTGGTCGTCAAGGCCATGCGGCACAACAAGCCGGGCAAGATCGGCGACGTCGACACCGGCTCGCTCCGCGGTGACCTGCACGCCCTCATGGTGCGCGAGGACGACTGCACCATGGAACAGAACTCCGCGCTGATGCGGGGCGTCGCCATGGCGCTGCACCAGAACCCGGACCTCCGCCAGGCGTTCCGGGAACAGCTCATCGAACCGGAGATGGCCGAGTTCCAGCGTGTGCTGCAACGCGCCGTCGACCGCGGTGAGATCAGAGCGGACTGCCCGGCGCTGGACTTCCTCGTGCACATGATGGTCGGTGGTTTCGCCACCCGCACGCTGCTGGACGACCAGCCGCCGACCCGGGCGTTCCTCGCCTCCTACGTCGACGCCGTGATCCTCCCCGCCCTCGGCGTCTCCACCCACTGACCTCCCCACGCAACCTCTGAGCCCCATCTGAGCCCCACCTGACGTAACCGCTCACGTCGTCGGGCCGATCACCCCTGCCCTGAAGATCCACGACCTGACCGGGAGTACGCCCCCGTGGCCACGTTCCTCTACAAACTCGGCCGGCTCGCCTTTCGCCGACGGCATTTCGTCGCCCTGATCTGGGTGGCCCTGCTGACGCTCGCCGGCGTCGGCGCCGCCAGCGCCCCGCCCGCCGGCAACTCCTCCTTCTCCATCCCCGGAACGGAGGCCCAGAAGGCCTTCGACCTGCTGGAACAGCGCTTCCCCGGAGCGAGCGCCGACGGGGCGACCGCACGGGTCGTCTTCAAGGCGCCCTCCGGCGAGAAGATGACGGACGCCGGCAACAAGGCGACCGTCGAGAAGGCCGTCGACGAACTGGCGGACGGCTCCGAGGTCGCCTCGGTCGCCGACCCCTACACGGGCAACGCCGTCAGCAAGGACGGCACGATCGCCTACGCCTCGGTGAAGTACGACGTCTCCGGCATGGAGCTGGAGGAGTCCACCAAGGACGCCCTGGAGGACGCCGCCCAGCAGGCGCGCGACGCCGGGCTGACCGTCGAGATCGGCGGTGACGCGCTCCAGGCCGTCCCGGAGACCGGCGCCACCGAGGTCATCGGCATCGCGGTCGCCGCCGTCGTCCTGGTCATCACCTTCGGCTCCCTGGTCGCGGCCGGGCTGCCGCTGCTCACCGCCCTGATCGGCGTGGGCATCGGCGTCTCCTCGATCACCGCGCTGGCGAGCGCGCTCGAACTGGGCTCGACCACCTCGATCCTGGCCATGATGATCGGCCTCGCGGTCGGCATCGACTACGCCCTGTTCATCGTCTCCCGCTACCGCGCCGAACTCGCCGAGGGGCGCGAACGCGAGGAGGCCGCCGGACGGGCGGTCGGCACCGCGGGCTCCGCGGTCGTCTTCGCCGGACTCACCGTCGTCATCGCCCTGGTGGGCCTCGCGGTCGTCAACATCCCGATGCTCACCAAGATGGGCATCGCGGCGGCCGGCACCGTCGCCATCGCGGTCCTGATCGCGCTGACTATGATCCCCGCGCTGCTCGGCTACGCCGGTCGCCGGGTCAAGCCCGCTGGGGCGAAGGGCAAGCTGCTGGGCCGCTCCCGCAAGGGCGAGCCGAAGCCGGACCAGCCGGCCGGGCAGCCGAAGGCCAACCTGGGCACCCGCTGGGCGAGCTTCGTCGTCCGCCGCCCCCTCGCCGTCCTCCTCCTGGGCGTCATCGGCCTCGGCGCCGCCGCGGTCCCCGCGGCCTCCCTGGAGCTGGGCCTGCCCGACGACGGCTCCCAGCCGACGTCCACGACCCAGCGCCGCGCCTACGACCTGCTGTCGGAGGGCTTCGGCCCCGGCTTCAACGGCCCCCTGATGGTCGTCGTGGACGCCAAGGGCAGCGACGCCCCGAAGGACGCCTTCACCGACGTCGAGAAGCAGATCAAGGACCTCGACGGCGTCGTGGCGGTGACCCCGCCCGCGCCCAACAAGGGCGGCGACACCGCGACGATCACCGTGGTCCCGGACTCCAAGCCGTCCTCCGTGCAGACCGAGGACCTGGTGCACGCCATCCGCGACGCGGGCGGCGACATCGAGGCCAAGACCGGTGCCGAGACCCTGGTCACCGGCTCGACGGCGATGAACATCGACGTCAGCCAGAAGCTCAACGACGCGCTGGTGCCCTACCTGGTCCTGGTCGTCGGCCTGGCCTTCCTCCTCCTCATCGTGGTCTTCCGCTCGATCCTGGTCCCGCTGAAGGCGGCTCTCGGCTTCCTGCTCTCCGTCATGGCGGCGCTCGGCGCGGTCGTCGCGGTCTTCCAGTGGGGCTGGCTGTCCGGCCTGATGGGCGTGGAGGAGACCGGTCCGGTCATGTCGATGATGCCGATCTTCATGGTCGGCGTGGTCTTCGGCCTGGCCATGGACTACGAGGTCTTCCTGGTCACCCGCATGAGGGAGGCCTACGTCCACGGCGAGAAGCCCCACCAGGCCGTCGTCACCGGCTTCAAGCACGGCGCCCGGGTCGTCACCGCCGCCGCGGTGATCATGATGGCGGTCTTCGCGGGCTTCATCGGCTCCAGCGAGTCCATGGTCAAGATGATCGGCTTCGGCCTCGCGATCGCCGTCTTCTTCGACGCGTTCGTGGTCCGCATGGCCATCGTCCCGGCGGTCCTCGCCCTGCTCGGCAAGAAGGCCTGGTGGCTGCCGAAGTGGCTGGACCGCGCGCTGCCCAACGTGGACGTCGAGGGCGAGGGCCTGCGCACGGCCGCCGAGCGGGGCGCCGACCCCGACGAGGAGCGGAAGCTGGTGCGCACCTGACCAGCCGCCGCGGCCTCTGACAGGAGGACGGCACAGACCAGCCGGTGAGGGTTCCGTGGGGACGGGGCTGCCCTCACCGGCTTCCTCCGTTCCGGGGGACCCGACGGCCCCGCAACCCGGTCGCCTGCGGGCTACACGTACCGCTACGGTGCGGTCCATGACGACGACCGACGACGCCTTTGACTCCGCCGCCGCCTCCGCGGCCCACCCGCGCTTCGCCGCCGCCCTCGGCGAACTGGGCCTCGGCGACCTGGCCGGACGGGCCCGGCGCTTCCCGGAGGCCACCCGCACCGCCACCGAGGCCGCCGCCGCCATCGGCTGCGAGCTGAGCCAGATCTGCAAGTCGCTCATCTTCGCCGCGGACGGCGTGCCCGTACTCGTCCTCATGGACGGCGCCTCCCGGGTCGACCTGGACCGGGTCCGTGAGGAACTCGGCGCCCAGAAGGTCACCCGGGCCAAGGCCGACGTCGTACGGGAGACCACCGGGTACGCGATCGGCGGGGTGCCGCCCTTCGGGCACCGGACCAGGACCCGGGTGCTCGCCGACCGGTCGCTGCTCGCCCACGACGTCGTCTGGGCCGCCGCCGGCACCCCGTACGCCGTCTTCCCGATGGAGCCCAAGGACCTCGTCGCCACCGCCGGCGCCACCCTCGTGGACGTGCGCGAGCGCTCCGCGTGACCCCGCTGGTCACCGCCGCGGTCCTGCTCGCGGCGGTCACCCACGCCAGCTGGAACGCCATCGCCCACCGGATCACCGACAAGCTGACCGGGTTCGCCCTGATCTCCGGCGGCGGGCTGCTCATCGGCCTCGCGCTGCTGCCGTTCACGGCGTTCCCGGCGGCCGGGGCGTGGCCGTACCTCCTGGCCTCCGCCGCCGTCCACGTCGCGTACTACGCCCTGCTGATGCGCTCCTTCCGGCTGGGCGACTTCGGTCAGGCCTACCCGATCGCCCGCGGCAGCGCGCCGCTGCTGGTGACCGTCCTCGCCGCGGTCTTCGCCCACGAGGTGCCGGACGGCTGGGCGGCCGCGGGCATCCTGGTCTCCTGCGCGGGACTGACCGGCGTCGCCCTGTGGGGGCTGCGCGGACGCCGGCCCGACTGGGCGGCCATCGGCGCCGCCCTGGCGACCGGCGTGACCATCGCGGCGTACACGGTCGTCGACGGCCTCGGCGTACGCGCCTCCGGGTCCTCGCTCGGCTACATCGCCTGGCTGATGGCGGTGCAGGGGACGGTCCTGCCGGCCTGATTCCTGTACCGGCACCGCTCCGGGGCGTGGGCGCTGCTGCGGCCGCAGGCCGGTCTCGGACTGGTCGGCGCGGCCCTGTCCGTCACCGCCTACGCCCTGGTGCTGTGGGCGCAGACCCGCGCCGAACTCGCGCCCATCGCCGCCCTGCGCGAGTCGTCCATTCTGGTCGGCGCCGCGATAGGGGCCGTGTTCTTCAAGGAGCGGTTCGGCGCGCCCCGGATCGCGGCGGCGGGCCTGCTGGTCGTCGGGATCGGGCTGATGCTGCACACCGGATAGCCGCGAGCGCCGGGATGGTGCGCACGGCCGTCGCGAGGCGCACCCTGGAAGGAGGTGTTCCGGAGGTGATCGTCATGATGCACACCACAGTGGGATGGCATGTCGAGCTGGAGTTCGTGGAGGACGACCAGCACACGCGGGCGGTCGCGATGGTGCGGCTCCCCGACGGCACCGAGGTCCGCGCGCACGGCCACGCCAGCCGGCACCGGGTCGACTCCCAGCAGCCACGGGTCGGTGAGGAGGTCGCGGGCGCACGCGCGTTGAACGAGCTGGCGATGCAGCTGCTCACCAAGGCCCACGACGAGATCGACGCGGCGTCGGGCCGTGTCTCGCACCCCATCCACGTCTGAACCGGCCGGTGCCCGCCTCTAGGACGGGCCCTGCGCGAGCGACGCGCGGACCGCCCGTACCAGCGCCTGCGCCCGGGGGTCCGCCGTCACGGTCTTGCGGAAGCCGTTGGTGACGTAGCCCAGGGCGACGCCGGCCTCCGGGTCGGCGAAGCCCAGGGAGCCGCCGCGGCCCGGGTGGCCGAAGGAGCCGGGGGCCAGGAACGGGGACGCGCTGCCGTGCAGCATGAAGCCGAGGCCGAACCGGGTGCCCACGACCAGGATCCGGTCGGGTCCGGCGGACTCCTCGGCGCGGGCCAGCTCCATGGTCGCCGCGTCGAACAGCCGCAGGCCGCGCGTCACGCCGTCGACCTCGCCGATCAGGGCCGCATAGAAGCGGGCCAGGCCGTCGGCCGTCGCGATGCCGTTGGCGGCCGGGAGCGCGGAGGCGCGGTACACCGGGTCGTTCTGGTCGGGGAACGGGGTGATCGCGGCGAAGGCGCGGCGGGTGAGGGAGTCCGGGTTCTCGTAGGCCTCGGTGACCGAGCGCTTGGGGCGCAGCCGCGGGCCGTTGCCCGACGGACCGGTCCCGGACGGCTCGGGGTCCGGGAGGGGGCCGACGCGTCCGGCCCGTCCGGCCGTCTCCTCCGCCGCGGGCAGCCCCACCCACAGGTCCAGGCCCAGCGGCCCGGCGATCTCGTCCGCGATCCACTGCCCGGCGCCCCGCCCGCCCGTCACCCGGCGGACCAGCTCGTTCAGCAGCCAGCCGTAGGTCAGCGCGTGGTAGCCGTGGTCGGTGCCCGGCTCCCACACGGGCGCCTGGCCGGCGAGGGCCGCGGGACCCTTGAGCGGGTCGAGGGCGTCCTCGGGGGTGAGCGGACGGTCCAGGACCGGCAGCCCGGCCCGGTGGTTCAGCACATGCCGGACCAGCACCCGCTCCTTGCCGTGCGCCTTGAACTCCGGCCAGTACTCGCCCACCGGCGCGTCCAGGTCCAGCTCCCCGCGCCGGTGCAGCAGCAGCGGTACGGCGGCGGCGACGCCCTTGGTCGCCGAGCGGACCACCTGCGCGGTGCCCCGGCGCCACGGTTCGGTACCGGCCGTGTCGTCGACGTTCCTGGTGCCGCCCCACAGGTCGACGACCTTGCGCCCGTCCCGGTAGACGGCGACGGCCGCGCCCCGCTCGCCGAGCGCGGTGAAGTTCCGTACGAACGCGTCCCTCACCGGCTCGAAGCCCTCGGCCACCGTGCCGTGCACGTCCACGTCCGCGTTCACGTCCCCATCCACTTTCCCGCGTCCCTCTCGCTCGCCCGTGACAGTGGGTGCAACCGCCACCGACCGTCCGCGATTCCTCACCCGCTCGCCGGCACCGACCGCGGGTCGAAGCCGAAGGGCAGCTCCAGGCGGTGGGCGCGCATCAGGTCGTCGTCGGAGAGCAGCGCCGAGGTCGGTCCGTCCGCCGCGATCACGCCGTCGCTGAGGATCAGGGCACGGGGGCACAGCTCCAGGGCGTAGGGCAGGTCGTGGGTGACCATCAGGACCGTGACGTCCAGGGAGCGCAGGATGTCGGCGAGCTCGCGGCGGGAGGCCGGGTCGAGGTTGGACGAGGGCTCGTCCAGGACCAGGATCTCCGGCTCCATGGCGAGCACGGTCGCCACCGCCACCCGGCGCCGCTGGCCGAAGGAGAGGTGGTGCGGCGGCCGGTCCTTGAACTCCGCCATGCCGACCAGCGTGAGCGCCCGCTCCACGCACGCCTCCAGTTCCGCCCCCTTCACCCCGGCCGCCGCCGGTCCGAACGCCACGTCCTCGCGCACGGTCGGCATGAACAGCTGGTCGTCGGGGTCCTGGAAGACGATGCCGACCCGGCGCCTGATCTCGGCCATGTTCCGCTTGTCGACCGGCAGCCCGGCCACCGTGACCGTGCCGGTTCCGCCGGTCAGGATGCCGTTGAGGTGCAGCACGAGCGTCGTCTTGCCCGCGCCGTTCGGCCCGAGCAGCGCGACCCGTTCGCCGCGCGCGACGGAGAAGTCCACGCCGAACAGGGCCTGGTGCCCGTCGGGGTAGGCGAAGGCGAGACCGGAGACGTCGAGGGAGGCCGGGTTGGCTGTCATAGCGTCCATCCCAGCAGACACACGACGAGCGCCGCACACGGGAGGGCCAGCGCGTACGACCACTGCGCCCGGGACGCGGTCACCTCGTCGATCACCGGCATCGAACCGGCGTACCCGCGGCTGACCATGGCCAGGTGGACGCGTTCGCCGCGCTCGTAGGAGCGGATGAACAGCGCCCCCGCGGACTTGGCGAGCACGCCCCAGTGCCGTACGCCCTTCGCCTCGAAGCCGCGGGACTCCCGGGCGATCCGCATGCGCCGCATCTCGTCCGCGATCACGTCGCCGTACCGGATCATGAACGAGGCGATCTGCACCAGCAGCGGCGGCAGCCTCAGCCGCTGGAGACCGAGGAGCAGTTCCCGCAGCTCGGTGGTGGAGGCGAGGAGCACGGAAGCGGCGACGCCCAGGGTGCCCTTGGCCAGGACGTTCCAGGCGCCCCACAGGCCGTTGACGCTCAGGGACAGGCCGAGCACGCCGACCCGCTCGCCCTCCGCCACGAACGGCATGAGCACCGCGAACGCCACGAACGGCACCTCGATCAGCAGCCGCTTGAGCAGGAAGGACGCCGGGACCCGGGCCGCGTACGCCACCGTCGCGAGCAGCAGCGCGTACAGGCCGAAGGCCCACATCGCCTCGCGCGGCGTGGACACCACGACGACCACGAAGGCGAAGGTCGCGGCGAGTTTGGTGTGCGGCGGCAGACCGTGCACGGGGGAGTGGCCGTGCCGGTAGAGCCGGTGCGCGTGCCCCGCACCCACGTCAGACGGTCGTTTCGGTGCTGGTCGGGGAGGTGTCGTCGCTGCGGCGCCTGCGTACCGTCCAGAACACGGCGCTGCCCGCGACGACGGTGACGCCGACACCGATCACGCCCGCGAGGCCGCCGGAGACCCGGGCGTCGGTGATGTCCTTGACGCCGTAGTCGGCGAGCGGGGAGTCGGCGGCGGCGTGCTCCTCGGCCTTCTTGTCGATGCCCTTGTCGGAGGCGACCTTCTCCAGGCCGTCGGGGTCGGCGGAGGCGTAGAAGCTGACGAAGCCGGCCAGGACCAGGGAGGCGACGAGGCCGGTGATCCACACCTTGCGGTGCGAACGGGCGGCGACGGGTGCGGGCGCCGGTGCGGCCCCGGAGGGTGCGTCGACCAGCTCGCCGTTCACCCGCAGCTTGAGCCGCTGCCGGAGCCCGCGTGCCCCGTACACCAGGTCCGGGCGTACGGCGATGACGGCGCCGACGGTCAGCGCGGTGATCGCGGCCTCGCCGATGCCGATCAGCACGTGCACGCCGATCATCGCGGTGGCGACCTTGCCGATGGAGACGTCGGTGGTGCCGCCGATCCAGTACAGGAGCGTGAAGGCGAGGGCGGCGGCCGGGACGGAGACGAGCGCGGCGACGAAGGACGCGACGGTGACCGAGCGGCGGGTGCGCGGCAGCACCTTCACCAGGCCCCGGAACAGGGCGTAGGCGACGACCGTGGTGACGATCGCCATGTCGGTGATGTTCACGCCGAGCGCGGTCAGACCGCCGTCGGCGAACAGGATGCCCTGCATGAGCAGGACGACGGAGACACACAGCACGCCGGTGCAGGGCCCGACGAGGATCGCGGCCAGCGCGCCGCCGAGCAGATGGCCGCTGGTCCCGGCCGCGACCGGGAAGTTCAGCATCTGCACCGCGAAGATGAACGCGGCGACCAGCCCGGCCAGCGGCGCCGTCCGCTCGTCCAGTTCCCGGCGCGCACCGCGCAGGCTTACCGCGATGGCGCCCGCGGCGACGACTCCGGTCACGGCGGAGGTCGGGGCGTTGATGAATCCGTCAGGTACATGCACGGTTCGATGATAGAGACCAGTTGCAACTCGTTCGCAAGAGCGAGGTAAAGGCTGATGTAAAGGCCGATCTCACATGTGATATCCGGCTCACAGAGCGTGAGCCGGGAAATATGGGACATTGGAATGGGGGTGGACCCGCAGCTTCAACAAAGGTGGCAGAGCGTAAGGGGCGACCCCATGTCCGTAGTCGAACAGTACGCACCCGCCCACATCCTGACGGACGGGGACCTCGCCGACGAGGACGACGGCGGAGCGATACCCGTCGTCCTGCGCTACGACCCCGAGCTCGACCCCTCGATGGTGTGCGTCGCCGTGCCCGGCAAGGGCGGCCGCGCGTCCCGTTCCCGCGAGTGGACCTTCTCCCGCGCGCTGCTGGAACAGGGCCTGCGCGCGCCCGCCGGAAGCGGCGAGGTGCGGGTGTGGCCGTGCGGGCGGGTGCAGGCCGTGGTCGAGTTCCACTCCCCGCAGGGCTGCTCGGTGGTCCAGTTCGAGAACAAGGCCCTCATCCGCTTCCTGCGCCGCACCTACCAGGCCGCCGCGCAGCCGGTGGTCCACTGAGCGTTTTCAGCGTTGCTTCTCCAGGGCGAGGACGGCCTTTGTGATGACGCTCATGCGGTTGGGACTGATGCGGGATCTGCGGAAGATCTGCCAGGACTTCAGCCGTGCCATGCCTCGTTCGACGGGTGCCCGGGCCGCGGACAGGGCCCGGTTCCCGGTCCGCTCGGTGAGGGTGAGTTCACCGCCTGGCGGGCGGCGCTTGGCGGTGGTGACCCATTCGCCCGCACCGATGTAGGCCAAGTCGGCAAGGATCGGGACGCCCTGACGGGCGCAGATCCGGAGGATCTTGTGGGTGCGGGCGGCTGTGAGGTCGTGGGTCCGGCCCGGCAGTGCCGGCGACAGCCACAGTGCTCACGCCGGTGCCGATCACGACATGGGCGCCGCCCTCCTGAGCGACCTCGCCTACCAGGCATCCTGGCGCAACGACCCCCGCACCGCCGCCCAGTGCGAGCACGGCGGTGCGCCGGAGCCAGGTGTGCGCTTCCGCGGTGCCCGGGGTCGACGGGAGCAGGTGCAGGACGGCGGTGATCAGGTAGCCGTACGTGTGCTCCAGGGCTGCTGAGGGAGGAGAGGTCCGAGTCTTCCACCAGTTCCGCGTCCGAGCGCAGGTCTCCTGGATGACGTGGGGACGCAGGTCCGCGTCGTCCAGGGCCAAGGAGCGCAGCCGGGCCGTCAGAACGTCAGGGTCGCACACCGTACGTGACCAGCGCCCTCTCGGGTGCGCGCGGGCCGGTGCTGGCTCAGCGACTGGATGCGACAGGTGCCCGACCAGATCAGTCAGTGGGCCGAGCAGGACTACTCGTCCCTGGGCACGGACGGCTTCGGCCTGTCGGACACCCGGGACGCGGTGCGCCGGTACTTCCGGGTGGACGCGCAGTCCATCGTCGTGGCCGCCCTGGACCAGCTCGCCCGGCTGGGCGAGGTGGACGCGGAGACGGTGGCCGAGGCCCGCGAGCGCTACGGGTGGCAGGGGTGACCCGCGTCGGCCCGGTGCGGGCCGTGGCCGAGGACGAGGGGTGCCGGGCCGCCCCGTCGGAACGTCCTTAACTACGGATTAGGAGCAGCCGACGTCATGGCGTTTTCCGTAACCGTGCCGTCCCCTCGGTGAGAGGGGCACCGAGGGGACGGTCACCCGCTGTCTCAAGCAGGTCGGCGACACCGTCGAGGCCGACGAACCCCTCCTGGAGATCTCCACCGACAAGGTCGACACCGAGATCCCCTCCCCGTCTCCGGCATCCTGACCAGCATCCTGGCCGGCGAGGACGAGACCGTGGACATCGGGGCGGAGGTCGCGGTCATCGACGCACCAAGCGCGGCCGCGCCGGTGGTCCCTCCGGCCCCCGAGGCGCCGCCCGCCGCCGTCGCCGCGCCGGAACCCGCGCCGCCGTCGGCGTCGGCGCCGGCGCCCGTGGCGACTCCCGTGCCCACCCCGGCACCGCCTGCCCCGGCACCGTCTCCTCCGGCACCGGTTGCGCCGTCGGTGCCGGCACCCGTCCCCGCGCCCGCCGCGGTGCCCGCCGCGGTGCCGGCATCCGTACCCGCTCCCACCCCGGCTCCCACCCCCGTCGCCGGCCCGGACGCCACGGACCTGCGAGGGCAGACGGTCGCGATGAGCCGGATCCGCCGGATCATCGGGGAGAACCTCAAGAAGGCGCTGCGGGAACAGGCGCAGCTGACCTCCGTGGTCGAGGGCGACGTGACCGCCCTGCTGCGGCTGCGGGAGCGGGCCGGGGCGGACGTCCTCGCCCGGGAGGGAGTCAAGCTGTCGCCCATGCCCTTCTTCGTCAAGGCCGCCGCCCAGGCCCTGAAGGCGCATCCCGCCGTCAACGCCCGTATCAACGAGGGCGAGGGCACCATCACGTACTTCGACCGGGAGAACGTCGGCATCGCGGTGGACACCGAGAAGGGGCTGATGACTCCGGTCATCAAGGGTGCGGGCGATCTGAGCATCGCCGGTATCGCCCGGGCCACCGCCGAACTGGCCGGCCGGGCCCGCAGTGGTCGTCTCACGCCGGACGACGTGTCGGGCGCGACGTTCACGATCTCCAACACCGGTTCGCGCGGCGCGCTGTTCGACACGGTCGTCGTGCCGCCCGGACAGGTCGCGATCCTGGGCACCGGGGCCGTCGTCAAGCGGCCCTCGGTCGTCACGACGGAGGACGGCGGCCAGGGCCTCGGCATCCGCGACATGGCGTACCTGTCACTGTCGTACGACCACCCTATGGTGGACGGCGCGGACACGGCCCGCTATCTGACCGCGGTCAAGGCGATCCTGGAGGCGGCCGCCCTAGAGGGCGACCTGGGCTGATCGCGGACCCGGCGCACGCATGAGCGGTGCGGGGCGAGAAGAGCCGCCCCGCACCGCTGCGCCGCTCACACCGGCGGGTCCACCGCGGTGGCACCGCGGTCGGCGCGCACGATGGCGAGCACGGTGTCGGTGGTGCGGTCGAGGTGGCTGCGGCCGTCCGGCAGGAGGGTGCTCGGGCTGATGTAGCTGCGCGGTCCGACGTGCGTGGCGGGTTCGAGCCGGTGGACGGTGATCTTTCCGGCGCGCACGGCCCGGTTCCAGGCGCTGCCGCGCAGGACCGGCCAGCGCTGGGGGAACAGCCAGGTGCCGACCCGCTCGACGCGGTCGTACGCGCTGGTCAGCAGATGCACGTGCGCGGCGTTCGTCAGGTCGTTGGCCCCGTTGTGGAAGGCCCCGAACAGGATGAGCACCAGGGGCGCCCCGAGCTGCGCGCGCAGCCGGTCGACCGCGCCGGTGGCGACCTGGGCTCCCCCGCTGTAGCTGAGCAGCACCACGGGTATGCCGCTGCCGGGCCGGTAGCCGGCCAGCTGGAGCTGTGTGGCGATCTGCGTGCCGACGGCCCGGTTGTACAGGGGCCGGTAGCGGCGGTCCGCGGCCACGAAGATCTGCATCACGTTGTGCAGGAACAGCAGCAGCCCGATGCGACGGCGCAGCCACGCCCACACGGGGCGGTCGGCCAGCGGGTCGGCGAGCGGCGAGTAGGGCTGGATCTGTCCCAGGACCCGCAGCTCCGGCGCCCGGGCGAGTACGGCCTGCACCAGCTGGCCGCCGTCCCGGCTGTCGCGCACGCGGCGTTTGCCGATGCCGTCCAGATAGACGACGTAGGCCTGCGGGGGGTCGTCGGGGGCCGCGCCGCGGGCATGGGGCACGCCCTCCGGGAGCGCGGTGAGGGGCTTGCGCCAGCCCGCGCCGTAGGCCAGTACCTCGTACCGGGCCAGCAGGCCCTCGGCGAGCAGTGCCGGGCCCAGCGCCGCGGTCCAGAGCAGGAAGTGGTTCATGCGAGCACCTCCGGCGGCGCGGTGGCGCCGAGGCGCACGACCAGTCGCCGCACGCCCTCCACGGCACCGCCGAGCACCGCCCCGGCCACGGCCACGCAGCAGGCGGAGGTCCACCAGCCCAGCCCGGTGACCTCGGCCAGCGGGCCGGACAGGCCGGCGCCGACGCCCACGCAGAGCAGCAGATGGAGGAAGGGGCCGAGCAGCGGAAAGGCGAGGACGGCGGTGAACAGCAGCGGGGCGAGGAGGCCGGGGGTCCACACCAGGTCCTTCGACGGCGGTGCGGACGCCAACAGTTCGGCGGCCGTCTGTGCGGTCAGCGGCCACAGCGCGAACACCGCGCCCTCGACGACCGCGCCGGTCAGCATGAGACCGACGACGTTCCTGCGGGCCGCCCCGGGCCGGCTCACCAGCAGCGGCATGATGCGCCCGGCCGCCTCCGACAGCCCGGCGAGCAGGAGCAGGACGACGACGGACGTGGACATGGTCTCAGCCATGCCGTGCTCCGTCGCCCCCGGCCCGCGGGACCCGGGCCGCCGTACGCAGGTACTGCTCCAGTTCGTCGGCTGCGCGGCGGAATCCGCCCGGCTCGCGCTGGGCCTCGCGCATGGCCGCCGCGGCCTTCCTGAACCGAGGTTCCTCCAGCAGGCGCCGGGCCAGGGCGCGTACGGACTGTTCGGAGACGTCCTGGGTGCGCATGGACAGGCCGGCGCCGAGTTCGACGACGCGCCCGGCGACCAGCGGCTGGTCGGCGCCCTGCGGGATCACCAGCATCGGGATGCCGGCGTACAGCGCCTCGTTCACACTGTTCATCCCACCGTGGGTGACCAGCAGCGCCGTACGTTCCAGGACTCGCGTCTGCGGTACGAAGCGGCGGGCGATCACGTTGTCCGGCAGCGGCCCGAGTACGGCGGGATCGGCCTTCCCGGTGGACAGGACGACGGTGCCGCCGAGCGGGGCGAGCGCGGTGGCGAAGGTGCGCAGCAGTCCGGGCGTGGCGTCGAACACCGTGCCGAGGGAGGCGTACAGCACGGGGTCGCGCAACCCGTCAAGGGGGAACGTCGGATCATCCGGGCGGGCGCCGATGCTGGGGCCGACGAAGCGGTAGGACGTGTCGAAGTCCTCGGCGTCGGGCTGGAACGCCCGTGAGGTGTAGACGAGGTTGAGGTGCTGGCGGATGCCCGACAGGTCGACCAGGGGCACGTCGTGCGTGTCGAAGCGCCGGTGCAGCTCCCGGCGGTTGCGCACATAGCCCTGCAGGTGACGGGGCTTCGCCGTCACCTGCGTCAGCAGGTCCCAGGAGGCGCTGGTGGGGCTGGGCACCTGCCGGTTGTACGCGAACGTGGTGAACGACGACACGGCGGGCACACCGAGTTCGCGGGCGGCGACGGCGCCCCACGGACAGGTGTTGTCGTGGACGATCAGGTCGGGGCCGATGTCGCGCAGTTCGGCGAGGACGGTCGGCAGCAGCCGTACCGCGGTGCCGGCGAGGGCCTCCAGCAGGGTGAGCGGGGTGACCGGGTCGGGCAGCGGTGGGGCGCCGCCGGAGTAGAGGCGCACCTCGGCGCCGGTGTTCTCGATCGCCGCCCGGAAGGACGGCCAGATGTGATAGGTGACCTTGTGGCCGCGTTTGACCAGCTCGGACACGACCGGCAGGGTCGGATTGACGTGCCCGTGCATGCCGATGTTGAGGAACGCGACGGTGCTCACAGGCCAACCTCCTGTACGTGGGTTTGCGATGTCTCGGGGTGAAGCGGTCACGGCGTGACCGGCCCGGCACGAACGGCGTTCCCGGTCCGGTACGGACCCGGCCCGTCGACGCGCGGTTCGTCGACGAGGCGCCCCGCACCGCGCACGGCGGCGCGGGTCGGCGGGCGGGAGGGGCCGAGGTTGCGGGGAGCGGGCGGGGGCAGGTCCCGGGTGCCGTTGGACAGGACCACGGTCGTGACGCCGCGCGCCGCCTCCCGCGGAGCGCGCTCGATCCGGTGGTGCGGCGCAACGCCCGCCCGCGCGGCGGTCCCGGGGCGGGCGGTCCCGGGGCGGGCGGTCCCGGGTGGCGGGGACGGCGGCGCAGACCGGCGGAGGAACCGTCCGGTGCCGGCGTCGTGTCCGTCGAGCCGCTGTCCGCGGCCCGAGTCCGGCGGGGGCACTGTCCACCGGGGGCCGGATCCCGCCGCCCTCGGGTGACGGGATCCGTTCACCGCGGCGTGTAACCCGCATGATCCACCTGCTCCACCCTGAGTGACGTGTCGTGACAGTGCCTAGGACCGTGTGGCGACCCCAGGTGTGACACTGAGCGTTTTCAGCGTTGCTTCTCCAGGGCGAGGACGGCCTTTGTGATGACGCTCATGCGGTTGGGACTGATGCGGGATCTGCGGAAGATCTGCCAGGACTTCAGCCGTGCCATGCCTCGTTCGACGGGTGCCCGGGCCGCGGACAGGGCCCGGTTCCCGGTCCGCTCGGTGAGGGTGAGTTCACCGCCTGGCGGGCGGCGCTTGGCGGTGGTGACCCATTCGCCCGCACCGATGTAGGCCAAGTCGGCAAGGATCGGGACGCCCTGACGGGCGCAGATCCGGAGGATCTTGTGGGTGCGGGCGGCTGTGAGGTCGTGGGTCCGGCCCGGCAGTGCCGGCGACAGCCACAGAATCTCGCCGGCCGGGTCCGTGACGACCTGCACGTTCACGCCGTGCCGCTTGTGTTTCGAGGAGTAGTCGGCCCTGCCGTCGCCGACGCGGTCGCACTCCGCGAGCGTGCCGTCCAGGAGGACAAAGTCCGGCTCCTGCGCGCGCAGCGTCTTCAACAGGCCCGGCGCCCGCTCGGCGAGCAGACCGGTGACCGCGGTGACGTAGGCGTGGGCGGTACCGACGGATATTCCGAAGGCCGCGGCGATACAGGCGAGGGTATCGTGGCGACGCAAGTACACGAGTGCGACCAGCGCACGGCGGTGCGGCGGGAGTTTGCACCGCCGGTCCCCCTCACGGGTGACGATGAGCATCGTGACCCACTCGACCAAGGCGTGGGGCAGGCCGAGTGCGGCAGGATACGGAACCAACAGGGCTCCTGTGCTGCTGAGTTGAGACGTCGAACACCTCCCTCAACGGCACGGGAGCCCTGCTCGTTGCGCACCCCGACCTCACACCACCCCCGTCACCCGATCAGTGGCCGCTCTGAGAACGCTCACTGAGCCGCGTCGCGGCGGACGGTGGGTGCCGGTCGCTTGGGTGTCAGCCGCCCGCCTTGAGCAGGGCCGCGACCAGCGGACCCGCGGTGTCGCCGCCGTGCCCGCCCTGTTGGACGACGCCCGCCGCCGCCAGGTCTCCCCGGTACGCGGTGAACCACCCGTTGGGCTTGTCCTGGCCGTCGACCTCCGCCGAGCCGGTCTTCGCGCCGACGTCACCGCTCACCCCGGCCATCGCCTCCGCGGCGGTGCCGTACGCCGCCGTGTAGGACATCAGCTCGCGCAGCGCGCCGAGCGTCTCGCCGGACATCGTGCGGGAGGCCGTGGCGAGCGCCCGCCCGTCGACCGACGGGGCGACCAGGTACGGCTGGTGGAAGGAGCCCGACTTCACGGTCGCCGACACCGACGCCATGTTCAGCGGGTTCATCCGCACCCCGCCCTGGCCGATCAGGGAGGCGGCCATCTGGGCCTTGCTCTGCACCGGCACCCGACCGTCGAAGGTGGACACGCCCACCGACCAGTTGTTCATGGACAGGCCGAAGACCTCCTTGGCCTGCCTGGTCAGGTCGTCGTCCTTCAGCTCCGGGGCCTGGCTGATGAAGGCGGTGTTGCAGGAGCGGGCGAAGCTCGCCTTGAAGGTGCCGTCCTTGATCTCGAACTTGTCGTCGTTCTGGAACTTCCAGCCGCCGTAGCTGAAGAACTTGGGGCACGGGTGCTTCTCGTTCACGGACGCCAGGTCCTTCTCCAGCAGCATCGAGGCCGTGATGACCTTCATCGTGGAGCCGGGGGCGAGCGAGCCGAGGAAGGCGGTGTTGAAGCCGTGCCCGCCGTTGGCGACCGCGAGGACCTCGCCGGTGGAGGCGCGCAGCAGCACCACCGACGCCCCTTTCTTGCCGTCCACCTGCTTCTCGGCGGCGGCCTGGAGGGCCGGGTCGAGCGTCGTCTTCAGGGTGCCGGGGGTCCCCTTGCTCAGCTCCAGCAGCGTCTTGTCGGCGACTTCGTCCGCACCGGACTCCTTCGAGCCCTTGCCGTCACCGGCCGCCTCGCCGCGCACCACGCGCAGTTCGACGCCGGGGGTGCCGCCGGCCTTCTTGCCGTACTTGTCGCGCAGGCCGTCCAGGACGGTGCCGAGGGACGGGTACTTCGCGGCGGTGATCTCCGCGCCGTCCCGGTCCAGCGCCTTGACCGGCGGATCACCGGCCTTCCCGGTGACCAGCTTGTCGCCGTCCCTCAACTCCGGGTGCACGACGGCGGCGTGCCAGTCGACGCGGGGTTCGCCGTCGCCCTCCCGGCGGACGACGGTCAGCGCGCTGTCGTACGCCAGCGGCTCGGCCGTCTTCTCGTAGGCGACGGTGGCCTTGACGGAGAACGGGACCTTCTCCCCGGCCGGGGTGCCGGCGGTGAAGGTGGCGTCCTTGATGCGGGCGTCCTTGGTGTAGCCGGTGAGCAGTGCCCGCGCAGCCTCGGCGTCGTCGGTCGCGGCGGCGGCGCCGGCCACGTCGCCCCGCTGCCAGGCGGTCAGGAACCGCTGGGCGGTCGAGGTGACCTCGGCGGCCGTCAGCGGGCCCGACTTGACCTTCTCCGCGGCCGCCGCGGACTTGGTGCGCGCGGTGTCCTCGCCGTCGACCCCGCCGCCGTACACCGCGTAGGCACCGAATCCGGCACCGGCCACGACCACGGCGGCCACACTGCCGATCACGGCGGGTTTCGTCCTGCGCCGCTCGGCGGCGGCGCCCCTTCTGCTGCCCACTGCGTCCCGTTCCTCGGTGCCTACGGTGCCTACGGTGCGTTCGGTGCCGGGTGTTTGCCACGACGGCGACCACAGTAGGGCCATCGTGGCCGCCGGTTCGTGTCAGCCGCCGACTCGTAGCACATCTGCGACGATCGGGCCGGCCGCGTCGCCGCCGTGGCCGCCCTCCTCGGTCATGGCCGCCGCCGCGATGTCGTTGCGGAACCCGGTGAACCAGCTGTTGGAGGCCGTCTGCCCGTCGACCTCGGCCGACCCGGTCTTGGCGCCGATGTCGCCGCCGAGCCCGGACATGGCCTTGACGGCGGTGCCCTGGGTGGCGGTGAGCTTCATCATCTGCTTGAGCTGGGAGGCGGTGCCCTGCGGCAGCCCCTTGGCCGAGGCCGGCTCCCGGTCGTCCAGGTCGAACGGCACCAGGTACGGCTGGCGGAACTCGCCGGTGATGGCGGTCGCGGTGACCGAGGCCATGTTCAACGGGTTCATCTGGACCTGGCCCTGCCCGATGGCGCCCGCGGCACGGTCGGGGCCGCTCACGGCGGGCACCTTGCCGTCGAAGGAGGTGATGCCGGTCTGCCAGTTGTCCTGCCCGAGCCCGAAGCGCTCCTGGGCCTCCTCGGTGAGCGAGGAGTCGGTGAGGGGTTTCTCGTCGATGAGCTTGATGAAGCCGGTGTTGCAGGAGCGCATGAAGGTGTTGGCGAGCGTGGCGCTCTCGTTGGGCTGCATGCCGGTCAGGTTCTTGAAGGTCTGGCTCTGCCAGGTCGCCGTGTCCGGGCAGGGCGCCGGGCCGTTCATCGAGGTCACGCCGTTGTCGAT
The DNA here is from genome assembly GCF_055581985.1 of Streptomyces sp. NPDC042336. Taxonomy (NCBI): domain Bacteria; kingdom Bacillati; phylum Actinomycetota; class Actinomycetes; order Kitasatosporales; family Streptomycetaceae; genus Streptomyces; species Streptomyces sp. NPDC042336. Next base: position 164,595 of record NZ_JBVJEA010000005.1, on the reverse strand, counting down.
GAGCATGGCCGCGGTGATGATCTTCATCGTGGAACCGGGCGCGACCGTTCCCTGGAAGGCCGCGTTGAACCCGTCCGTGCGGTTGTTCGCCACGGCCAGGACCTCGCCGGTGCTCGGCTTCACGGCGACCACGGAGGACTCCCCGTACCGCTTCACCGCCTTCTCGGCCGCCGCCTGCACGCTCGCGCTGAGGGTGGTGCGCAGCTTCCCGGGCTTGCCCTCGGTCAGCGTCAGCAGCGGGGTGTCCGGCGCGTCCGCGGCCGTGTGCCGGACCGCCAGCTCGACGCCGGGGGTGCCGCCGGCCTGGTCGCCGTACTTCTCCCGGAGTTTGGCGAGGATCGGTCCGAGCGAGGGGTACTTCTCCTTGCTCAGCACGGCACCGTCCCGCCCGACGGCCTGGATCTGGGGGGTCGCCGACTCGGCGGTGACCAGGGTGTCCCCGTCCTTCAGAGCGGGGTGGACGACGGACGGCTCCCAGTCCACCAGCGCCCGCCCACTGGTCTCCCCGCGCACCGCGGTCAGCTCGCTCCTGTAGCTGAGCGGCTTCGTCGTGCCCTCGTACGACACCTTCGCCTTCACCGTGAACGGCACCGAGGCGCCGGCCGCCGTGCCCGGCGTGATCTCGACGCCGCCGATGTGCGCGTCCTCGCCGTAGGCGGTCAGCAGCGTCCCGGCGAGCGAGGCGTTGTTGGTGTACGACGCGGCGGTGGTCGCGTCGCCCTTCTCCCAGGCGGCGAAGAACTTCTCGCTCGTCTCCGCGACCTCGTCCTTGTCCGGCGGCCCGCTCTTGGCCTCCGACGATCCGGAGGCCCCGCCCCCGTCCAACGCCGACACCACGTTGTAGGCCCCGTACCCGGCACCGCCCACCATCACGGCGAACACCCCGCCTATGACGGCGACCTTCACCCCCCTGCCCATCGGCAGTCCCCTCCCCGTCAGACCTTCCGCCCGCCTTCTTGAACGCGTTCAGAAGTAGTTGTAGGTGCACTCTAGGCGCAGGGGGTGACCAGCGGTACAGGAGTTTCCGATTGGTGGCCTAAAGGAGACCCGGAGGTGGGATGCGGGGTGCGTCCGGGCGGCCCGTGGCTGGACCACCGACCCGTCGTCGAGAGCGGTGGCGGGCACCCTCGCGGACCAGGACAACACTTGGCATGGTGTCCTCTCTGATCGCCGAACTGTGCGACACCGAGGGCGTCCGGTCCACTAGACCCACGTGTCCAGCCACATCCGTGCCCGCCACTCCTCCATCGGGGTCGCCGTGCCCGTGTACAGGGGCCAGAAGTAGATGAAGTTCCAGGCGATGAGGAGGACCAGGACGCCTGCCCCCGTCGCGCCCGCCACTCTGCGGGTGTCGGTGCAGCCCGGGCGGCCGATGATCGCGCCCAGGAGCATGGCCACCGCGAGGCAGAGGAACGGGACGAAGACGACAGCGTAGAAGAGGAAGATCGTGCGCTCCTGGTACATGAACCAGGGGAGGTAACCGGCGACCACGCCGCAGGCGATGGCGCCCGCGCGCCAGTCGCGGCGGAAGAGCCAGCGCCACAGGACGTACAGGAGGGCGAAGCAGCCCAGCCACCAGAGGAGGGGTGTGCCGAGGGCAAGGACCTCGCGGGCGCACTTCTCGCCCGCGTCGACCGGGCAGCCGTCCGAGCCCGGCGCGGGCGACTCGTAGAAGTAGGAGACCGGGCGGCCCAGGACGATCCAGCTCCACGGGTTCGACTGGTACGTGTGCGGCGAGGTGAGGTGGGTGTGGAATTCCAGCACCTGGGTCTCGTAGTGCCACAGGCTGCGCCACCAGTCGGGGAAGAGCCACGACCAGGAGCTGTTCGCGCCGTCCTTCGCCGCCCAGTCGCGGTAGTAGCCGCCGGTGCCGTCGGAGGGGGAGAGGATCCAGCCGAGCCAGGAGAGGAGGTAGGTGGCCAGGGCCACCGGGACCGTGGAGAGGAAGGCCCAGCCCAGGTCGTGGCGGAGTACCGCGAGGTAGGGGCGGTGGGCGCCCGCGACGCGGCGGGAGCCGACGTCCCACAGCACCGCCATCACGCAGAAGGCCGCCATGATGTACAGGCCGTTCCACTTGGTGGCCGCCGCCAGGCCCAGCATCAGGCCCGCCGCCAGGCGCCAGGGGCGCCACCCGAGGCGGAGGGTCTCCGCGATGTGCGCGTCGGGGCGGGCGCGGCCGTCCTCGTCCACCGGGAGTGCGGCGGCGAGTCTCGAACGGGCCTTGTCGCGGTCCACGACCAGGCAGCCGAAGGCGGCCAGCACGAAGAACATCAGCACGCCGTCCAGCAGCGCGGTGCGGCTCATCACGAAGTGCAGCCCGTCCACCGCCATCAGGGCGCCCGCCAGGCACCCCAGGAACGTGGAGCGGAACAGGCGGCGGCCGATCCGGCACAGCAGCAGCACCGACAGGGTGCCGAGCAGCGCCGTCATGAAGCGCCAGCCGAAGGGGTCGAAGCCGAACAGCAGCTCGCCGAGGCCGATGACGTACTTGCCGACCGGCGGGTGCACGACGTACGCCGCGTCGGCCGGGATCGGGACGTCGCCGCCCGAGTTCAGGATGAGGTCGTTGGCGTTCTTGTCCCAGTTGACCTCGAAGCCGCGGTGGATCAGCGCCCACGCGTCCTTGGCGTAGTACGTCTCGTCGAATATCACCGCCTTCGGGCTGCCCAGGTTCCAGAACCGCAGCAGCCCCGCGAGCAGCGCCACCAGCAGCGGTCCGCCCCACGCCGACCAGCGGATCATCCGCTCGGCAAGCGGCTTCGACAGGCCCAGGAACGCCCACAGGCGCGGGCTCGGGCTCGTGTACGGCGGCACCAGCCGGTCGCGGACGTCGCCGGCCGCGGGCCCCGCCGTGTAGCCGAAGCGGCGCAGCCGCTGCTGCCAGGCGGGCGGCTCGTCGTGCGGGGCCTGGCCCTGCCGGGTGTCCGTGGAGGACGCGGTACTGGTCACCGCGCCATCGTAGGGAACCGCGCTGTGCGCGTCCCGCGCATGGGGCCGACGGGTGCGGATACGTTCGCCTTCCGGGCGGACTGGGAGGATGGGGGAGTGACTGGAACCCTTGTACTCGCGGGCACCCCCATCGGCGACGTCCAGGACGCCCCGCCCCGGCTCGCCGCGGAACTGGCCGGCGCGGACGTCGTCGCCGCCGAGGACACCCGGCGGCTGCGCCGGCTCACCCAGGCGCTCGGCGTCGCACCGGCGGGGCGGGTCGTGTCGTACTTCGAGGGCAACGAGTCCGCCCGTACGCCCGAGCTGGTGGAGGAGCTGGCGGGCGGGGCGCGGGTGCTGCTGGTCACCGACGCCGGGATGCCGTCGGTGTCCGACCCCGGGTACCGGCTGGTCGCCGCCGCCGTCGAGCGCGGTGTGCGCGTCACCGCCGTCCCCGGGCCGTCCGCCGTGCTGACCGCGCTCGCCCTGTCGGGGCTGCCGGTCGACCGGTTCTGCTTCGAGGGCTTCCTGCCCCGCAAGGCCGGCGAGCGGCTGACCCGGCTGCGCGAGGTGGCCGAGGAGCGGCGGACCCTCGTCTACTTCGAGGCGCCGCACCGCCTCGACGACACCCTCGCCGCCATGGCCGAGGTCTTCGGCGCCGACCGGCGGGCCGCCGTCTGCCGGGAGCTGACCAAGACGTACGAGGAGGTCAGGCGCGGAGGGCTGGGTGAGCTGGCCGCGTGGGCCGCCGAGGGGGTGCGCGGCGAGATCACCGTCGTCGTCGAGGGGGCGCCGGACAAGGGCCCCGGGGAGATCGGCGCCGAGGAGCTGGTGCGCAGGGTGCGGGTGCGCGAGGAGGCGGGGGAGCGGCGCAAGGAGGCGATCGCCGCGGTGGCCGCGCAGGCGGGCGTGCCCAAGCGGGAGGTGTTCGACGCGGTGGTGGCGGCGAAGAACGCCGGGAGCCGAGGGGAGCCGAAGGGCTCGGCTTGACCCGGACCGCCCCGCTCTTGACCCGGACCGCTTGCTCCTTGACCTGGGCCGCCCCGCCCTTGACCCGTCCCTGACCTGGCGGGCACTCCGGCCAAGGACAGTCCAAATCGGCCCAAACACTCGGCAGCGCCTGGTGCTTTCCCGCTGGTGGAGGAGTCCACTGGAGGAAGGAACCGAACGAACCGAAGGAGCCGGGATGAGCATGAGTGAGAGCACCGCGCGGACCCGAGTGCGTGCCGGTGCCACCGCCGTCGTCCACGAGTCGTACTCCTTCGCCTGCATGCGCTGCGGGCACGGCTGGGAGCAGTCGTTCGAGATCGAGCACCACACGGACGCCGACGGCCACGCGTTCGTGCTCTACGTCGCGGACGGCCGCGTCGTGCCCTCCCCGCTGACCCGGCCGACCTGCGCCACCTGTGACAGCCACGTCGTACGCATCCTGCGCCCGGGCCGGGTCGCCTCCGTGCGCGGCACCACCGACGGCATCCACCGGGTGCCCCCGGCCGGTCCCCTGGAGGTGCCGCAGGTGCCGGTGCCCGAGGCGCCGGGGCCGGGGGCGCCGGGACTGTCCGGCGAACACCGGCACTGGCACCTGTCCGACCTGCTGCACGCCCTCCACCTCCACCGCAGGGCGAGCTAGGACCTGTGCGCCGGACAGGTCCCGGCCGGCGCTTCGGGGGCGCGCGGGTGCTTCCGTAGGATCGGGGCATGCCTTCGAACGCCCCGGGACGGTCCGACAAGCACACCGCGCCCCCGCTGCCCGAGCCCCTGCGGGTACCGGTCGCCGACTCGCACACCCACCTCGACATGCAGTCCGGCACGGTAGAGGAGGCGCTCGCCAAGGCCGCGTCGGTCGGCGTCACGACCGTCGTCCAGGTCGGGTGCGACCTCGCCGGGTCCCGCTGGGCCGCCGAGACCGCGGCGGCGCACGACGCCGTCCACGCCACCGTCGCCCTGCACCCCAACGAGGCCCCGCGCATCGTGCACGGAGATCCCGACGGCTGGTCCCGGCAGGGCGCGCGGCAGCCCGGTGGCGACGCGGCCCTCGACGACGCCCTCGCGGAGATCGACCGGCTCGCGGCACTCCCGCAGGTCAGGGGCGTCGGCGAGACCGGCCTCGACTACTTCCGCACCGGGCCCGAGGGCAAGGAGGCGCAGGAGCGGTCCTTCCGCGCCCACATCGAGATCGCCAAGCGGCACGGCAAGACCCTCGTCATCCACGACCGCGACGCCCACTCCGACGTCCTGCGCGTCCTCAAGGAGGAGGGCGCCCCCGAGCGCACCGTCTTCCACTGCTACTCGGGTGACGCCGAGATGGCCGAGGTCTGCGCACGTGCCGGGTACTACATGTCCTTCGCCGGCAACGTCACCTTCAAGAACGCCCAGAACCTGCGCGACGCCCTCGCCGTGGCCCCGCCCGAGCTGGTCCTGGTGGAGACCGACGCGCCGTTCCTGACGCCTGCGCCCTACCGGGGCCGGCCGAACGCCCCCTACCTGGTGCCGGTGACGGTGCGGGCCATGGCGGACGTGCGGGGCGTCGGCGAGGACACCCTGGCGGCCGCCCTCGCCGCGAACACGGCCCGCGCCTTCGGGTACTGAGCCCCCGCGCCGGGTTCGCCACGCTGTGCAGTGGCGTGACTTGGGAGAGTGACGAACGCTCCGCTAGGTTCTGGGGGCCCGATCCGGACCCCCTGGAGCGTGTCGGCGTGAGCGGAACGCAGTTCGAGACCACCGAGGTGTCCGAGGGACACCCGCACCTCACACCGTACGGTGGGTACGACTCGTACGGCCCGTACGCGTACGGCGGATACGACGCGTACGCCTACGGCGGCGGGTACGACGTGCACAGCGCGCCGACCCTGCCGTACGGGTACGGCGATCCGTACCGGCCCGCACCGCCCGCCCACGAGCCGGCCGCCCCCGCGCTGCCCCGGCAGGGCACCGCACCGCAGCCCCCGCAGCCCCGGCCGACCCGTGCGCCGGGCGACGGGCGGGCCGAGCGCCGGCGCCGGGCGCGGTGCGCGGGGCGCGCGGACACCTCCCTGGGCCGCCTGCTGCCGCGGGCGCTGGTCGTGGCCTTCCTCGCGGGCGGCACCACGGCCTTCGTCGCCAAGGACAAGGCGGTCGAGCTGACCGTCGACGGCACCCCGCGCACGCTGCACACCTTCGCCGACGACGTGACCGAGCTGCTCGCCGAGGAAGGTGTCCAGGTGGGCGCCCACGACGTGATCGCACCCGCCCCCGGCACCCCGCTGACCAGCGGCGAGGACGTCACCGTCCGTTACGGGCGGCCCGTGCTGCTCACCCTCGACGGCCACCGGCGCCAGGTGTGGACGACCGCGGGGACGGTGGAGGGGGCGCTGCGGCAGCTCGGCGTACGGACGCAGGGGGCGTATCTGTCGACCGAGGGCTCCCGGCGCATCGGCCGTGAGGGCCTCGCCCTGGTGGTGCGCACCGAGCGGGTGGTGACCGTGCTGGCGGACGGCCGGACCCGCACCGTCCGCACCAACGCCGCGACCGTGCGGGAGGTCGTCGAGGAGGCCGACATCACCCTGCGCGGCGAGGACACCACCTCCGTCCCCGCCACCGGCTTCCCGCGCGACGGACAGACCGTCACGGTGCTGCGGATCACCGGGTCCCAGGAGGTCCGCGAGGACCCGATCCCCTTCGACGAGCGGCGGACCGAGGACGGCACCCTCTTCCGGGGCACCGAGGTCGTCCAGCAGGCGGGCCGGCCCGGACTGCGCCGCACCACGTACGCCCTGCGCACCGTCAACGGCGTCCGGCAGAAGCCGCGCCGCCTGCGCACCGAGGTGGTCCGCGAACCCAGCCCGCGGATCGTGCGGGTCGGCACCCGGCCCCGGCCGGTCTCCGTCCACGGTGCCGACCACCTGGACTGGCAGGGCCTGGCCGCCTGCGAGTCGGGCGGCCGCCCGGACGCCGTCGACCCGTCCGGGACCTACGGGGGGCTCTACCAGTTCGACACCGCCACCTGGCACGACCTCGGCGGCGAGGGCCGCCCCGAGGACGCGTCGGCCGCGGAGCAGACGTACCGGGCGCAGAAGCTGTATGTGCGCAGCGGCGCCGGTGCCTGGCCGCACTGCGGCGCCCGGCTGCGGGAATGAGGCCGCCCCGCCCCCGGCTACCCTTGCGGGGTGAGCAGCCCCACCCCCGACGCCCTCCTGGGTCCCGCCGACGTCCGTGAACTCGCGGCCGCCCTCGGCGTACGCCCCACCAAGCAGCGCGGACAGAACTTCGTCATCGACGCGAACACGGTCCGCCGCATCGTCCGCACCGCTGAGGTACGCCCCGACGACGTGGTGGTCGAGGTGGGACCGGGTCTCGGCTCGCTCACCCTGGCCCTGCTGGAGGCCGCCGACCGGGTCACCGCCGTCGAGATCGACGACGTCCTCGCCGGCGCCCTGCCCGCCACCGTCGCCGCCCGCATGCCGCAGCGCGCCGGCCGGTTCGCGCTCGTGCACCGCGACGCCATGCACGTGCGGGAGCTGCCGGGACCCGCCCCGACCGCCCTGGTCGCGAACCTCCCCTACAACGTCGCCGTCCCCGTCCTCCTCCACATGCTCGACACCTTCCCGAGCATCGAGCGGACCCTCGTCATGGTGCAGGCCGAGGTCGCCGACCGGCTCGCCGCCGGACCCGGGTCCAAGGTCTACGGCGTCCCCTCCGTGAAGGCCAACTGGTACGCCGAGGTGAAGCGGGCCGGTTCCATCGGCCGCAACGTCTTCTGGCCCGCGCCGAACGTCGACAGCGGGCTGGTGTCACTCGTCCGGCGGACGGAGCCGCTCAGGACGACCGCGTCCAAGGCGGAGGTCTTCGCCGTCGTCGACGCCGCGTTCGCCCAGCGCCGCAAGACCCTGCGGGCCGCGCTCGCCGGATGGGCGGGGTCCGCCGCGGCCGCCGAGGCCGCGCTCGTCGGCGCGGGCGTGTCGCCCCAGGCGCGCGGAGAGGCGCTGACCGTGGAAGAGTTCGCGCGTATCGCCGAGCACAAGCAGTAGGAGTGACGAGCAAGTGAGCGTGACGGTCCGCGTCCCCGCCAAGGTCAACGTCCAGCTCGCGGTCGGCGCCGCTCGCCCCGACGGCTTCCACGACCTGGCCAACGTCTTCCTCGCGGTCTCCCTGTACGACGAGATCACCGCGACCCCGGCCGCCGACGGACTCCGCGTCACCTGCGAGGGACCCGACGCCGACCAGGTCCCGCTCGACGGCACCAACCTCGCCGCCCGTGCGGCGGAGGCGCTGGCCGCGCGGTACGGGCGCGCTCCGGCCGTCCACCTGCACATCGCCAAGGACATCCCGGTCGCCGGCGGCATGGCGGGCGGCAGCGCCGACGGCGCGGGCGCGCTGCTGGCCTGCGACGCCCTGTGGGGCACCGGCGCCTCCCGCGACGAGCTGCTGGACATCTGCGCCGAGCTGGGCAGCGACGTGCCGTTCAGCCTGGTCGGCGGGGCGGCGCTGGGCACCGGGCGGGGTGAGCGGCTGACGGAGCTGGAGGTCGGCGGCGACTTCCATTGGGTCTTCGCGCCGGCCGCGCGCGGCCTGTCCACGCCGGCCGTCTACCGCGAGTTCGACCGGCTGGCCGAGGGCCGGGACATCCCGGAACCGGTCGCCGACCAGGCGGTCCTCGACGCCCTCGCCAAGGGCGACCCGGCCGCGCTCGCCGTGGCCGTCTCCAACGACCTCCAGCCGGCCGCGCTCTCCCTCTTCCCCGAGCTGTCCGACACCCTCGCGGCGGGCCGGGCGGCCGGGGCACTGGCGGCTCTGGTGTCGGGCTCCGGCCCGACCACGGCCTTCCTCGCGACCGACGCGAAGTCCGCCTCCGACATCGCCGGGGTGCTGCGGGCGTCGGGGACCTGCCGTGACGTGCGTACGGCGGCGGGGGCGGCGGCGGGGGCCACCGTCCTGGACTGAGGCTCCCGGCGGCCGGACTACCCTGGAGGGTCGAGTGATCCCCCAGGCAGGAGAGAAATGGCCGTCAATCTGGTCAATGTCGAGAACGTCAGCAAGGTGTACGGCACCCGTGCACTCCTCGACGGCGTGTCCCTCGGCGTCTCCGAGGGGGACCGCATCGGTGTCGTCGGGCGCAACGGCGACGGCAAGACGACCATGATCCGGATGCTGGCCAGGCTGGAGGAGCCCGACACCGGCCGGGTCACCCACTCCGGCGGGCTGCGGCTCGGCGTGCTCACCCAGCACGACTCCCTCGACCCGAAGGCCACCGTCCGCCACGAGGTCATCGGCGACATGGCCGACCACGAGTGGGCGGGCAACGCCAAGGTCCGGGACGTGCTGACCGGGCTGTTCGGCGGGCTGGACATGCCGGGGTTCCCGCAGGGGCTCGACACCGTCATCGGGCCGCTCTCCGGTGGTGAGCGGCGCCGGATCGCGCTGGCCAAGCTGCTCATCGAGGAACAGGACCTGATCGTCCTCGACGAGCCCACCAACCACCTCGACGTCGAGGGCATCGCCTGGCTCGCCAGGCACCTTCGCGAGCGGCGGTCCGCGCTCGTGTGCGTCACCCACGACCGGTGGTTCCTCGACCAGGTCTGCACCCGCATGTGGGACGTGCAGAAGGGCGACGTCTACGAGTACGAGGGCGGCTACTCGGACTACGTCTTCGCCCGCGCCGAGCGCGAGCGCATCGCCGCCACCGAGGAGACCAAGCGGCAGAACCTGGTCCGCAAGGAGCTGGCCTGGCTGCGGCGCGGCGCGCCCGCCCGCACCTCCAAGCCCCGCTTCCGCGTCGAGGCCGCCAACGAGCTGATCGCCGACGTGCCGCCGCCCCGGGACAGCAGCGAGCTGATGAAGTTCGCCTCCTCCCGGCTCGGCAAGACCGTGTTCGACCTGGAGGACATCACCGTCCAGGCCGGCCCCAAGGTGCTGCTCAAGCACGTCACCTGGCAGCTCGGCCCCGGCGACCGCATCGGCCTGGTCGGTGTCAACGGCGCCGGCAAGACCTCCCTGCTGCGGGCCATGGCCGACGCCGCCCGCAGCGACGGCGATCAGCAGCCGGCGGGCGGTCGGGTGCGGGTCGGCAGGACCGTCAAGCTGGCGTACCTGTCGCAGGAGGTCGCCGAACTCGACCCGAACTGGCGGGTGCTGGAGGCCGTGCAGCGCGTCCGCGAGCGCGTCGACCTCGGCAAGGGGCGCGAGATGACCGCGGGGCAGCTGTGCGAGACCTTCGGCTTCGGCAAGGAGAAGCAGTGGACGCCGGTCGGGGACCTGTCCGGCGGTGAGCGGCGGCGGCTGCAGCTGCTCCGGCTCCTCATGGACGAGCCCAACGTCCTCTTCCTCGACGAGCCCACCAACGACCTCGACATCGAGACCCTGACCCAGCTGGAGGACGTCCTCGACGGCTGGCCCGGCTCGATGATCGTCATCTCCCACGACCGGTTCTTCATCGAGCGCACCACCGACCGGGTCTTCGCCCTGCTCGGCGACGGCGCGCTGCGCATGCTGCCGCGCGGCATCGACGAGTACCTGGAGCGGCGGCAGCGCATGGAGGAGGCCGCCGCGTCGAGTGCCCCGGCCGTGGCGGCCAAGCCCGCCGCCGCCGTGCCCGAGAAGAGCGCCGCCGACGTGCGCGCCGCCAAGAAGGAGCTCCAGAAGATCGAGCGGCAGCTGGACAAGGTCTCCGAGAAGGAGACCAAGCTGCACGCGCAGATCGCCGAGAACGCCACGGACTTCGCCAAGGTGGCCGAACTGGACGCCGAGCTGCGCGCGCTGACGGGGCAGCGCGAGGAGCTGGAGATGCGCTGGCTCGAACTGGCCGAGGACGCCTGAGCCCTGCGTGCGGGGCGCGCCGGTGGTGTAAAGGGCGCGTGAAGGCTCGTAACAGAGGCATCACGGGCCGGTCCTCCCTTGGGAACAGGGGCGGACGCGGCCCGGTGGGCGGTTGGGCGCGGGTGATAGAAAGGCCGTCCGAGGACTGTCCCAGGCGGTCCGAGGCCTGTCGAACGATCGCCGTAGACGACTCCGGGGCCAGCGCGTGACCCGGGGCGTGGCTAAAAATCAGTGAGTAATAAGGGGGAACGCGCTGATGAGCCAGCCGCCGAATCAGCCGCCGCAGCCGGGTGGCTTCGGAGCACCGCAGGACCCACCGCCGGGAGGCTTCGGGGCGCCGACCCCGCCGCCCCCACAGGGCCCGCCGCCCGGTCCGCCGCCGCAGCAGCCGGGCTACGGCTACCCGCAGCAGCCCGGTCAGCCGGGCCAGCCCGCCCAGCCGGGGCCGTACGCGCAGCCCGGACCGTACAACTCCGGCCCCTACGCCCAGCCGCAGCAGCCGGGTCCGTACGGTCAGCAGCCCGGCTACGGCTACCCGCAGCAGCAGTACCCCGGCGCCCCCGGGGTCCCCGGTACGCCGCCGCCCGGCGGTCCCGGCTCGCGCAATCCCTTCAAGGGCAAGCCCGCCCTCGCCATCGGCGCCGCCGCCCTGGCCCTGCTCGTCATCGGCGGCAGCGTGTGGGCGGTCACCGCGAGCGGCGGTGACGACGAGAAGGACAAGAAGCCCGTCGTCGCCAAGACCGACGACCCCAAGCCCTCCGGCTCCAAGGGCGGCGCCCCGGTCAACCCCGGTGACGGCAGCGGCGACGGCGGCGAGGACCCCGAGGACCTCAACGAGGGCCGCCAGGCCGGCGAGGCCAAGGTGCTCTGGTACAAGGAGGCGCCCGACGCCCCCGGCTCCGGCGCCGACGCCGACGGCATGTGGATCACCGGCAAGGCCGCGGTGAAGGCGGCGTACAAGCAGGTCTTCGCCTACAACGTCGGTGACGGCAAGCCCGCCTGGGACCCGATCGCCTTCCCGGAGAAGATCTGCTCGGTCACCCCCGAGAAGACGGCCGACGACAAGATCGTCGTCGCCTACATGAGCGGTTCCAGCGACCGCGCCAAGTGCAACAAGCTCCAGGAGATCGACCTCGCCACCGGCGACAAGGGCTGGTCCGAGGAGGTCGCCGACGGTGACCTGTTCGACTCCACGCTCTCCGTCGAACTCTCGCTCAGCGGCGACATCCTGATGGTCGGCCGCTCCCAGTCCGGCACCGCCTACGACGTCCGCAGCGGCAAGAAGCTGTACGAGAAGAAGAAGTACGGCGACGCCTGCTTCCCCGCGGGATTCGCGGGCAGCACGAACAAGCTCGTCCAGGTCGCCTCCTGCGGCGCGGGCGGCAACAACGCGCACGACGAGCTCCAGGGGCTCGACCCGAAGACCGGCAAGGTCCTGTGGACCTACAAGTACGAGAAGGACTGGCGGATCGCCCGCGCCTACTCCGTCGACCCGCTGGTCGTCTACGCCACCAACGAGGACAAGAAGGTCTGGAACATCTCCAGCTTCACCTCCGGCGGCAAGGTCCAGGAACAGGTCGGCGTCGACGAGGACTTCGCCCCCGAGTGCGGCTGGGCCATCCTCGAACGCGACCTCCAGGGCTGCACCGGAGTGGCGGTCGCCGCGGGCACGCTCTACCTGCCGACCGAGGCGACCAGTGGCGCCAACGAGATCGTCGCGATCAACCTCACCACCGGCAAGGAGAAGTGGCGCACCAAGTCCCCCGCGGACGAGTCGATGATGCCGATGAAGGTCGAGGGCGACCAGCTCATCGCGTACGTCCAGCCGTCCTACGACGCGGGCGGGCAGGTCGTGTCCATCCCGACCGGCGGCAGCAGCCACAAGCCGGCCAAGCTGCTGCAGAACCCGCAGGGCGTCGCGGACATCGAGAACAGCTTCTACTCCAAGGACATCGACTGGGTCGACGGGCGGTTCTTCATCTCCAGCACCCGCCTGACCGGGAACGACGAGTCGAAGGAGAAGTTGATGCTCGCCTTCGGCAAGTGACCTCTTCTCGCTCTTCCACGTTTCCTCCGTCGCCGCCGCGCGGCTCGTTCCTTCCCCGTCGTCCCCGCTCTCCGAGGTGCTCACGTCATGACCCAGCCGCCGCCCCCGCCGCCCAACCAGCCCCCGCAGGGGGGCGGTTTCGGGCCGCCGCCGAACCAGCCGTCGCAGCAGCCGCCCACGCCGCCGCAGGCGCCCGCGGCTCCGCCCACTCCGCCGGCGGGGCCGCCGCAGCAGCAGCCCGGGTACGGGTATCCCCAGACGCCGCCGCAGCCCCAGCCCGGGTACGGGTACCCGGGGCAGCCCGGCCAGCCCGGTCAGCCCGGTCAGCCCGGGGCGTACGGGCAGCCGACGCCGCCCTACGGGCAGCCCGGTCAGCCCGGTTACGGGTATCAGCAGCCGGCCACCATGCCCATGCAGCCGCAGGCCCCGGGGGCGGGCGGCGGCCGGAAGATCAACGCCCAGGTCGCGATCATCGTGTCCGCCGTCGTCGCGATCGCGCTGATCATCGGCGGCGGGGTCTGGTACGCCGGTTCCTCCGACGACGGGGGCAAGGACGACACGGCCGGCACCAGTGGGGGCCAGGGCGGCAAGGGCGGTGACGGCGGTACGGACCAGAAGGGCGGCGACGGCGGCAAGTCCTCCGGCGCGCAGGAGAAGGCGCCCGCCGACCCGGCCGCCAAGGTGCTCTTCCAGGTCCCGATGCCCGCGGTGAGCAAGGAGGACAGCAGCGTCGTCGTCTCCGGTTCGTGGCTCACCGACAAGGTGTACGCCAAGAGCGGCGTCGCCGAGGTCGTCGGGTACGACCCCGACAAGGGCAGCAAGAAGTGGACCATCAAGCTGGACGGTCCCGTCTGCGCGACCACCCGGCACGTCACCGACGACAACAAGACGGTGATCGTCCACCAGCCCGCCATGCCGACCAAGGCGGAGCCCTCGCACGGCTGCACCCAGGTCGCGGTGCTCGACCTGGACGCCGGGAAGAAGGTGTGGACCAAGACCGCCGGTGACGAGCCGATCTCCTTCGACAACGTCACGATCAGCGGGAACACCGTCGCCGCGGGCAGCACCGACGGCGGCGTCGCCTTCGACCTCGCCAAGGGCGACATCCTGTGGTCCCCGAAGACCACCGACACCTGCTACGACGCGGGCTACGGCGGCGGCGAGAAGCTGGTCGCGGTGCGCAAGTGCGGCTCGTACGACGCCCGCCAGCTGAACATCCAGACCATCGACCCGAAGAGCGGGAAGGTGCTCTCCGAGTACAAGATGGCCAAGGGCATCGAGTACGCGGGCGTCGTCTCGACGGACCCGCTGGTCGTGGCCGCCGATGTCGGTGACTCCGCCGGTGACGGCAGCGGCATCTCGGACTTCTTCTCCATCGACAACAAGACCGGCAAGCTGCTCACCCGCATCTCCGCGCCGGGCGACCAGTTCGCGGCCCGCTGCGACAGCATCACCAAGACGGAGAGCTGCAACGGGCTGGCGGCCGGCAACGGCAAGCTCTACATCGCGACCGAGGAGCACGAGGGCAGCGGCGAGTCGTACAGCCGGGCCAACGAGGTCGTTGCCTTCGACCTGGCCACCGGCAAGCAGACCGGCCAGCGCGCGGACTCGGGCGACGACTACACGATCACCCCGCTGCGCATGGACGGCGGCAACGTGATCGCCTACAAGCGCCCGCCGTACGACAAGGGCGGCCAGGTCGTGAGCATCGACGGCGCGACGTTCAAGCAGACGACGCTGCTGGAGAACCCGGCGACGGAGGCGGTGCGGGACGTGGAGTCCAGCATGTCGCCGGACTACTCCGAACTGCTCTACTCGCAGGGGCACCTGTACATGTCGCAGGTGTACGCGAGCGAGCCGAGCAGTGCGGACGAGAAGGAGTACCTGGCGATCGGGTTCGGCACCAGCGGCTGAACGGTCCGGACCCCGGCCCCGGCCCCGGCCCCGTCCCTGCTCCCGCAGGGGCGGGGCTGCGCATTTGAGGGGTGGTTGTCGCCGGTAGGGGCAGCGCCCGGACGGACTAGCGTGTAGCTTCCGGGGCATGCCGGGCGCATGCCGGGGGCATGGGTGCCGGGGACTGGGTGACTGGGGGGTTGCTCCATGGGAGTACGGCTCATGGTGGTCGACGATCACCGATTGCTCGCCGAGGCGCTGGCCTCGGCACTGAAGCTGCGGGGGCACCGGGTGCTGGCCGCGGCGGCGCCGGCCGCGGGGGCGGCGGAGCTGGTGATCAGCCGGGCGCCGGAGGTGTGTCTGCTGGGGACGGCGACACCGGCCGAGCCGGGGATCTTCGACCCGGTGGTGCGGATCAAGCGGGAGCGGCCGCAGGTGGCGGTGCTGGTGCTGGGGCCGGTGCCGAGCCCTCGCGGCATCGCGGCGGCGTTCGCGGCGGGGGCGTCGGGGTACGTCCGGCACGACGAGCGGATAGAGGGTGTCGAGCGGGCGATCATGAAGGCGCGGGCGGGGGAGGCGGCGGTGGCGCCCGCGTTGTTGCAGGGGGCCTTCGGGGAGCTGCTGAATCCGGCGGCGCAGCCCGACGACGAGGGGCAGCGGCTGTTGCAGATGCTCACGCCTCGGGAGGTGGAGGTGCTGGTGCGGGTCGCGGACGGGGAGGACACGCGGCTGATCGCGGCGGGGATGGGGATCGCGCCGTCGACGGCGCGTACGCATGTCCAGCGGGTTCTGATGAAGCTGGGCGTGGGGTCGCGGCTGGAGGCCGCGGCGCTGGCGGCGCGGACGGGGTTGCTGGACCGGGCGGGGGCCTCCGGCGGTTGAGTCGGGTGCCTGCGGCGCCTGTGCGGGTTCGGTGGGGGTGCGCGGTGCGGGGTGCCTGCGGCGCCTGTGCGGGTTCGGTGGGGGTGCGCGGTGCGGGGTGCCTGCGGCGCCTGTGCGGGTTCGGTGGGGGTGCGCGGTGCGGGGTGCCTGCGGCGCCTGTGCGGGTTCGGTGGGCGTGCGCGGTGCGGGGTGCCTGCGGCGCCTGTGCGGGTTCGGTGGGGGTTCGCGGTGCGCGGTGGGTTCGGTGGGTGGGTCGGGGCCGCGCCGGGGGGTGTCCGTCCTCGGAACGGCGCGGAATCGGTCACTTGAAGAGGCTCGGGGCGTTGACGCGCCAACCGCTGCGGGCGGACACCCCCCGACACGGCCCCTTCTCGCCGTACGCGACTGCGGCCCGCCGGCGCCCGCGCTGCCCCGGCCCGCCGTACGCGGCTGCGGCTCGCCGGCGCCGCGCTGTCCCGGCCCGCCGTACGCGGCTGCGGTTCGCCGACGCCGCGCTGTCCCGGCCCGCCGTACGCGGCTCTCCCGCCGCGTCGCCGCGCCGCCCCGGCTGCGGGCCGTCGTCCGTCGCCCTCGCTGCGGGCAGTCGTGCCGCTGGGGCGATGGGGGAGGGTGGGCGCAGCGGCACCCCGTGAGCGCCGGGCCGCGCGACCCGCCCCCGCGCCCACATCCGCGCCGGGCGACCGGGTGACGCCGGACCACTGCCCGGCGTCAGGAGTGCGCGGTCACTTCTTCCCGGCCTCCTCCACCGGAGGTGTCGGCGGGGCCGTCGGCCGCAGCTTCAGCCAGGCCAGGAAGAAGATGCCCAGGACCAGCATCCCCAGCCCGGTCCACAGGTTGATGTTCACCCCCTGCGCCTTGTCGATGTCGTCGTCGGACGCCACGATTCCTGCGATCGTCACGATGACGCCGTAGATCACGAACAGCCCGCCGATGATCCGCCGGATGTCGAAGAGCCGTGCGGCGGTGACGGACTTGGTCTCCAGCTCGGAGACCTCGTCCTGGACGTTCTTGTCGGAGTAGGAATCAGACATGCTCTCTCAATCCTCCCGCGATCAGAACGAGAACGGGATGTAGCAGGCTGCGGCCAGGACGACCGCCCCCCAGCCCAGCAGCGCCGGCTTGCGGTACCACGCGTCGTCGCCCTTGGCGGGCGGTTCCGCCATGCCGGGGGACGTCGTGCCGTAGACCAGGCCCTGGAGATCGGCGGTGGGCTTCGGCGCGGTGAACAGGGACACCGCGACCATGACCACCGCGCCGGCGACGAAGCCCGCGATCGCGGAGACGAAGTTGGCGCCCTGGTCGGAGGGGATGTCGATGATGCCCTGCTTGTAGATGACGAAGTAGTTCACCATCGCGGCGGTCGTGCCCGCGATCAGGCCCCAGAAGCCCGACTTCATCGACGCGCGCTTCCAGAACATGCCGATGATGAAGACCACGAACATCGGCACGTTGAAGAAGGAGAAGAGCGTCTGGAGGTAGCTCATGATGTTGGAGAACGAGGAGGCCAGGAACGCCGTGCCGATGGAGGCCAGCACGCCGATCACCGTGATCAGGCGGCCGAAGCGGACGTAGTAGCCGTCCTCGCGGTCCTTCACCACGTACTTCTGCCAGATGTCGGTGGTGAAGACGGTGTTGAAGGAGGAGATGTTGGCCGCCATGCCGGCCATGAAGGCGGCCAGCAGACCGGTCACCGCGATGCCCAGGACGCCGTTGGGCAGCAGCTGCTGCATCAGGTACGGGATCGCGTCGTTGTACTGGAGGTCCGAGCCGGGGGTGCCGATCTTCGGGACCAGGACCGCGGCGACCAGGCCCGGGATCATGACGACGAAGACGATGAAGATCTTCGGGAAGGCGGCGATCAGCGGGGTGCGCTGGGCCGCGGAGAGGTTCTTCGCCGACAGGGCGCGCTGCACCTCGGCGAAGTTCGTCGTCCAGTAGCCGAAGGAGAGGACGAAGCCGAGGCCCAGGACGATGGTCAGCCAGTTGGCGCCCAGGGGGTTCTCGCTGCCGATGCCCGTGCCGCCCCACGCCGTCATGAAGTCGGAGCCGTGGGACTTGGAGAGGGAGTCGGACAGGCCGTCCCAGCCGCCGACCTTCTTCAGGCCCAGGATGGTGATCGGGATGAGGCCGGCCAGGATCACGAAGAACTGGAGGACCTCGTTGTAGATGGCCGAGGAGAGGCCGCCCAGGGTGATGTACGCCAGGACGAAGAAGCCGGCCACCACGATGGCCACCCACTCCGGCCAGCCGAGGAGCGCCTCGACGACGATCGCGAGGGCGTAGAGGTTCACGCCGGCGATCAGGATGGCCGCCACGGCGAACAGTGCCGAACTGAGCAGGTGGGAGGCCTTGTCGAAGCGGAGGAGGAGGAACTCCGGGACCGAGCGGACCTTCGAGCCGTAGTAGAACGGCATCATCACCAGGCCGAGGAAGACCATCGCCGGGATGGCGCCGATCCAGTACCAGTGGGTCGTGTAGACGCCGTACTGGGCGCTGTTGGCCGCCATGCCGAGGATCTCGGTGGCACCCAGGTTGGCCGCGACGAAGGCGAGGCCGGTGACCCAGGCGGGCAGTGAACGGCCGGACAGGAAGAAGTCCAGGCTGGTCTTGACCGAGCGGCGGGCGGCGAAGCCGATGCCCAGCACGACCACGAAGTAGATCCCGAGGATCGTGTAGTCGAGCCAGTTGGTGGGGAGTCGAAGCTCGGCGGCTAGATATGTGGAGCTCGTGGGGGTTTGCATTAAGCACTCGCTTCGTTCGCGAACTGATCCGCAGCGGAACCTACGCCTCCGCGTTCAGTAATTGAACACTTCTGGTGATGAACTTTGTTTGATTGTGATGTAGGACGAGGATGGTGGGTTGTGATGTGTTATGTTTGATTGTGTTGGATGATTGGTGACTTCATGGGTGGGTGCAGAGGAGTGCGGCAGTGAAGAAGACCTCGACCCGGCTGGCCGACGGCCGTGAGCTGGTCTACTACGACCTGCGCGACGACACCGTGCGCGACGCCGTGGACCGCCGTCCGCTGGAGCGGACCGTCACCACCTCCGAGGTCCGCCGTGACCCGCTGCTCGGAGACTCGGTCGCCGTCGCCTCGCACCGTCAGGGGCGCACCTACCATCCGCCGGCCGACCAGTGCCCGCTGTGCCCGTCGGACGGGGAGCGGCTGAGCGAGATCCCGGACTCGGCCTATGACGTGGTGGTCTTCGAGAACCGATTTCCTTCGCTGGCCGGCGACTCCGGCCGCTGCGAGGTCGTCTGCTTCACCTCCGACCACGACGCCTCCTTCGCCGACCTGAGCGAGGAGCAGGCCCGGCTCGTGCTCGACGCCTGGACGGACCGCACCTCCGAGCTGTCCCATCTGCCCTCCGTTGAACAGGTGTTCTGCTTCGAGAACCGGGGCGCCGAGATCGGGGTGACGCTGGGTCACCCGCACGGGCAGATCTACGCCTACCCGTTCACCACCCCCCGCACCGCCCTGATGCTCCGTTCACTCGCCGCCCACAAGGACGCGACGGGCGGGGAGAACCTGTTCGACGCCGTGCTGGAGGAGGAGCTGTCCGGCGAGCGGGTCGTCCTGGAGAGTGAGCAGTGGGTGGCCTTCGTGCCGTACGCGGCGCACTGGCCGTACGAGGTGCACCTCTACCCGAAGCGGCGGGTGCCCGATCTGCTCGGTCTCGACGAGGCGGCGCGCGCCGAGTTCCCCAAGGTCTACCTGGAACTTTTGAGGCGCTTCGACCGGATCTTCGGCGAGGGTGAGCCGCCGACGCCCTACATCGCGGCCTGGCACCAGGCCCCGTTCGGACACCTGGACGAGTTCGAGGGCGTGACGCGGGACGACTTCGCGCTGCACCTGGAGCTTTTCACCATTCGCCGTACGTCCGGCAAGCTGAAGTTCCTCGCGGGCTCCGAGTCCGGCATGAACGTGTTCATCAACGACGTGCCCCCGGAGCGCGCGGCCGAGCGACTGCGAGAGGTAGCGAGTTCATGAGCGGGAAGTACCTGGTGACAGGTGGTGCCGGATACGTCGGCAGCGTCGTCGCCCAGCATTTGGTGGAGGCGGGGCACGAGGTCGTCGTGCTCGACAATCTGTCGACCGGCTTCCGTGAGGGTGTGCCGGCGGGGGCCTCGTTCGTCGAGGGTGACATCCGCGACGCCGCCAAGTGGCTGGACGCCTCGTTCGACGGCGTGCTGCACTTCGCCGCCTTCTCCCAGGTCGGTGAGTCGGTCGTGAAGCCCGAGAAGTACTGGGACAACAACGTCGGCGGGACCATGGCCCTGCTGGAGGCCATGCGGGGCGCGGGCGTGCGGCGCCTCGTCTTCTCCTCCACGGCCGCCACCTACGGCGAGCCCGAGCAGGTGCCGATCGTCGAGTCCGCGCCGACCAGGCCCACGAACCCTTACGGTGCCTCGAAGCTGGCCGTCGACCACATGATCACCGGCGAGGCGGCGGCCCACGGCCTCGGCGCGGTCTCGCTGCGGTACTTCAACGTCGCGGGCGCGTACGGGGAGTACGGCGAGCGCCACGACCCCGAGTCGCACCTGATCCCGCTGGTCCTCCAGGTGGCGCAGGGCCGCCGTGAGGCGATCTCCGTCTTCGGCGACGACTACCCGACGCCGGACGGCACCTGTGTGCGCGACTACATCCACGTCGCCGACCTGGCCGAGGCCCATCTGCTGGCCGTGGCCGCCGCCACCCCGGGCGAGCACCTCATCTGCAACCTGGGCAACGGCAACGGCTTCTCCGTCCGCGAGGTCGTCGAGACGGTCCGCCGGGTGACGGGCCACCCGATCCCCGAGGTGGTGGCCCCGCGCCGGGGCGGCGACCCGGCGGTCCTGGTGGCGTCGGCGGACACCGCCCGGGAGAAACTGGGCTGGAACCCGTCCCGCGCGGACCTCGCGGGGATCGTGTCGGACGCGTGGGAGTTCGCGCAGCGGCGCGCGGGCTAGTACTTACCGCAGTTACGAAGGGCGAGGGGTCAGGGCATGGGCGAGGCTGTCGCGGGGACCGTCGGCGAGCGGTTCCGGGAGCTGTACGGGGCGGAGCCGGAGGGGGTGTGGGCGGCGCCGGGGAGGGTGAACCTCATCGGCGAGCACACCGACTACAACGACGGCTTCGTGATGCCGTTCGCCCTGCCGCACCAGGCCGTCGCGGCCGTCTCCCGGCGCGAGGACGGCGTCCTGCGGCTGCACTCGGCCGACATCGACGCCGACCCGGTCGAACTGCGCGTCGCCGACCTGGCACCCGGGTCGGACAAGTCCTGGACCGCGTACCCCTCGGGCGTCGTCTGGGCGCTGCGCGAGGCGGGCCACGAGCTGACCGGCGCCGACGTCCACCTGGCCTCGACGGTCCCCTCGGGCGCGGGGCTCTCCTCCTCGGCGGCCCTGGAGGTCGTCGTCGCGCTCGCGCTGAACGACCTGTACTCCCTCGGCCTGCGCGGCTGGCAGCTGGCCCGGCTGTGCCAGCGCGCGGAGAACGTCTACGTCGGCGCCCCGGTCGGCATCATGGACCAGACGGCGTCGGCCTGCTGCGAGGCGGGCCACGCCCTGTTCCTCGACACCCGGGACCTGTCCCAGCGCCAGATCCCCTTCGACCTGGCCGCCGAGGGGATGCGGCTGCTGGTCGTCGACACCCGGGTCAAGCACTCCCACAGCGAGGGTGAGTACGGCAAGCGCCGCGCCGGCTGCGAGAAGGGTGCCGCGCTGCTGGGCGTCGACGCGCTGCGCGACGTGCCCTACGCCGAGCTGGACGCGGCGCTGGAGCGGCTGGGCGACGAGGAGGAGGTGCGCCGCCTGGTCCGGCACGTGGTGACCGAGGACGAGCGGGTCGAGCGAGTGGTCTCGCTGCTGGAGTCCGGCGACACCCGGGCCATCGGACCCGTCCTCGTCGAGGGCCACGCCTCGCTGCGCGACGACTTCCGCATCTCCTGCCCCGAGCTGGACCTGGTCGTCGACACCGCCCTCGCCTCCGGCGCCCTCGGCGCCCGGATGACCGGCGGCGGCTTCGGCGGCTCGGCGATCGTCCTGGTGGAGGCCGCCGACGTGGACACCGTCACCAAGGCGGTCGAGGACGCCTTCGCCGCGGCGGGCCTCAAGACCCCGCGGGTGTTCGAGGCGGTGCCCTCGGCGGGGGCGCGGCGCCTGGTCTGAGCCGGTCAGCCGAGCCGCTTCACCAGCGTGTACTCCGTGATCCCCGGCGGGTAGTCGGGGATCACGCACATGACGTCGTAGCCGCGCTTCGTGTAGAAGCCGGGGGCCTGGAAGTCCCAGGTCTCCACGCGGGCGGCGGCGCAGCCGCGTTCGGTGCGGGCGGTGCGTTCCGCCTCGTCGAGGAGGGCGGAGCCGAGGCCCGCGCCCCGGTGGCCGCCGTCCACCCACAGGTAGGTGACGTGGAGCCAGGTCGCCCAGGTGTGGCCGACCAGCCCGCCCGCCAGCCCGCCGGCCCGGTCCAGCACCCAGACGTGCAACGGGAATTCGCGTTCGTGAGGGGTCCCGCGCAGGGAACGCAGGACGGAGGAGGCCGCTGTGTTCGTCTCCCGCAGGCGGGTGCGCAGCAGATCGCGCCGTTCCTTGTCGACTTCTGTCACAAGACGAAACATGCGGCTCACCATAAACGTGCCGTGGAGTCAGTTCTGCAAATAGCCTTCCGCTCCCGGCGCCCGTCCGTACTCTGATGAGCAGCACCGGTGGGGGCCGGTGCCGTTCAGGGGGCGAGACGGCCGGGTACGACGCCCGGGGCGCGGGTAGCGATGACCGCACGGCGGCGGCCGTCCGGCCGAGGCCACCCGTCCCGGAGTACCGAGCACAACAGCACACAGCTGGATGCGGGGCCCTGGGCGTCGTACCCGTGCAGGTGCCGTCATCCGAGGACGGACAGACGATGGGTATCCCCTGCTCCTCGCGGAGCTCGGGGGAGGGGGTTTCGTGGTTCGTATCCGAGTCCTGGTCGTCGACGACCATCGCATCTTCGCCGAGTCGCTCGCGGCCGCCCTGGCCGCCGAGCCCGACGTCGACGTCTCCGCGGCCGGCAGCGGTCCCGCCGCACTGCGCTGCCTGGAGCGGGCCGCCTCCGAGGGGCGGCGGTTCGACGTGCTGCTCGTCGACGCCGACCTGGGCGGCCACGTGCCCGGCGCCCGGCCCGCCGTGCCCGTGCGGGACGGCAACGAGGACGGGCTGGTGGACGGGATCTCGCTGGTCGCCGGGGTGCGGTCGGGGCAGCCGGGCGTACGGATCGTCGTCCTCGCTGAGAAGGACGACCCCCGCCGGGCGGCCCTCGCCCTGGGGGCCGGCGCCTCGGGATGGGTGGCCAAGGACTGCTCCCTGTCCCGGCTGCTCAGCGTGATCCGGGGCGTGCTGCGCGACGAGACGCACCTGCCGCCCGTCCTGCTCACCGGCGTCCTGCGCGAGCTGACCGCGGCCCGCAAGCACCGCACCGAGAGCGAGGTGCTGGTGGAGTCGCTGACCCCGCGCGAGCGCGAGGTGCTGCGGTGCATGGTCGCCGGGCTCGGCCGCAAGGCGGTCGCGGAGCGGCTGTACCTGTCCCCGCACACGGTGCGCACCCACATGCAGAACGTGCTGGGCAAGCTGGGCGTCCACTCCACGCTGGCCGCCGTCGCACTGGCGCGCAGGGCCGGGGTGGGACCGGCCGATCTAACCGGGGATGTTGTCGAACGGGGCGGTCAGCTGGCGTAGCAGGGCCGCCAGCTCGCTGCGCTGGGCGCGGGACAGCTCGCCCAGGATGGCGCGCTCCTGGGCCAGCAGGCCCGCCAGCGACTGGTCGGCGCGGTCCCGGCCCTCGTCGGTGAGCCGGACCAGGACGCCGCGCCGGTCGCTGGGATCGGGCAGGCGCTCCACCAGGCCCTTCTTCGCCAGCCGGTCGATCCGGTTGGTCATCGTGCCCGACGTGACCAGGGTCTGGGTGAGGAGCTGTCCCGGGGAGAGCTGGTACGGGGTGCCCGCGCGGCGCAGCGCCGTCAGCACGTCGAACTCCCACGGCTCCAGCTGATGTTCGGAGAAGGCCAGCCGGCGGGCGCGGTCCAGGTGCCGGGCCAGTCTGCTGACGCGGCTCAGCACCTCGAGCGGTTCCACGTCGAGGTCCGGGCGCTCCCGGCGCCACGCTGCGACCAGCCGATCGACCTCGTCCTCCATGACGATCAGTGTAGTGGTTGTGTCGACGTGAAGTCTCTTGAAGTCAACTGTCTTGACGTCGAGATACTTCGCGGGCGACGCTGGGTACCCGTCCCGCACGGACACCCTCTGGAGGCTCCATGCCCGCCACCGCCCCCACCTGGGACCCCGCCCAGTACCTGCGCCACGCGGGCCACCGCGCCCGCCCCTTCACCGACCTCCTCGCCCGGATCCCCGACCTCCCCGCGGACCGGCCCCGCATCGCCGACCTCGGCTGCGGCCCCGGCAACGTCACCGTCCTGCTCGCCGACCGCTGGCCCACCGCACGCGTCACCGGCTACGACAACTCGCCCCGGATGCTCGAACGCGCCCGGCGGTACGCCGGCCCCACCCCCGGGGGCGGACACCTCGACTTCGCCCCCGCCGACGCCCGCACCTGGACCCCTCAGGAGCCGCACGACCTCCTCGTCAGCAACGCCACCCTCCAGTGGGTCCCCGGCCACGCCGACCGCTTCCCCGACTGGATCGACCGCCTCGCCCCCGGCGGCACCCTCGCCCTCCAGGTGCCCGGCAACTTCGACGCCCCCAGCCACCGCCTGATGCGCGAGCTGGCCGAGTCCCGGCGCTGGCGGGACCGCCTCACCGGCGTGCTGCGCCACGACGACGCCGTCCTCACCCCCGAGGGCTACCTGGCCCGGCTGACCGCCGCCGGCTGCACCGCCGACGTGTGGGAGACGACGTACGTCCACCTGCTGCCCGGTGAGGACGCCGTCCTCGACTGGGTGAAGGGAACGGGACTGCGGCCCGTCCTGGACGCCCTCGACGACGATCCGGCGGCCCGCGACGCGTTCGTCGAGGAGTACCGGGCCGTCCTGCGCGCCGCCTACCCCGCCGAGGCGCACGGCACCCCGTTCCCCTTCCGCCGCGTCTTCGCCGTCGCCCACAAGCCCGCGGGGACGGCGGGCCGGTGATCACCGGCCTCGACCACGTGCAGCTCGCCGCGCCGCCCGGCGCCGAGCAGGCACTGCGCGCCTTCTACACCGGCGTCCTCGGCATGGCCGAGATCCCCAAGCCGCCGGCGCTCGCCGCCCGCGGCGGCTGCTGGTTCCAGGCCGGCACCGTCCAGCTCCACCTGGGCGTCGAGACGAGCGGCTTCCGGCCTGCCCGCAAGGCCCACCCCGGGCTGCGGGTCACCGGGATCGACGCGTACGCCGCCCGGCTGGCGGCCCACGGCACGCCCGTCACCTGGGACGACGGACTGCCCGGCCACCGGCGTTTCCACTGCGCCGATCCGGTCGGCAACCGCCTGGAGTTCCTGGAACCGGACGGACCCGCCCGCCGGTGACCACCCGGCCGGGCTCACACCACACCGTCCGCGGCGAGCGCGTCGATGTCCTCCTCCGACAGGCCGAGGCCGCCGAGTACGGCGCGGGTGTGCTCGCCCAGCGCCGGGACCGCCTCCATGCGCGGCGCCCGACCGGTCGGTCCAGGCGGCGCCAGCGCCGGGACGGGACCGGCCGGGGTGGGCACCTCGTGCAGGCGCCCGCGCGCGGCCAGCTGGGGGTGGTCCCACACCTCGGTGAGCGTGTTCACCCGGGCGTTGGCCACCGGCACCGCGTCGAGCAGCCCGATCGCCTCGGTACTGGTCAGCTCCGCGAACCGGGCCGCGATCACCGCGCCCAGCTCCTGCCGGTGCGCGTCGCGGTCCGCGTTGGTGGCGTAGCGCGGGTGCTCGGCCAGCTCCGGACGGCCCAGGAAGCCCGCACAGAAACCGTGCCACTCGCGCTCGTTCTGCACCGCCGTCATCACGACCTTCCCGTCGCCCGCCGTGAACGGGCCGTACGGATAGATCGTCGCGTGCGCGGCGCCCGCCCGGGGAGGCGGTGGCGCGCCGTCGAAGGAGTAGTACAGCGGAAAGCCCAGCCACTCCACGGTGGCCTCCAGCATCGACACGTCCAGATGCGCACCCCGTCCCGTACGGCCCCGTTCGAGCAGCGCGGCCAGGATCGAGCTGTACGCGTACATCCCGGCGGCGATGTCCGACACCGGGACCCCCGCCTTGGCCATGTCGTCCGGCGTGCCCGTGACCGACAGCAGCCCCGCCTCGGACTGCACCAGCAGGTCGTACGCCTTGCGGTCGGCGTAGGGGCCCGGTGCGCCGTAGCCGGAGATGTCGCACACGATCAGCCCCGGATGCGCCGCCCGCAGCTCCCGCGCGCCCAGTCCGGCGCGGGCCGCGGCGCCCGGCGCCAGGTTCTGCAGGAAGACGTCCGCGTCCGCGACCAGCCGGCGCAGCAGCTCCAGGCCTCGCGGATCCTTGAAGTCCAGGGTGAGGGACTCCTTGTTGCGGTTGACCCACACGAAGTGCGAACTCAGACCCCGCACCCGGGAGTCGTAGGCCCGGGCGAAGTCCCCCGTCCCCGGGCGCTCCACCTTGATCACCCGCGCGCCGAGGTCGGCGAGCTGACGGCTGGCGTAGGGAGCGGCGATCGCCTGCTCCAGCGAGACGACGGTGACGCCGCGCAGTGGCTGCATGTGTTCTGCCCTCGCGACCGCTAGCTCTTGCGGTGCCCTATCAGCCGCGGCTTCGGCTCCAGACCGTCCAGGCCGTGCCACGCCAGGTTCACCAGGTGCGCCGCCACCTCGGCCTTCTTCGGTCGGCGCACGTCCAGCCACCACTGGCCGGTCAGCGCCACCATGCCCACCAGCGCCTGGGCGTACAGCGGGGCCAGCTTGGCGTCGAAGCCGCGGTTCTTGAACTCGCGGCCCAGGATGTCCTCCACCTGGGTGGCGATGTCCGAGATGAGGGAGGCGAACGTGCCGGTCGACTGCGGGATGGGGGAGTCGCGGACCAGGATGCGGAAGCCGTCCGTGTACTCCTCGATGTAGTCCAGGAGCGCGAAGGCGGCCTGCTCGCACAGCTCACGCGGGTGGCCGGCCGTCAGGGAGCCGGTCACCATGTCGAGCAGCCGCCGCATCTCGCGGTCCACGACCACCGCGTACAGGCCCTCCTTGCCGCCGAAGTGCTCGTACACCACCGGCTTGGACACCCCGGCCTTCGCCGCGATCTCCTCCACCGAGGTGCCCTCGAAGCCCTTCGCCGCGAAGAGGGTGCGGCCGATCTCCAGCAGCTGCTGGCGGCGCTCGGCACCGGTCATCCGGGTGCGACGCGCTCGCCGCGGCTTCTCGTTGCTTGGGGTGCTGCTGGAGTCGGTCGCCACGGCGTCAATCATGCCGCCTTCGCCGTCTCCTTCCGGCGGCGGGCGCCGTCCTGGTCCGTGTTGCGGCGTGAATCGATACGCGAGCGTGACGGCCAGCGCACGTCGTACGCCCACCCGAACTGCTCGAACCAGCGGATCAGCCGGGCCGAGGAGTCCAGCTGGCCGCGCATCACCCCGTGCCGCGCCGAGGTCGGGTCCGCGTGGTGCAGGTTGTGCCAGGACTCACCGCAGGACAGGATCGCCAGCCACCACACGTTGCCCGAGCGGTCCCGGGACTTGAAGGGGCGCTTGCCCACGGCGTGGCAGATCGAGTTGATCGACCAGGTCACGTGGTGCAGCAACGCCACCCGCACGAGTGAACCCCAGAAGAACCCGGTGAACGCACCCCACCAGGACATCGTGACCAGCCCGCCGATCAGCGCGGGCAGCGCCAGGGACACCACGGTCCACAGGACGAACTGGCGGGAGACCGCACGCAGTGCGGGGTCCTTGATCAGGTCCGGCGCGTACTTGTCCTGCGGCGTCTGCTCCTCGTCGAACATCCAGGCGATGTGGGCCCACCACAGGCCCTTGATCAGGGCGGGCACCGTCTCGCCGTACCGCCACGGGGAGTGCGGGTCGCCCTCGTCGTCGGAGAACTTGTGGTGCTTGCGGTGGTCGGCCACCCAGCGGACCAGCGGCCCCTCGACCGCCATCGAGCCCGCGATCGCCAGCGCGATCTTCAACGGCCGTTTCGCCTTGAAGGAGCCATGGGTGAAGTGTCGGTGGAACCCGATGGTGATGCCGTGGCAGCCCAGGAAGTAGAAGAAGACCAGCAGCCCCAGGTCCAGCCAGCTCACGCCCCAGCCCCACGCCAGTGGCACCGCCGCCACCAGCGCGAGGAACGGAACGGTGATGAACATCAGCAGCGTGATCTGCTCGATGGACCGCTTCTGCTCACCGCCCAGCGTGGCGGACGCCGCGTCGGTGGGGTCGGTCGGCTGCGGAGCGTCTGGGATCACATCGGAACTCGTGGTCATGCGCGTCCCCTGTGGGGTCGAGGGTGGGGTCCGGTGCCGGGCTCCGGAACCTGCGCGGTCTTCCTACGGTTCCGTAACCTACGGCGACGTAAGTATGGCAGTGCGTGGCCGCGCGGCAAGAGCCCCAGAGCCTGCGCGTCCTGGCCGACACCTATCCTGGGAGTCGGTCGGACAGCGCGGTCCGCTCTGATTACTTCCCGGACGTCCGGCCCGGTAAGCGGCGCCCGCCGCGCGAGACGGCCGTCCGGGTTCCCTCCCAGACGAGCTTCAACACTGCAAGGAGCCGCACCTGTGAGCAGTGCCGACGACCAGACCACCACGACGACCAGCAGCGAACTGCGCGCCGACATCCGCCGACTGGGTGATCTCCTCGGGGAGACCCTGGTCCGGCAGGAGGGCCCCGAGCTGCTGGAACTCGTCGAGAAGGTACGCCGACTCACCCGCGAGGACGGCGAGGCCGCCGCCGAACTGCTGCGCGGCACCGAACTGGAGACCGCCGCCAAGCTGGTCCGCGCCTTCTCCACCTACTTCCACCTCGCCAACGTCACCGAGCAGGTCCACCGCGGCCGCGAACTGGGCGCCAAGCGCGCCGCCGAGGGCGGACTGCTCGCCCGCACGGCCGACCGGCTCAAGGACGCCGACCCCGAGCACCTGCGCGAGACGGTCCGCAACCTCAACGTGCGCCCCGTGTTCACCGCGCACCCCACCGAGGCCGCCCGCCGCTCCGTCCTCAACAAGCTCCGCCGTATCGCGGCCCTCCTGGACACCCCGGTCAACGAGTCCGACCGGCGCCGCCTCGACACCCGGCTCGCCGAGAACATCGACCTGGTCTGGCAGACCGACGAGCTGCGCGTCGTCCGTCCCGAGCCCGCCGACGAGGCCCGCAACGCCATCTACTACCTCGACGAGCTGCACCTGGGCGCCGTCGGCGACGTCCTCGAAGACCTCACCGCGGAACTGGAGCGCGCCGGCGTCAAGCTCCCCGACGACACCCGCCCCCTCACCTTCGGTACCTGGATCGGCGGCGACCGCGACGGCAACCCCAACGTCACCCCCCAGGTGACCTGGGACATCCTCATCCTCCAGCACGAACACGGCATCAACGACGCCCTGGAGATGATCGACGAGCTGCGCGGCTTCCTGTCCAACTCGATCCGGTACGCGGGCGCGACGGAGGAACTGCTGACCTCGCTCCAGGCCGACCTGGAGCGGCTTCCCGAGATCAGCCCCCGCTACAAGCGCCTCAACGCCGAGGAGCCCTACCGGCTCAAGGCCACCTGCATCCGCCAGAAGCTGGAGAACACCAAGCAGCGCCTGGCCAGGGGCACCGCCCATGAGGACGGCCGCGACTACCTGGGCACCGCCGAACTCATCGACGACCTGCGCATCGTCCAGGCCTCCCTGCGCGAACACCGCGGCAGCCTCTTCGCCGACGGCCGCCTCGCCCGCACCATCCGCACCCTGGCCGCCTTCGGCCTCCAGCTCGCCACCATGGACGTCCGCGAGCACGCCGACGCCCACCACCACGCCCTCGGCCAGCTCTTCGACCGGCTCGGCGAGGAGTCCTGGCGCTACGCCGACATGCCCCGCGAGTACCGCACCAAGCTCCTCGCGAAGGAGCTGCGCTCCCGCAGGCCCCTGGCCCCCAGCCCGGCCCCCGTCGACGCGCCCGGCGAGAAGACCCTCGGCGTCTTCCAGACCGTCCGCCGCGCCCTGGA
Organism: Streptomyces sp. NPDC042336; assembly: GCF_055581985.1. Classification (NCBI taxonomy): domain Bacteria; kingdom Bacillati; phylum Actinomycetota; class Actinomycetes; order Kitasatosporales; family Streptomycetaceae; genus Streptomyces; species Streptomyces sp. NPDC042336. The sequence goes on along the minus strand of NZ_JBVJEA010000005.1, from coordinate 134,969 downwards.
GGTCTTCGGCCCCGAGGTCATCGAGTCGTACATCATCTCCATGTGCCAGGGCGCCGACGACGTCTTCGCCGCGGCCGTCCTGGCCCGCGAGGCCGGACTGATCGACCTGCACGCCGGCTGGGCGAAGATCGGCATCGTGCCGCTCCTGGAGACCACCGACGAGCTGAAGGCCGCCGACACCATCCTGGAGGACCTGCTCGCCGACCCCTCCTACCGGCGACTGGTCGCCCTGCGCGGCGACGTCCAGGAGGTCATGCTCGGCTACTCCGACTCCTCCAAGTTCGGCGGCATCACCACCAGCCAGTGGGAGATCCACCGCGCCCAGCGCCGGCTGCGCGACGTCGCCCACCGCTACGGCGTCCGGCTGCGCCTCTTCCACGGCCGCGGCGGCACCGTCGGCCGCGGCGGCGGCCCCACCCACGACGCGATCCTCGCCCAGCCCTGGGGCACACTGGAGGGCGAGATCAAGGTGACCGAGCAGGGCGAGGTCATCTCCGACAAGTACCTCATCCCGGCCCTGGCCAGGGAGAACCTGGAGCTGACCGTCGCGGCCACCCTCCAGGCGTCCGCCCTGCACACCGCGCCGCGCCAGTCCGACGAGGCCCTGGCCCGCTGGGACGCCGCGATGGACGTCGTCTCCGAGGCCGCCCACCAGGCCTACCGGCACCTGGTCGAGGACCCCGACCTGCCGACGTATTTCCTGGCCTCCACGCCGGTCGACCAGCTCGCCGACCTGCACCTCGGCTCACGGCCGTCCCGCCGCCCCGGCTCGGGCGTCTCGCTCGACGGACTGCGCGCCATCCCGTGGGTCTTCGGCTGGACCCAGTCCCGGCAGATCGTCCCCGGCTGGTACGGCGTCGGCTCCGGCCTCAAGGCCCTGCGCGAGGCCGGCCTGGACACCGTGCTCGACGAGATGCACGAGCAGTGGCACTTCTTCCGCAACTTCATCTCCAACGTCGAGATGACCCTCGCCAAGACCGACCTGCGCATCGCCCAGCACTACGTCGACACCCTCGTGCCGGACGAGCTCAAGCACGTCTTCGACACCATCAAGGCCGAACACGAGCTGACCGTCCGCGAGGTCCTGCGCGTCACCGGCGAGACGGAACTCCTCGACGCCGACCCGGTCCTCAAGCAGACCTTCGCCATCCGCGACGCCTACCTCGACCCGATCTCCTACCTCCAGGTCGCCCTCCTCGGCCGCCAGCGCGAGGCCGCCGCCGCGGGCCAGGACCCCGACCCGCTGCTCGCCCGGGCCCTCCTCCTCACGGTCAACGGCGTCGCCGCGGGCCTTCGCAACACGGGCTGACCCGGCCTTCGGGGACCCTGGCGCCCCGCACGTGACACACCGGTGCCCCCGGGTTCGTACAGAGCCCGGGGGCACCTCACGTCGTACGCGACGACCTCACACCGCGAAGAACGCCGCCGTCAGCAGCACGACCCCCGCCCCCGCCATCCCCCACGCCACCCGCGGCCGCCGCAGCCCGCCCGCCACGACCACCGACGCCAACAGCAGCGCCCCGCCCAACGGCACCCACGCGTACAGCACACCCGCCGGCCCCGACCGCACCACCTCGTCACCGCCGGGCTTCACCACCACCGCGTACGTCCGCCCCTTCGCCACGGCCACCGAGTCCTCGATGACAACCCGCTCCCGCGCCTGCGACCCCGCCGACACCGGCGAGTAGGGCCCGCTGCACGTCCCTGCGCCGCACCGCGTCACCTCGACCGTGCCCTGCTCCCGCCCCTTGGTCAGCAGCACGTGCTGCGCCGTACCCCACGACGCCCACACACCCGCGATCAGGATCAGCACGGCGACCGTACCCATCGCCGCGACCCGGCCGAACCGCAGCAGGGCGGCGGACGCCGAGGACGCGGGGGAGGCCTGACGGGCACGAGCGGCGGCGGAGGCAGGCATGGCCGGGATCATTGGCCATGCCTGCGCGCCCGGTCAACTCACCCGCGCACCATCGCCGGACAAGTCAGGAGTTGTACGTGCTCTGCGCCCGCTCCAGCCCCTCGATCACCAGAGCCTCCACCGCGTCCGCCGCCCGGTCGACGAAGTAGTCCAGCTCCTTGCGCTCCGTCGACGAGAAGTCCCGCAGCACGAAGTCCGCCACCGGCATCCGCCCCGGCGGCCGCCCGATCCCGAACCGCACCCGGTGGTAGTCGGGGCCCAGCGACTTCGTGATCGACTTCAGGCCGTTGTGCCCGTTGTCCCCGCCACCCAGCTTCAGCCGCAGCACGCCGTAGTCGATGTCCAACTCGTCGTGCACCGCCACGATGTTGCCGACCGGAACCTTGTAGAAGTCCCGCAGCGCCGTCACCGGACCGCCCGACACGTTCATGAACGACATCGGCTTCGCGAGGATCACCCGCCGGCCCGCCGGCCCCGGCGGACCGATCCGCCCCTCGACCACCTGCGCCTGCGCCTTGCCGTGCCGCTTGAACCGCGCCCCGATCCGCTCCGCCAGCAGGTCCGCCACCATGAAGCCGACGTTGTGCCGGTTCGCGGCGTACTCGGGGCCCGGATTGCCGAGGCCGGCCACCAGCCACGGAGCGCCCGCGTCCGTCGTCACGTCCATCCCTCCTCACCGCCCGTCCGTCCACACATACACGTCGGCCGCTGCCCCGCACGGGAACAGCGGCCGACCACACGATGACCGTGCGAGAGGATCAGGCCTCGGCGGCCTCTTCGCCCTCACCCTCGGCGGAGGGCTCCTCGGCCTGCGCGGCCAGGACCTGGAGGACGACCGTGTCCCCGTCGACGTCCAGCTTGGTGCCGGACGGGAGCGCGATGTCCTTCGCGAGGATGGAGGCACCGGCCTCCAGGCCCTCGACGGAGACCGTGACGGACTCGGGGATGTGCGTGGCCTCGGCCTCGACCGGCAGCGCGTCCAGGACGTACTCCAGCAGGTAGCCGCCCGGGGCCAGCTCGCCCTCGGCCTGCACCGGGATCTCGACCGACACGGTCTCGCCGCGCTTCACCAGCTGCAGGTCGACGTGCTCGAGGAAGCCCTTGATGGGGTCGCGCTGCACGGACTTGGGGATCGCCAGCTCGTTCGTCTTGCCGTCGATGTCCAGCGCGATCAGCACGTTGGACGTACGCAGCGCCAGCAGCAGCTCGTGACCCGGCAGGGTCAGGTGCAGCGGGTCGGAACCGTGGCCGTACAGAACACCGGGAACCTTGTTGTCACGACGGATACGACGCGCGGCACCCTTGCCGAACTCGGTACGCGTCACGGCGGTGAGCTTCACCTCGGACATGATCACTCCTCGTGTAAGTCAGGAACGGACGTGGTCACCCGGCCACGAACGGCCTGCTACGAAGAGCGCGTCGATAACGGAGCGCCACACCCGCACACACGGGTACGGCCTCCCTCGCCGAGCAACTTCAGCAGTCTACTCGGAGAGGAAGGCCGTACCCAAAACGATCAAACAGGCGGGACCGCACCTGCAGAACGGTTACTGCACGACGCTCACTGCTCGTCGAACAGGCTCGTCACCGAACCGTCCTCGAACACCTCACGCACCGCGCGCGCGATCGTCGGCGCGATCGACAGCACCGTGATCTTGTCCAGCTCCAGCTCACTCGCCGACGGCAGCGTGTTCGTGAACACGAACTCGCTCACCTTCGAGTTCTTCAGCCGGTCCGCCGCCGGACCCGACAGCACACCGTGCGTCGCCGTCACGATGACGTCCTCCGCACCGTGCGCGAACAGCGCGTCCGCCGCGGCGCAGATCGTGCCACCCGTGTCGATCATGTCGTCGACCAGGACGCAGATGCGCCCCTCCACGTCACCCACGACCTCGTGCACCGTGACCTGGTTCGCCACGTCCTTGTCGCGCCGCTTGTGCACGATCGCCAACGGTGCGCCCAGACGGTCGCACCACCGGTCCGCCACCCGCACCCGGCCCGCGTCCGGAGACACCACCGTCAGCTTCGCGCGGTCCACCTTCGCACCCACGTAGTCCGCGAGCAGCGGCAGCGCGAACAGGTGGTCCACCGGACCGTCGAAGAAGCCCTGGATCTGGTCCGTGTGCAGGTCCACGGCCAGAATCCGGTCCGCACCCGCGGTCTTCATCAGGTCCGCGATCAGACGCGCCGAGATCGGTTCACGCCCACGGTGCTTCTTGTCCTGCCGCGCGTAACCGTAGAACGGCACGATGACGGTGATGGAGCGGGCCGACGCGCGCTTCAACGCGTCGATCATGATCAGCTGCTCCATGACCCACTTGTTGATAGGAGCCGTGTGGCTCTGGATCAGGAAACAGTCCGCACCGCGCGCCGACTCCTGATACCGCACATAGATCTCACCGTTGGCGAAGTCGAAGGCCTTCGTCGGGACGACCCCGACACCCAGCTGCTGGGCGACCTCCTCGGCAAGCTCGGGGTGTGCGCGGCCGGAGAAGAACATCATCTTCTTCTCGCCGGTCGTCTTGATCCCGGTCACAGCACTTTCTCCTCAGAGGTTCGCAGCTGAGCTCATGGGCGCTCTCCCGACTGGCCGCGGGGGCGTCTCAGCTGGTGGGGTGCGGATGTGCACTTATCACGGTACGCCGTGTTCGACGCGCCGGTTTCCGGTCAGTCTTCGCCGCCCGCCTCGCGGGAGACCGCCTCGGCCGCCTTCGCCGCCGCGCTCCCCGGACGCTTCCGGGCCACCCAACCCTCGATATTCCGCTGCTGGCCACGGGCCACGGCCAGCGAACCGGGCGGCACGTCCTTCGTGATCACCGAGCCGGCGGCGGTGTAGGCACCGTCCCCGACCGTGACGGGAGCCACAAACATGTTGTCCGAACCGGTACGGCAGTGCGAGCCGATCGTCGTGTGGTGCTTGTCCTGCCCGTCGTAGTTCACGAACACGCTCGCGGCACCGATGTTCGTGAAGTCGCCGATCGTCGCGTCACCCATGTAGGAGAGGTGCGGGACCTTGGTCCCCTCGCCGATCGAGGCGTTCTTCGCCTCGACGAACGTACCGATCTTCGACTTGAGACCGAGCCGGGTGCCCGGCCGCAGGTACGCGTACGGACCGACGGAGGCCTGCGGACCGACGTGCGAGCTGTAGGCGACCGTGTTGTCCACCCGCGCGCCCGCGTCGACCCGGGTGTCCGTGAGGCGGGAGTTCGGCCCGACCTCGCAGCCCTCGGCGAGATGCGTGGCGCCGTGCAGCTGCGTGCCCGGGTGCACGACCACGTCCTGCTCGAACGTCACCGTGACGTCGACCCACGTCGTCGCCGGGTCCACCACGGTCACGCCGGCCAGCATCGCGGCGGTCAGCAGCCGGTCGTTGAGGATCCGGCGTGCCTCGGCGAGCTGCACGCGGTTGTTGATCCCCGCGATCTCCCGGTGGTCCCCGGCCACCGACGCCCCGACCCGGTGCCCCGCCTCGCGCAGGATCCCGAGCACGTCGGTGAGGTACTCCTCGCCCTGGCTGTTGTCCGTGCGCACCTTGCCCAGCGCGTCCGCGAGCAGCTGCCCGTCGAAGGCGAAGACCCCCGAGTTGATCTCACGGATCGCCCGCTGCGACTCGGAGGCGTCCTTGTGCTCGACGATCGCCGTCACGGCACCCGAGGCCCCGTCCCGCACGATCCGGCCGTAGCCCGTGGCGTCCGGCACCTCGGCCGTCAGCACCGTCACGGCGTTCCCGTCGGCGCAGTGCGTGGCGGCGAGGGCCTTGAGGGTCTCGCCGGTGAGGAGGGGAGTGTCCCCGCAGACGACCACGACGACCCCGTCCACGGCACCGCCCAGCGCCTCGAGGCCCATCCGCACGGCGTGCCCGGTGCCGTTCTGCTGCTCCTGGACGGCGGTGCGTACGTCGGGGGCGACCTCGGCGAGGTGCGCGGTGACCTTCTCGCGGGCGTGCCCCACGACGGCGACCAGGTTCTCGGGGTCCAGCTCACCGGCGGCGGCGAGCACGTGCCCGAGGAGGGACCGGCCGCACAGCTCGTGCAGGACCTTGGGTGTGGCCGACTTCATACGGGTGCCCTCACCCGCTGCGAGAACGACGACGGCTGCCGGGCGAATGGCGCTCACGGGATGCCCTTCGGCTTTGAGGGGGTGGGGGTGGACATCCGCAGGATACCGGGGTGGTTGGTGGGGGACATGAGTGCGGGCCCCGACAGTGATGTCAGGGCCCGGAAGCGACAGCTCCCCCATCAGGATTTGAACCTGAACTTAAGGGACCAAAACCCTCAGTGCTGCCTGATTACACCATGGGGGATGAAACTCGACTGAACCGGACGCCTGGTCAGTTCGCCGAGTCGGCACCCAACACTATGCCGTACCAGGAGCCTTCGACGCGACGGTACGGGTGGCGCTCCCGGGGACTTCGATCACGGGGCGTCCCGGGCGGGAGTCCCCTGCCGGTTCGAGGGATATCGCGTCCTATCGTTTGTCGAAAGTCACCGGAAAAGGGGCGCCCGGCGCCCGTAGGCTGGAGGCATGACCACGACGGGGGAAGACCACGTACCGGCCCGGGGTGGGCCCGGGTGGTGGGACAGGCGGCGCGGTGCGGTGCTCGATGTGAGCCTCGGTGCCGTGTCCGCGCTGGAGTGTGCGGCGGAGGGGATTCCGTTCGCGCGGGACGCCGGGATCCCGCTGGCGATGGGGGTTGTCTTCGGGCTGCTGGCCGGTTCGGTGCTGGTGGTGCGGCGGAAGTGGCCGATCGCGGTGGTGCTGGTGGCGATCGCCATCACACCGGCCGAGATGGGCTTCCTGCTGGGTGTCGTCGGCCTGTACACGCTGGCGGCGTGCGAGTTGCCGCGGCGGATCATCGGGGCCCTGGCCGGGATGTCGTTCGTGGGGACGTTGATCGTGACGTTCGTGCGGTTGCGGCAGGACATGGTCGGGGACGGCGTGGACATGGGGGACTGGTTCTTCGCGTTCGCGGCGATCGGCTCGTCGCTGGGGCTGACCGCGCCGCCGTTGCTGCTCGGCCTGTACGTGGGGCAGCGGCGCCGGTTGATGGAGAGTCTGCGGGAGCGGGCGGACAGCCTGGAGCGGGAGTTGCAGTTGCTCGCGGAGCGGGCGGAGGAGCGCGCTCAGTGGGCGCGGGGCGAGGAGCGGACGCGGATCGCGCGGGAGATGCACGACGTGGTGGCGCACCGGGTGAGTCTGATGGTGGTGCACGCCGCGGCGCTGCAGGCGGTGGCGCGCAAGGACCCGGAGAAGGCGGTGAAGAACGCGGCTCTGGTGGGGGACATGGGGCGGCAGGCGCTGACGGAGCTGCGGGAGATGCTCGGGGTGCTGCGCAGTGGCGGGGACGGTGCGCGGACCGAGCGGGCGTCGGTGCCGTTGGCTGCGGTGGGGGTGGCTGCCGCGGCGGCTGCGTCGCGGGCCGCGGAGGACGGGGAGTCGTCCTCGGAGGGGCCGTGCCTGTCGGAGCTGGACGAGCTGATCGGGCAGTCGGAGGCGGCCGGGATGGTCGTGGACCTGTCGGTCGAGGGGGAGGTGCGGCTGTATGCGGCGGAGGTGGAGTCGACGGCGTTCCGGGTGGTGCAGGAGGCGCTGACGAACGTGCACAAGCACGCGGCGGGCGCGAAGACGTACGTACGGCTGGCGCATCGGGTCTCGGAGATCGCGATGCAGGTGGAGAACGAGCCGCCGCCGGAGGCCTCGGCGGCGTCGTCGGCCCGCCTGCCGTCGGGGGGCAACGGGCTGGTGGGGATGAAGGAGCGGGTGGCCGCTCTGGGGGGTGTGTTCGTGTCGGGGCCGACCGACGCGGGGGGTTTCCGGGTGTCGGCGGTGATCCCGGCGTCGTAGTCGCGCCGTCCTGTCGTCCTGCCCGCCGCGTCAGCCGGTGACGGTGAGGCGGGCGGGCTGGGTGCCGGCGACGAGGGTGGCGAGGGCGGTGTCGATGGTGGGACCGAGGTACCAGTCGCCGGTGTGGTCGAGGGCGTAGACGCGGCCTTCGGTGTCGATGGCGATGAGGGCCTGGCTGTCGGTCTCGGTGCCGAGAGGACAGGTCTGGGTGCCGAGGGCGCGGCCGAGGTCGCCGAGGGTGCGGGCCATGTGGAGGCCGTGCAGGGGGTCGAGGTGCAGGGTGGCCGGGGCGATCTGGCGGCCGGGTCCGGTGGGTGCGATGTGGAGGCCGCCGAATTCGGCCCAGGCCTCGACGGCGGCGGGGAAGACGGTGTGGCGGTGTCCGGCGGGCGAGGTGTGTTCGCGCAGGGTGTCGGCCCAGATCTCGGCCTGTCTGATGTCCCAGCGGCCCGGTTGCCAGCCGGCGTCGCGCAGTGCGGCGTCGACGGGGACGGGGAAGCGGGTGGTGGAGGTGCGGTCGGCTTGCATCGGCCCTTGGTTCGTGTCGGTCGGCTGGTTCGGCTCGGTCTGCTCGGTCAGTCCTTCTCCGTCGTGGGGTCGACGACGCGGACGCCGAAGTGGGCGCTGAGGGCGGTGCAGGCGCGGCAGGGCGGGGCGAAGGCGCCGTGGAGCGGATCGCCGTCCTCGCGGATGCGGCGGGTGGTGAGTTTGGCGTGTTTGAGTGCTTTGCGGGCTTCGCCGTTGGTCATGGGTTTTCGCGCGGCGCGTTTGCTGCGGGTGGCGTCGGCGGTGGCCAGGTGGCGTGAGATGAGGATCGTCTCGGCGCAGCGGCCGGTGTAGCGGTCGCGTTGGCCGCTGGTGAGGGTGTCGAGGAAGTCCTGTACGAGGTGGTGCAGGGCGGGTGGCGTGTCGGCGCGTGTCGCGGTGCCGGTGAGGGTGGTGCCGCGCACGGAGAGGGCGGCGGCGACGGTCGGGAGTATGCCGTCGCGGCGGTGCCGGAGGGTGGGGGTCCGGTGGGCGTCGGCGCTGCTCCACCCGATGCGGGGGTCGCCGCCGCGGGGGTCGTCGGACCGCCCGGTCTCGGGTCCCGTCTGTGTCGCACTCATGATCGTCTTCCCCTCCTGAGCATCCCCCCGAAGGTCACAGAGTGCCAAATCCCGTGGCTCCTGCGGAAGCTGGGGCGGGGTGACACGCCCGGGTATGGGCGGTGTGTCACGGGAGGGTGACGGCTGGTCACGGAAGCGGAGCTGTGGGGCGCGGGGTGCGGGGTCCGGTGCCGGTGACCCCTCTTGCCCTACCGCATAGGCTGTCGGCACCGCGCTCGCACGCGGTGGACCAGACAGTGCAGGCAGATCAGACGGATCTGGCAGCAGACAGACGCCGCAGGGGGCAACCGCCATGACGACAGGTCGGCTCGGGCAAGCAGCCGCGCCGCCGAACGCGGCCTATGCCGGGCAGGTCGTGCATTTCCCGGATCCGGTGCGGGCGGCCCGTCACCCGAGAGGGGTACGGGTGGACGCGGGTGGTTACCCCGACTTCTCGCCGTACGCGCGCGCGGTCGCGGAGATCGCGGATCCGCCGGAGGGGTTCGGGGTCGACGAGTTGCGGCTGACGGACTACGTGTCGGCGAACGCGGCCCTGGCGGCGTCGGGGCACGAGCTGTGGGACACGGTTCCGGCGGTGGCGACGCCGCACGGCTGGACGTGGCACCACGTGGCGGGTTCGCGGCGGATGGAGCTGGTCCCGGTCGAGGTGAAGGCGCTGCTGCGGCACCACGGCGGGATCGCGACGGCGGCGGTGGACCAGGGCAAGCGCGGCACACGGCCGTTGCAGGAGACGCGTCCGGCGCACTTCGGTCTGCCGAAGTCGGGTGTGGCCGTCACGGAGCAGCAGGTGCAGGGTGTCGAGGAGGACCTCGGGTACCGGCTGCCGGGCGCCTACCGGTCGTTCCTGAAGGCGGCGGGCGGCTGTGCTCCGGTGGGCACGGCGCTCGACGCGGAGCTGGGGCTGCTGGTGGACCAGCCGTTCTTCACGGTGCGTGAGGAGGCGGCGGTCAACGACCTGGTCTATGTGAACAAGTGTCTGCGGGACCATCTGACGAAGGACTATCTGGGCGTCGCGTTCGTCCAGGGCGGTCTGCTGGCCGTGAAGGTGAAGGGCGAGCGGATCGGTTCGGTGTGGTTCTGCGCGTACGACGACGTGCGGGACGTGGACCCGTCGTGGCCGCCGGCGGACCGGGTGGAGCGGCTGCTGCTGCCGTGCGGTGAGGACTTCGACGTGTTCCTGTCGCGGCTGGCGGGTTCCCCGCCGGAGCTGGAGACGGTGGCGAACCTGATGGTGGACGGCGGTTTCGCGCGTGCGGTGCCCGCGTCGGCGTCGGTAGGGGAGTGAGCTGACGATGGTGACGTTCGCGCAGGCGCAGGAGCGCGCGGAGGAATGGGTCAACGGCGAGCTGCCGGCGTACCAGCACCGTGAGGTGCGGGTGCGGGAGTTCGACCTCGGCTTCGTGGTGTGGGCCGAGGACCGTGCGGACGGCCCCCGTTCGGACGGGGGTGCGCAGCGGCTGGTGATCGCCCGGGACAGCGGCGAGGCGACGCTGTGGCCCTCGCTCCCGGTGGGCGAGGTGATCCGCCGGTACGAGGAGGAGTACGGCCGTCCGGACGAGGCGGCGGCTCCGGCGCCTGCGGCGCGGGTCGACCTGAACCAGACGTCGTTCCTGCTGAGTCCGCCGGAGTGGTTGCAGGAGGCGGCGGACCGGATCGGCATCCCGGACCGCCGGCGGGACGGCGGTGACACGGGGAGTGCCGGTGGCACCGGTGGTGGCGCCGGTGGCGCGCTTCCCGAGACGCAGGCCGGGGTGCCTTCCGCCCCCGCGGCGCCGGCTTCGGCTGCGGCGTCGGCGGATGGTTCGTCAGGGAGCGGTGCCGGGTGGCCGGCCGCGGGTTCCGGGCCTGGTGCCGGCGGCTCCGGTGCGGGTGCGCCGAGTGCTCCGCATGCCCCGAGCGCGCCCGCCGGGGCGACGCCCTGGGCGGGGACGGACACCAACGCGGACGCCGGTGAGGACCGTTCCGTGCCGCTGCCCCAGACCGTGTTCGCCCCGCCGCTGAGCGGTGCCGACGACGACACGCCGCCGCCGTCCACGGCGCCGGACGCCAAGACGGCGCTGATGTCGGGCGGCAGCGGGCTTCCGGCGACGGCGCTCGCGCCGGCGATCGGCGACCCGAACGCGCCAGGTGCGCCCGCCGGTACCGGCACGCCGCCGCCCGCGGCCCCGGCACCGCCCGCGGCCGGACCGTCCGCCGGTCCCGGTGCGCCCGCGACACCGCCCCGGCCGCCCGCGTCGAATGCCGGGGACATCGCGGACGCCGCGACCAGCAAGGCGACGCCGCCGCCCCGCCGCGGTGGTGGCTCGACCACGCCGCCTCCGCCGAGCGCTCCCGGGGTGCCCGGCGCGCCGGGTGCGCGTCCGGCGAGCCCGCCCGCGCCGGCGGGGACGCCCGCGCCGGGTACGCCGGCGGGCGGCTACGTGCCGACGCAGTTGGTGTCGTCGCTCGGTCCCGAGGGCCCGGGCGGTCCGGGCACGCCGCCCCCGCCCGTCGCCCCGCAGCCTCCGGCCGGCGCGCCGGGTACGCCGCCTCCGCCCAGCGCGCCCGGTGCGCCGGGTGGGACACCGCCGGGCGGGATGCATCACGCCGCCACGATGCTGGCCGACCCGGGCCGGACGGGCGGCGGTGCCCCGCAGCCCCCCGGTCCGCCCGGCCCGCCCAACCCCCCTGGTCCGCCCGGGGCTCCGGGTGCCCCCGCCGCCCCGGGTGCGCCCGGCGTGCCTTCCGGTCCGGGCACGCCGCCGCCTCCGCCGGCCGCTCCGGGTGTGCCCGGTGCTTCCGGGCCGCAGGGTTCCGCCGGCGGTGCGGGCGGCGCCGTGCACCACGCGCAGACCGTGCTGGCCGCGCCCTCCGTGGGCGGTCCCGGCGGCGTCGGCGCCCCGCCGCCCCCGCCCGGTGCCGTACCGCCGCCGCCCGGGCAGCCCGTGCCCGGTCCGCCGCCGGCATACGGCTATCCGCCGCAGCCCACCGGTCAGCCGACCGTCGGCCCCGGCTACCAGGCCGTGCTGCGCTACCGCGCCCAGGACGGTTCCGAGCAGCAGCTGATCCGGCGTTCCGCGCCGGGGACGCCGCACCCGGAGTGGCAGATCTTCCACGAGCTGCGGTCCATGAACGTGCCGCCGGACCAGGTGCTGGAGCTGCACACCGAGCTGGAGTCCTGCGAACTGCCGGGCGCGTACTGCGCGCGGATGATCCGGGAGCAGTGGCCGCAGGCGCGGATCACCTCGATCGCGCCGTACGGCCTGGACCACGCGAGCCGGCAGCAGGGCATGCGGCAACTGCTGGCGCACCAGGGCGAACTGCACCAGGTGGCCGACGGGCCCGCGCGGCCGGCGCCGGTGCGTGCTCCGTTGCCGCAGGTGCAGCCGGTACCGCCGGTTCCGCCGGAGGCCGTCGGACAGGAGCTGGCCGGCGCGTTCGGGCCGGCGGTCTTCCGGTTCGAGCAGGCCGCGGTGTCCCGGCAGGGCGTGCCGCCGGTCGTGGCGCACACGCTGGTGGCCGCGGGGCTGCCGATGGACATGGGCCCGTTCTTCTGGGCGCAGGCCCAGCCGGGGCGTCCGGTGCCGACGCTGGCGGAGCTGGCGGCCGAGCGCGGGGTGCAGCCGGCCTCGGACGCGGGGTCGTACCTCGTCGTGGGCAGCGACTTCGGTCGGGCGATCTGTGTGCAGTACGGGACGGCCGCCATCGTGGCGGTTCCGGTGGAGGCGGGTCCGGGCGGTGCGCCGGTGCCGCCGCAGTTCGTGAACACGGGGCTGCCGGAGTTCGCGCGCTGCCTGGCGCTGCTGGGCCGGATGTGGCGGCTCAGGTTCGGTCTGAACCAGGAGCAGGCGGGCCGCTGGACGGTGGACTTCCAGGCGCAGCTGGCCGCGCTGGACCCGGCGGCGCTCGGGTCGCCGGAGAGCTGGTGGTCCGTGCTGCTGGAGCAGATGTGGGACGGGCTGCTGTGAGGCGTTCGCGCCGCTGACGTACCCGACGGGGCGGGGCCCGGTCGACTCGCAGGTCGACCGGGCCCCGCCCTTTGTGTGCGGTGTGTCGGATTATGTGGGCTTACGTCTGGTCCATAAAGTCGGACAGGTCCATGTGATGCGGCAGGTTCACCACAAGCGTGACGCGAAGGGTGATTCAGGGGTGATGAGCGTGAGCGGTGCATCGGCTTCCCCCCACGGTTTCGTGACCGTACGCGGGCGCGAGCGCGGTTACCGTCCCGAGCAGGTGGAGGCGTACGCCGCGGCCCTGTCCGAGGAGCGCGACGCGGCCTGGGAGCGGGCCGCCCGGCTCACCGTGCTGGCCAGGGAGATGGAGGAGGACCTGGAGGACCTGCGGGAGGTGGTCGCGCAGCTCACCACGCAGGACTACGCGGTACTGGGGGAGCGCGCGCGAGACCTGTTCCGGCTCGGCGAGGAGGAGGCCGAGGCGGTGCGTGAGCGGGCGCGCGGTGACGCGCGGCGGCTGATGGAGGACGCGCGGGCGCATGCGGACGGGGTGCGGGAGGCGGCCCGGGCACACGCCGGCGCCGTACGCGCCGAGGCCGACGAGCGGGCCCGGCAGCGGCTGCTCGCGGCGCGCGCGGAGGCGGACGAGGCGCGGATCGAGGCACGGCGCGAGGTGAAGGCGGGGCGTGCCCAGGCGCTGGCCGCGCTGCGCGAGATGCGCAGGCGCACCGCCGGGGCGGCCGCCGAGCAGAGCAGGGAGCTGGCCGAACGGTGGGCCGCCGCCGAGCGGACCGAGGAGGAGCGTGCGCGGGCGCTGGACGCCCGGTACGCGGAGTCGGCGGCGCGCGCGGAGCAGCAAGTGCGCGACGCCGAGCAGGAGCTGGCCGAGGCCAGGGAGGCGGCCGGGCGGCGGCAGGAGGAGGCCCGGGTCCGGGCGGCCGAGGTGGTCGCCGAGGCCCGGGCGTGCCGTGAGCGCATCGCCCGCGACACCGAGCGGGTGCTGCGTGAGCACGGGGAGCGGTGGGACGAACTGCAGGCCCACATGGACTCCGTACGCAGCAATCTCAGCTCTCTGACGGGGCGTGCGGTGGAGTGACGCCCGCGACGGAAGCCGCGAGCCGCCTGACGCCAGCGACGGAAGCCCCGAGCCGCCCCCGCGCCTTCAGTCGCCCCTGCGGACCGCGCCCGCCAGGATCCAGCCCTCCACCGCCTCGTAGTGCCGGCGCTGCTCCTGCGCCTTGCGCCGGCCGGAGAGCATCGTGCCGAGCCAGCCGCAGGCGAAGCCCAGCGGGATGGAGACCAGGCCCGTCGTGGTGAACGGGAACCAGTTGAAGTCGGCCTCGGGGAAGGCGGAGACCGGGGAGCCGGAGACGAGGTTGGTGCCCGGCATCAGCAGCAGCACGGCCAGTGAGCCCCCGATGAGGGTGCTCAGCAGCCCGGTGCGCGTGTAGCGGCGCCAGAAGAGGCCGTAGACCAGGGCGGGGGCGATGGCCGAGGCGCCCAGGCAGAAGGACAGGGTCACCAGCGGCTGGAGGCTGCGGTGCTGGACGAGGGTGGCCAGGACGATCGCCGGGACGCCGACGGCCAGGGCGGAGAGGCGGGCGAGGGTCATCTCGCGGCGCGGGGACATCTCCTGTACGCGGGCGGCGAAGACGTCGTGGGCCAGGGAGTTGGCGCAGGCCAGGATCATGCCGCCGACGGAGGCGAGCAGGGTGAGGAAGACGGCCGTGGTGACGGTCGTGAACAGGAACGTTTCGGCGGTGGAGACCCGTGCGCCGAACGCCGCCTGCGAGCCCAGCAGGTAGGCGGTGTTGCCCTGCGGGTCGATCCCGGCGATGACCGACCGCCCCACCAGCGCCGTCGCGCCGAACCCGACCACCGTGACGACCAGCACGAACAGGGCCACGCCGGACACCGCCCAGGACATCGAACGGCGCACCTGGCGGGCGGAGGAGGCGGTGTACATGCGCATGGTGACGTGCGGGAGGCAGGCGCCGCCGAGGACGACGGTGAGCTGTGAGGAGATCATGTCCGCGTCCGGATGGGGCCCGCCCGCGAACTGGAGCCCGGAGTTCAGGAACGCCGAGCCCGCGCCGCTGCGGTCCGCCGCCGCGTCGAACAGCGCGCCCGGGTCCCAGTCGAAGCGGTGCAGGATCAGCGCGGCGACCACGAGGCCCGAGCCCAGCAGCATCACGATCTTGAGGATCTGGATGAGGGCGGTGCCCTTCATGCCGCCGATCGCCGCGTAACCGATCATCAGCACGCCCAGGCCGATGATGCAGCCGGTCTGCAACGCCGCACCGGAGAAACCGAGGACGAACGCGAGCAGTTGGCCGGTGCCCGCGAGCTGCACCAGCATCAGCGGCAGCAGCGCCGCGACGGTCACGGCGCAGGCCGTCATGCGCACGGCACGCCCCGGCATCCGGCGGGCGAGGGCGTCGCCCATCGTGAACCGGCCCGCGTTGCGCAGCGGTTCGGCCAGCAGGAACATCAGCAGCATCAGGGACAGCGCGGTGCTGAGCGCCAGCACGACGCCGTCGTGGCCGAAGAGCGCGATGACACCGCCCGTGCCGAGCACGGAGGCCGCCGAGATGTAGTCGCCGGCGATCGCGAGGCCGTTGCGCATGGGGGACAGCGAGCTGTACCCGGTGTAGAACTCGTCGAGGTCGTCCCGGTCGGGGCCGGTCATCACGCACAGCAGCAGCGTGACGGTGGCGACGGCGGTGAAGCCGACCAGGGACATCGTCTGGGCGTTGCCGCTGAACTCGGTCACCGTCCCGCCTCCCGCCGGGCGTCCAGTGCGGCCTCCCTGCGGATGCGGTCCGCCAGCGGGTCGACGCGGCGCCGGGCGGTGTACTCGTACAGCGCGATCGCCAGCCAGGTGACGGGGAGCTGGGCCAGGGCGAGCAGCAGCCCGGTGGGCAGCCCGGCGACGGCGGTGCCGGCCATCAGCCCGGGCGCGTACGCGGACAGGATCAGGAACAGCGTGAAGTAGCCGAGCGCGGTCAGCGTCGCGGTACGCCGCTGCCAGCGGTAGGCGCTGCGCAGGATCCGCAGGTCGCTGTGGTGTCCCAGCGGGTCGCGGCGGGGTGCGCGGTGGGCGCGGTGGGCCGCGGGCTGGACGTACGGGGCGTACGGGGCGTACGGGGCGTACGGGGGTGGGGGCGGTGGTGGGCGGTGCGGGTACGACGGGGACGGGTCGTAGGTCATCCCGGTGCTCCTTGCGCGGCTTGGGTCCGAGCGGTGGACCGCAGGAGGTGGGGGGTGGGGGCCACGCACGTTACTCGCGGGTTGGGTGACACGCTGCGTTTTGGCCGAACTGATCGGTCGGTATGTGGCCGTGGCCCTGCTCCCTCGGTTTCCGCTTGCTCCTGACGCCGCGTGAGGGTGGACGCTCGGTGCGTCCCGGGGTGGAGGCGACCCCGAGATCCGCTCCACCGAAGGGTGGACTGCCCCTAGGGGTACCTCCGTACTACGGGTCGGGGAGGGTTCGTACCGACGGAGGACGAGAGGGACCCGGTGGCGTCCTTAGGCTGGCTTTACGCCGCTGGGGGGCGGTGAACCGGACCCGCGGGGGTGGGGTTTTCCTCAGTAGAAGACTGCGCTGAACACCAGCGCGGTCGACCCCCGGTCCGGGCCAGACTCTTCGAGACAGCAGCGCGGCACCGCAGCACAGCACACACCACCACGGTCGCGGCACCCGCGGATCACTCGATGACCGACATAGGAGACTTGACATGACATCGGCCGTAAGTATTCCCACGCACGGGAGCACGGGAGGGCGTACGGCCGTTGCCGCGCGAGCGCGGCAGGTCGTGAAGGCCTACGGATCGGGAGAGACCCGGGTGGTCGCCCTCGACCACGTGGACGTGGACATCGCGCGCGGCCAGTTCACCGCGATCATGGGCCCCTCGGGGTCCGGCAAGTCCACGCTGATGCACTGCCTGGCCGGCCTGGACACCGTCACCGGCGGTCAGATCTACCTGGACGAGACCGAGATCACCGGCCTGAAGGACAAGAAGCTCACGCAGCTGCGCCGGGACCGGATCGGCTTCATCTTCCAGGCGTTCAACCTGCTCCCGACGCTCAACGCGATCGAGAACATCACGCTGCCCATGGACATCGCGGGCCGCAAGTACGACCGCGCGTGGCTGGAGCGGGTCGTGGAGACCGTGGGGCTCGCCGGGCGGCTCAAGCACCGGCCGACCCAGCTCTCCGGCGGCCAGCAGCAGCGGGTCGCGGTGGCGCGGGCCCTCGCCGCCCGCCCCGAGATCATCTTCGGCGACGAGCCGACCGGAAACCTGGACTCGCGCGCGGGCGCCGAAGTGCTCGGCTTCCTGCGCCGGTCGGTCACCGAACTGGGCCAGACCATCGTGATGGTCACCCACGACCCGGTGGCCGCCAGCTACGCGGACCGGGTGCTGTACCTCGCCGACGGCCGGATCGTGGACGAGATGTACCAGCCCACCGCGGAAGCCGTCCTCGACCGCATGAAGGACTTCGACGCGCGGGGGCGCACGTCATGACCGTCGTGAAGACCTCGATGCGCAACTTCTTCGCGCACAAGGGCCGCATGGCGCTCTCGGCGGTGGCGGTGCTGCTGTCGGTGGCGTTCGTCTGCGGCACCCTGGTGTTCACCGACACGATGAACACCACCTTCGACAAGCTCTTCGCCGTCACCTCCTCCGACGTGACGGTGGCCCCCAAGGACGCCGAGGCCGAGGACACCCCGCAGAACGGAGTGCCCGAGTCGCTGCCCGCGTCCACGCTGGAGAAGATCCGCTCGGTCGACGGCGTGGAGTCCGTCGAGGGCGCGGTCGCCTCGATGAACGTGACCGTCGTCAACGCCGACAACGACAACGTGGGGGCCACCAGCGGCGCCCCCACCATCGCCGGGAACTGGACCAAGAACGACCTGCGGTCCATGGAGATCACCTCGGGCCACGCCCCGCGCGGCCCGACCGAGACGATGGTCGACTCCGACACCGCCGACAAGCACGACCTGAAGATCGGCGACGAGCTGCGCACCATCGCGCAGACCGGCGACTTCAAGGCCAAGATCGTCGGCATCGCCTCGTTCACCGTGACCAACCCCGGTGCCGCGGTCGTCTACTTCGACACCCCCACCGCCCAGCGCGAACTGCTCGGCGGCGCGGACCGGTTCAGCCAGTTCAACGTCACCGCGGACGACGGTGTCACCGACGCGCAGCTCAAGCAGAACGTCTCCGGCGCGCTGGGCGACACGTTCAAGATCCAGACGGCCAAGGAGGCGTCGGACGAAGGCCGCGAGGACGTCGGCGAGTTCATGGACGTCATCAAGTACGCCATGCTCGGCTTCGCCGGGATCGCGTTCCTGGTCGGCATCTTCCTGATCATCAACACCTTCTCCATGCTGGTCGCCCAGCGCACCCGCGAGATCGGCCTGATGCGGGCCATCGGCTCCTCCCGCCGGCAGGTCAACCGCTCGGTGCTGGTCGAGGCGCTCCTCCTCGGCGTCGTCGGCTCGGTCCTCGGTGTCGCGGCCGGTGTCGGCATCGCCGTCGGCCTGATGAAGCTGATGTCGGCGGCGGGCATGAACCTGTCCACCGACGACCTGACCGTCAAGACGGCGACCCCCGTGATCGGCCTGATCCTCGGCGTCGTGGTCACCGTCCTGGCCGCCTATCTGCCCGCCCGCCGGGCCGGCCGGATCTCCCCGATGGCCGCCCTGCGCGACGCCGGCACCCCGGCCGACGCCAAGGCCGGCTGGATACGCGGCCTGATCGGCCTGGTGCTCACCGGCGCCGGCGTCGCCGCCCTGCTCACGGCCGCCTCCGCCGACAAGGCGAGCGACGGTTCCATGATGCTCGGCGCGGGCATCGTGCTCTCGCTCATCGGGTTCGTCGTCATCGGCCCGCTGCTGGCCGGCTTCGTGGTGCGGGTGATCAGCGCGGTGCTGCTGCGCGCCTTCGGCCCCGTGGGCCGCCTGGCCGAGCGCAACGCCCTGCGCAACCCGCGCCGCACCGGTGCCACCGGCGCCGCCCTGATGATCGGCCTCGCCCTGGTGGCCTGCCTGTCCGTCGTCGGCTCCTCGATGGTCGCCTCGGCCACCAGCGAGCTGGACAAGACGGTCGGCGCGGACTTCATCGTCCAGGGCAACCAGCGGATCGTGCCGCAGGCCGAGAAGGCCATGACCGACACGCCCGGCCTGGAGCACGTCACCCGCTACAAGGTGCTCGACGCCACGCTGACCTCGCCCGACGGCAAGACGGACGACGACGGCGTCACGGCCGCCGACCCGACCTACGCCGAGGACGTGCGCCGCGTGACGACGGAGGGCAAGCTCTCCGCCGCCTACGGCACCGACGCCATGTCGGTCGGCTCGGACTACGCCGCGAAGCACGGCGTGCACGTCGGCGACACCCTCTCCGTCGCCTTCAAGGGCGGCCGGACCGCGAAGCTCAAGGTCGCCGCGATCACCAGCGACGACGTGGCCATCGACCAGGGCGCCCGGTACATCGGCATCGAGACGATGCGGAAGTACCTGCCGGCCGAGAACGTCCCGCCGAACACGATCATGTTCGCCAAGGCCGAGGACGGCCAGGCCGACCAGGCGTACGCCGCGCTGAAGAAGTCGCTGGACGCCTACCCGCAGTACCAGGTGGCCGACCAGACCGACTACAAGCAGGAGCTGAAGGACCAGATCGGCCAGCTGCTGAACATGGTCTACGGCCTGCTCGCCCTCGCGATCATCGTCGCCGTCCTCGGTGTGGTGAACACCCTGGCGCTGTCGGTGGTCGAGCGGACCCGGGAGATCGGCCTGATGCGGGCCATCGGCCTCTCCCGCCGCCAGCTGCGCCGCATGATCCGCATGGAGTCCGTGGTCATCGCCCTCTTCGGTGCCCTGCTCGGCCTCGGCCTGGGCATGGGCTGGGGCGCCACGGCCCAGAAGCTGCTCGCCCTGGAGGGCCTGAACGTCCTCGACATCCCCTGGCCGACGATCATCGGGGTCTTCATCGGTTCGGCCTTCGTGGGCCTGTTCGCCGCCCTGGTCCCGGCCTTCCGGGCGGGCCGCATGAACGTCCTGAACGCCATCGCGACGGAGTAGCACCCGGCCCGACAGCCACCGCACACGGGGGTTGCGGGGGAGAGCCCGGCACCGACGTCCCAGGGGACGGAGGCGCCGGGTCTCTTTTGGGGCCACTTCTGGACCCACCGAGTCGGGTGGTGGGTGGGCACAGGCCCGGGGGCCAGGGGCGGGGCCCCTGGTACGGCCACCGCGGTACCGGCCACCGCGCAGCCGGCGTCGTCCACAGCCCCCGGCGCCGGCGAGCAGACCGACGTAACCTGGACACCCCCGACCCTCACCGAGTCGGGCTACTCGTGTTGCCCCACCCCAGGACGGAAGCGCCCCCTCCATGAGCCTGCACGGTCTGCTCGACGCCGTCGTCAAGGACACCGCCCTCGCGGAAGCGGTCTCCGCCGCCGCAGACGGCAACCGCATGCACGTCGACCTGGTCGGCCCGCCCGCCGCCCGGCCCTTCGCGATCGCCGCCCTGGCCCGCGAGACGGGCCGCCCGGTGCTGGCGGTGACGGCGACGGGACGCGAGGCGGAGGACCTGGCGGCGGCGCTGCGCTCCCTGCTGCCGCCCGAGGGCATCGTGGAGTACCCCTCCTGGGAGACCCTGCCGCACGAGCGGCTCAGCCCCCGCAGCGACACCGTCGGCCGCCGCCTCGCCGTCCTGCGGCGGCTGTCCCACCCCCGCCCCGACGACCCGGAGACCGGCCCGGTCTCGGTCGTCGTCGCACCCGTTCGCTCCGTGCTCCAGCCGCAGGTCAAGGGCCTGGGAGACCTGGAGCCCGTGGCCCTGCGCACCGGACAGGGCGCCGACCTGGAGGAGGTCGTCCAGGCGCTGGCGGCAGCGGCGTACGCGCGGGTCGAGCTGGTGGAGAAGCGCGGCGAGTTCGCCGTGCGCGGCGGTATCCTGGACGTCTTCCCGCCGACCGAGGAGCACCCGCTCCGGGTCGAGTTCTGGGGCGACGACGTCGAGGAGATCCGCTACTTCAAGGTCGCCGACCAGCGTTCCCTGGAGGTCGCCGAACACGGCCTGTGGGCCCCGCCCTGCCGTGAGCTGCTGCTGACCCAGGACGTGCGCGAGCGGGCCGCCGCCCTCGCCGAGGACCACCCCGAGCTGGGCGAACTGCTCGGCAAGATCGCCGAGGGTATCGCCGTCGAGGGCATGGAGTCCCTGGCCCCGGTCCTCGTGGACGACATGGAGCTGCTCCTGGACGTGCTGCCCAAGGGCTCGATGTCCCTGGTCTGCGACCCGGAGCGGGTGCGCACCCGGGCCGCCGACCTGGTGGCGACGTCGCAGGAGTTCCTCCAGGCCTCCTGGGCGGCCACCGCGGGCGGCGGGGAGGCGCCGATCGACGTCGACGCGGCCTCCCTGTGGTCCCTCGCGGACGTGCGGGAGCGGGCCCGCGAGCTGGACATGATGTGGTGGTCGGTCTCGCCCTTCGCCGCCGACGACGCGCTGGACGACGCCGACACCCTCAAGCTCGGCATGCACGCCCCCGAGACCTACCGGGGCGACACCGCCAAGGCGCTGGCCGACACCAAGGGCTGGCTCGCCGACGGCTGGCGCGCGGTCTACGTCACCGAGGCCCACGGCCCCGCGACCCGCACCGTCGAGGTCCTCGGCGGTGAGGGCATCGCCGCCCGCCTCGACACCGACCTCGGCACGCTCAGCCCCTCCGTCGTGCACGTCTCCTGCGGCTCGATCGACCACGGCTTCGTCGACCCGGCCCTCAAGCTCGCCGTGCTCACCGAGACCGACCTGACCGGCCAGAAGGCCGCCGGACGCGAGGGCGCGCGGATGCCGGCCCGGCGCCGCAAGACCATCGACCCGCTCACCCTGGAGACGGGCGACTTCATCGTCCACGAGCAGCACGGCGTCGGCCGCTACATCGAGATGGTGCAGCGCACCGTCCAGGGCGCCACCCGCGAGTACCTGGTGGTGGAGTACGCCCCCGCCAAGCGCGGCCAGCCCGGCGACCGGCTCTACATCCCCACCGACCAGCTGGAGCAGATCACCAAGTACGTCGGCGGCGAGGCCCCCACCCTGCACCGCCTCGGCGGCGCCGACTGGACCAAGACCAAGGCCCGCGCCAAGAAGGCGGTCAAGGAGATCGCCGCCGACCTGATCAAGCTCTACAGCGCGCGGATGGCGGCGCCGGGCCACGCGTTCGGCGCGGACACCCCCTGGCAGCGCGAGCTGGAGGACGCCTTCCCCTACGCGGAGACCCCGGACCAGCTCACCACCATCGCCGAGGTCAAGGACGACATGGAGAAGACGGTCCCGATGGACCGCCTGGTCTGCGGCGACGTCGGCTACGGCAAGACGGAGATCGCGGTCCGCGCCGCCTTCAAGGCCGTCCAGGACGGCAAGCAGGTCGCCGTGCTCGTCCCCACCACCCTGCTGGTGCAGCAGCACTTCGGGACGTTCAGCGAGCGCTACGCCCAGTTCCCGGTGAACGTGCGGGCGCTGTCCCGCTTCCAGAGCGACACCGAGGCGAAGGCGACCCTGGAGGGGCTGCGCGAGGGCTCGGTGGACATCGTCATCGGCACCCACCGCCTGTTCTCCTCCGAGACGAAGTTCAAGGACCTCGGTCTGGTCATCGTCGACGAGGAGCAGCGCTTCGGCGTCGAGCACAAGGAGCAGCTGAAGAAGCTGCGCGCCAACGTCGACGTGCTCACCATGTCCGCGACCCCCATCCCGCGCACCCTGGAGATGGCCGTCACCGGCATCCGCGAGATGTCCACGATCACCACCCCGCCGGAGGAGCGGCACCCGGTGCTGACCTTCGTCGGGCCCTACGAGCACAAGCAGATCGGCGCCGCCATCCGCCGTGAGCTGCTGCGCGAGGGCCAGGTCTTCTACATCCACAACCGCGTCGAGTCCATCGACCGCGCGGCGGCCAAGCTCCGCGAGATCGTCCCCGAGGCGCGCATCGCCACCGCCCACGGCCAGATGTCCGAGCAGGCCCTGGAGCAGGTCGTCGTCGACTTCTGGGAGAAGAAGTTCGACGTGCTGGTCTCCACGACCATCGTCGAGTCCGGCATCGACATCTCCAACGCCAACACCCTCATCGTCGAACGCGGCGACAACTTCGGCCTCAGCCAGCTCCACCAGCTGCGCGGCCGCGTCGGCCGAGGCCGGGAGCGGGGCTACGCGTACTTCCTCTACCCGCCGGAGAAGCCCCTGACCGAGACCGCGCACGAGCGGCTCGCCACCATCGCCCAGCACACCGAGATGGGCGCGGGCATGTACGTGGCGATGAAGGACCTGGAGATCCGCGGCGCGGGCAACCTGCTCGGCGGCGAGCAGTCCGGGCACATCGCCGGCGTCGGCTTCGACCTGTACGTGCGGATGGTCGGCGAGGCCGTCGCGGACTACCGGGCCTCGCTGGAGGGCGGGGTGGAGGAGGAGCCGCCGCTGGAGGTCAAGATCGAGCTGCCCGTCGACGCGCACGTCCCGCACGACTACGCCCCCGGCGAGCGGCTGCGTCTCCAGGCCTACCGGTCCATCGCCTCCGCCAACAGCGAGGCGGACATCAAGGCCGTACGCGAGGAACTCGTCGACCGCTACGGCAAGCTGCCCGAGCCGGTGGAGAACCTGCTGCTGGTCGCGGGCCTGCGCATGCTCGCGCGGGCGTGCGCCGTCGGCGACATCGTGCTCCAGGGCAACAACATCCGCTTCGCGCCGGTGGAGTTGCGCGAGTCCCAGGAGCTGAGGCTCAAGCGGCTCTACCCGGGCAGCGTCATCAAGTCGGGCACACACCAGGTGCTCGTGCCGCGCCCGAAGACCGCGAAGGTGGGCGGCAAGCCGCTGGTCGGGCGGGAACTGCTCGGCTGGGTGGGCGAGTTCCTCACCTCGATCCTGGGGTCGTAGCACTCGGGGCCGGGGGCGGCCACACGAGGAAGCCGTCCACGGGGACAGTTCCGTGGACGGCTTCGACGTGTCCGGTCGCGGGGAGCGGCTAGTGCTGCTCCCGGCCGCCGCCCTGGTCGCGCCCGAAGCCGAGCTTGCCCTCGGCCTGCTGCTGCGCGGCGTCGACCTGCTTCTCGTACTTGCCGCCGGTCCTCTGGTTGACCTGGCGTTCGGCCGCGTCGGACATCTTCCTTGACTTGTCCTTGTCCTTGCCGGCCATGCTCTTCATCTTGTCGAGGATGCCCATGCAGAGCTCCTTCCGAGACGTGACTCACTGTCGACGTTACGACAGATATGTCTCGTGTGCCCACTGACGTCCGTCTAAGGCCCACTATGGCCCTGACCTCTCCCTCGCTACGGTGGTGGCTGCGAACGGCAAGGGGAGGGGCGCGCATGAGGCGGCACAGCAGGATCCGTACCGGTTGGGCCGCGGGGGCGGCCCTCGCCCTGGCCCTGGTGACCGGCTGCGAAGGCCTGGAGGCCGGCGACGGCGCCCCGGCCTCGGGCGGTGGCGCCGAGGCCCCCGCCTCCGGCCACGCCGCCAGCCCGCTGGACAACCCGGACGGCACCGCACCGGGCCTCGCCCCGGTCACCGGCGACGGCCCGCGGGCGACGGCCCGCAAGCTGATCGACGGCCTGAAGACCAAGGGGCGCGGCCCGAAGACGGGGTACGACCGCGACGAGTTCGGCTACGCCTGGATGGACACCGCCGACGGTGTCCCGCTCGCCCGCAACGGCTGCGACACCCGCAACGACCTGCTGAAACGCGACGGTCAGAAGGTGCGCTTCAGGTCTGGCTCGGACTGCGTCGTCATCGCGATGACGCTGGACGACCCGTACACCGGCACGAGTATCGAGTGGCGCAAGCAGAAGGCGAGCGAGGTCCAGATCGACCACGTCGTGCCGCTGTCGTACAGCTGGCAGATGGGCTCCTCGCGCTGGCCGGAGGGCAAACGCGAGCAGCTGGCCAACGACCCGCTCAACCTGCTCCCCGTCGAGGGCCGCGCCAACTCCGCCAAGCGCGACTCCGGCCCGGCCTCCTGGCTGCCGCCCGCCAAGTCGGTCCGGTGCGCGTACGCCGTCCGCTTCGCCCAGGTCGCCGTCAAGTACGAGCTGGCGGTGACCGAGGCGGACCGGGCGATGATGTCGCAGCAGTGCGGGGGCTGACGCGGCTACCGCGTCGGTGTCGTCGGTGCCCCGAGGGCCGGGCGGGGCGTGACCAGGGCCGGATTCCCGGTCGGCGGTGAGCGCGGTCCGGTGCTCAGAACTGGCCGTTGCCGAGCAGTTCGCCGTCGGCGTCGTAGACCGTGACGAGGCCGTTCTCGCTGTCCTTCCAGTCGGCGAACGCGGAGGCGATGAGCTTGGCCGGGCCCGTGCCCTCGCCCATGATGCCGCCGGTGAAGTCGGTGTAGACGTCGGCGGCGTCGAGGATGTCGTTCTGCTCGTCGGCGCCCTGCACCTTGGTGACATGGGCGACGGCGTCCTTCTCCCCGGGCGTCCCGTTCTTCCGCACGAACGCCTGGAACTGCTCGGCCTGGGACGCCTTCTCGGTGGCCTTGTCCTCGGAGGGCTTCGCGCCGGACGCGCCGTCCGTCTTCGCGTCACCCTCCGTCTTCGCGTCACCCTCCGTCTTCGCGCCGTCCGCCGTCTCGCGCGAGCCGGCGGAGGTCCGGCTGTCGCCCTTGGTGTCGTCGTCCCCGTCGCCCGCGTTCGCCGACAGCGCGCCGATGACGGCGATCCCCACCACGGCACCCAGCGCGATCTTGGTCTTCATGCCCATGACGTCAGTCCTCTCCCCAGAGACAGATCAATCGACCGTGAACCGAAGTCCATCACCTCGGCCGGTTCGATGTGTCAATGAGACCAGAGCTTGTGAACCGAGTCAACACAGTTCACATCAGGATGCCAGTACACGCTGTGAATCGGTGTCTGATCGTGTTCCTCGGTAGGATCGGCGTCCCACACCAGGACGAGGGGGCCGACCGTGCAGGACAACGGGACAGAGGTGACCGCCGCCGGTATCGCCCGGCTCGCCGGGGTCGGCCGCGCCGCCGTCAGCAACTGGCGCCGCCGCCACGCGGACTTCCCCAAACCGGTCGGCGGCACCGAGACCAGCCCGTCCTTCGCCCTCGCCGACGTCGAGGCCTGGCTGCGCGCCCAGGGAAAACTCGCCGAGGTCCCCCCACGCGAACGCGTCTGGCAGCAACTCGTCGGCCATCCCGAGGGACCGGCCGCCGCCCTGGTGCACGCAGGCTGCGCCCTCCTGCTCGTCCACGACCGCCCGACCCTCTGGCTGGAGGCGAGCGCCGGCTCCGACGAACGCCTGGCCGCCCTGCTGCCCGCCGCCCTCGGCCAGGTGCTCGACGCCCGCTTCGGCCCCGGCCCCGAACGCGCCGTCACCACCCCGGCCGGCCCCGGGCTGCTGTCCTCCGCACCGCTCCTGCGCGGCGCCGCCGAACTCGCCGCCGGGCCGGGCGCCCGCAAGGCCTACGAGTTCCTGCTCGGCCGGCACCTCGACGCCAATCCGCGGCAGTACACGCTCACGCCGGACCCGCTCGCCGAGCTGATGGCCGAACTCGCCGGCCCCGCCCGCACGGTGCTCGACCCCGCTTGCGGCACCGGAAGCCTACTCCGCGCCGCCGCCCGGCCCGGGCAGGAGCTGTACGGCCAGGACAGCGACCCCGCACTGGCCGCCCTCACCGCGCTGCGGCTCGCCCTGAGCACGGACGCCGCCGTCCGGATCGCCGCCGGCGACAGCCTGCGCGCGGACGCCCGCACCGGCCTGCGCGCCGACACCGCGCTGTGCCACCCGCCGTTCAACGAGCGCAACTGGGGCCACGACGAACTCGCCTACGACTCCCGCTGGGAGTACGGCTTCCCGGCCCGCACCGAGTCCGAACTGGCCTGGGTGCAGCACGCCCTGGCCCGGGTCAGGGACGGCGGCACCGTCGTCGTCCTCATGCCGCCCGCCGCCGCCTCCCGCCGCTCCGGCCGCCGGGTCCGCGCCGATCTGCTGCGCCGGGGCGCGCTGCGCGCCGTGATCGCCCTGCCGGTCGGTGCGGCACCCCCGTACAACCTCCCCCTGCACCTGTGGGTGCTGCGCCGGCCCGAGCGGGCGCCGGCGCAACCCGGGCTGCTGCTCGCCGACGCGGGGCAGTTCGCCGGGGAGGGGCGCGGCGGACCGGACTGGCGGTCCGTGCGGGAGGCCGTGCTCGACGCCTGGGGCGCCTTCGACCGCACCGGACGGCTCGACGAACGGCCGGGCCTGGCCCGTTGCGTGCCCGTCATCGAACTCCTCGACGACGACGTCGACCTGGCCCCCGCCCGCCATCTGCCGCCCCCCGGCGCCACCGGCGACACCGGTCGGCTCGCGGACGTGCGCGAGCGCCTGGACGAAACCCTGCGGCTGACCGCGGAACTGGCTCCCGCGGCCCCCGGCACCGGCCGCCCCGCGCCCCACCGGCCGCTCACCACCGTCGGTGAACTCGCCCGCGGCGGCGCCCTCACCCTGCGCACCGGGACGAACGGCGGCCACGCGCGCGTACCCCTGCTCACCGACCACGACGTCCTCACCGGCACCGGCCCCTCGGGCACCCTCCCGGAGGGCGACGAGGAAGCCGTCCTGACCGAACCCGGCGACGTCGTCGTGCCCGTGCTCGGCGGCGGCTCCGTCGCGCGCGTGATCGACGCGGCCACGGCCGGTGCCGCGCTCGGACGCAACCTCGTGCTCCTGCGCCCCGACCCCGACGCCCTCGACCCCTGGTTCCTCGCCGGGTTCCTGCGCGGCACCGCCAACCACCGGCAGGCCAGCAGCTACGCCTCCACCGCCACCCGCCTCGACGTGCGGCGCCTCCAACTGCCCCGGCTGCCCCTCGACGCCCAGCGCGGCTACGGCGACCGCTTCCGCGCCCTCGACGAGTTCGAGCGCGCGCTGCGGCTCGCGGGCCGCCTGGGCGAGCAGTTGGTGCGCGGCATGTACGACGGGCTCACGGACGGCACGGTGGACCCGGGCCGGTGACCAGCGGAGAGCGGCCCGACAACGGTTCGGTACAACCGTGACCCGTTGTCCGTCCGGACCTATACGCTCGGACTCCCACTCCGAGCGGTCCGGTCCGTTCGGCACGTCGGCATCACCGGTCCAGGAGCAGTCATGTACGGCAACAGCGCCGGGCCGCCGCCCTCCCGCGGCGCGTCCACCGTCATCACCCTGCGCGTGCTGTACGCCGCCGCCGGTTTCCTGACGTGCGGGCTGCTCGCCTGCGTACCGCTGTTCCGGGTCGCCGTCCTGCGCGGCCGCTGGTACGACTGGACGGCCGCCTGGGTGAGTCTGCCCCTGTCCATCGCCTGTCTCGCCGTCGTCGGTTCGCTGCCCGAGACGGACCACCGGACGGACGTCGCGATGGCCGGGCTCCTGCTGATCGGAGCGGCGGCCGCCGCGTACTTCCTGGTGACCGACATACGGGTGCACGCCGCCCCGCGCCCCTTCGCCGGCCACCCGCCGCCCCACGCCCCCGTCGCGGGGCCGTACTACGGCCCGGCCCACCCGGTGCCACCGCACCCGGTGGCACCGTACGCGCCCGCCGCCCCCGTCGCCCCCGTCGCCCCGCCGCCGCAGCACCCCCCCGCCCCCGCCCGCATCGACCAGGTCCGCGCCGAACTCGACGAGCTCAGCGACTACCTGCGCCACCACGACGGCGGCCACCAGCAGGGCGGAAGGTGACCGTGGCGACGGGACGCGTCGTCGCCGGCCGGTACGAGCTGTCCACGCTCATCGGCCAGGGCGGCATGGGACAGGTCTGGACGGCCTACGACCGGCGCCTGGACCGGCGCGTGGCGGTGAAGCTGCTGCGCCCCGACAAGGTGGCCGGCCAGGAGGCCGACGAACTGCGCCGCCGGTTCGTGCGCGAGTGCCGGGTGACCGCACAGGTCGACCACCCCGGCCTGGTCACGGTGCACGACGCGGGCAGCGAGGGCGAGGAGCTGTTCCTCGTCATGCAGTACGTCGACGGCGCCGACCTCTCCGACCACCTCGCCGAGCACCAGCCCTACCCGTGGCAGTGGGCCGTCGCGGTCGCCGCCCAGCTGTGCGCCGTACTGAGCGCCGTGCACGCCGTGCCGATCGTCCACCGCGACCTCAAGCCGCGCAACGTCATGGTCAAGCAGGACGGCACCGTCACCGTCCTCGACCTCGGCGTCGCCTCCGTCATGGACGCCGACACCACCCGCCTCACCCACACCGGCACCCCCATCGGCTCGCCCGCCTACATGGCGCCGGAGCAGGCCATGGGCGGCGCCGTCGGCCCGTACACCGACCTCTACGCCCTCGGGGTGCTGCTGCACGAACTGCTCAGCGGCGACGTTCCGTTCGCCGGTTCCACGGCGCTCGGCGTGCTGCACCGGCACCTGCACGAGCCCCCGCTGCCGGTGCGCCGCATCCGCCCGGAGGTCCCGGAGGCGCTCGAGGCCCTGGTCCTGCGCCTGCTCGCCAAGGACCCGCAGCACCGCCCCGACTCCGCCCAGGAGGTCTACGAGCACCTCGCGCTGCTGCTGCCCGCGCGCGGCATGCCCACCGGCGGCCCCCTCGACCCCACCCGCCCCTTCGTACGCCCGCACGCCCCCTGGCCCGACCGCGCCCGCACCCCGGCGCCGCAACCGGCGCCCGTACCGGCCGCCGCCGAGGCCGGGAAGCCGGACGTCGCCCGCGCCGTCGACGACGTCAAGCGACTCCTGGGCGAGGGCCGCATCACCCAGGCCGTCGACATCCTCGGCGCGATCCTGCCCGCCGCCGCCGAGCAGCACGGCGAACGCTCCCCGGTCGTGCGCACCCTGCGCAAGCAGTACGCGGCGACCCTCCTGGACGACGGCCAGTACCGGCGCGCCCTGCCCGAACTGCGCCGCCTCGCCGACGAACGCGCCGCCGAGGCCGGCCAGGCCGACCCGCAGTCCCTGCGCCACCGCTACGACGCCGCCCAGTGCCTCGAACAGCTCGGCGAACCGGCCGCCGCCCTCGCCGAGTACCGGGCGCTGCTGCCGTACTACGAGAACCAGTACGTCGCCGGCGACCCCGACCTCGCCCACGACGTCCGCCGCCGCATCGGCCACCTCCTGCTAGCCCTCGGCGACCGCGCCGGCGCCCACGACACGCTGGCCCGGCTGCTGCACGACGTGGAGCGCGTCCACGGCCCCGGCCACCCGCTCGCGGCCGACATCCGGCGCACCCTCCAGTGGCTCGGCCAGGTGCGCGGCTGACCACCGGCCGGCCACCGCCGCCGGAGGCCGGGCGCGAGGCGGTGCCCGAAGTCCTGATGAATCGTTGGTCCAATGGGTTGGCCAGAGCCGGGCCACTGCCTAACATCGATCACCGCAAGACTTTGTGCACCGTCGCACAATCTCCAAACGGGAGGTACCCTTGCACCGCCGCCGCCGTCGCCCCGCGCTTCTCCTCACCGCCGCGATCGCCGCAGCGGCACCCCTGCTCACCGCCTGCGGCAACGACGCGCATCCGGGCGCGGCGGCCGTCGTCGGCGACCAGCGGATCACCGTCGCCCAGCTGGAGAACCGCGTCGACGAGGTGCGCGAGGCACAGCGCGCCGCCGTCCCGGACGACACCCAGTACCAGCAGGTCGTCGCCCGGACCGGCACCCTCACCCGCGACACCCTGCACGGCATGGTCCTCGACCGGGTGCTGCACCGCGCCGCCCAGGACGCCGGAGTGACCGTCAGCCGCAAGGAGGTGCAGGGCATGCGCGGCGAGCTGGAGGAGCAGGCCGGCGGCCCCGAGCAGCTGGAGACCGTCTGGCTCCAGCAGTACGGCGTCGCCCCCGACCGCCTCGACGACAACCTCCTCGTCCAGCTGGAGGCCCAGAAGCTCGCCCAGAGCCTCGGCACCGACACCAGCCGGCCCGAGTTCTGGCAGGCCCTGTCCGAGGCGTCCAAGAAGCTCGACGTCGACCTCAACCCGCGCTACGGCACCTGGGACGTCCAGAAGAGCAGCCGCGTCGACACCCGGACGCCGTGGGTGCGGGAGATCACGGCGGCGGGCTCCCAGCAGCCGGCGTAGCACCGCTGACCAGCGGCGATACGGCCCCCTGTGGACAACTCGGGGGGCCGTGGGCGGCGTGCGTTAGGTTCGGGGAGTGAACGCAACCACCGCCGACGCGACCGCCCCCGGCCCGGGCCGCATCGTCCTGCTCACCACCAGCCACCGGGTCGCCCCCGGCCTGCTGTCCTGGCCCGCCTGGCAGACCCTGCGCACCGCCGACCGCGTCCTGTGCGCCGACGGAGCCCATCCCCAGCTGCCGTACCTGCGCGAGGCGGGCATCCGCGTCGACGAGGCGGCCCCGACCGCCGAGGAGCTGGTGGACGCCTGCGCCGGCGGCCGCACCGCGGTGGTCGTCGCGACCGGCGAGGGCGAGCCCGCGCTCACCGACTCACTGGCCCGCCTCGCCGGGTCCGGCCGCGTCTCGATGCCCGAGCTGGAGCTGCTCCCCGCCTCCTACGACCTCCCGGGCGCCCGCCTCCTCGACCTCGTCCAGGTCATGGACCGGATCCGCCTCGAATGCCCCTGGTCGTCCCGGCGCACCCACGAGGGCCTGGCCAAGTACGCGATCGAGGAGGCGTACGAGCTGGTCGAGGCCATCGAGGACGGCGACCGCGACGAGTTGCGGGAGGAGCTGGGCGACGTGCTGCTCCAGGTCGTCTTCCACGCCCGTATCGCGGAGGAGGACCCCGACGCCCCGTTCTCCGTGGACGACGTGGCCGGCACCATCGTCGACAAGCTCGTCCACCGTCACCCGCACGTCTTCGGCGACGAGAGTGCCGACACCCCCGAGGAGGTCCGGGAGCACTGGCTGCGCACCAAGGCCGCCGAGAAGCAGCGCACCTCGGTCACCGAGGGCGTCCCCCTCGGCCAGCCCGGCCTCGCCCTCGCCGCCAAGCTCCACTCCCGCGTCCGCACCGCCGGCCTGGACGTCCCGCTGCCCTCCGGCGAGGGCGTCGGCTACCAGCTGCTCGCCCTCGCGGCCCGCGCCGAGTCCGAGGGCACCGACCCCGAGGCGGCCCTGAGAGCGGCGGCCCGGACCTACCGGGACGCGATCAGGGCGGTCGAGGGATGACCGGCCGTCCGCCCGTCCCCGGTGCGGCTTCCGGCCCCGCCCCCGAGCTGTTCACCTGGGAGTTCGCCAGCGACCCCTACCCGGCCTACGCCTGGCTGCGCGAGCACGCCCCCGTGCACCGCACCCGGCTGCCCAGCGGAGTGGAGGCCTGGCTGGTCACCCGGTACGCCGACGCCAAGCAGGCCCTCGCCGACCCCAGGCTGTCCAAGAACCCGGCGCACCACGACGAGCCGGCGCACGCCAAGGGCAAGACCGGCATTCCGGGGGAGCGGAAGGCCGAGCTGATGACCCACCTGCTGAACATCGACCCGCCGGACCACACCCGGCTGCGCCGACTGGTCAGCAAGGCGTTCACACCCCGCCGGGTGGCCGAGTTCGCGCCCCGGGTGCAGGAGCTGGCCGACGGCCTCATCGACCGGTTCGCCGCCACCGGCTCCGCCGACCTGATCCACGAGTTCGCCTTCCCCCTGCCCATCTACGCCATCTGCGACCTGCTCGGCGTCCCCCGCGAGGACCAGGACGACTTCCGGGACTGGGCGGGCATGATGATCCGTCACGGGGGTGGCCCGCGAGGCGGGGTGGCGCGGTCGGTCAAGAAGATGCGCGGTTACCTCGCCGACCTCATCCACCGCAAGCGAGCGGCGCTGCCGCCCGGGCCCGCCCCCGGCGAGGACCTCATCTCCGGCCTCATCCGAGCCTCCGACCACGGCGAGCACCTCACCGAGAACGAGGCCGCCGCGATGGCCTTCATCCTGCTGTTCGCCGGTTTCGAGACCACGGTCAACCTCATCGGCAACGGGGTGTACGCCCTGCTCACCCACCCCGAGCAGCGGACCCGGCTCCAGGCCTCCCTCGCGGCAGGCGAGCGCGGCCTGCTGGAGACCGGCGTCGAGGAACTGCTGCGCTTCGACGGCCCGGTGGAGCTGGCCACCTGGCGCTTCGCCACCCGGCCGCTGTCCATCGGCGGACAGGACGTCGCGGCCGGCGACCCCGTCCTCGTCGTCCTCGCCGCCGCCGACCGGGACCCGGAGCGGTTCACCGACCCGGACACCCTGGACCTCGCCCGCCGCGACAGCCAGCACCTCGGGTACGGCCACGGCATCCACTACTGCCTCGGCGCCCCGCTCGCCCGGCTGGAGGGACAGACGGCGCTGGCCACGCTCCTCACCCGGCTGCCGGACCTCCGCCTCGCCGCGGACCCGGCCGAACTCCGGTGGCGCGGCGGCCTCATCATGCGCGGTTTGCGCACCTTGCCGGTGGCGTTCACGCCGTCGGCGTCATCGGCCGGGAACGCTTCGTCGCCGACGCAAAAGTGACACGCGCTCAACTTTGTGATCTTCACGTGATCTGCGCGGCATGAACTTGTGACAAGCGATGATCTCCCTATACGTTCACGGATCAACGTGGTGTCGAGCGTCATCCGCCGCGTGGTCCCCGTCGTCTCGTGAAAGGTCGTCGCATGCTCTCCGGGAACGGTCGTCACCGCCGCCCCCGCCAGGCACCCGCTCTGGTCGTCGCCGCCGGAGTGACCGGCTCCGCCATCGCGATCCCGCTGCTCGGCGCGACCGGCGCCCACGCGGCCGACTCGGCGAACTGGGACCAGGTCGCCGAGTGCGAGACCGGCGGCGCCTGGAGCCAGAACAGCGGCAACGGGTACTACGGCGGCCTGCAGCTGTCCCAGGATGCCTGGGAGCAGTACGGCGGTCTCGACTACGCCCCCAGCGCCGACCAGGCCAGTCGCTCCCAGCAGATAAGAATCGCCGAGAAGGTGCATGCGGCCCAGGGCATCGCCGCATGGCCGACCTGCGGTCTGCTCGCCGGCCTCGGCAACGACTCCGGGACCACGGGCGGCGGCTCGGACGCGGCCGGTGACGGGGCGTCGGAGGGTTCGGGGACCTCGGGGGAGACGGACACCACCAAGTCGTCCGAATCGCCCACGACCACCAAAACGCCCGAGTCGTCCGGGTCATCCGGTTCGACCGACTCGTCCGGAGCGGCCGGGGCGCCGGAGTCGACTTCGGGAGCGTCCTCTTCGTCCCCTTCGCCCTCTTCTTCGAAGTCGTCTGACGCTTCGTCCGACGGCTCCGACGGCTCGGGCGCCGCATCGAGCGGCTCGTCCGGTGACGCGGACCAATCCGCCAAGCCGGACACTTCGTCCGAATCCGACGCCTCCGCCAGTGCCGAACCGCGGGAGACCGAGGGCTCGTCCGGCGCCGGCCGGCACCGCGGCGACAGTGCGGAGGAGGGCGCCGCCAAGGAAGGCCTCACGGACACCGCGGCGGGGCGGCACGCCTCGCGCGACGGTGGCGCGCGAGAGGCCGCGGGCAACCGTTACGTCGTCCGCACCGGCGACAGCCTGTGGGCCATCGCCGACTCCCTTGAGGTCGACGGCGGATGGCACACGCTCTACGCCGACAACGAGACCGTCGTCGGTGCCGACCCCGACCACATCCTGCCCGGTCAGACGCTCACGGTCACGGGCGAATCGGGCGAAAAGTAGGGGGAGTTCACGTCACGGTTAGAGACCGTATGTCCCTTTTGGATCTCGTGAGAGATAGGTCTCAGAAGCCGTGATCGTCTTTGAAAATCCGCGGAGCGCGTGTCTACGGTCATGACCGCTCGCCACCGCGGGCCCCGACAGCCGCAACGCCGAATCCTGCCAGCGGCCGTACGGGAACAGTCGTCGCGTCGAGCGCCGAAGGCAGGAGCGGGGGACCCAAGGTAAGCGCCGCACCGGGCAGTTGAGCCGGAGCGGCTAGGGGTGAAGCCGAGTTCCGCGAGGAACCCGGCCGGGCAACTCAACCGGCCCGAACCCGACAGCTCACCTCGCAGGCGTCGGTGAGGGGATCAACCATGCTGTTTTCCGGCAAGGGCAAGCACCGTCGTCCGTCCAAGGCCACCCGTGTCATCGCCGTCGCCGGCGTCACCGGTGCCGCCGTCGCCGCCCCGCTGATGGCGGCCGGCAACGCCTCCGCCGCCACCGCGTCCGAGTGGGACGCCGTCGCCCAGTGCGAGTCCGGCGGCAACTGGTCCATCAACACCGGCAACGGTTACTACGGCGGTCTGCAGTTCTCCGCCTCCACCTGGGCCGCCTACGGCGGTACGCAGTACGCCTCCACCGCCGACCAGGCGAGCAAGTCCCAGCAGATCCAGATCGCCGAGAAGGTGCTCGCGGGCCAGGGCAAGGGTGCCTGGCCGGTCTGCGGCACCGGCCTGTCGGGCGCCGCGTACACCGGTGGCGGCTCGCAGGACGGCGGCTCCGGCAGCTCCCAGAGCTCGCAGAGCCAGAGCAGCGGCTCCACCGCCGAGCGCTCCACCGAGCAGAAGGCCTCCCGCTCCTCCGAGCGTCCGGCCGCCGAGCAGAAGACCGAGAAGGCCGAGAAGGCCGAGAAGAAGACCGTCACCACCCCGACCGGCAAGAAGGTCGAGAAGGGCGACGGCGAGTACAAGGTCGTCAAGGGCGACACCCTCAGCTCGATCGCCGCGGAGCACGACGTCAAGGGCGGCTGGGCGAAGCTGTTCAAGCTGAACGACGACATCGTCGACGACGCCGACCTGATCTACCCGGGCCAGCAGCTGCACCTCAAGTAAGCGGCGGCCGCTCCCGCGACTCCCGCCCCGGTGCGTGTTCCCCCGTACGCACCGGGGCGGGATTTTTCGCGTCCCGCCCGCGCGGGGCACCCGCCCGGTTTCCGGGAACGTCTTTGTTCCGTTCGGAAACAATTTACTCTCGGTTCTGTCCAGCGGGTGGGCGATCGGCTGGCCGATCGCCCGGAGCCGGTTAGGCTCGGTCCCGCAGAGCCGCCGCGGTCCCGCGCGACCGCGCGTCACACCGAAGCGTCACATTGAAGAAGGAGATGCTCGTGCCGTCCATCGACGTCGTCGTAGCCCGGGAAATCCTGGA
This sequence comes from Streptomyces sp. NPDC042336, assembly GCF_055581985.1. NCBI lineage: Bacteria > Bacillati > Actinomycetota > Actinomycetes > Kitasatosporales > Streptomycetaceae > Streptomyces > Streptomyces sp. NPDC042336. The sequence goes on along the minus strand of NZ_JBVJEA010000005.1, from coordinate 99,181 downwards.
CTCCCGAGGCAACCCCACGGTCGAGGTCGAGGTCGGCCTCGACGACGGCAGCACGGGTCGTGCCGCCGTTCCGTCCGGCGCCTCCACCGGTGCCTTCGAGGCCATCGAACTCCGTGACGGCGACCCGAGCCGTTACCTCGGCAAGGGCGTCGAGAAGGCCGTGCTGGCCGTCATCGAGCAGATCGGCCCGGAGCTGGTCGGTTACGACGCCACCGAGCAGCGCCTGATCGACCAGGCCATGTTCGACCTGGACGCCACCGACAACAAGGGCTCGCTCGGCGCCAACGCCATCCTCGGCGTCTCCCTGGCCGTCGCCCACGCCGCCTCCGAGGCCAGCGACCTGCCGCTCTTCCGCTACCTGGGCGGCCCGAACGCGCACCTGCTGCCCGTGCCGATGATGAACATCCTGAACGGCGGCTCGCACGCCGACTCCAACGTGGACATCCAGGAGTTCATGATCGCCCCGATCGGCGCGGAGTCCTTCTCCGAGGCCCTGCGCTGGGGCGCCGAGGTCTACCACACCCTCAAGAAGGTCCTGAAGAACAAGGGCCTGGCCACCGGCCTCGGCGACGAGGGCGGCTTCGCTCCGAACCTGGGCTCCAACCGCGAGGCCCTCGACCTCATCCTGGAGGCGATCAAGGAGGCCGGCTACACCCCCGGCGAGCAGATCGCCCTCGCGCTCGACGTCGCCGCGTCCGAGTTCTACAAGGACGGCTCCTACACCTTCGAGGGCAAGGAGCGCACCGCCGCCGAGATGACCGAGTACTACGCCGAGCTGGTCGAGGCGTACCCGCTGGTCTCCATCGAGGACCCGCTGTTCGAGGACGACTGGGACGGCTGGAAGACCATCACCGCCAAGCTCGGCGACAAGGTCCAGCTCGTCGGCGACGACCTGTTCGTCACCAACCCGGAGCGCCTGGCCCGCGGCATCGAGGAGAACTCGGCCAACGCCCTGCTGGTCAAGGTCAACCAGATCGGTTCGCTGACCGAGACCCTGGACGCCGTGGAGCTGGCCCAGCGCAACGGCTTCAAGTGCATGATGTCCCACCGCTCCGGCGAGACCGAGGACGTCACCATCGCCGACCTGGCCGTCGCCACCAACTGCGGCCAGATCAAGACCGGCGCCCCGGCCCGCTCCGAGCGCGTGGCCAAGTACAACCAGCTGCTGCGCATCGAGGAGATCCTCGACGACGCCGCGGTGTACGCCGGCCGCAGCGCGTTCCCGCGCTTCAAGGGCTGACAGCCCGGTAGAAGGCAGCGTCGTACGTACGTCCCCGTACCCGGTCCCGTACCGTGTGCGGGGACGTACGCGCGTGCACGGGAGGCGGAGACCAGATGGCCGTGAAGGACCGGGACCGTTTCTCCACCGCGACCAGGATCCGGATCATCGGGGAACAGACCGCGGCCCGGGTCTACCGTTCGCAGACCAGGCGCCAGGCCCGGCGCTCCCGGCTGACCGGCCGGGCCGCGCTGCTCGCGATGGTGCTCTGCTCGCTCGTCGTGGCCCTCGCCTACCCGATACGGCAGTACGTCGCCCAGCGTGCCGAGATCGCCGATCTCCAGCGGGAGCAGCGGGAGACCCGGCAGCGGGTCGAGGACCTGCGCGACCTCAAGGCACGCTGGCAGGACGACGCCTACGCCGAGCAGCAGGTCCGGCTGCGGCTGCACTACGTGATGCCGGGGGAGACGGGGTTCGTCGTCGTCGACCCGGAGGCCGCCGAGCAGACCCGCGCAGAGGCGGGCGCCGCCGACCGCCCCTGGTACCGGAACGTGTGGGACGGGGTCGACAAGGCCGACGCCGCCGCCCACCGGCGGTGAACCGACCCCGGCGGCCTCTCCGGCCTCTCCGGCAGTGACTCAACAGGAAGACCAGCAGAAGACAGTCATGCAGACTCCCCCGCCGACCACCCCGCGCACCGAGCCGACCGACGCGGACGTGGCGGCCTTCAAGCAGCAGCTCGGACGCCCCCCGCGCGGCCTGCGCGCCATCGCGCACCGCTGCCCGTGCGGCCAGCCGGACGTCGTGGAGACGGCGCCGCGGCTGCCCGACGGCACGCCCTTCCCCACGCTGTACTACCTGACGTGCCCGAAGGCGGCCTCCGCCATCGGAACGCTGGAGGCGAACGGCGTGATGAAGGAGATGACCGAGCGGCTGGGCACCGACCCGGAGCTGGCCGCCGCCTACCGCGCCGCGCACGAGGACTACATCCGGCGCCGCGACGAGATCAAGGAGCTGACCGGCTTCCCGAGCGCGGGCGGCATGCCGGACCGCGTGAAGTGCCTGCACGTGCTGGTCGCCCACTCGCTGGCGGCCGGTCCCGGCGTCAACCCGCTGGGCGACGAGGCGATCGCGATGCTGCCCGAGTGGTGGCGCAAGGGTCCGTGCGTGACGGTCCCCGGGACCGAAGGGGAGGACGTCCAGTGACCCGGGTGGCCGCCGTCGACTGCGGTACGAACTCCATCCGGCTCCTGGTGGCCGATCTGGACCCGGACACGGGCGCGCTGACCGACCTGGACCGGCGGATGACCATCGTGCGGCTCGGCCAGGGCGTCGACCGCACCGGCCGGCTCGCGCCCGAGGCGCTGGAGCGGACCTTCGCCGCCTGCCGGGAGTACGCGGAGGTCATCAAGGCGCACGGCGCCGAGCGGCTGCGTTTCGTCGCGACCTCCGCCTCCCGCGACGCGGAGAACCGGGACGACTTCGTGCGCGGGGTGCTGGACATCCTGGGTGTCGAGCCCGAGGTGATCTCGGGCGACCAGGAGGCCGAGTTCTCCTTCACCGGTGCCACGAAGGAACTGACCGGCCGCGCGGACCTGGACAAGCCGTACCTGGTCGTCGACATCGGCGGCGGTTCGACGGAGTTCGTCGTCGGCGACGACCACGTGCGCGCCGCCCGCTCGGTGGACGTCGGCTGCGTGCGGATGACCGAGCGGCACCTGGTGCGCGACGGCGCGGTGACCGACCCGCCGGCCGCGGAGCAGGTGGCCGCGATGCGGGCCGACATCGAGGCCGCCCTGGACCTGGCCGAGCGGACGGTGCCGCTGCGCGAGGCGCGCACGCTGGTGGGGCTCGCCGGGTCGGTGACGACGGTGTCCGCGATCGCGCAGGAGCTGCCGGAGTACGACTCCGCCGCCATCCACCACTCCCGCGTCTCCCACGACCGGGTCCGTGAGATCACCGACTGGCTGCTGCGCTCCACCCACGCCGAGCGCGCGGCGGTCCCCTCCATGCACCCGGGCCGGGTCGACGTGATCGCGGCCGGTGCCCTGACGCTGCTGGCGATCATGGAGCGGACGGGCGCGGAGGAGGTCGTCGTGAGTGAGCACGACATCCTCGACGGCATCGCGTGGTCGATCGCCCGGGGCCCTCGCGGTGATGGACCCGGTGGCGCGCGCCGTGGCGGTCTGAGCAGGTAGGACGACGTTTGAGCGGGCATCGGGGGGCCGCTCGGGCCCCTCGGTGACGCGCCGTCGGGAAAGTTCGTGAAGTTCTTCACAAGGAATTGGGCCCTGTCGGACGACGAAAGCGCGCCCGTTGACCCTTTTGGGCTTTCAACTGCCCTTTGAACGTGTTCAGGTCGGTGTCGCGAAGGGGTCCCGCAGAGCCCTCGCGGACGGGTGGTCCACCGTCCCGGAGGCGCGGAGGCGCAGCTCACGCGGCATTGACAACGGGGTGCTCTACACGCTGGTTCCTTCGCCCGCCATGATCTCCATCACGTGAGCGGCGGATGGTAGCACAGTACCCACCGAAGCTTGTGAAGGGGCGCACGATCGACCCCCCTCAACCGGGTGGATACTCGATGGCATGAGCACCACGGAGCGTCCCAGGATCCTCGTAGTAGGCGGTGGGTACGTAGGCCTGTACGCAGCTCGACGCATCCAGAAGAAGATGCGTTACGGCGAGGCGACCGTCACCGTCGTCGACCCGCGGTCGTACATGACCTACCAGCCCTTCCTCCCCGAAGCCGCCGCCGGCAGCATCTCCCCGCGGCACGTCGTCGTCCCCCTGCGGCGCGTGCTTCCGAAGGCGGAGGTCCTCACCGGCCGGGTCACCACCATCGACCAGGACCGCAAGGTCGCCACGATCGCCCCCCTGGTGGGCGAGGCGTACGAGCTGCCGTTCGACTACCTGGTCATCGCGATGGGCGCGGTCTCCCGCACCTTCCCGATCCCCGGCCTCGCCGAGCAGGGCATCGGCATGAAGGGCATCGAGGAGTCCATCGGCCTGCGCAACCACGTCCTGGAGCAGCTGGACAAGGCCGACTCCACCACCGACGAGGAGATCCGCCGCAAGGCGCTCACCTTCGTCTTCGTCGGCGGCGGCTTCGCCGGCGCGGAGACCATCGGTGAGGTCGAGGACATGGCCCGCGACGCGGCCAAGTACTATAACAACGTCTCCCGCGAGGACATGCGCTTCATCCTCGTGGACGCCGCCGACAAGATCCTCCCCGAGGTCGGCCCCAAGCTCGGCCAGTACGGCAAGGAGCACCTCGAGGGCCGCGGCGTCGAGGTCTACCTGTCCACCTCCATGGACTCCTGCGTCGACGGCCACGTGGTGCTGAAGAACGGGCTGGAGGTCGACTCCAACACCATCGTGTGGACGGCCGGCGTCAAGCCCAACCCGGCGCTGGCCCGCTTCGGCCTGCCGCTCGGCCCCCGCGGCCACGTCGACACCCAGGCGACCCTCCAGGTCCAGGGCACCGACTACATCTGGGCCGCGGGCGACAACGCCCAGGTGCCGGACCTCGTCGGCCGCAAGGCGGGCAACGAGAACGCCTGGTGCCCGCCGAACGCCCAGCACGCGCTGCGCCAGGCCAAGGTCCTCGGCGACAACGTGATCTCCGGTATGCGGGGCTTCCCGCAGAAGGAGTACAGCCACGCCAACAAGGGCGCGGTGGCGGGCCTCGGCCTGCACAAGGGCGTCGCGATGATCGTCATGGGCAAGATGAAGATCAAGCTCAAGGGCCGCCTCGCCTGGTACATGCACCGCGGCTACCACGGCATGGCGATGCCGACCTGGAACCGCAAGATCCGCGTCTTCGCGGACTGGACGCTCGGCATGTTCCTCAAGCGCGAGGTCGTCTCCCTCGGCGCCATGGAGACCCCGCGCGAGGAGTTCTACGAGGCCGCCAAGCCGGCCCCGAAGCCCGCCGCGCCGAAGGCCGCCGACCAGGGCGAGAAGGCCGCCAAGCAGGAGAAGACCGAGGCCAAGGCCTCCTGACCCCCGGTCGCCGCCGGCCGTAGCAGTCCCCAGCAGTACCCCCGAAGGGGCCGTCCGCCATCCGTGGTGCGGGCGGCCCCTTCGCGCTGTGCGTGGGCTGCGCCGTTGGAGCGACGAATCCGTTGGTGTGTACAGCTATTTTGCCGAGTCGTAACGCGCGCCGGGGACTGTACCGCGGGCTCCCAGGTGTTTACGTGGTGTTGGACATTCCGGGATCGCTCGTCACGGAGGACGCCATGGCTGACGCCGCGCTGCGGCTGCAGAACCTCTTCGAACAGTTGCTGGGAGCACCTCTCCCGGTGCGCATCCGCGCCTGGGACGGTTCGCAGGCGGGTCCGCCGGGCGCGCCGACCCTCGTCGTCCGCAACCGCAGGGCCCTGCGCCGCCTGCTGTTCAAACCGGGCGAACTGGGCCTGGCCCGCGCCTGGGTGGCGGGCGACATCGACATCGACGGGGACCTCTACACCACCCTCGGCCTGCTGGCCGGCCTCATCTGGGAGCGCGGCGAGGACGCCCGCGGTCTGGTCGAGGCGCTGCGCGACCCCGAGGTCCGGGCCGCCGTACGCGGCCTGGTGAGGCTCGCCGGGCCGCCGCTGCCGCCCGCCCCGCCGCCGGAGGAGGTCCGCCGGGCCCGCGGCCACCTGCACACCAAGCGCAGCGACAAGCGGGCCATCAGCCACCACTACGACGTGGGCAACGACTTCTACGAACTCGTCCTCGGCCCCTCCATGGTCTACTCCTGCGCCTATTGGCCCGCCCCGCCGGCCGAGGGCGGCACCCTGGAGGACGCCCAGCGCGACAAGCTCGAACTCGTCAGCCGCAAGCTGGACCTGAGCCCCGGTCAGCGCCTCCTCGACGTCGGCTGCGGCTGGGGCTCCATGGCGATCCACGCGGCCCGCGAGCACGGCGTCGGCGTCGTCGGCGTGACCCTCTCCCAGGAGCAGGCCGCCTACGCCCGCAAGCGGGTCGCCGACGAGGGGCTCACCGACCGGGTGGAGATCCGCGTCCAGGACTACCGGGACGTCGCCGACGGGCCGTACGACGCCATCTCCTCCATCGGCATGGCCGAGCACGTCGGCGCCGAGCGCTACCTGGAGTACGCCACCGATCTGCACAAGCTCCTCAAGCCCGGCGGCCGGCTGCTGAACCACCAGATCGCCCGCCGCCCCCAGCGGGACGAGTCCGCCTACAGCGTCGACGAGTTCATCGACGCCTACGTCTTCCCCGACGGCGAACTGGCCCCCGTCGGCACCACCGTCACCCAGCTGGAACGCGCCGGGTTCGAGGTCCGCGACGTGGAGTCCATCCGAGAGCACTACGCGCTCACGCTGCGCCGCTGGGTCGCCAACCTGGAGTCCGACTGGGCGGCGGCCACCCGGCTGGTCAGCCCCGGCCGTGCCCGGGTCTGGCAGCTGTACATGGCCGCCTCCGCGCTCGCCTTCGAACGCAACCGCATCGGCGTCAACCAGGTCCTCGCCGTGAAGACGCCCGACTCGGGCGCCTCCGGAATGCCGCTGCGCGCCCGCGTGTGGGGCGAGCCCGGCCGCGCCTGACCCCGCCGACCCGAAGGGCCGGGCCCCCGTGGGGAGCCCGGCCCTCTGTGTGCCCGGTGCGGGCGAGGTCACTCGGCCTTGATCGCGTTCAGCATGTTCAGCCGGGCGGCGTTGCGGGCAGGCCACAGGGCGGCCAGGACGCCCACCAGGCCGGCCAGCACCACGAAGATCCCGATCCGGTCCCAGGGCAGGACCAGCGCGTACCCGGGGATCTCCTCGGCGACGGTCTCGCCGATCGCCCAGCCGAGGAACGTGCCGAGACCGATGCCGACCACCGCGCCGAACACCGAGATGACGACGGCCTCCAGCCGGACCATCCGCTTGACCCGGCGCCGGTCCAGACCGATCGCGCGCAGCATGCCGATCTCCTGCTGCCGTTCGAAGACGGACATCGCGAGGGTGTTGACGACACCGAGGACCGCGATGATCAGGGCCATCGCCAGCAGGCCGTACATGACGTTCAGCAGGGTGTTGATGGCGCCGCCGAACTCGTCGCGGATGTCCTGCCGGTCCATCACGGTGATCGCGGGGTTGTCGCCGAGCGCGTCGACGAGGGCCTTCTCGTTCGCCGCGGACTGGCCGCCGTCGACCTTCACGAAGACCTGCTGGATGGACGGCTTCGCCTCGTGCCGGTCCACCACCTTCCGGTCGACGAGGACGGGGGAGAGGAACTCGCTGTCCTTGTAGACGGCGCCGACCGTCAGCGTGGCCTTCTCGTCGTCGTCGAAGGTGACGGAGACGGTGTCGCCGGGCTTCCAGCCCCTGCTCTCGGCCGTCTCCTCGGCGACCGCGATCCGGCCCTGGGCGAGCGAGCCCGCGCTGCCGCTGACGACGTCGACGGTCAGGACCTTCTCGATGTCGCCCGGGGTGACCGCCGACGCGGAGACGAAGTCGCCGTCGACCCGGAAGTAGGTGTCCTGCTGCGGCGACACCGCGGACACGCCGTCGGCCTTCTCCAGGGCCGTCAGCGCGGAGCGGTCGAGGTCGCCCCCGTTGGCCATCGAGACCATGTAGTCGGCCTTGATGTTGTCCGTGGTCATCTTGTCGATGGCCGTACCGACCGTGACGCCGAGCACCGACAGGCCGGTCACCAGCGTCAGCCCGATCGCCAGTGCCGAGGCGGTGGCGCCGGTGCGGCGCGGGTTGCGGACCGCGTTCTGGCCGGCCAGCTTGCCCGCCACCCCGAAGGGGCCGACGAGCACCGGACGGACGAGCGCGATCACGGGCCGGGACAGCAGCGGGATCAGGACGATCACGCCGATCAGCGCGAGGAACGCGCCCGCCCCGATGTACATCCGGCCGTCGTCGCCGCCGGTCGAGGCGCCCGCCACGATCCCCGCCGCGCCGAGGGCGGTGATGGCCGCGCCGATGGAGTTGCGCACCACCAGCGACTTGGTGGTGGCCACCGCGTGGACGCTGTTCATGGCCGCCACCGGCGGGATCTTCGCGGCCCGGCGGCCGGGCAGCCAGGCGGCGAACACCGTGATCAGCACGCCCACCGCGAACGCCGCGACCACCGGCGTGGCCGACAGCACCAGCGGGCCGTCCGGCATCTTCATGTCGGCCGCGGCCATGCCGGAGCGCAGTCCGACGGCCAGACCGACGCCGAGGGCGAAGCCGACCGCGGAGGCCACCAGACCCACCAGCGCGGCCTCGGCGAGCACCGAGCGGGTGACCTGCCTGCGGGACGCGCCGACGGCGCGCATCAGGGCGATCTCCTTGGTGCGCTGGGCGACCAGCATCGTGAACGTGTTGGAGATCAGGAAGACGCCGACGAACAGCGCGATGCCGGCGAAGCCGAGCAGGACCTGCTTGAGGTTGCCCAGGCCCTTTTCGATCTGGTCGGCCTGCTCGTCGGCGAGCGCCTGGCCGGTCTGGGCCTCGGCGGTGTCCGGCAGCAGCGGCTCGACCGCGGCCAGGATCTTGGCGTCGTCGGCGCCGGGCGCCGCGGTGACGGTGGCGTCCTCGAAGTAGCCCGGTTGGAGGTACTGCTTCTGGGCGACGGCGGTGTCGAAGAGGACGAGGCTGCCGCCCGCGTTGACGGCACCGTCCTCGGTGGTGAACACACCGCTGAGGGTGTACTCCCGCACCGGGCCGTTGGTCGCGACGCGCACCCGGTCGCCGACCTTGTACTCGCCCTTGCCGGCGGACTCCTCGTCCAGGGCGATCTGGTCGTCCTCCACCGGACCGGAGCCGTCGGTGAACGTGTACGCGGTGTCCTTGCCGTCCTTGCCCGGGGCGAAGTTGGAGCCCTTGTTGGACCAGCCGACGCCGATGAGCTTCCCGTCGGGGTCCGCGACGCCGGCGAAGCCCTCGACGCGGCCGTACACGCCGGCGACGCCGTCCACGGCGGAGATCCGGTCGAGGACCTTGCCGGAGAGGCCGGGCTCCTCCTTGGGGTTGTCCGGGTCGGCGTGCGAGGTGACGGCGACGGCGACGTCGTCGTAGCTCTTCGCCGACTGGTTGCGGAAGGCGTTGGAGAGGGTGTCGGCGAAGACCAGGGTGCCGGAGACGAACGCCACGCCGAGCATCACGGCGAGCACGGTCATCAACAGCCTGGCCTTGTGCGCGAAGACGTTGCGCAAGGCGGTACGGAACATGGGGGTCTTCTCTGTCCAGACGTACGGGGTACGGGGTGGGGGCGGACGGGGTGTGTCAGCTGGTGCGGCCCTTGGCGTCGAACCGCTTCATGCGGTCGAGCACCGAGTCGGCCGTCGGCCCGTACAGCTCGTCGACGATGCGTCCGTCCGCGAGGAAGACCACCCGGTCCGCGTACGCGGCGGCCACCGGGTCGTGGGTCACCATCACCACGGTCTGGCCCAGCTCCCGCACCGAGTTGCGCAGGAAGCCGAGCACCTCGGCGCCGGAACGCGAGTCGAGGTTTCCGGTCGGCTCGTCACCGAAGATGATCTCCGGCCGGGAGGCCAGCGCCCGCGCCACGGCGACCCGCTGCTGCTGCCCGCCGGACAGCTGGGAGGGCCGGTGCCCGAGGCGGCCGGACAGTCCGATCATCTGGATCACGGAGTCCAGCCACTGCTTGTCGGGCTTGCGGCCCGCGATGTCCATCGGAAGGGTGATGTTCTCCAGCGCGGTGAGGGTCGGCAGCAGGTTGAACGCCTGGAAGATGAAGCCGATCTTGTCCCGGCGCAGCTTGGTCAGCTGCTTGTCCTTGAGCGAGCCCAGCTCGGTCTCGCCGATGCGCACCGAACCGGAGGAGAAGGTGTCCAGCCCGGCGACGCAGTGCATCAGCGTGGACTTGCCGGAGCCGGAGGGGCCCATGATCGCGGTGAGCTCGGCCTGCCGGAAGTCGATGGAGACCCGGTCCAGGGCGACCACCTCGGTCTCGCCCTGGCCGTAGATCTTGGAAAGCTCCGTGGCGCGCGCGGCCACGAGGGTGGACCGGTCGGCGATGGGTGCGGTGGTCACGGGAAGGGCGCTCCTGTCGGTACGGCGGATGCTGTCGGCACGGTGTGCTCGGGACGTCATCCATCGTCCCGGCCGTACGGCGCCCTGTAGTCAGCCGCTGTTCCGGTTCGAGGGGGCGACTTCGGTCGGACGGGGCGGGCCGGTGTCATACCTGCGGATGACGGGCGACCCCGACCGCGGGGCGGGCGAGAACGGGGCGGGCGCCCTCGTCGAGACGGTGAAATCCCGTCATTCCGCATACAGGGCCGACGGTCGCGCGCAAGGCTGTTGGCAAGTGCTGTTGGCCTGCCCTGGTACCTGATGCTCCCTCAGGCGCCAATAAAATAAGACAACATCGGCCGTCCCGCCCGAGGCCGGGAGGTACGTCCCGATAGGCTCAGGCACGCGAAGCGGAGCCCATGGCCTGCCCGGATGGTGGAATGCAGACACGGCGAGCTTAAACCTCGCTGCCCCTTCGAGGGCGTGCCGGTTCAAGTCCGGCTCCGGGCACAACCACCGACCGCCACCGCCGCCGTGCGCGGGCCGTCGGCTGTCCCCACTCGGGTCGCCACCCTCTCCCCGCCTCTTCCCCATCTCTCCCGTTCCCTCCCGCAGACCGTTGACAGCGGTGCGCGTCGGACCGGAAACTCGTCCCACGTTGGTGAAGGAAATTTCACCACGCGAACATCGACTGGTTCGAGGCAACGACGCCGATCGAAGGGAACGACCGATGCGCACCACCGTCGGCATCATCGGGGCAGGCCCCGCCGGGCTCCTGCTCGCCCGGCTGCTGCACAACGCCGGGATCGACTCGGTCGTCCTGGAGAGCCGCGACCGCGGCTACGTCGAGCGCAGGCAGCGCGCCGGCATCCTGGAGCAGGGCACGGTGGACGTGCTGCGCGAGGCGGGGGCCGGAGAGCGGATGGACCGCGAGGGGATGCGCCACGACGGCATCGAGCTGCGGTTCGCCCGGCGCCGCCACCGCGTCGACTTCCCCGCGCTCACCGGCGGCAGGTCCGTCATGGTCTACGCCCAGACCGAGGTCTGCAAGGACCTCATCGCCCTCCAGCTCGAGGAGGGCGGCCCGCTGCTGTTCCAGGCCGAGGCGCTGGCCGTGGAGGGCGCGGAGACGGACCGGCCGCGCATCCGCTTCCGCCGCGAGGGCGCCGAGGACGTGCTGGAGTGCGACTACGTCGTCGGCTGCGACGGCTACTGGGGGGTCGCCCGGGCGGCCGTCCCGGACGGGCGGACCTTCGAGCGGACGTACCCCTTCGGCTGGCTCGGCATCCTCGCCGACGTCGCCCCCTCGCACGACGAGCTGGTCTACGCCCGCCACGACCGCGGCTTCGCCCTGCTGTCCATGCGCTCCCCGTCCGTCTCCCGCCTCTACCTCCAGGTCCCCGCCGACACGGACGCCGACAGCTGGAGCGACGAGGAGATCTGGGACGAGCTGGAGCGCCGCTTCGAGACCGACGACGACTGGAGCCTGCGGCGGGGCCCCATCACCCAGAAGTCGGTCACGCCGATGCGTTCCTACGTCCACGAGCCCATGCGGCACGGCCGCCTCTTCCTGGCCGGCGACGCCGCGCACATCGTGCCGCCCACCGGCGCCAAGGGCCTCAACCTCGCCGTCGGCGACGTGGTCACCTTCGCGCGGGCCCTGGCCCACCGCACCGCCACCGGCTCCGACGAACTGCTCGACGCGTACTCCGCGACCTGCCTGCGCCGCGTCTGGCAGGCCGAGCGGTTCTCGTACGACATGACGACGCTGCTGCACGCCGCCCCCGGCGCCACGCCCTTCGAGGACCGGCTCCAGCTGGCCCGCCTCGACCGGATCGCCTCCTCCCGCGCCGCCGAGACCGACCTGGCCGAGGCCTACACCGGGTTCCCGATCGGGTGAGCGGCGCCCGGCGGGCCGTGCCGCCCCGGCCGTGAGGGGAATCACTGATCGGCGTAGCGTGTTGAGCGGCAAGTCGAGGGAAAGATCCTCCCCAAGCAGTAGGGTCATTCCTTTGCCGTTCTATTACTCTTGAGCCAAGGCTGCGTCGTGTGGCCATGGAGGAGTGAAATGAGGAGCAGAAACCCGGTCTTCTCGCGACGGGGGTTCAGCCGCGACAACGGCTACGCGGGCTTCAACGCCGCGCCGCAGGCCGGGGGACCCGCCGTCGCCACGCAGGCCAACCCGTACGCGCAGGGCACCCAGGGCAACCCGTACGCCCAGCCGCCCGCCGGCAACCCGTACGCGCAGAACCCGTACGCCCAGCAGGACCTTCAGTACGGCGCCCCGCCGCAGGCGCCCGCCACCACCGGCCGGATGACGATGGACGACGTCGTCATCCGCACGGCGAGCACGCTCGGCGTCCTCGTGGTGACGGCCGCGCTCGCGTGGGCGCTGCTGCCCGTGGACGACGCCAACATCAACCGCTCGTACGGCATCGGTATCGGCGCCGCGCTGATCGGCATGGTCCTGGCGCTCGTCCAGTCCTTCAAGCGCAAGCCCACGCCGGCGCTGATCCTGCTCTACGCGGCGTTCGAGGGTGTCTTCCTCGGCGTCGTCTCCAGCGTCGTCGACAACCGCATCGCGGACGGCGCGGCCATGCAGGCCGTGATCGGCACGATGGCGGTCTTCGCCGGTGTGCTGGTCGCCTACAAGGCGGGCTGGATCCGCGTCAACCGGCGCTTCTACGGCTTCGTGATGGCCGCCGCGCTCGGCTTCGTCATCCTGATGATGGTGAACCTGCTGTTCGCGGTCTTCGGTGGCGGTGACGGCCTCGGCTTCCGCAGTGGTGCGCTCGGTGTCGTCTTCGGCATCGTCGGCATCATCCTCGGTGCCTGCTTCCTGGCCCTCGACTTCAAGCAGGTCGAGGACGGGCTCGCCTACGGCGCCCCGCGCGAGGAGGCATGGTTCGCCGCCTTCGGCCTCACGCTGACGCTGGTCTGGATCTACCTCGAGTTCCTGCGCCTCATCGCGATCTTGAACAGCAACGACTAGTCGGCGACGACCGGTCCGAGCAGAACGACCAGTGAAGGGCCCCGGGCTTCGTGCCCGGGGCCCTTCGTCGTCGTGTGGCCGGCGCCCGCTCACAGCAGGTTGCGGGCGGCCCTTCTCAGGTCGTACTCGTGGACGATCGCCTTCGCGTGGCCGTACGCGAGGTTGTGTTCGTGGCGGAGCCAGCTGACCTTCTCCTCGAAGCGGAAGAGGGCGGGGCCGTCCTCGACGGCGCGCAGCCAGTCGGAGATCTCACGGCCGGTGCACTGGGGGATACGGGCGAGCAGATTGCGATGGGTCTCCTCGGAGAAGACTTGGGACATCGGCGCCTCCGGGCGAAAGGGGATGTAAGCCGGTCCTTCAGGTCACCGTGCCTGAGCGTGCGCCCGTTGGCAACAGTCCCGGACGGCCGCGTACGCTCGCGCCGTGGTTGATACGACGCCTTTGACCCGTGCCGTGGACGACTTCGCCGACCGGCTGCGGGCCGCCCCGCAGAGCAGGCTGCAGCGCGGCGCCGCCGCCGAGGCGCTGGAGCTGGCCAGGGAGTTGGCCCGGCGCGCCCAGCTGGTGGAGGAACCAGGGGCCGAGCCCCGCGAGATGCCGGACGCGGGCATGTTCGCCGCCGCCGACCAGATCGCCGTCGCCGCACACGACTTGGCCCTCGTGCTGGAGGACGAGGGCCAGGTGGAAGAGGCGGCGGCGCTGGTGGAGGAGGCCCGCAAGAGGGCCGGAGTCTGACGTGACTACGCGCTGGGTGTGGCTGGCGTGACTACAGGGACGCGATGACGCGGTCCGCCAGGATGTAGACGTTCTCCTCACCGCAGGCGAAGGTCAGCGTGTAGGCACCGGAGATCCCCGAGCCGCCGAGGAGGTACGGCGTCTGACCCGCGCCCAGCGCGGCGGCCAGGCGCTCCGCGGTCTCGCGGTGCCCCGGGGTCATGCACAGGGTGGTGCCGTCGGCGAAGACGTACACGTCGAGGGTGCCCAGCGGGCCCGGCCGGACGTCGGCCAGCGCGACGCTCGACTCGGCCAGCTCCTCCAGGGTCGCCACGGTGCGGTCGTGGTCGTTCACGGCCGGGGACGGGTTCGGCACGAAGTCCGGGTGGGAGGGGTGCCGGCGGCGGGCGGCGGCCAGCTCGGCGGACTCCCTGGGACCGGCGTGGCCCGCGTCCGGCGAGGACGGCTCGTCGGTGTCCGCGACCGGCTCGGTCACGGACTCCAGGCCCACCAGGTCCGCCTGGCGGGGCAGGAACAGCTCACTGTCGGACAGACCGAGCAGCAGGGGCGCGTCGGAGGCGTCCCGGGTCTCCTGGGCGGCCCAGAAGGCCCGCGCCTCGGCGAGTTCCCGCTCGCGCTCCTCGGCGAGCGCCTCCGCGACGGCGGCGCGTATCTCCTCGGCATCAGCGGTGGTGCGGGCGGCGGGCACCCGGCCCCGCGTGGCGGTGGCCCGGCTCTCGGCCAGCTCGGCGCGCAGGGCGGTCACCTGCCGGCGCAGCACCATGATGCTGCGCAGGACGGCGACGCCCACGGCGCCGGTGGCGGCCGTGGTGAGCAGCAGGGCGATCGGCATGGCGCTCACTGACGTACTCCCGGTTCAAAGTCGACCCCCGACTTCCTACATCAGCTTGAAGGGAGGACTAACCGTCTGTCAGTGCGTAACGTCACGAAACGGACAGGACTTTGGGCCCGGAAGGGAGGGGTGGGACTGGTCTGACCTGCGTAAATCCAGGGGGCGGGAGAGGTAGGTCACATCCTGGGGGAGTTTGGGTCACAAAAAGGCCCAGAACCCTGGGGCGAACAGGGTCCCGGGCCGTGTCGTCACACTGGGTCCGCGGGGTGCTACTGACGGTCCCTCAACGCCCCTCGGCGGGGGTCAGCTCAGGCGCTCGATGACCATCGCCATGCCCTGGCCGCCGCCGACGCACATGGTCTCCAGACCGAACTGCTTGTCGTGCGTCTGGAGGGAGTTGATCAGCGTGCCGGTGATGCGGGCGCCGGTCATGCCGAAGGGGTGGCCGACGGCGATGGCGCCGCCGTTGACGTTCAGCTTCTCCAGCGGGATGCCGAGTTCGCGGTAGGAGGGGATGACCTGCGCGGCGAACGCCTCGTTGATCTCGGCCAGGTCGATGTCGCCGATGGTGAGCCCGGCGCGGGACAGCGCCTGCTTGCTGGCCTCGACCGGGCCGAGGCCCATGATCTCGGGGGACAGGCCGGAGACGCCGGTGGAGACGATGCGGGCCAGCGGGGTCAGGCCAAGCTCGCGGGCCTTGGTGTCGCTCATGATCACCAGGGCGGCGGCGCCGTCGTTGAGCGGGCAGCAGTTGCCGGCGGTGACCAGGCCGTCGGGGCGGAAGACCGGCTTGAGGCCCTGGACGCCCTCCAGGGTGACGCCGGCGCGCGGGCCGTCGTCCTTGGCGACGACCGAGCCGTCGGGCAGCGTGACCGGGGTGATCTCGCGCTCCCAGAAGCCGTTCTTGATGGCTTCCTCGGCGAGGTTCTGGGACCGGACGCCGAACTCGTCCATGTCCTGCCGGGTGATGCCCTTGGCGCGGGCGAGGTTCTCCGCGGTCTGGCCCATCGCGATGTAGGGGTCGGGGACCAGGCCGTCCTCGCGCGGGTCGTGCCAGGTGGTGCCCTCCTGCTGGGCGACCTCGGCGGTGCGGGCCTCGGCCTCGGCGAACAGCGGATTGTGCGTGTCCGGCAGGCTGTCGGAGTTGCCCTTGGTGAAGCGGGAGACCATCTCGACGCCGGCCGAGATGAAGACGTCGCCCTCGCCGGCCTTGATGGCGTGCAGGGCCATGCGGGAGGTCTGCAGGGACGAGGAGCAGTACCGGGTGACGGTGCAGCCGGGCAGGTGGTCCATGCCCATCTGGACGGCGACGATCCGGCCGAGGTTGTTGCCCTGCTCGCCGCCGGGCAGGCCGCAGCCGAGCATCAGGTCGTCGATGTCCCTCGGGTCCAGCTCGGGGACCTTGGCGAGGGCCGCCTGGATGATCGTGGCGGCCAGGTCGTCGGGGCGCAGGTCCTTCAGGGAGCCCTTGAAGGCCCGGCCGATGGGAGAACGGGCGGCAGAGACGATCACGGCTTCGGGCATCACGGCTCCAGTGATGAGGGGTTGGCGGCTGCTGGGGAAGTTACCCGGCCGTATGGCCCGGGTCACGGGTGCGGCGGTGTGACATGGACCGCAACTGTCTAAGCGCTTGCTTTTGCCTCCGGCGGTTGGGCGGGCTTTTCCCGCCGGGTGCGTGGTGGCGGGTGTATCCGGGGGCTGCGCCCCCAGACCCTCTTGACCCCCCTTCGGCCTGGACGGCCTCGTCCTCAAACGCCGGACGGGCTGGTGGGTCTCCTCGGTCTCGGGCTCAGGCGTTGGACGCGCTGGTGGGTTCCGCCTCCGTCACCCGGCGCCGCCTGCGGCGTTTGAGCAGTGCCCAGGGCCCGCGCGGTCCCGTGGGCATCGCGGCGGCCACCTCCGTGCCGGCCTCGGACGCCGCCTCCGCCGCAGCCCTGGCCACCGGCAGGAAGCCCTCGCGGCGCAGCGCGTCCGGGTGCTCCTCCTCGGCCGGCCACAGGCCGAGCGCGGCGCACACCGACGGCAGTACCGCCATCGCGGCGGTGGCATACCCCTCGGCGGAGGGGTGGTAGTTGTCGGGGCCGAACAGCTCCCGCGGGTTCTGCGCGAACTCCGGGCCCAGCAGATCGCCCAGCGACACCGTGCGCCCGCCCTGCTCGACGACGCCGATGGTCTGCGCCGCCGCGAGCTGCCGCGAGGCCCGCCGGGCCAGCCAGCGCAGCGGTTGCCGCACCCGCTCGATCGTGCCCAGGTCCGGACAGGTGCCGACGACCACCTCCGCGCCGGCCGTGCGCAGGCGCCGTACCGCCGCGGACAGGTGCCGCACCGAGCGGGTCGCCGGCATCCGGTGGGTGACGTCATTGGCGCCGACCATGATCACGCAGATGTCCGGCACCCGGTCCGGGTCAGCCAGCACCAGCGCCACCTGCCGGTCCAGGTCGTCCGAACACGCCCCCGGCTGCGCGACCGACCCCAGCCGGACCGGCCGCTCCGCCACCGCCGCGAGCCCCGACGCCAGCAGCGCGCCCGGCGTCTGCCCGGCCCGGTGGACGCCCTGCCCGGCGGCCGTGGAGTCGCCCAGCATCACCAGCCGCAGCGGCGGATCACCGGCCGTGGGCAGGGTGCCTCCGTACAGCCCCTGCGCGTTCGGCACCCGGGTGGGCGTGCCCACGCCCACCCGGCGTCTGGCCAGCTGCACCTCCGCCACCACCAGGCCGACCGCCGCCGCCCCCGCCAGCCCGATGCCGCCGCCGCCGTACGCCGCGCCGGCCGCGATCCGCCGGGCCACCCGCGCCCTCGACATGCTCGTCATGCGTCGCCGCCACCTCCTCCAACCCGTACACCCACTCCTTGCCCCGTACGGACGGTCGCCCAATCTCAACGCAGGGTGAACGACCGTCACGGGGCATCGGCGGGCCCGCAGGCCATAGGCTTGCCGGACCGATATCGACCCTTCATTTGCGGCATCCGGAGACCACGGTGCAATTCCACGACTCGATGATCAGCCTCGTCGGCAACACCCCGCTGGTGCGGCTCAACAACGTCACCAAGGGGATCAGGGCCACCGTCCTGGCCAAGGTGGAGTACTTCAACCCGGGCGGCTCGGTGAAGGACCGCATCGCCCTGCGCATGATCGAGGCGGCGGAGAAGAGCGGAGAGCTGCGGCCCGGCGGCACGATCGTCGAGCCGACCAGCGGCAACACGGGCGTGGGCCTCGCCATCGTGGCCCAGCAGAAGGGCTACAAGTGCATCTTCGTCTGCCCCGACAAGGTGTCCACCGACAAGATCAACGTGCTGCGCGCGTACGGCGCCGAGGTCGTCGTCTGCCCGACCGCGGTCGACCCCGAGCACCCCGACTCGTACTACAACGTCTCCGACCGGCTGGTCCGCGAGACGCCGGGCGCCTGGAAGCCGGACCAGTACTCCAACCCGAACAACCCGCTCTCGCACTACCACTCCACGGGTCCCGAGCTGTGGGAGCAGACCGAGGGGAAGATCACCCACTTCGTGGCCGGCGTCGGCACCGGCGGCACCATCTCCGGCACCGGCCGGTACCTGAAGGACGCCAGTGACGGCGCGGTGAAGGTGATCGGCGCCGACCCCGAGGGCTCCGTCTACTCCGGCGGCTCCGGGCGCCCGTACCTGGTCGAGGGCGTCGGCGAGGACTTCTGGCCGACGGCGTACGACCGCGAGATCGCGGACGAGATCGTCGCCGTCTCCGACAAGGACTCCTTCCAGATGACCCGCCGCCTGGCCAAGGAGGAGGGCCTGCTGGTGGGCGGCTCCTGCGGCATGGCGGTCGTCGCGGCCCTCGAGGTGGCGGCACGGCTCGGCGAGGACGACGTGGTGGTCGTCCTGCTGCCGGACAGCGGACGCGGCTACCTCAGCAAGATCTTCAACGACGAGTGGATGGCCGACTACGGCTTCCTGGAGGACGCCGGACCCAGCGCCCGCGTCGCCGAGGTCCTGAACCACAAGGAGGGCGGCCACATCCCCTCCCTCGTCCACATGCACCCGGACGAGACCGTCGGCCAGGCCATCGACGTACTGCGCGAGTACGGCGTCTCGCAGATGCCGATCGTCAAGCCCGGCGCCGGACACCCGGACGTGATGGCCGCCGAGGTCGTCGGCTCGGTCGTGGAACGCGAGCTGCTGGACGCGCTGTTCGCCAAGCGCGCCTCGCTGGAGGACCCGCTGGAGAAGCACATGTCCGCCCCGCTGCCCCAGGTCGGCTCCGGCGAGCCCGTCGCGGACCTGATGTCGGTGCTCGGCCGCGCCGACGCCGCGATCGTCCTCGTCGAGGGCAAGCCGACCGGCGTGGTGAGCCGGCAGGACCTGCTGTCCTTCCTCGCCAAGGGCAAGTAGGACGAGCCGGACCGGCGGCCGCGGCCCGGTGATCTTCGTGGACTTCGCGGAAGTGGTACGCGCACGTCATGTGCGCGCAGCAGTCGCTTAACACGGGACCGGCAGAGTACTGGGTGTCGGCAGGGAAGGGAGCGGCTCCCCGGACCAGCCGACGCCGAACGGCGTCACGGACCTTCCGGAGCGGCTCCCGGACCTCCAAGGACGCCAAGGACGCGCCGGTCCGGCCGTGAGGCCCGGCACCGCGCGCGTCCCCCGCGGGGACCGCCGTCGTCCCGCCCCTCAGTGATGGGGGTGCGGCGGTCCCCGCGCAGTCTTCCGGCTGCCTTCCCGCTGCCTTTTCCTTGCCTGCTTCCTTCCGCCCTCAGTCCTCCCAGGCGTCGCCCCGCCCGGCGCGGCGGCGGTGCCCGAACAGATCCGGGTTGGTGCGGGCCGCCTGGACCACGTTGACCCCGACGATGCCCGCCCAGGCGACCAGCATCCCGGGCAGGTGCGCCACGCCGCCGCCGATCGCGGACAGCGGGATCGCCAGCACCAGCGAGACGATGCCGAAGCCGAAGCGCTCGCCGAAGGAGTCCGTCGGCCGCGGCGACCGGCTGTCCCGGGCCGCCGTCATCTGCTGCTCGGCGAGCTGCCGGCGCACCCGGCGCTCCACCGCTCCGTCGATGCGCTGGTCGACCTTCTCCAGGAACGAGTCGACCAGCGCGGACTCGTACTCCTCGCCGAGCTCCCTGCGTGTCCGCAGGGTGGCGTCGAGTTCCTTCTTCAGGTCGGCGTCGCGTGCGTCCATTCCCGTCATGCGACCCAAGGTAGGCATCCGGGGGCGCCGGCGGCACTGGGGACAGCCCCCGTATCCGGTGGGGGTCGTCCCGAAGGGGTCCGGGAGGGCGGGGCGAGGTCACGCCCGCCCGGTTCCCCCGGTGCTCGCGGCGTGGACCTGGCGGACGAAGCGCCGCTGCCAGGGCACCTCGACGGCACGGGGGTGGTAGTTGCGCCGCACCCACTTGACCGCCTCCTTGGGGTCCATGCCCTCGAAGACGCAGATCGCCGACAGCGCGGTACCGGTCCGGCCGATGCCGCCCCCGCAGCAGACCTCCACGCGCTCGCCCGGCGCGCGCTCGTAGGCGTCGCGGAGCTTGCGCATCGCGTCCATCGGGTCGGCGGGGAGCCAGAAGTCCCGCCAGGGCACCCAGACCGACTCCCAGGGCGGGCTGGGCGGCTCGTGATCCGTCAGGTGCACGGTGAACGTCGGGGTCTGTCCCTCCGGCAGGTCGTAACGGAGGCCGCGCCCCCTGAGCCTGCGGCCCGAGGGCAGCTCAACCAGCTTGGGGGTGTCAGCGTTCCATAACTCGGTCATCCTGAGTCCTGTTCCGATCGGTCGCGTAGCAATGAATTGCCGGCCATTGCCATCATCCCCAGCGGAATCTGGGGAAGCACTTGTTGGGCATGGAAGACCAGTGCGAAGGCCAACCCTTCCGCCTGACCGAGGACGCCCCCCGTCGCGCCCAGGACCGCCGCCTCGAAGGTGCCCAGCTGCCCCGGCAGCGTCGGCAGGATGTTGGACACCTCGATCGACAGCAGGACGAGCACCAGCACGGCCGCCGACAGCCCCAGGCCCAGCGCTTTCGCGACCGCCGTCGCCGCCACGAGGTCGAGCCCCCGGGTGGCGACCCCGGCCGCGCCCACCTCGGAGAAGACCCGCGGGTGGCGCACCGGCCCGAGCGAGGTGCGGGCGTCGAAGACGATCCGCCTCAGCCGGCCCTCCCGCGCCGGGCCGGACGGCGTGCGCGCGACCCGCACGATCAGCACGGACTCCACCGTCAGCACCGCCAGGTACGCCCAGGCGACGGCCACGGCCCAGCCGGGCACTCCACTGCCCGGCCACCAGAGGACCACCAGGAACGGCACCAGGCCGAGGCTGGAGAAGAACTTGCGGACCAGCATGAGCGTGACGGTCACCGTCCGCGTCACCCCCTCGCGCAGGAGGTAACCGACCCGGACGAATTCACCGACCCCCTCCGGGCTGACGGCCGCCGCCGCCTGGACGGCGAACTCGATCCGCACCAGCAGGGGGAACCGGATCCGGGACTCGGTGAACATCGCGTTCCAGCCGAGTGCCCTGGTCACCTGGGAGGCCACGTTGGCCAGTACGGCCACGGCCAGCCACCGGGGGTCGGCCGCGGCCAGCGCCGTCCACAGGTGGTCGGGGTCCATGCCCCGCAGGGTGAAGACCAGGCTGACGGCCACCGCGGCGAACAGCAGGCCCCGGACCACCCGGTCGCGTGTGGCGCGGTTCCTGGGCGTGGGTACGGCCGAGGTCACGCTTCCCCCAGCAGCCGGACGGTGCCGGAGTCGCCGTCGACGGTCAGCACGTTCCCCGTGACGATCCGCGACGTCGCGGTCCTGACGCCCATCACCGCCGGGATGCCGTACTCGCGTGCCACCACCGAACCGTGCGACAGCGCGCCCCCGACGTCGGCCACCACTGCTCCGACACGGGCCAGGAGCGGTGCCCAGGCCGGCGTCACCTGACGGACGACGAGGATCTCTCCCCGCTCCAGCGCGTCCGCCTCCGCGATCTCGTGGACGACCCGGGCCCGGCCGGTGTAGCTGCCCGGGCTCACCGCGGATCCGCTCAGGCCGTCCTCCCGCTCCTCCTGGCGCTCCACCCCGAAGAGCGCCAGGGAGGTGATGTCGGTCCCGAAGAGCATGATCCGGGCGTCGGTGGGGACCACGTCGGGCGGGTTGAGCCGCCGCTGCCACTGGCGCCGCAGTCGGCGCTCGCACACCAGGTCGCGCCAGCGGGCGTCACCGGCGCCCGTGCTCACCCAGCTGTTCAGTTCCCCTCCGGTCAGGTAGAAGACGTCGTCGCCGGCGTCGAGCAGGCCGGCGCGCACCAGCTGGCCGCCGAGTTCGAGATATCCCGCCCGCATGAACGGCCAGCCCAGCGTGAAGTGGTGCAGTGCCTCGTCCCGTACGCCGCTCCAGTGGTGCGCCCAGCGGTAGATTCGCAGCCGGGTCCGGCCCAGCGGTCCGCGTCCGAGCCGGCGGACCGGATCGCCGGCGCCACCGGACCCGGGCAACGGCGCCCGGGTGCCCGGCTCCCCGCCGTCGCGGCGGCCGGCGACCACCGAGCGGAGCATCGAAGGGTCGTCGATCGCGGTGGCCTCGGCCGGGTCGAGGCTGTACACCAGGTGGCCGAACCGCTCCAGGTACTCGCGGAGCAACTCCTCCTCCTCCGCCGGATCGGCCGCCGCGATCCGCTCCAGGGCGCGATCGGCCTGGTGGGCGAGTCGTTCCCCGCCCACGAGCAGGGAGCCCGCCGTCAGTCCCGCGGTGCGGCGGCCGCCGCGTGCCAGGACTGCCTCCAGCAGCCACTCGGAGGTGTTCCAGTGCCAGGCGAGGCCACCGATCACCGCCCAGTAGCGGGCGCTCAGCTCCTCCACGGTCCGGATCCGCCGCAGCACCTCGACCGGCGTGAGGTCGGCCAGCGGCGTGTCCCGCGCCCGCTCCAGGCCGTCCCGGAGCGCGGGCAGCACTTCGCCGCGCCAGCGTCGCTCGACGCGCGAGAGGTGGAAGCCCAGCCAACGGGCGGTGAGCCGCAGGGTGCGCAGCGGATGCCGGGACAGGGGGAAGTCGAACCGCAGGTAGGCGAAGCCGTTGACGGTTCCGTGCATCGGCTCCGGGATCAGCGGACTTCGCCTGCGCAGCGCGGTGGGACCACCCCAGTTGGTCGCCCACCGGTCGATCAGCGTCGGGAAGAGGGTGCTCGCGAAGAGCGGGGAGAGCGGATCGGACAACCACGAGTCGCAGATGCTCATTCGGGCCCACCGTGCCCCGGGGACCTCGCTCACCCAGTCGCCGAAGTGCGTCGGATGCGGGACGGCGGCGGTGATCGGACGGGCCTGCAGCACATGCAGTCCGTCGTCGTCCAGGGCCCATTCGATGTCCTGCGGCCCGCCCAGTGCCTCCTCCACCGCCAGCGCGGTCCGCACCAGTTCACGGAGGGGGCCCGAACGCCCCGCCGACTCGCCCATCCGTTCCCCGAACGAGTTGCTGAACGCGGGCGCGTGCGGCTCGCGACGGGAGAACGCCGCCCGGCTCGGCTCCACGAGCCCGTCGACGAGCCGGGTGCCGAGCCCCTCGACCGCCTCCACGAGAACCAGGTGATCGGCCCCTGCCACCGGTCCCTCGGCCGTGAACACCACTCCGGCCCAGGTCGGCGCCACCATCGCCTGCACCACCACGGCCATCGCCGGGGCCTCCTCGTCCAGGCCGATCCGGCCGCGGTAGGCCTCCGCGCCGGCGGAGTGCCGGGAGCGCCGGCAGCGGCCGACGGCGGCCAGCAGTTCCTCGAAGGTGCGGACCCCGAGCACGCTCTCGTACTGGCCGGCGGCGCTGCTCGTCGCGCCGTCCTCGCTGGTGGCCGACGACCGCACGGCGACGCCGTGCGGGGCGTGCAGGGTCTCCCAGCGGGCTCGCGCCCGGGCGACCGCGTCGGGCAGCAGCCCCGATCCCCCGTCGTCCTCCTCGTCCTCCGCCCTGTCCGCGGAGGCGGCGAACGCGTCCACCGGGAGGCAGAAACCGGGGGGCACCGGGAAACCCGCCGCCACCAGCCGGCCCAGTCCCCTGGCCTTGCCCCCGACCTGCTCCAGGGGCAGCCCGGCGGCATCGATCAGATCCACGACATGCTCAGCCACGCTGCGCCAACTCCACCAACTGCTGGTAGAACCGCCGGAACCGCCGGACCGCCTCGTCCCCGGGCACATAGATGCCGTGCCGGTCCCCCGGCAGCAGGGTGTCGAAGACCGGGAGGTCCTGGCGTGCGGCCACCTGCACCTCGGCGCGGTGGACCAGTGAGCGCAGCCACCCGACGATCCCCGCACCGTCGGCGTCCACGGCGGCGTTGATGTGCTGGACGCTGTGGTGCTCCCCGATCGGGGTGACGGCGAGGACCATCCGGTACAGACGCCGGCCGTCGGCGAAGTACTCGATCTCCTGGCAGCTCGCCCAGCCGCGCACCCGCAGGGTGAACTCGTCGGCGTTGAGCCCGAACGCGTTGGACACCGTGCCCAGCGGTCCCCGGTACGAGGGCCAGGTCAGGGTCGCGTCGCAGCGATCCTCCGGGCCGCCGCCGGCCGCCGTCGCGCCGCCGCCCGCCGCGCCCGGCACGGCGCCGCTCAGCGCCTTCCCGCCCGCGGCGGGGAAGGTGATCCGGGCCTGCCCGGCCACCGTCAGCCCGTGCAGGGCCACCAGGTGGTCGGGGTCATAGGTGTTCTCCAGGATCCGCCGAGTGGTGGCCCTGGTCGGGTCGGCCAGGCGGAAGGCGCGGATGCCCGGGAACCGGCGGGCCTCCAGTCCCGGCAGGTCCGGTGGCTCGTACCGGGGCGGCCCGGCCCCGTACCACACCCACACGTAGCCGGAGCACTCGCGCGTGGGCAGTGCGGTGACGGCGGCCCGGGCCGGCGGGCGCCTCCCCGGCACCGAGACGCACGCCCCGGACCCGTCGAACCGCCATCGGTGGAAGGGGCATTCGAGGGTGCCGTCGACCACCCGGCCGCCGAACAGGGCGGCGCCCGCGTGCGGGCAGACCGCACCCTGCACATGAGCCTGCCCGTCCTTGCCGCGCCAGGCGACGTGGGCGGTGCCGAACAGGGTGGCCCGGCGAGGCCCGGTCCTCAGCTCGGCCGAGGGGAGCGCGACGTACCAGCCCGAGGCGAGGTTGGTGACCGGCCTGGCCGACGCGGCCAGGCGTTCCGACGTCTTCCGCCTCATCCGCTCTTCCCCTCGTCGATCCGCCGCCGTTCCCGCGTCGCGTCCCTCATCGCGGCCCCCGCCCCGTCCAGTGGCGATGGAACTGGCGGAACCGCAGCACGCCCTCGTCGTCCGGGGTGTTGATCGAGCCGTCGGTCTCCTCGGCGTCCCGGTAGATCCGCAGGTCCGCCCGGGTTCCCCACCAGTGCTGGAGCCGGTAGGCCCAGAAGACCGGGGCGGAGCCCAGCAGACCGCCGGCCCGTGGCACGACGGTCCAGCCGTGCATCGTGGTCCTGTCCCGCGCCACCGGCGTCACGGCCAGCAACTCGTGTGCGACCGGCCGGTCGTCGAGCTCGAAGGTCAGCACCTGGTACGAGGGCGTCGAGCGCAGGTGCAGGCAGAGCCGTCCCAGACCTCCGGGGCGCCCGGCCAGGGGGCCGGGCAGGGCGATCGAGTCCGTGGTGATGCGCGCCCCCATCGTGTGTTTGTTCTCCTCGGCGTCCCAGGTGAGCCGCAGATCTCCCGCGATGCCGTGGACCACCGGGAAGTGGGGCAGGTCGAAGCCGTTCTCCAGGACCCGGCGGGCCGTGGCGTTGGTGTCGAAGGCGAAGCGGTAGCGCCGGTGGGCCGGCGACGTCGGGCCGAGGTGCGGGAAGTCCGGCGGCGGGTACTCGGGTACCGCCGAGCCCCTCCAGGTCCAGACGTAGCCGAGCCCCTCCCAGGAGGGGTGGACCCGGGCCGTGGTGCCGCGTGGCAGGCGCCGGGTGGACGGGGCGGCCACGCAGGTCCCCTCCCCGTCGAACCGCCAGTGGTGGAACGCGCATCGCAGATCCCCGTCCACCACCCGGCCCAGCTCCAGTGCGGCCCCCTGGTGGGGGCAGAAACGGTCCATGACCACGGCAGCGCCGTCGCCCGTGCGCCACACCACCACTTCCGTGCCGGCCACGACCGCGGGCCGGGGCCGCCGTCCCACCCGGGTGGAGCGCTCGGCCACGTACCATCCACGCGCCAGGTCGCGGGGGGCTTCGAGATCGCGGGGCGGCCGGCCCCGCACCGGCGCGGGACTCATGTGCCGGCCTTTCCGTCGTCCGCCGCGCGGTCGACCCACGACTGGTAGTAGCGGCGGAACCGGAGGAGCCCGTTGTCGTAGCGCACGTAGACCGTGGGCTGGGCGTTGCGGGTCGAGTCGTAGACGGGCACGTCCTGGAAGGTCCCCGCCCGGTTCTGGACCCAGAACAGGACGTAGTGGAAGAGGGTGCGGTGCCAGCGTCCCGTGCGGCGCACGCCGGCCCATCCGACCTGCCGGGTGGCCCGGTCCCCCTCGGGGACGATCCCCATGATCACTTTGTAGATCTCGGTGCCGTCCACGTACGCCGTGAAGCGCTGCCCACCGGGCCAGCCGTCGACCAGCAACTGCATGCGGCGGCCCATCGCGAACGTGGAGACGACGGCGGTGAGCCAGGCGAACGGGGCGCGGCGCAGCGGCGGCCGCCACGGCCGTCCGGAGAACCGGACGCCGAACCAGGCGTCGTCCCTCGACAGCGGCGGGCCGTTGTCCGCCGCCTCGGACTGAGCGGTGAGGACGCGGAACTCCACCCCCTCCAGGTCGAGTCCGTGCAGGGCGCTGAAGTGCTGGTGGTCGACCGCGTTCTCCAGCAGCTGCCGGACCGTCCCGGTGGTCGCGTCGTCGTAGTGGAAGCCGAGGTAGCGGCGGGGCCTGTCGGAAAGGGCGGGAAACTCCGGCAGCTCGAAGAGGGGCTCGGCGGTTCCGTACCAGACCCAGACGAATCCGTGCGCCTCGCGGGTCGGGTAGGACCGCGTCCGGGCGGTCGTGGGGATGCGCGAGACGCCCGGGATGGCGGAGCAGGCGCCGTTCCCGTCGAACCGCCAGTGGTGGAAGGGGCAGCGCAGTTGCCCGTCGACGACGTCGCCCAGACCCAGGTTGGCGCCCTGGTGGGGGCAGTGCGCCGTGACGCACCGTGCCGTTCCCCGCCGGTCTCGCCACAGCACCACCTCGCGTCCGAACAGCCGCATCCGGTGCGGGCCCTTGCCCAGCCGCGAACCTCTGATCGCCGCGTACCAGGAAGCGGCGATGTTCGCCCCGGCGGGATTCGGCGGGAGGGCCGAGACGGGAGTGGTCTCCAGCTCCTCGCGGGAGCCGTCGGCGCCGGTCATGCGGCGGCCCGGTCGTGGACGACCTGAGCGGCCCACCGGAGCATGGACGCGCGCTCGCCGAAACCTTCGAGTTCCGCCACGGCGTGCGCGATCAGTTCGCGTACCCGCTGCCGCGCCTTCTCCACGCCCATCAGCCGGGGGTACGTCCATTTCCCCGCGGCCCGGTCCTGGCCGACCTCCTTGCCGAACTCGTCGAAGGTCGACGTCTCGTCGAGTATGTCGTCCACGATCTGATAGGCGAGCCCGAGGTTTCTCGCATACGTCGTCAGGCGCGCTATGTCTTCCTGCGACGCGCCTCCGAGTATCGCCCCGGTGACCACCGAGGCCTCGATGAGCGCCCCGGTCTTCTTGATGTGCATCTCCTCCACGGTCCACGGGGCGACCTGGTCGAGTCCCTGGCAATGGAGGTCGAGTGCCTGGCCGCCGGAAAGCCCGGACGGGCCGACCACCTCGATCAGTTTGGCCATGACGCCCAGAAGTTTCTCCGGGTGCAGGGTTTCGGCGTTGTGGAGAATGAACTCCAGCGCGTACGCGAGAAGCGCGTCTCCTGCCAGCAGCGCCATTCCCTCACCGAACACCCGGTGATTGGAGGGGCTGCCGCGGCGGAAGTCGTCATCGTCCATGGACGGCAGGTCGTCGTGGATGAGTGACGCCGTGTGCAGCATTTCCAGGGCGCAGGCCGTGGGCAGGGCAGTGGCCACATCGGTGTCGAACATCTCGAAGGCCAACAGGCACAGGGTGGGCCGGATGCGTTTTCCGTCGGCCAATAAGGAATAGGCCATTGCCTCACGCAGCCTGGGTGGCCCCACCGAGTCCACCGAGGAACGCAGCCGTTCGTTCACCTGGCGCCGGAAATTCTCCATCGGGACGGGATAGTCCACGTCCGCCTGGGTGTTGCCTACGGGCAATGACATGAGCGTTCACTTCCCCCGTGTATTCGCTGAACGAGTCATCGACTGACTGCGTACGGACGTGGTGCGGCCGGTCGCCAGGACCTCTTGCTCAGAGAAACGACGGCCGGCCAGGTGCGCTGCGGGACAGCGACCGGTGGTCGGCCGGGCCGGTCACCGTGCTGCCGCCGGCCACGCTCAGCCGCTTCAGCCAGCGGTCCGTGCCGTCGTATCGCGGCTGGAAGGCACGACGGCCGTGCACGGCGCGGTAGTTGTCGACGATGAGCACGTCTCCCTCGTCGACCACCACGTCCCGTTGGGCGCGGCTCAGCTCGTCGACGACCGCGGCCAGGGCCTCGGCGGCCTCCTCGTCGCCGGGCAACGCGGTGGTGTAGGGCGCGTCGATCCGCAGGCACGGGGAGCCGGGAGTGCCGAAGAAGAGGGCGACCGGCTCCGGGTCCTCGTTCATCTCGTGGGCGCGCCGCAGGATCTCGCTGCCGGGAGCGTAGTCGGCCAGCTGGCGCAGATGCTCCAGGTCCGGGCGGATCAGGAAGCGCTTCTCGCGCAGCACGGACCGGTGGCGTTCGCTCAGCCGCACGTCGTGGACTCTGCCGATCGTGGTGGGCACGCGGTCGGGATTCCGGATGCCGAGCAGTGCCAGGTAGCGGCACCGGTCCTGGTGGAAGCCGTCCTCCGTGTGCCACTCCAGGGCGACCGAGCCGTGACCGCTCTGCTCCCGGCGGTCGCTCTCGACGGGGACCAGGTTCTGCACCATCCGTCCGCGCTGGATGGTGGGCCACGCGAAGACTCCGCCCAGCCGGGAGGCCACCAGCGCCAGTTGCGCCTCCTCCGGGGCCTGGCGGGTGTCGTCCAGGCCTTCCTGCCAGGTGAGCGGGGTGGGCCCGCACCGATCCGGGTCCACCCGAACGCCCGAGACGCGCAGCGCGCACAGCGTGGGGGATTCCCGGAATTCCTTCAGAAGGGCACGCAGCGACGCCGGTATTCGACGGGCGTACTCTTCCACTCCCTTATAGAAAGAGGGAATAGAAGGCGATCCATGGGCGGTCAGCGCGGCACGGGCTGCCGCGTGTAATTCATCTGCTTCTGCGGCGGACAATGAGTGCTCTAAAACGGCGTCCAATGCATACCCCCGTGGTCTGGACGGCAACCATTTGCGGCAGGTCTTGCAGCTGAGCCTGAGCGGCGGAAGTCGATATGGTACACCATATTGACCACCCGTTCGGATGGACGCAACCCGGAATTTCCCCTTCCGTCATGGTGGTTGTGCGCCCGCAGGCCATATGGATCATGCGGTTTCGGCTCTAGGAGGCTGGATTGAGCAGCATGAGAACCCTGAGGTTGTCGGCTTCTGGGCGGGTCAAACGCCTGTTGACCTCGGCCGTCGCCCAAGTCGCCCCGCCGTTGCGCCGCGGTACCGAGACGGCCGTCAGTGAAGGCATCCACCGACCCGTCCTCGGGTCCTCCCTGAAATGGCAACTTCATGCCACGCCCGCACGCTTGACAGTGCGCTACCTGGCATCCGCGATGAAACGCGGACGTCTCGCCGCCCTTGCTCCGGAACCTGTGGGAGGGCGGATTTTCGGCCAACTCTCAGATTTTAGGGACGCCTGTATCGAAAGAGTTCTCGCACGTCTCTGCACCCGCATTCCCGATGGCGCGCAGCTGCATCAGGACATCGCGGAACTGGCCGAGACCGAATTCGCGGTCCGCCGGGGGACCGCGGAACCGAGGCAGCTGCGGCGCCTCTTGGAACTGGCCCCCAGCGAACTGCGCGTCGTCCGCGACCTCGGCCGGTCGTGGGACCGCCCCGGTGCCGAGGCGCTCCGCGAGGCGCTCCGGCCCGCCGAGACGCTGGCCTATGTCGCGTGGGACGTGACGCGGTACGCGGCCGGTCCCGAGACGATCAAGCGCACCAACATCTACGCGGCCTTCGTCGACACCCACGGTGCCGCGGCAGCGGACCGGCTGCGCGATGAAGTGGCCGACTTCAGAGCCCAGTTGGAGAAACGGCTCCGGTCCGTCGGCGCCGCGGACCGGGAACGGCTGCAACGGGCGGTGGCACTCCACTGCGCCCCCGCATGGGGCGACTATCCGGAACCGGCGTTCGAACGGCACGAGGACGAGGCCACGGCCGACGGAGTGTCGAGCGCCGTCGTCCTGTTCGGCATGTTGTGCGTGGTCGGTTGGCTGGTCGCCTACGTGGCGATCATCTACCGGGGCTTCGCCGACCAGACCTACGGCGTGCCGCTCGCCGCTCTCTTCGCCAACCTGACCTGGGAGTTCGCCTACGGTTTCCTCCTCGACCCGCTGGGTGACTACTTCCACACCGCGAGCATCTTCGGGTTCCTGGTCGACGCCGTGATCGCCTGGCAGGTGTGGAAGTACGGCGCGGCGCAGTTCCCGGACAGCGCGCTCGGGCGCTACTTCCGCCCGCTGTTCGGCCTGTTCGTGGCCGTCGCCCTGTCGGTCAACTACCACGCCTTCATCGACCTGGCCGATCCCGACGGGGAGTACACCGGGTTCGGGATCAACCTGATGATGTCGATCCTGTACATCAAGATGCTGGAGGACCGCGGGTCGCCCGCCGGCCAGTCGATGTACATCGCCCTCGGCAAGTGGCTGGGCACGCTGTGCGCCTGGATCGCCACGGCACTCACCGTCACCACCTCGCCGCAGCGGACCTGGCCGACGAGTTGGTCCGACTTCGGGCGCAAGGCTCTGGGCAACCGCTCGTACCCGCTGACCCCGCTGATCAACGTGATGTACGGGTGGACGTTCCTCCTCGACGCCGCCTACTGCGTCCTCCTCCACCGCCGTCTCCGCGCCGCCGGCATGTCGCCCTGGCGCCGGTTCTAGGAAGGGAATGCCCATGAACGCGAGCCGTCAGCAGGTCGTCGACTACTTCGAGGGAACACGCTGGGACTACCGCCACCTGTGGCGCAGCGAGAAGGCCGGGGCCCTGCACTTCGGCTTCTACGACCAGGGGATCCGGAACCACGTCACCGCGCTGCGGCGGATGACCGGCTTTCTGGCGTCCGTCGTCGGGATCACCCCCGAGGACCGCATCATGGACGCCGGCTGCGGGATCGGCGGGTGCGTGATCCGCATCGCCGAACGGTTCGGCTGCCGGACGACCGGCGTGAACATCACCCCCTTCCAGGTCACGGCCGCCCGGGAGGCTGCCCGTCGGGCGGGCGTCGAGGACAACGTGGAGTTCGTGGAGGCCGACTTCACCGACACCGGGCTCCCCGCAGGCTCGCACACCGTCGTATGGGCGCTGGAGAGCGTCGTTCACGTCGACGACAAGGAGGCCTTCGTCCGCGAGGCCCACCGGGTGCTGGCTCCCGGCGGCCGGCTGATGATCGCCGAGTACCTGGTCCGCGAGGACCCCGCGCTCACCCCGGCCGAGGAGGACGAGCTGCAGACCTGGTGCCAGGGGTGGGCGATGCCCGGTCTGCTCTCGGAGGCCGAGTACGAGCGGCTGTTGCGCAAGCAGGGCTTCGAGGAGATACGGATCCTCGACATCTCCCACCACGTCGCCCCCTCGCTGCGGCGGCTGGGATGGCTGGTGCGGCTGCTCGGCCCCACCGCCCCGGCCTTCCGGCGGATCGGAGTGCTGGCTCCGGTACCGGCCGACAACCTGATCGCGTCCGCGGCGCAGATCCGGATGTTCGACGCGGGCGTATGGCGCTACAAGGTGGTCACGGCCAGGAAGCCCGGCGACGCCGACCCGGCCGCGAGCGCCCCCGCCGAGCCCGCCCTGTGACCGGGGCCGAGGCCGCGGCCGCCACAGTGGCCGCCTCCCGGCACCTCGTCGCCTCGGCGGTCTCTGCGGTGGCGCTCCTGGTGCTGACCGTGCTGGTGACGGCCCGGAGCGATGCCGTCAGAACGTTCGACGCCGACGCCCGCGAATGGGCCGACCGTTCGCTCGGGGCACCGGACGGACCCTGGGCGGGCGCCGGCGGGTGGGCGGACCTGGCGGGCTCGGCCCTGCTCGCCGCGGGTGTGCTCGCGGTCCTCGGCCTGCTGCTGTGGCGTCGGCGCCTCGGCGCCGCCCTCTGGGTGCTGGCCGGACTGAGCGTGCAGTTCGCCGCCGAGATGCTGCTCGAACCCCTGGTGGGGCGGCCCGCCCCGGTCCCGGCCGACGGCGCGCGCCAGGACGCCGGGTTCAGCTTCCCGTCCGGCCACATGGCCTCCGCGACCCTCGTCCTGGTGGTGCTGCTGGTGGTGGTGCGCGGGGGCACGTGGCTGTGGTGGCTGTGCCTGGGCGCGGGCGCGCTCCTCGTGCCGGCCGTCGGCGTCTCCCGCGTCCTGGCCGAAGCCCACCACGCCGCCGACGTCGCGGGCGGCTGCCTGCTGGGACTGACGGTCGGCTGCGCGGTCGCCTGGCGTCTCGACGCCCGACATCCGAACTCCTGCGGAAAGGAAGCCAGATGATCACTCCGGCCGGCCTGGCGGCGACTCCCCTGGGGAAGGCCGCGGGCATCGTGCGGGACTACGTCCTGCGGATGTACTACGTAGTGGACGAGGTGCCACGCCGGCAGCGCCTGCGGCTGACGCCCGTGCTGCTCGGCGTCGAGTACCTGGTCTATCGCGTCGACTCGCTGGCCGAACGGAACGCGGCGGTGGACCTCGATGCCGTGCGGGGCAGCGACTACGAGGCGTTCCACACGTACAAGAGGGCCTTCGAGAAGGTACTGCGGCTACTGAGGGCGTGGAACGACGACGTGGCCTTCCTCGTCGACGAGGCGGAGCGGTTCATCCGGCTGGAGAACGGCACCACGTCGCGCGGCACCGTCGCCCGGGAGGACGTCCTCGCCATGGTCGAGCTGCGGCCCACCGACGTGCGCCTGCTGCGCGCCATGACCTTCGCCCTGCGCCGGCGGCCGATGGACCCGGCGGCCCGGGACCTGCTCTGGCCGGTGGAGGTGCTCGCCGACATCGCCAACGACCTGCGGCACTACGAGCAGGACGTCGCCGCGGGCACCCTGAACGTCTACGCCGCCTTCGTGGAACTCTTCGGGGACGCGGCCGCCGCGGAGCTTCGACGCGAGGTCGACCGCTACGAGGCGATGTTCCTGGAGCGCCTGTCGGCGCTGCCGCCCGAGCGGCGGGCACGGATCGCCGACGTCTGCCGGCGCCGCTACGCGGAAGCCGTGGGGCCCTACCCCCGGACTGCCGGCCACCGCCCTGCCCCCGCGCCCGCTTCCCCCTCCGGCACGGGCCTGCGCAAGGGCGTCGCCGTGGGCGGCGCGCTGACCGTGGGCGCGCTCGCCGCGGCGGCGTACCGGCGCGGCAGGACGCCGGCCTCGCCGACGCCTGTTTCCCTATCGCCCCACATCGAGAGAGGACGCACCTCATGAGCGGCGCGACGCGTCGGACCCCGGTCATGTTCAACCCGCTCTCCGACGGATTCATGGAGGACCCGCACCCCCACTACGCCGAGATACGCCGGCACGCACCGGTGCACGCGCACCCGGGGGGCTTCTGGGTGGTCTCCCGGTACAAGGACGTGGAGGCGTTGCTGCGCGCGGACCACTCCGTCGACAAACGCAACGCACGGGGCGCCGACGACGCCGGCCGGTCGCCGCGCCTCATGGGACTCGCGCTGATCGACCAGGACCCCCCGCACCACACCAGGCTGCGCAGACTCGTCTCCCAGGCGTTCACCCCCCGCGCGATGAGCGGCATCGAGCCGGTGGTGCGCGACCTGGTCGACAAGGCGCTGGACGGCCTGGACTCGGCCGGGGGAGGGGACCTCGTGGAAACCCTCGCCTTTCCCCTTCCGTTCGCCGTGATCACCCGGATCCTCGGCATGCCACCGGTCGACACCGTGCGCCTGCGCGAGCTGACCAGCCTGCTGATCCGACTGGGAGAGCCCGGGGCCGGCGCCGAGGCGGACGTCGAGGCAGCCGACGCCGAGATGGTGGACCTGGTCTCCGACGCGATCTCCCGCAAGCGGCGGGACCGCGCCGACGACCTGCTCACCGCCCTCATCGACGCGGAGGACGACGGCGACCGACTCAGCCACGACGAACTGGTCGCCCAGGTCGCCATGATCTACGTCGCCGGCTACGAGACGACCGTCAACCTGATCTCGGGCGGGACCCTCGCGCTGCTGCGCCATCCCGACCAGCTCGGCCTCCTCCGCGCCACACCCGGCCTCGATCGCAACGCCGTCGAGGAACTGCTCCGCTACGAGCCGCCCGTCCACCTCGCCCGACGCGTCACGCTCGTCGCCCAACCGCTGGGCGACCACGAGATCCCGGCCGGTTCGGTGGTCCTCGCGAGCCTGGCCGGGGCCAACCGCGACGAGGAGTTCTGGGGCCCGGATGCCGACCGGCTGCGGCTGGACCGCGAGAACGCCCGTCGTCACGTCTCGTTCGGCGGTGGTGCCCACTACTGCATCGGCGGCGCGCTCGCCCGGATCCAGGCCCGGGTCGCCATCGGCGAGCTGGTCCGCCGCTTCCCCGGCCTGGAACAGGCCGAGGAGGTCCGCTGGAACGGACTGCTGAGCCTCCGGGGCCCCGCACGTCTCGCGGTCCGTTGCTGACCTGGCGTCAGTACCGCCCGTTGCGAGGAGCCGAGGAGCCGAGGAGCCGAGGAGCCGAGGAGGTGAGGGCCGGGGGCACGGCGCCGGCGGGACTGGAGCGGGCGCTCTCGGCCGTCCCTCGGCATCGTGCCCTCCGGCGCCTCGCTGTATAACGGTATGCAGTGACCGGGCGAGGTGAATAGACGTAGGGGGAGCAGGCCATGAGCGGGACCAGTGGGGCCGGTGCGCGTGGTGGGACGAACGGGGCCGACAGCCCGGCGGCACGGCTCCAGGCCCTGTTCGAGGGGCACCGGCTGACGCCGACCCAGCGGCGCATCGCGCACAGCATGGTGCGCCGCGCCTCCGACGTGCCGTTTCTGTCGAGCGTGGAGCTGGCCGAGCTGGCGGGGGTCAGCCAGCCGTCCGTGACCCGCTTCGCCGTCGCCCTCGGTTTCGACGGCTATCCGGCGCTGCGGCGCCATCTGCGCGAGGTCGCGCCCGCGGAGCCGGTCGCGGACACCGGGGCCGGCAACGAGTACCAGCAGGCGGTGGCGGCCGAGATCGAGAACCTCCGGCACCTCGCGGAGGTGCTGGCCGACCCGGGTCCGGTGCGGGAGGCCGGCCGCCTGCTCGCCGGGAGCCGGCCGCTGCCGGTGCTCGGACTGCGGGCCGCCGCCGCCCAGGCGCACGGCTTCGCCTACTTCGCCGCCAAGGTCCACCCGGACGTCCGGCTGCTGGGCGAGGGCGGCACGATGCTCCACGACCGCATCGACGCCGCCGTCCGGGCCGGAGCGGGCACGCTGCTCTGCTTCGCCCTGCCCCGGCACCCGCGCGAGGTCGTCGAGGCGCTCACCCACGCCAAGGAGGCGGGGCTCACGGTGGTGACCGTCGCCGACTCCGCCTTCGCGCCGGTCGCCAAGGTGTCCGACCTGCTGCTGCCCGCCGCCGTCGGCACCGGCCTCGCCTTCGACACGGCCTGCGCGCCGATGCTGCTCGGCCGGGTGCTCCTCGAGGCGATGTGCGACGACCTGCCGGACGCGCAGGCCCGGCTGGAGGAGTTCGACGCCAAAGCCGTGGCGCGGGGGCTCTTCGTGGACTGACCCCGCGCGGGGTGCCCGGACGGCGGACGCGTTCTCAGACTCGTCTCAGCTTGCCCCGTTACAGTGCGGCGCCTGACACACCCTTCAGACGCATCGGCACCGGACACATCGCACGGGCCGGAACGGAACAGGAGGCAGGACGTGGCGCGCGGAGGACAGGTGGGGCTGGCGCGGGTCGCCGTCGTCGTACGGGCGGGTGCCGCACCGCTGTGGTGGCTGGGCGTTTTCGCGGCGGGCATCGGCGTACTGGTGCCCGGACTCACCGGACGCCGGATCGGGGTGCTGGCCGGTGCCGCGCTCTTCATCGTCGCCACGGCCGTCGTGGCGTGGGTGCGCAGGCGGCGCTACACCGCCCTCGCCGGTTCGGCCGCCCGCGCGGGCAAGCACGATGTGCTCCAGGACCGCCGGGTCACCGTGCGCAACTGGCGCCGGGGCCACCGCTGGTGGCTGCTTCTCGCCTTCCTCGCCGCCCTCGGCAGCGCCTTCGCCGTGCCCGCCGCGGGCGGGCTGCTGCTGGCCGGCTGCGGCGCCGGGCTGTGGCTCAAGTCCGCCTGGATCGGCCGCCGCGAACAGGCCGGGGACGCCCTGCTGTGGGTCCGCGTGAACTGGCTCGCCGGCAACGCCGGCCGCCCCGCGGGCAAGGCGGTCAAGGCCTACCGCAGCACGGGCATCGCGGCGGGCGACGCGGCACCGGGCGGTGCCAGGCGCAAGACGCCCGCGGCAGTCTGAGCGCGAGCGACCACGACAAGAACCGGCAGTCCGAGTGCGGGGTCCCCGACCGGGGGCCCCGCACTCGCATGTGCGCCGCGCGGACACGACCCTGTTGACTAGTTCTATTCAGGAGGCGAGGATATGAATAGCCGCAGCAACAATCCGCCGGGAGCAAGCCACCAGGAGGCAGACCATGTCCGGACCTCGTCCTGTCCGAGCGCCACGCGGTACCGAGCCGAGCGCCCTGGGCTGGCAGCAGGAGGCCGCCCTGCGGATGCTGCAGAACAACCTCGACCCGGAGGTCGCCGAGCACCCCGACAAGCTCGTCGTCTACGGCGGCACGGGGAAGGCGGCCCGCGACTGGCGTTCCTTCGACGCGATGGTGCGGACCCTGCGCACCCTCAAGCAGGACGAGACGATGCTCGTCCAGTCCGGCCGGCCGGTCGGCGTCATGCAGACCCACGAGTGGGCCCCGCGGGTCCTCATCGCCAACTCCAACCTGGTCGGGGACTGGGCCAACTGGGAGGAGTTCCGCCGGCTGGAAGCCCTCGGCCTGACCATGTACGGGCAGATGACGGCCGGCTCCTGGATCTACATCGGCACCCAGGGCATCCTCCAGGGCACCTACGAGACCTTCGCCGCCGTCGCCGCGAAGAAGTTCGGCGGCACGCTGGCCGGCACCATCACCCTCACCGCCGGCCTCGGCGGCATGGGCGGCGCCCAGCCGCTGGCCGTCACCATGAACGACGGCGTCGTGATCTGCGTCGACTGCGACCCGCGCGCCATCGACCGCCGCATCGAGCACCGCTACCTCGACGTCAAGGCCGACTCCCTCGACCACGCCCTCCAGCTGGCCACCGAGGCCCGGGACCGGCGTAAGCCGCTGTCCATCGGCGTCCTGGGCAACGCCGCCGAACTGGTCCCGCAGCTTCTCGCCATGGGCGCCCCGATCGACATCGTCACCGACCAGACCTCGGCGCACGACCCGCTGGCCTACCTGCCCACCGGCATCGCCTTCGAGGACATGGCCGACGCCGCCGCCAAGGACCCGGCCGGCTTCACCACCCGGGCCCGCGAGTCCATGGCCCGGCACGTCGAGGCCATGGTCGGCTTCCAGGACGCCGGTGCCGAGGTCTTCGACTACGGCAACTCCATCCGCGGCGAGGCACAGCTCGCCGGATACGACCGGGCCTTCGCCTTCCCCGGCTTCGTCCCCGCCTACATCCGCCCCCTGTTCTGCGAGGGCAAGGGCCCCTTCCGCTGGGCCGCCCTGTCCGGCGACCCCGCCGACATCGCCAAGACCGACCAGGCGATCCTCGACCTGTTCCCCGAGAACGAGTCCCTGGCCCGCTGGATCAAGATGGCCGGGGAACGGGTCCACTTCCAGGGCCTGCCCGCCCGCATCTGCTGGCTCGGCTACGGCGAGCGCGACAAGGCCGGAGAGCGGTTCAACGACATGGTCGCGAGCGGCGAGCTGGCCGCCCCGATCGTCATCGGCCGCGACCACCTCGACTGCGGCTCCGTCGCCTCCCCGTACCGCGAGACCGAGGCGATGCTCGACGGCTCCGACGCCATCGCCGACTGGCCGCTGCTCAACGCCATGGTCAACGTGGCCTCCGGCGCCTCCTGGGTCTCCCTCCACCACGGCGGCGGCGTCGGCATGGGCCGCTCCATCCACGCCGGACAGGTCACCGTCGCCGACGGCACTCCTCTCGCCGGGGAGAAGATCCGCCGGGTGCTCACCAACGACCCCGGCATGGGCGTCATCCGGCACGTCGACGCCGGGTACGACATCGCCGAGTCGGTGGCCGGGGAGCGGGGCGTCCGGGTGCCGATGCGCGAAGGCCGCGAGGGCGCAGAGGCGCACGGGAGCGGCACGACGCCCGAGGGTGACGGCGCGTGAGCTTCCACAGCATGTGGGCGGAGCTGCTGCCGGTCGGCCGCGGCTCCGCCTCCGGCGGCTACCGCCGCTACGCCTGGACCGGAGCCGACGCCGACTGCCGGACCTGGTTCCAGGAGCAGGCCGAGGCTCGCCGACTGGTTTACGAGGTCGACCGCAACGGCAACCAGTGGGCCTGGCTCGGCGACCCGGCCGCCGGGAACGCCGTCGTCACCGGGTCCCACCTGGACTCCGTGCCCGACGGCGGCGCTTTCGACGGCCCGCTCGGCGTCGTCTCCGCGTTCGCCGCCCTGGACGAACTGCGCGGGCGGGGAGCGCGGTTCACCAGGCCGCTGGGCATCGTCAACTTCGGTGACGAGGAGGGCGCCCGCTTCGGCCTGGCCTGCGTCGGCTCCAGGCTCACCGCCGGCGCGCTCACCGTCGAGCAGGCCCACCGCCTGACCGACGGCGACGGCATCCCCCTCCCGCGGGCCATGGAGGCCGCCGGGTACGACCCGGACACCCTCGGCCCCGACCCCGAGCGGCTCGCCCGCATCGGCGCCTTCGTCGAACTCCACGTCGAACAGGGCCGCGCCCTCGACCTGTCCGGCGATCGCATCGGCATCGCCTCCGCCATCTGGCCGCACGGACGCTGGCGGTTCGACTTCCGCGGCGAGGCCAACCACGCCGGCACCACCCGCCTCGCCGACCGGCACGACCCGATGCTGC
The DNA here is from genome assembly GCF_055581985.1 of Streptomyces sp. NPDC042336. Lineage (NCBI taxonomy): Bacteria > Bacillati > Actinomycetota > Actinomycetes > Kitasatosporales > Streptomycetaceae > Streptomyces > Streptomyces sp. NPDC042336. The sequence continues at coordinate 60,290 of NZ_JBVJEA010000005.1, read as the reverse complement.
CGTACGCCGAGACCGTCCTCGCCGCCCGCCGCGAGGCCGAACTCGCCGGTGCCGTCGCCACCTTCGGCAAGATCGGCGTCGAACCCAACGGCGTCAACGCCGTCCCCTCCCTGGTGCGCGGCTGGCTCGACTCCCGCGCCGCCGACCAGGCGAGCCTGGACACGGTGGTCACCGGCGTCGAGAAGGCCGCCCGCGAGTACGCCGCCGCCCACGGCGTGGACCTCGACGTCGTGCGCGAGTCCTTCACGCCCGTCGTCGAGTTCGACCATGCCCTGCGCGACGAACTCGCCCGCATCCTGGGCACCCGTACGGAACTGAAGGTCCCCGTCCTCGGCACCGGCGCCGGACACGACGCCGGAATCCTCTCCGGCCGCATCCCGACCGCCATGCTGTTCGTACGCAACCCCACCGGCGTCTCGCACTCCCCGGCCGAGTACGCCGCCGAGGACGACTGCGTGGCCGGGGTGAACGCACTCGCCGACGTACTGGAAGGGCTGGCCTGCACGTGACCGCCACCGAACGGACCCGCACGTACTGGCTGGAGCACGCCTGGCTCGGCGCCCACGTCGAGCCGGACGTGGCCCTGGAGGTGGCGGACGGCCGCATCACCGCCGTCCGCACGGGCATCCCCACCCCGCCGTCCGGAGCCGAGATCCTGCGCGGCCTGACCCTGCCGGGACTGGCCAACGCCCACTCGCACGCCTTCCACCGGGCCCTGCGCGGCACCGTCCAGGTCGGCTCCGGCACCTTCTGGACCTGGCGCGAGGTGATGTACTCCTTCGCCGACCGGCTGACCCCGGACACCTACCACGCCCTCGCCCGCGCCGTGTACGCCGAGATGGCGCTGGCCGGCATCACCACCGTCGGCGAGTTCCACTACGTCCACCACGCGCCCGGAGGCACCCCCTACGCCGACCCCAACGCGATGGGCGAGGCGCTGATCGAGGCGGCCGCCGAAGCCGGTGTCCGCATCACCCTCCTCGACACCTGCTACCTGTCCTCCGGCTTCGGCGAACCCCCCAACACCCACCAGCTCCGCTTCTCCGACGGCACGGCCCAGGCCTGGGCCGAACGCTGTTCAGTTCTCAAGGAACGGGATCACGCACGGATCGGAGCGGCGATCCACTCCGTACGGGCCGTGCCCGCGGACCAGTTGGCGACCGTGGCGCGGTGGGCCGAGGAGCGGCGGGCCCCGCTGCATGTGCACCTGTCCGAGCAGACCGCCGAGAACGACGCCTGCCGCCAGGCCCACGGCTGCACGCCCGCGCGGCTGCTCGCCGACCACGGTGTGCTGGGCGCCCGCACCACCGGCGTCCACAACACCCACCTCACCGACGAGGACATCGCCCTGCTCGGCGACAGCCGCACCGGCACCTGCATGTGCCCCACCACGGAACGGGACCTCGCCGACGGCATCGGTCCCGCGGCCGCCCTCCAGCTGGCGGGCTCCCCGCTCTCCCTCGGCTCGGACAGCCACGCCGTCGTCGACCTGCTGGAGGAAGCGCGCGCCATGGAGCTGAACGAGCGCCTGCGCACCCGCGCCCGCGGCCACTGGACGGCCGCCGCCCTGCTGCGCGCCGCCACCGCCGACGGACACGCCGCCCTCGGCTGGGACGACACCGGCCGCATCGAGACCGGCGCCCGCGCCGACCTCGCGACCGTCGCGCTGGACTCGGTCAGGACCGCGGGGCCACTGCCCAGGCTCGGCGCCGAGACGGCCGTATTCGCCGCGACGGCAGCGGACGTACGGCACACGGTCGTGGGCGGGCGGCACGTCGTGTGCGACGGGGCGCACGCCCTCGTACCGGATGTGCCGCGGGCCCTGGCGCGGGCCGTCGAAGCCCTGCGCGCCTGACCATCCGCACCCGCCCCCACGAGGACACCAGGGACCCCATGAGCAGCAGCACCGTCATCACCAACATCGCCGCACTCGTCACCAACGACCCCTCCCTCGGCGACCACTCCCCGCTCGGTCTGGTCCGGGACGCGGCCGTCGTCATCGAGGGCGACCGCGTCGCGTGGACCGGTGAATCAAGCAAAGCACCCGCCACTGACAACCGGGTCGACGCCGGCGGCCGGGCGATCCTGCCCGGCTTCGTGGACTCCCACTCCCACCTGCTCTTCGCGGGCGACCGCACCGAGGAGTTCAACGCCCGCATGTCCGGCCGCCCCTACAGCGCGGGCGGCATCCGCACCACCGTCGCCGCCACCCGCGCCGCGAGCGACGCGGAACTGGAGGCGTCCCTCACCCGCTACCTCGCGGAGGCCCTGCGCCAGGGCACCACCACCTTCGAGACCAAGTCCGGCTACGGCCTGACCACCGCCGACGAGTCCCGCGCCCTGCGCGTCGCCGCCCGTCACACCGACGAGGTCACCTTCCTCGGCGCCCACATCGTCGCCCCCGAACTCGCCGACGACCCCGCCGCATACGTCGACCTGGTCACCGGCGAGATGCTCGACGCCTGCGCCCCGCACGCCCGCTGGATCGACGTGTTCTGCGAGAAGGGCGCCTTCGACGGCGACCAGGCCCGCGCGATCCTCACCGCGGGCAAGGCCAAGGGCCTGCACCCCCGCATCCACGCCAACCAGCTCTCCCACGGCCCCGGCGTACAGCTCGCCGTCGAACTCGACGCCGCCAGCGCCGACCACTGCACCCACCTCACCGACGCCGACGTGGACGCCCTCGCGGGCAGCCGTACGGTCGCGACCCTGCTCCCCGGCGCCGAGTTCTCCACCCGCGCCCAGTGGCCGGACGCCCGGCGCCTGATCGACGCCGGTGCCACGGTCGCCCTGTCCACCGACTGCAACCCCGGCTCCTCCTTCACGTCCTCCGTGCCCTTCTGCATCGCGCTCGCCGTACGGGACATGGGGATGACGCCGGACGAGGCGGTCTGGTCGGCCACCGCGGGCGGCGCCGCGGCCCTGCGCCGCGACGACGTCGGCCGCCTCACCCCGGGCGCGTACGCCGACCTGACGCTGCTCGACGCCCCGAGCCACGTGCACCTGGCCTACCGGCCGGGCGTGCCGCTGGTCGCGGGGGTGTGGCGGCGGGGCGTGCGTAGGGTGTGAGCGGCGGGTGAACCGGGGAGCGGGGGACGGATGGCCAAGTACTGGTGGACGCCGTTCCTGGTGAACGTGCTGCTCGGGATTCCGGGCGTCGTGCCGTTCTGGCTCGTGTGGTTCCTGGTGGTCAACTGGCCGCTGGCGGAACTGGGCTGGACGGTGCGCGAGCCGACGGAGAACGACGGCATGGCGCTCTGGCTGGTGATCGTCGTCCCGGTGGTGGCGCTCTTCGCGATGATCTGGTGGCTGGTCAACGAGGCGTTGCGGCGCCGGACCTCCCTCGCGCCGCGCACCTTCTGGCTCCTGTGCGCTTCGGCCCCGCTGCTGCCGACGGCCGCACTGATCGCCAACTCCCCGTGAACGACAGCCCGAAGGGGGGCGGCCCGGCAGCGGACCGCCCCCCTGGAGGGCAAGCGTCACCCGGTCGGGGCTGAGGACTACTCCTCGACCGTGAGCCCCTTGCGCAGCCGTACGAGTGTGCGCGACAGCAGACGCGAGACGTGCATCTGGGAGATGCCCAGCTCCTCGCCGATCTCCGACTGGGTCATGCCGGCGACGAAACGCAGGGAGAGGATCTTCCGGTCCCGCGAGGGCAGCTCGGCGATCAGCGGCTTCAGGGACTCCACGTACTCGATGCCCTCGAGCCCGTGGTCCTCGTAGCCGATGCGGTCGGCGAGCGCGCCCTCCGCGTCGTCCTCCTCCGGCTGGGCGTCCAGCGAGGAGGCGGTGTAGGCGTTGGACGCCGCCATGCCCTCGACGACCTCGTCCTTGGACAGGCCGAGGTGCTCGGCCAGCTCGGACACCGTGGGGGCGCGGTCGAGGCGCTGGGCCAGCTCGTCGCCGGCCTTCGCCAGGTCGAGCCGCAGCTCCTGGAGGCGCCGCGGGACGCGCACGGACCACGAGGTGTCACGGAAGAAGCGCTTGATCTCGCCGATGATGGTCGGCATCGCGAACGTGGGGAACTCCACACCGCGCGACAGCTCGAAGCGGTCGATCGCCTTGATCAGGCCGATGGTGCCGACCTGGATGATGTCCTCCATCGGCTCGCTGCGCGAGCGGAAGCGGGAGGCGGCGAACTTGACCAGCGCGAGGTTCAGCTCGACGAGCGTATTGCGTACGTACGCGAACTCATGGGTGCCTTCTTCCAGCGACTCCAGCCGCTCGAAGAGGGTCTTGGACAGGGCCCTGGCGTCCGCCGGAGCGACCTCGTCGTACGCGGGGATGTCCGGAAGCCCGGCGAGTGCGCCGTCGTGGTCGACGACGGCGTCGGGTTGCTCGATGGGATCCAGATGTTCCGGAGGGAGTGTCGACGTCGCTTGGTGGGTACGCGATCCGTCGAGCCGGGGTGACATGATGTCCTCCATCGTTCTCGGCATACGGCTGCCGAAGCCAAATACGTGCACTGCGGTGTGCGGCGCCTCCAAAGCCGGCCGTGTCGGTTTACGTGTCCTACTAGCCCTACCGGGTTTACCGAGCTGACCGCAAGTGTGTTCTGTGCGGGTATGTCCGTTTGTGTGCGGTTGTTCGGGTGTCGGAGTGCAGTGGGAGGGCGTAGTGTTCGAGGGCGTCAGCAAGCAGTCACGACCTCGGGAGAGAGAAACGGCATGGACCGCGGGACGGTCGGCAGTGCCCAGTCGGGCCGGCTTCTGGTCGAGGTGAGGGAAGAGGGCCCCAGCGCCGTCGTGACTCCGGCGGGTGAGCTGGATCACCACACCGCCGACCTGTTGCGCGAGCCGCTGGAGGAGTGCCTCGCCAAGGGATTCAGCCGGCTCGTCGTGGACTGCTCGCGGCTGGAGTTCTGTGACTCCACAGGGCTGAACGTCCTGCTCGGAGCGAGGCTGAAGGCGGAGGCCGCGGGGGGCGGAGTGCATTTGGTGGCCATGCAGCCGGTGGTGGCGCGCGTGTTCGAGATCACGGGAGCCGAAGCGGTCTTCACCCTTCATGACACGCTTGCGGCCGCCCTGGCCGACGCGTCCGACTGAGCCGTCCTTGTCCGGCCGGCGGAGGGGCGCGTGCGCATCCCGGGGCGGGTGTTTTCGCCCTGCGGCGGGTTTCGTGCGCAATACAGGGGTGTTCGTACGGTCCCGTCGGGCAGGAGAGACCCTGAACCGGCTGTGTACGACTGTGCTGTCTACGACTTTGAAACGTGAACTGGTGAATCGGTGAGGTGAAGCGCTGATGAGCACCACCCGGCCCTACTCGCCGGGCGACCGCGGTCCGGAGCCCAGCGGCGCTTCCGGGGTGTCCGCGTCCGCGCCCGCCGCGTCCGGGGAGGGCGGCGGGCGGCAGACCCGCAGGCTGACCTTCGAGGACGCGAGCGGGGTCGTCCCGCTGGCCCGTGACTTCACCCGCGAGGCGCTGTACGCCTGGGGCTGGCTGCCGTCCGCCACCGCGGACCAGCGGGCCGCCGCCGAGGACGTCCTGCTCGTGGTGTCCGAGCTGGTCACCAACGCCTGTCTGCACGCCGAAGGGCCGGACGAGCTGCGGATCACCTGCGAGAAGAAGGTGATCCGGCTGGAGGTCTCCGACCGCGGTACGGGGCAGCCGGCGCCGCGGACCCCGCACCGCGCCGGGCGCCCGGGCGGGCACGGGATGTTCATCGTGCAGCGGCTGTGCCTGGACTGGGGCGTCGTGCGTACGCCGGGTGTCGCGGGCAAGCGGGTGTGGGCGGAGCTGGGGGCCCCGGCGTAAGCCTGCGACGCTTGCGCCGTGTTCGCCCACCCGTCGGTCGGCCAGGAAGCCCGGCCCCCTGGGGCTCCGCCCCAGACCCCGGCGGGGACTTCGTTCCCCTGCACCCCTTTCGCCCACCCGTCTCGGTCGGCCAAGGAGCCGAGCCCCCTGGAGCTCCACCCCCAGCCTCGCGGGGACTTCGTCTCCTGCTCCCCTTCGCCCATCCGTCCGTCTGTCTCGGTCGGCCCAGGGGTCCAGCCTCGTGGGGCTCCGCCTCGGACCCGGTGGGGACTTCGTCTCCTGCTCCCCTTCGCCCATCCGTCTGTCTGTCTCGGTCGGCCCAGGGGTCCAGCCTCGTGGGGCTCCGCCTCGGACCCGGTGGGGACTTCGTCTCCTGCTCCCCTTCGCCCGCCCGTCTGTCTGTCTCGGTCGGCCCAGGGGTCCAGCCTCGTGGGGCTCCGCCTCGGACCCGGGGGGAACTTCGTCTCCTGCTCCCCTGCGCCCGCCCGTCCGTCTGTCTCGGTCGGCCCAGGAGCCGAGCCCCCTGGGCCCCCGCCTCAGCCCCCGGCGGGGACTTCGTCTCCCGTCCCGCTCCCTGGGGCTGCCCCGCCGCGCTCCAGCGTCTCGTCGGGTCCCCCGGGCTTTCCGTGAGGCAGTCCTGAGGGACGGGTGCCCTCGCCCCCGGCCGAAAAGGCGGAAGGGCCACCTCGTCCGGGGTGGATGAGGTGGCCCTTCCGAAAGGCGGCTGCCGCAGGGTTCAGCGGACGTCGCCCATGAGTTGCTTGACTCGCTTGCGGTACATCCAGATCGCGATGCCCGCGATCACCGCGAGGGTCGCCTCCGCGGCGACGATGCCCGTCTTGTTGAGGTCGACGCCGGCGATGGAGAGCAGGCCGGTCGTGGCGTCACCGGCGGTGACGGCCAGGAACCAGACGCCCATCATCTGCGAGGCGTACTTCACCGGCGCCATCTTCGTCGTCACCGACAGGCCGACCGGGGAGAGCATCAGCTCACCGCAGGTCTGGACGAAGTAGATCGCCACCAGCCACAGGGCCGCCGCCTTGTGGCCGCCCTCCGCGATGCCCAGCGGGGCCAGGAAGAGGAAGAAGGACGCGCCGACCAGGACCAGACCGCCGCAGAACTTGACGACGGTGCTCGGCTCCTTGCCGCGGCGGGCCAGCGCCAGCCACAGCGTGGCGAAGACCGGGGCCAGGGCCATGATGATGACCGGGTTGACCGACTGGTACCAGGAGACCGGGAAGTCCCAGCCGAAGACGCTGTTGTCCGCCGAGGAGTCGGCGAAGAGCGACAGGGTCGAGCCGCCCTGGTCGTAGATCATCCAGAACACGGCGGCGGCCACGAAGAACCAGATGTACGCCGACATCTTGGACTGCTCAGCGCGGTCCAGGGACTTGTCGCGCTTGATGTTGGTCAGCACCAGCACCGGAATGATCACGCCGAGCAGGGTCAGCGGGACCAGGACCCAGTTCAGGGTGTAGTGACCGGAGAAGCCGACGATCGCGTAGAAGACGACGGCCAGCGCGGCCCAGAAGGCGGACTTGCGCAGCGTCGAGGTCTTCTCCTGGACGGACAGCGGCTTCGGGACCACGCTGGAGTGCGGGTCCAGGTGGCGGCTGCCGATCAGGAACTGGAGCACGCCCAGGCCCATGCCGACCGCGGCGAGCGCGAAGCCCAGGTGCCAGTTGACGTTCTCGCCGATGGTGCCGATGGTCAGCGGCGCGGCGAAGGCACCGAGGTTGATGCCCATGTAGAAGACGGTGAAGCCACCGTCGCGGCGCGGGTCGTCGGGGCCGTCGTAGAGCTGGCCGACCATCGTGGAGATGTTGGCCTTCAGCAGACCCGAGCCGATGGCGACCAGACCGAGGCCCGCGTAGAACGTGCCGGAGGACGGCAGCGCCAGCGTGAGGTGGCCGAGCATGATCACGCCGCCGGCGATGGCGACGGTCTTGCGGGGGCCCCAGACCCGGTCGCCGAACCAGCCGCCCGGCATCGTGAGCAGGTACACCAGCGAGAGGTACACCGAGTAGATCGCGGTCGCGGTGCCGGCGCCGAGGCCGAGACCACCCGGGGCGACGAGGTACAGCGGGAGCAGAGCCCTCATGCCGTAGTAGGAGAACCTCTCCCACATCTCGGTCATGAAGAGTGTGGCCAGTCCGCGGGGGTGGCCGAAGAAGGTCTTCTCGGAGCCGGGGGTGCCCGGGGTGACCGAGTCCTTCGTCAGGCTGGACGCCATGGTCGATCCTTGCTGGTCGGGACGCGCTCATGAGGCGATGCGCGCCCGGTGGGGGGCGGCCGGCACCGGCGGCACTTCCCCGCCCGTCCCACGCCTGAGGGATTCCGCTCCGGATTGCGAAGCGGTGGGCGGCGGCCACCGGGATCCACGCCTCGGCGCGCGTCACTGCACGCGGTGAGGCCCGGCCACAGGTCATTCCTTTCAAGGCCGGCCGTGGGGGCCGGCCCGCACACAAAAGTGACCTTCAGCGTCGAACTGTCGCCAAAGGTCCACGGGGTGCTACAGGCGCTGATTCACCATACGGCAGGACACCGCCCGGTATGGAAGGACTTGAGACGCGGATCACAGGTAATTGTGGAACCGTGAACGATCTTTCGAAGGTCCATCACAGGATGGCACCCCACAGCCGCAGGTGCGGACGCGGGGTCGACGAGGCGGGTCGTACGGCGGGTGTCCGGGGCGCGCTCGGCCGGTGTCCGGCTTGCCCCTTGTACGCCGGCCGTGGCAGCGATCTTGCCCCGGGCGTTGCTCCGAGCGGTCTACCATCAGCCCATGACCCGTGTACTGCTCGCCGAGGACGACGCGTCCATCTCGGAGCCGCTGGCCCGCGCTCTGCGCAGGGAAGGGTACGAGGTCGAGGTGCGTGAGGACGGACCCACCGCACTCGACGCCGGGCTCCAGGGCGGCGTCGACCTGGTCGTGCTGGACCTGGGCCTGCCGGGCATGGACGGTCTGGAGGTCGCCCGCCGGCTGCGGTCCGAGGGCCATGCCGTGCCGATCCTGATCCTGACCGCGCGCGCCGACGAGGTGGACACCGTCGTGGGCCTGGACGCGGGCGCCGACGACTACGTCACCAAGCCCTTCCGCCTGGCCGAGCTGCTCGCCCGGGTCCGGGCCCTGCTGCGGCGCGGCGCCGTGGAGCCCCCCCAGCCGCCCGCCACCCACGGCGTGCGCATCGACGTCGAGTCGCACCGGGCCTGGATGGGCGAGGAGGAGCTCCAGCTCACCGCGAAGGAGTTCGACCTGCTGCGGGTCCTGGTGCGCGACGCCGGCCGGGTCGTCACTCGCGACCAGCTGATGCGCGAGGTCTGGGACACGACCTGGTGGTCGTCGACCAAGACCCTCGACATGCACATCTCCTGGCTGCGCAAGAAGCTGGGGGACGACGCGGCCAACCCCCGCTACATCGCCACCGTGCGCGGCGTGGGCTTCCGTTTCGAGAAGAACTGAGCAAGCCCCGAGGGGGGCCTTCCGGGTAAGAGGACATGCGCCGTCGACTGATCCAGTCCACGCTCGCCGTGGTGCTCGTCGTGATCGCCGTCTTCGGCGTCTCCCTCGTCATCGTCGAGACCCGGACCATCAGCAGCACCGCCCAGGAACGGGTCGACCTGGAGGCGGTGCGGCTGGCCAGCATTGTCGACAGCCGGCTCATCGGCACCGGTTCTGTCGACGAGGAGTTCCTGCGGGAGCAGATCCGCGACGCCCGCTATGCCGTCATCCGCATCCCCGGCGAGCCGGTCATCGAGGTCGGCGGCAAGCCGTCCGGAGACGTCCTCCAGGGCAGGGCCACCGGCGAGGAGGGCGAGACGGTCCTCGTCGAGGAGCCCAGCTCCTCGGTCACCCGGGAGGTCGGGCGGACCCTGCTGATCATCGGCCTGGTGGCGCTGCTCGCGGTGATCGCCGCCGTACTGCTTGCGATCCGGCAGGCGAACCGCCTCGCCTCGCCGCTCACCGACCTCGCCGAGACCGCAGAACGCCTCGGCTCCGGCGACCCGCGCCCGCGGCACAAGCGGTACGGCGTCCCCGAGCTGGACCGGGTCGCGGACGTGCTGGACTCCTCCGCGGAGCGCATCGCCCGGATGCTCACCGCCGAGCGACGTCTGGCCGCCGACGCCTCCCACCAGCTGCGTACGCCGCTGACCGCGCTGTCGATGCGGCTGGAGGAGATCACGCTCACCGACGAGCCGGAGACGGTGAAGGAGGAGGCGACGATCGCGCTGTCGCAGGTGGAGCGGCTGACCGACGTCGTGGACCGGCTGCTCACCAACTCCCGCGACCCGCGCAGCGGCTCCGCCGTCACCTTCGAGCTGGACGACGTCATCCAGCAGCAGATCGCCGAGTGGCGCCCGGCGTACCGCAGTGAGGGCCGGGCCATCGTCAGCTCCGGCAAGCGCCATCTGACGGCCGTGGGCACCCCGGGCGCCGTGGCGCAGGTGCTGGCCGCGCTGATCGAGAACTCCCTGATGCACGGCGGCGGCACGGTGGCCCTGCGGACCCGGGTGACCGGCAACCAGGCCGTGGTCGAGGTCACCGACGAGGGCCCCGGGGTCCCGGGCGACCTGGGCGCGCGGATCTTCGAGCGGGCGATCAGCGGACGCAACTCCACCGGCATCGGCCTGGCCGTCGCCCGCGACCTGGCCGAGGCGGACGGCGGCCGCCTGGAGCTGCTCCAGGGGCGTCCACCGGTCTTCGGGCTGTTCCTGTCCCGTACGCCGCCGTCGAAGAAGTCCTCGGCGGACGGTGGGGACACGGTGCGCTGAGCCCCCCGGGCCGGGGGAGCGGGTCAGCGGTGGCCGGCGGGGGCACCGTCCGCGCGGGGGACCGCGGTCGGGTGCTCGTGCTCCAGGAAGGTCTCCGCCCGCGTCACCGGCTCACGGGCGGGCAGCGCGCGGAAGACCCAGCTGCGGTAGGACCAGAAGCGGAACAGCGTGCCGATCCCGATGCCGAGGAACTTGAAGATGTTGCTCTGCAGCGGGCTGTCCCAGCCGAACCCGTACGTCGCCGTGTAGAGCACGCCGTTCTCGATGACCAGCCCGATCGCGCTGAACAGCAGGAACAGCGACATCTCGCGGGTCTGGCCGCTCTTGTCGCGGTCGCGGTAGGTGAAGTAGCGGAAGCCCACGTAGTTGAAGACGATCGCGACGACCGTGGCGACGATGCTGGCCCGCACCACCTGGAGGTCGGTGACGTGCCGCACGAAGTTGAAGACCAGGAGGTTGACCAGCACCCCCGCGCCGCCCACGGCGCCGAACTTCACCACCTCACGCACGAACCGGTGGACCCGCCCGCGCATCCCGGCGCGCGGCGCCGGGTCAGTGGAGGGAGCCGTCTGAGCACCCGAGGAACCATGTCCCATGGCCGTGCAGGCCCCCGTCCATCGGTTGGCGTCAATCCGTTCATGCTAACCACCCGGACGCGCGATCTTCCTGCGGACGGACCCGGGGGAGCCGGAACGGGCAGCTGGACCGGTCTGAAACGGCCGGTAAACAGGTGGGCTCCGCGCGGCCGATACGCTAGGGGTGTGACGTTCCCGGTAGTCGGCATGGTCGGCGGTGGCCAGCTCGCTCGTATGACACACGAGGCGGGCATCCCGCTCGGCATCAGGTTCAAGCTTCTCAGTGACACTCCCCAGGACTCTGCGGCGCAGGTCGTGAACGAAGTCGTCGTCGGCGACTATCGCGATCTGGACACGTTGCGCGAGTTCGCGCGCGGCTGTGACGTGATCACCTTCGATCACGAACACGTGCCGACCGAGCACCTCAAGGCCCTGGAGGCGGACGGCATCCCCGTCCGCCCCGGACCCGAGGCGCTCGTGCACGCCCAGGACAAGGGCGTGATGCGCGCGAAGCTCGACGCGATCGGCGTGCCCTGCCCGCGGCACCGGATCGTGAGCGATCCGGCCGACGTGGCCGCCTTCGCCGCGGAGGGCGCCGTCGAGGGCGACGGTTTCCCCGTGGTCCTCAAGACGGTCCGCGGCGGGTACGACGGCAAGGGCGTGTGGGTCGTGGACTCCGTCGAGGAGGCGGCCGAGCCCTTCCGCGCGGGGGTGCCCGTGCTGGCGGAGGAGAAGGTCGACTTCGTCCGCGAGCTGGCAGCCAACGTGGTCCGCTCCCCGCACGGCCAGGCGGTGGCCTACCCCGTCGTCGAGTCCCAGCAGGTGAACGGCGTCTGCGACACGGTGATCGCCCCGGCGCCCGACCTCGACGAGGCGCTGGCCCTGCGCGCCGAGGAGATGGCGCTCGGCATCGCCAAGGAGCTGGGCGTCGTCGGCCACCTCGCCGTCGAGCTGTTCCAGACCCGCGACGGACGCATCCTGGTCAACGAGCTCGCGATGCGCCCGCACAACTCCGGCCACTGGACGATGGACGGCGCGATCACCTCGCAGTTCGCCAACCACGTCCGCGCGGTCCTCGACCTCCCCCTCGGCGACCCGCGCCCGCGCGCGAAGTGGACCGTGATGGTCAACGTCCTGGGCGGCGACTACCCGGACATGTACTCCGCGTACCTGCACTGCATGGCCCGCGACCCGCAGCTCAAGATCCACATGTACGGCAAGGACGTGAAGCCCGGCCGCAAGGTCGGCCACGTCAACACCTACGGCGACGACCTGGACGACGTGCTGGAGCGCGCCCGTCACGCTGCCGGCTACCTGAGAGGGACGATCACCGAATGAGCCAGGCCAGCCCGGTGAGCCCGGTCGTAGGCATCGTCATGGGGTCGGACTCCGACTGGCCCGTCATGGAGGCCGCCGCCAAGGCCCTCGACGAGTTCGAGATCCCCTACGAGGTCGACGTCGTCTCCGCGCACCGCATGCCGCACGAGATGATCGCGTACGGCGAGCAGGCCGCCGGACGCGGACTGAAGGCGATCATCGCCGGGGCCGGGGGAGCCGCCCACCTGCCCGGCATGCTCGCCTCCGTCACCCCGCTGCCGGTCATCGGCGTCCCGGTGCCGCTGAAGTACCTGGACGGCATGGACAGCCTGCTGTCCATCGTGCAGATGCCGGCCGGTGTCCCCGTCGCCACCGTCTCCGTCGGCGGCGCCCGCAACGCCGGTCTGCTGGCCGCCCGCATCCTCGCCGCCCACGACGAGGAGCTGCTCGGACGGATGCGCGAGTTCCAGCAGGAGCTCAACGACCAGGCCACCGAGAAGGGCAAGCGGCTGCGCAACAAGGTCGGGGGCTCCGCGGCCGGCTTCGGATTCGGCAAGTGACGGACAAGTGACGGAAGGGACGGAAGGCACGCCCATGACGACCTCCACGACCTCCCTCGACCGGGCCCGCGAGCTGCTGCGCGAGTTCCCGGTCGTCGACGGGCACAACGACCTGCCCTGGGCGCTGCGCGAGCAGGTCCGCTACGACCTCGACGCCCGCGACATCGCCGCCGACCAGTCCGCGCACCTGCACACCGACCTGGCCCGGCTGCGCTCCGGCGGTGTCGGCGCCCAGTACTGGTCGGTGTACGTCCGCTCCGACCTGCCGGGCGCGGTGACGGCGACGCTGGAGCAGATCGACTGCGTACGGCGGCTGATCGACCGCCACCCCGGTCAGCTGCGGGCCGCGCTGACCGCCGCCGACATGGAGGCCGCGCGGGCCGAGGGCCGGATCGCGTCCCTGATGGGCGCCGAGGGCGGCCACTCCATCGACAACTCGCTGGCCACGCTCCGCGCGCTGTACGCGCTCGGCGTGCGCTACATGACGCTCACCCACAACGACAACGTCGCGTGGGCGGACTCGGCGACCGACGAGCCCGGCGTCGGCGGTCTGTCGGCCTTCGGCCGCGAGGTCGTGCGGGAGATGAACCGCGAGGGCATGCTGGTCGACCTCTCGCACGTGGCGGCGACGACGATGCGCGACGCGCTGGACACCTCCACCGCGCCGGTGATCTTCTCGCACTCCTCGTCCCGGGCCGTCTGCGACCACCCGCGCAACATCCCGGACGACGTCCTGGAGCGGCTGCCCGCCAACGGCGGCATGGCGATGGTGACGTTCGTGCCGAAGTTCGTGCTCCAGGCCGCGGTGGACTGGACCGCCGAGGCCGACGAGAACATGCGCGCGCACGGCTTCCACCACCTCGACTCCGGCCCCGAGGCGATGAAGGTCCACGCCGCCTTCGAGGAGCGCGTCCCCCGTCCCGTCGCCACCGTCTCCACGGTCGCCGACCACCTCGACCACATGCGCGAGGTCGCGGGCGTCGACCACCTGGGCATCGGCGGCGACTACGACGGCACGCCCTTCACTCCGGACGGCCTCGGCGACGTCTCCGGCTACCCGAACCTGATCGCCGAGCTGCTCGACCGCGGCTGGTCCCAGGCCGACCTGGCCAAGCTGACCTGGAAGAACGCGGTGCGCGTGCTCGACGCCGCCGAGGAGGTGGCCCGGGGGCTCCAGGCCACGCGGGAGCCGTCCAACGCGTCGCTGGAGGAGCTCGACGGCTGAGCCGTCACCTCCCTCGTGGCGGGGCAGCCGGTCGGTCCGGTCGCCCCGCCCCCGTATGCCGGGAACCCGCGAGCCGCGTACCCCCGAACGCCCCATCCACCAGGAAGCCCTTTCCGCTCCGTGCGACGGTGGCCGTACCTCACGACGACCGTACGGAGCCCGTCATGGCAGACCTCCAGGACGACCTGCACACCGGTACCGAGGCCGGTGGGCTCGACGACCTGCCCGTGCCGCTCGCCGCGGAGGCCTTTCCGCCGGAGCCCTACGCGCCCGTGTCCGACCCCGACGACGAGCCCCTGAGCCGCGCGCTCGCCGTGCTGGCCGCCCACCCCGTCGCCGACGGCTGCAACGGCCTGCCGTGGGCGCTCAAGCACCTGCCCTGGTACGACCTGGAGCTGGGCGAGAGCGCAGTCGACACCGACGTGCCGCGGCTGCGCGCGGGGCACGTGGGCGCGCTGCTGTGGTCGCTGCACCTGCCCGAGTCCCTCGACGGGGACCGGGCGGTCGGTGCCACGCTGGAGCAGCTCGACCTGGTCAAGACGGTCGTGCGGGCCCACCCGGAGGGCCTGCGCCTGGCCTACGACGCGGGGCAGGCCATCGACGCCCGCAACTGCGGCCGGGTCGCCGTGCTGCCCGGTCCCGCGGGCGCCGCCGCCCTCGGCGACTGCCTCGGCATCCTGCGCTCCCTGCACGCCCTCGGCCTGCGCGCCCTGACGCTGTCCGGGGTGGGCTGGGCGAGCGAGGCGGGGCTGACCCGGTTCGGCGAGGAGGTCGTCCGGGAGATGAACCGCCTCGGAGTGGTCGCCGACCTCTCCGGCGCCTCCGCGGAGACCATCCGCCGTACCTTCGCGGTGTCCAAGGCCCCGGCGCTGTGCACCCGCTCCGCGGCCCGCGCGCTGCGCCCGCACCCCGCCAACCTCCCCGACGACCTGCTGGTGGAGCTGGGCGCGGCGGGCGGCCTGTGCATGGTGCCGCTGACCGCCGAGCAGACCGGCCCGACCGTCCGGGACGTCGCCGACCACCTCGACCACGTCCGCACGGTGGCCGGGCCGCGGAGCGTGGGTCTGTCCGGCACCTACGACACCGGTACCGCCCACCCCCTGGAGCTCGGCGACCCCTCCTGCTACCCCCGGCTCGTCGCCGAGCTGCTCAGGCGCGGCTGGGACGAGGCGGACGTGGCCCTGCTGACCTGGGGCAACCTCCAGCGCGTCCTGCGGGCCGCGGCCTTCACCGCGAAGGCGGCCCAGCTGCGCCGCGAGCCGTCCACGGCGACCATCGCCGACCTGGACGGATAGTCCGCGCGAGCGTCACGTGTGCTCGATCCGGCACAGGCAGAACGGATGTCCCGCCGGATCGGCGTACACCATGAAGTCCTTCTCCTCCCGGTCCTCCAGGTCCAGCGGCCGGGCGCCCAGCGCCAGCACCCTCTCGTGCGCGGCGTCCATCTCGGCCCAGGTCGCCCCGCCGTCGAAGTCGAGGTGGAACTGCTGGGCGTTGCGGTCGGAGCGCGGCCACTCGGGCGGCGTGAGGTCAGGCGCCCGCTGGAAGGACAGGCGGGGTCCGCCGGGCACCTGGAGGACCACCCAGTCCGGGTCCTCCTCGTCGGGCGTGCCGCCCCCGACCGCCGCGTAGAAGCGGGCCAGCTCACTCGGCTCGGGACAGTCGACGACGACGGAACGGAAACGTGCCACGGGTGCCATGGGCGTCCTCCGGATGCTCGTGGGCCGGTGTTCAGCAGGCGCAGAGGCAGAACGGGTGCCCGGCCGGGTCGGCGTAAACCCGGAAGGTACGGGTGCGGTCGTCCGCGTCCAGCGGCCTCGCGCCCAGCTCCAGCACCGCCTTCTCGGCCGCGTCCAGGTCCTTCACTTCGAGGTCGAGGTGGAACTGCTGCGAGTCGTCGGGCGCGGGCCACTTCGGCGGCACGAACCCGGGGGCGGCCTGGAACGCCAGCGCCTGTCCGCCCGGCAGTTTCAGGTCGACCCAGTCGCCCTCGCCCTCGACGGTGCCGCCGAGCACGCCGGCGTAGAAGCGGGCCAGTGCGCGGGGGTCGGGACAGTCCAGGACGACGGGGCCCAGTTCGGCGACGGCCATGACTTCCTCCTTGAAGCACGCGGTCTTCGGTTCTCCGGTCACCACAGTTATCACCGGTACCGGGCCAAGGACGCGTAAACCCCCCAGGGGTTCACCGGCCGCCGCGCCGCTTCGTGGGGCAGAATGCGGACGACGCCGGTTCGGCCGACTGAGCCTCGGCCGAACCGGCGTCCTCCGCGCGGTCGTCAGGCGGTGGGGCGGCCCATCGCCCGGTAGGTCCAGCCGGCCTTCCGCCAGAGCGTCGGGTCCAGGGCGTTGCGCCCGTCCAGGATCACCCGGGCCGCCGCGGCCTCGCCGAGCGCCTCCGGGTCCAGCTCGCGGAACTCCCGCCACTCGGTGAGGTGCAGCACGACGTCCGCGCCCCGCACCGCCTCCAGCGCCGAGTCGGCGTAGCCGAGGGTCGGGAAGAGCCGCCGGGCGTTGTCCATGCCCTTGGGGTCGTACACCGTCACCTGGGCGCCCTGGAGGTGGACCTGCCCGGCGACGTTCAGCGCGGGGGAGTCGCGCACGTCGTCCGAGTCGGGCTTGAAGGTGGCGCCGAGCACCGCGATCCGCTTGCCGAGGAACGGGCCGCCGCCCAGCGCCTGCCGGGTCAGCTCCACCATCTGGCCGCGCTGGCGCATGTTGATGGAGTCGATCTCGCGCAGGAAGGTCAGCGCCTGGTCGGCGCCCAGCTCACCGGCGCGGGCCATGAAGGCGCGGATGTCCTTCGGCAGACAGCCGCCGCCGAAGCCGATCCCGGCCCGCAGGAACTTCTTCCCGATCCGGTCGTCGTACCCGATCGCCTCCGCCAGCTTGGCGACGTCGCCGCCGGCCGCCTCGCAGACCTCCGCCATCGCGTTGATGAAGGAGATCTTGGTGGCGAGGAAGGAGTTCGCGGCGGTCTTCACCAGCTCGGCCGTCGGGAAGTCCGTGACGACGAAGGGAGAGCCCTGCGCGATCGGCGTCGCGTACACCTCGCGCAGCAGCCGCTCGGCCCGCTCGCTGCGCACGCCGACCACGAGCCGGTCGGGGCGCAGGGTGTCCTCGACGGCGAAGCCCTCGCGCAGGAACTCCGGGTTCCAGGCCAGCTCGGCCTCGTCGCCCGCCGGCGCGTGCTCGGCCAGGTAGGCGGCCAGCCGGTCGGCGGAGCCCACCGGCACGGTCGACTTGCCGACGACCAGCGCCGGGCCGGTCAGGTGCGGCGCCAGCGAGGCCAGCGCGGAGTCGACGTACGACATGTCGCAGGCGTACTCGCCGTGCTTCTGCGGGGTGTTCACGCACAGGAAGTGCACGTCGCCGAAGGCCGCGACCTCGGCGAAGTCGGTGGTGAAGCGCAGCCGCCCGCTGGCGCCCTCGATACCGGCGACGTGCTTGCGCAGCAGTTCCTGAAGACCCGGCTCGTACATCGGGACCTCGCCCCGCTGGAGCATCTCGATCTTCTCCGGCACCACGTCCAGACCCAGCACCTCGAAACCCAGCTCGGCCATGGCCGCCGCGTGGGTGGCGCCGAGATAGCCGGTACCGATCACGGTGATCTTCAGGGCCATGGGGTGCTCCAGGGGTGTACGGCACGGTTGCGCGCCCGAGCATATCCGGGACGCCGGAAACGCCCTTCGGTCGGCTGTCGTCAAGCTCACCTATCCACCGGTGCGGCCGGGGCTCTAAAATTTGGGTTACTTAACGGTAGTTAGCGTGCCCAGCAGCACAGCGTTTTGGAGCGTGAGACACCTTGGCCGGATCGGCTGACTTCGACCTGTACCGCCCGTCCGAGGAGCACGACATGCTCCGGGACGCCGTCCGCTCGCTGGCCGAGGCGAAGATCGCGCCGTACGCCGCCGCGGTGGACGAGGAGGCCCGCTTCCCGCAGGAGGCCCTGGACGCCCTGACCGCGAACGACCTGCACGCGGTGCACGTCCCCGAGGAGTACGGCGGCGCGGGCGCCGACGCGCTCGCCACGGTCATCGTGATCGAGGAGGTGGCCCGCGCCTGCGCCTCCTCCTCCCTCATCCCGGCCGTGAACAAGCTCGGCTCGCTCCCGGTGATCCTCTCCGGCTCCGAGGAGCTGAAGAAGAAGTACATGACCCCGCTCGCCAAGGGCGACGGCATGTTCTCCTACTGCCTCTCCGAGCCCGACGCGGGCTCCGACGCGGCCGGCATGAAGACCAAGGCCGTCCGCGACGGCGACTTCTGGGTACTCAACGGCGTCAAGCGCTGGATCACCAACGCGGGCGTCTCCGAGTACTACACCGTGATGGCGGTCACCGACCCGGACAAGCGCTCCAAGGGCATCTCCGCCTTCGTCGTCGAGAAGTCCGACGAGGGCGTCTCCTTCGGCGCCCCGGAGAAGAAGCTCGGCATCAAGGGCTCCCCGACCCGCGAGGTCTACCTCGACAACGTCCGCATCCCCGCCGACCGCATGATCGGCGCGGAGGGCACCGGCTTCGCCACCGCGATGAAGACGCTGGACCACACCCGCATCACCATCGCCGCCCAGGCCCTCGGCATCGCCCAGGGCGCCCTCGACTACGCCAAGGGCTACGTCAAGGAGCGCAAGCAGTTCGGCAAGCCGATCGCCGACTTCCAGGGCATCCAGTTCATGCTCGCCGACATGGCCATGAAGATCGAGGCCGCCCGCCAGCTCACCTACGCGGCCGCCGCCAAGTCCCAGCGCGGCGACGCCGACCTCACCTTCCAGGGCGCCGCCGCCAAGTGCTTCGCCTCCGACGTGGCCATGGAGGTCACCACCGACGCCGTCCAGCTGCTCGGCGGCTACGGCTACACCCGTGACTACCCGGTGGAGCGCATGATGCGCGACGCCAAGATCACGCAGATCTACGAGGGCACGAACCAGGTCCAGCGCATCGTCATGGCGCGCAACCTGCCGTAAACCGGCACCCGCGCGCCGAGGCGTCCGGGAGGACTCAGTCCTCGTACCCCTCCGCCGCCCGTCGCTCGCGCAGCTCCATGATCGCGCGGCGGCGGGCCAGGCGGTGGGTGCGGCGGATCTGGGCCTCCTGGTAGCGGCGCTTGTCCTTCTCGGTCTCGGGGAGGACCGGCGGGACCGTGCGGGGCTTGCCGTCGGCGTCCACGGCGGCGAAGACCAGATAGGCCGAACCGACCTGGGTGGCGGGCGTGGACTCGTTCCAGCGCTCCGCCAGCACCCGGACACCCACCTCCATGGAACTCCGGCCGGTCCAGTTGACCTGCGCCTTCACATGGACGAGGTCACCGACGCGGACCGGTTCGAGGAACGCCATCTCGTCCATGGACGCGGTGACGGCCGGTCCGCCGGAGTGCCGTCCGGCCACGGCGCCCGCCGCGTCGTCGACGAGCTTCATGATCACACCGCCGTGCACCGTGCCCAGCAGGTTGGTGTCGGCGTGCGTCATGATGTGGCTGAGGGTGGTGCGGGAGGCCGAGGTCGGCTTGCCCGGGATCTCCGGGGCCGTCGACTGCGCGGCCGAGGCCTGTTCTGCCTGGTCTGTCATGCCCTCCACCTTATGCCGGGGCTACAACGGCGTGTTTTTGTGTCGGGTTCGCAACAGCACTGCCCTGATTTTCCGACGAACCTTGTAACCCCCACAGTGCGGCCCTGCACACTGGTGCGCATGAATGATTGGCCCGAGGGATGGTCCGGTGACAACCGCGGCAGCGGATACGGACGCGGCAGCGCGAGCGCGCGGCCCGAGAGCGCACGTGTGATGCGTCAGGTCCGCCGTGGCGCGACGCCGCCGCCCGGGCCGGGCCCGTCGGCCCCGCCGTACGGCGCCGGGGTGCCCCAGCAGCCGTCGTACACCGACGGCCAGGGGTACGGCGGCGACGGCTACGACAGCGGCTACAACACCGGCCAGGTCTACGGCGGCGGTGGCGGCGGCCAGGGCCCCGGCCGTCAGGTCCGGGACCGGCCCGCGCCGGACTGGCGCCGCCGGATCAAGTGGACCGCGATCACGGTCGTGACCGCGCTGGTCGTCACCACGGTCGGCACCTACTTCTGGGCCGACTCCAAGCTCAACCGCGAGGTCGACCTGTCCAAGGTCATCGAGCGGCCCGGGGCGGGCGAGGGCACGAACTACCTGATCGTCGGCTCCGACAGCCGCGAGGGCATGACCGCCGACCAGAAGAAGGACCTGCACACCGGCTCCGCCGAGGGCAAGCGCACCGACTCGATGATGATCCTGCACACCGGGGACAACGGGTCGACGCTGATCTCCCTGCCCCGCGACTCGGACGTGGAGATCCCGAGCTTCGTCGGCTCCGAGTCCGGCAAGAAGTACCCGGGCACCGGCCGGCACACCAAGCTGAACGCCGCCTACGCCGAGGACGGCCCCGAGCTGCTGGTGCGCACCATCGAGCACAACACCGGGCTGCGCCTGGACCACTACGTGGAGATCGGCTTCGCCGGCTTCGCGAACATCGTGGACGCGGTCGGCGGCGTCGAGATGGACATCCCGCAGGACATCAAGGACAAGAAGTCCGGCGCCGACTTCCAGAAGGGCAAGCAGACCCTGAACGGCGAGGAGGCCCTCGCCTTCGTCCGCACCCGGTACGCGCTGGCCGGCTCCGACCTGGACCGCACCAAGAACCAGCAGAAGTTCCTGTCGGCGCTGGCGAGCCAGGTGGCCACCCCGTCGACGGTCCTCAACCCCTTCAAGCTCTACCCGACCATGGGCGCCGGCCTGGACTCCCTCATCGTCGACAAGGACATGGGCCTGTTCGACCTGGCGAGCATGTTCTGGGCGATGAAGAGCGTCAGCGGCGGCGAGGGCACCTCGATGAACATGCCGATCTCGGGCAGCGTCGGCGGCAACCTCAAGTGGGACGACGCCAAGGTGAAGAAGCTCGTCGAGGAGCTGAAGAACGACGAGAAGGTCACCGTCTCCGGGAACTGAGCGGGTGCGCGCCGGTGGACCCGGCGCGCCTCACTCCTTGCCGCAGACCACCTCGTCGCCCCGCACCACCGTGCCCGACTCCTGCGGCGGGTCGGCCGGCCGCACTTTCGCCACGTTTTTGAAGTCGGCGCCCGCGATCACCTTCAGCGTCGCCCCCTGCCCCTTGACCGGCTTCAGCTCGCTGCCGGGCAGCGCGGCGGCCAGCGACTTCGCCGACTGGTCCCAGCGCGGGTCGTAGGCGACGACGGTCCGCTCGACCGCCCGGTCGTCGGCGTTCCTCGGTGCCCTGGTGGTGCGGAAGCCGGTCGCGGCCAGCGCGTCGTCCACCCGCTTGCCGAGCCCGGAGGTCCGGGTGCCGTTCTCCACCTGCACGCGGATCTGCTTCGGGTCCACCGGGACCCGCACCGGCGGCGGCCCCTTCGGCTTCGGTTTCGGCGCGGCCAGCGGCTTGTCCTCGCGCAGGGCGCCGAAGAGCCGCTCGGACTTCGCCGGGTCCCACTTCAGGGTCGAACCGACGCCCTTGACGGCGTAGCCCATCCGTCCGATCGGCACGGTGGTGAACTCGGAGGACGACGGCGAGAAGTTCCGCATCGCCCGTCCGAGCGTCAGCAGCTCGTCGGTGCCGAAGCCCTGGTCGGCCCGGACCGAGCCGAGCACGGCCCGGGTGACGTCACGGAACTTCAGCGGGTTCAGCAGGATCCCCGAGGAGGTCGCCCGGTCGATCAGAGCGGCCAGGAAGCGCTGCTGGCGCTTCATCCGGCTCAGGTCCGAGGCGCCGTCGAGGTGGCGGGCCCGCACGTACTGAAGTGCCTGGCCGCCCCTCAGGGTGTGGGTGCCGGCCGGCAGGTCGAGACCGGTGTAGTTGTCCTTGAGCGGCTTGACCGTGCAGATCTTCACCCCGCCGAGGACGTCCACCGTCTTCATGAAGCTGGTGAAGTCGACCTCCAGATAGTGGTCGATCTTCACGCGGGTCATGTTCTCCACTGTGCGGATCGTCAGCTGCGGGCCGCCCTCGGCATAGGCGGCGTTCAGCTTGAGCGGGTGCCCCTCGTGGTGCTCGCCGGTGGTGCGGTCGGTGTGGCCGGGCGTGACGGCGTACGAGTCGCGCGGCAGGCTGACCACGCTCGCGCGCTCCCGGTCCTCCGAGATGTGCACGATCATGATGGTGTCGGTGCAGTGGCAGGGGGCGCCGCCCAGCCGGTACTTGCGCCGCTCCTCCTCGGTGATCTCGTCCCGGCCGTCGGTGCCGACCATCAGGACGTTCATGCCGTCGCCCGCCCGCGGCCGGTTCTTCATGTCCTTGAACGCGTCGAACCGCGAGATGTCCGAGTCCAGACCGGAGAGCACCGCGTGCCCGATCCCGGCTGAGGCGAGCACCACCACCGACAGCGCGGTCACCGTCCGCACGGCCCAGCGCGGCTTCTTCCGCCGTACGGGGGGCCTGGGCGGACGTCCGGACGGCCGGGGGCCGCCGCGCCGCGGCGGGACTCCGCCCCGGGTGGTCGAGGCCGGGACCCGGGACGAGCGGGGCGGCGTGGGCAAGGGGGCACCTCCGCGGGGACGGGCCCTGGGCGTGGACCGCGAGGCCGGACGTGGGATTCGTGAGCACCGTAGGCCCATACGATCTGCTGCCCGGGGCTGTGCCCCCTGCGGCGCGCACCCGTGTCCCCCGTTCGCGGTAACGTGAGCACCGATGAACGCCAAGTCCGACGTGCGGCTGCCCGCCGTTTCCGTGATCATGCCCGTCCTCAACGAGGAACGGCATCTGCGCGGCGCCGTCCGCGCCATCCTCGCCCAGGAGTACGCCGGCGAGATGGAGGTCGTGATCGCCGTCGGTCCCTCCACGGACCGCACGGAGGAGATCGCCGCCGAGCTCGTCGCCGAGGACCCCCGCGTCCACACCGTGCCGAACCCCACCGGCCGCACGCCCGCCGCGCTGAACGCCGCGATCAAGGCCTCCCGCCATCCGGTCGTCGTCCGCGTCGACGGCCACGGCATGCTCTCGCCGGACTACATCGCCACGGCCGTACGGCTCCTCGAGGAGACCGGCGCGCAGAACGTCGGCGGCATCATGCACGCCGAGGGCGAGAACGCCTGGGAGGACGCCGTCGCCGCCGCGATGACGTCGAAGATCGGCGTGGGCAACGCCGCGTTCCACACGGGCGGCGAGGCCGCGCCCGCCGAGACCGTCTACCTCGGCGTGTTCCGCCGCGAGGCGCTGGAGCGGCAGGGCGGGTACAACGAGGAGTTCATCCGCGCCCAGGACTGGGAGCTGAACTTCCGCATCCGCGAGGCCGGCGGCCTGATCTGGTTCTCGCCCGAGCTGCGGGTGTCCTACCGTCCCCGGCCGAGCGTGCGGGCGCTGGCCAAGCAGTACAAGGACTACGGCCGCTGGCGGCACGTCGTCGCGCGCTACCACTCCGGCTCCATCAACCTGCGCTACCTCGCCCCGCCGACCGCCGTGTGCGCCATCGCGGCCGGTGTCGTGGTGGGCGCCGCGCTGACCCCGTGGGGCTTCGTCGTTCCCGGCGGCTACCTCGCGGCGATCGTGGCCGGCTCGCTGCCCGCGGGCAAGGGGCTCGGGCTGAAGGCACGGGCGCAGATCCCGGTGGCGCTGGCGACCATGCACATGTCCTGGGGCTGGGGCTTCCTGACCAGCCCGAAGTCGCTGGCCAGGAAGGTCATCGCCTCGCGGCGCCCGGCAGTGCGGCCGGACGCGGACGTCACGGACGCCGCCGCCACTCGGTGACGTCCGTCAGGACCAGGTGAACGCCGGACTCACGTGCATGCAGGCGCTGTCGTCCGCGCCGTTGAGCGCCTCGGCCGACGCGGGGGTGCTGTCGTCGCTCTCGGGCACCTCGTACGCCGTGCCCTCGCGCCAGTCGGCGCCCACGACGAGCGTGACGCCGGAGACGTCCGTCGACCGCTTCACCGAACTCGCCGGGATTCCCAGGGACTTGGCGACACGCCGCGCGTCGCCCTCCAGGTCGGCGCTCGGGTAGCGGACCACCGTACGGTCCTCGCTCGGCAGCACCGACGGGTCCGCGACCGCCTTCGTGAAACCGCGCTCCACCAGGAGCCCGGTGACGGTGTTCGCGCGACCGGGGGCCGTGCCCAGTTCGTCCGTGCTGGTGCCGTTGCGGACCTGCACCGCGATCTCGTCGTCGGGTGCGGCCGGGTCGGCCGGGGGCTCCGGCTCCGCCGCGGGCTTCTTCTTCGCGTCCTTGCCGTCGAGCGCGATGTCCTCGCGCACCAGCCGGAACAGCTGCTCCGCGTCCTCGGTCGGCTCGACGCGGGCGCCCACGTACCGGTTGGGCATCGTGGTCATGGTGATGCGCTCGGGCTTCACCGTGCGCAGCTCGTTGCTGAGGTCGTACAGCTTCTTGACGGAGTCCAGGCCCGGGTCGACGGTGAGCGCCGCGGTGGCCTCCTCGGCGAGCCTGCGCAGCCTGTTCGGGCTGCTGAGGGTGGCGTTCTCGCGCAGCACCCGCACCATCGAGTTCAGGTACATGTGCTGGGCCTTGGCCCGCGCGAGGTCGCTGCCGTCCTCGAAGCCGTACCGGGTGCGCAGCCACTGCAGGGCCTGCTTGCCCTTGACCGGGTGGGTGCCCTTGGCGAGTTTCAGCCCGGAGCCGTGGCCCGTGCTGTCGCGCGAGTGGATGTTGGCGTCCACGCAGACCGGGACGCCGCCGACGGCGTCCGCCATCGAGACCACGCCCGCGAAGTCGACCATGACGAAGTGGTCGATGTGGATGCCGGTCAGCTCCTGCCAGGTGGCCACCGTGCAGCCCGGACCGCCGTGACCGAGGCTCTGGTTGGTCATCACCCGGCCCTCGCTCGCCGGGTACACCTCGCCGTCGTCCGGGTCGGTGCACTTGGGTATCTCCAGCAGTGTGTCGCGCGGCATGCTGACCACCGACATGTTGCTGCGGTCGGCGGACAGGTGCACCAGCATCTGCACGTCGGCCAGCGGCGTGGAGCCGAACGTCTCGCGGGCTCCGCCCAGTTGCTGGTTCTCCTCGCTGTCCCGGGCGTCCGAGCCGATGACGAGGATGTTCAGCGGGGTCTGCCCGGCCGCGTTCGGCGTCGGCGCGGCCACCTTGCTGTCGCCCAGGTTCAGGACGTCCTGCTTGATGTTGTCGTTGAGGTGCTCGTAGTAGAGGTAACCCGCCCCGGCCGTGCCGGCCAGGACCACGGCGAGCACGACCGCCGTCCAGCGCAGGACGCGGCGGCGCCGGCGCGGGCGGGGGCCGCCCTCGGGCACGCCTTCGGTGTTGCCCCCGGTGTCCTCGACACCGTTGTCGCCGTCCCCCCGGACGGCCTCCGCACGCTCGGGGGCGGCTGCCGCGCCCTCGTCCGTGTCCTCCCCCTGCACACTGCTCCGCGTCACTTCCGCGTCCCTCCCCGCCCCCGGGCCACCGCGTGGGCCCGCCGCCGTCCTGTGAGACGTACGACAGGCCCCTCAGGTCAACTGGCGCACTGCTTCTGGTCGGCCGTGGACTTGTCCAGGTCCGGTGTGTCGATGGACTTGGCGTCGAGCTTGACTCCGGCGCCCTTGAAGTCCTTGCCGAGGGTGAGGGTCATGGTGGGCAGGCCCTGGGAGTTGGTGACGCTCTCGCCGGGCTTCATGGCGGCGCCGGACAGGCCGAGGATCTCGGCGAGTGCGCGGGCCTGGTCGGCCTGGTCGGGGGCGTACTCCAGGGTGGTCTTCGCGAGGTCGGCGGGGGCGTTGCCCGCGTTCTCCGACTTGGTGACGCCCGCCTCGTTCTGGAGGTAGGTCAGCTCCCGCCCCGCGCTGCCGGACGAGGCGCCGCCGTTCATGACGCGGACGCGGATCTCGCCGGGCTCGGACTTCTCGCCCTCCAGCCGGGCGGCGACCGCGGCCTTCTCCTTCTTCTCCTTCTGCTTGACCTCGGTGAAGGAGATGTCGTTCTTGATCATGTCGAAGACCTGGGGGCCCTTCGCCTCGTTCACGACCACCGTCGCCTTGACCTTCTCGGCCGGGTTGTCGATCACCGGCACCGTGGTGAACGTGATGTTCTTCGGCGGCACCTTCTTCAGCTCCAGGGCCATGTCCTTGAGCGTGCCCACCTTGCCGATGGCGCTGTCCACGGTGAGGGCCTTGGTCGCGGCCTCGGCCAGCTTCACCAGCTTGGTGGGGCTGGTGAGGGTGTCGCTGGAGGACATCTTGCGCATGAGCGAGCCCAGGAACTGCTGCTGCACCTTGATGCGGTCCAGGTCGCCCTCGTTGCCGAAGGCGTGCCGGGTGCGGACGAAGGCGAGGGCCTGCTCGCCCTCGACCTTGGACTCGCCCGCGGGCAGCTTGAGATGGGACTTCGGGTCGTCCACGGCGTGCTCCACGCACACGTCGACCCCGTCGACCGCGGTGGTCAGCGTCTTGACCGCGTTGAAGTCGGCCATCATGAAGTGGTCGGGCTTGATGCCGGTCGTCTCCGCCACCGTGCGCATCGTGCAGCCCGCGTCCCGGCCGAGGTCGCCGAGGCTCTGGTTGAAGCGGACGCCGGAGGTGCCGGGGATGACCTTCTTCGTCCCGTCCTCCTGCGTGGTCTCGCAGTCGGGGATGTCGACGATCAGGTCGCGGGGGATGCTGAGGGCGGTCGCGTTGGAGCGGTCCTTGGCGACGTGCAGCAGGATGTTGGTGTCGGCGTGCCCGACGCTGCCCTTGTCGCCGTAGCCCTCGTTGCCCTCACCGGTGCGCTTGTCGGTGCCGATGATGAGGATGTTGAAGGCCTCGTCCTTCTTGAAGCTGCTGCTTCCGGCGGTGCCGACGTCCGTCGTCGAGACGTTGCCCTCGAGGTGCTTGAGGTAGACGTAGCCGCCCACACCGGCCACGAGGACGACGAAGGCCATGCTGCCGCCGGTCCACAGCAGGGCCCTCTTGCCCCGGGACTTCTTCTTCTCCGGCCGGCGTCCGCGCCGCCCGGGCACCGGTGCCTCGGGCTCCGGGCGGCGCCGCCGCTGGGGCGGCACCTCACGGCCCGGGGTACTGGTCCGGCGCCCCGCCGCGCGAGGCCCGGGGACGGGCGGCGACTGCGGTGCGGAGGGGGACAGTCGCAGTTCGTATTCACCGGTCCGCGGATTCAGCACCCACTGGTCTGCGGGATCGACGTCGTCTGCTTCCCGCCCACGTCCTTGCGCGTCCACGGTCTCCCAATCCTCCGTCGGGGGCCACGCGGCACCTTCCCCTGAAGGCGCACGGTAAAGAGTCAACAAGTGCACGACGCCAGGGAGGACCTCGCGGCAGGGGGCACTGGAGCGCTCACACTATCCGCCCGGTTCGGCGTCGAACGAAACCGGTGTCACAATCGTCACCCCTACAACAGGGCATTCCCTCCTATTTTCATGAACTCCTACCATCGATACGGCTTGTAGACGTCCATGCACTTGCCGGCGTCCGAGCCGTTGAGGGCGTCGCTCGTCTCCGGAAGGTCTCCGGCCTCGGGCGTCTTCTGCTTCGGATAGGACGTGCCTTCGCGCCAGTCAGCTCCCACGACGAGAGTGATCCCGGACACGTCCGCGGACTTGCGCACCGCGTTCGCCGGAATCCCCATCGCGTCGGCGACCCGCCGTGCGTCGCCCGCCAGCTCCTCGCTCGGGTAACGCACCACGGTCCGCTCCTCGGAGAGCGCCGCCGAGGTGTCCTTGGCCGCCTTGGCGAAGCCCTTGTCCACCAGCGCCCCGGCGATGTCACCGGCCCGGCCGGTGACCGGGCCGAGGGTGGCCGAGCCGGTGGCGTTCTGGACCAGGACGCCGATCTCGGCGTCGGCGGCGGGCTCGTCGGAGGGCTGCTCGGCGTCGCCCTGCCCGGTGGCGTCGTCTCCGGCGGTGCCCTTGCCGTCGCCCTTGCCCGTGTCCTTCTTCTTCGTGCCCTTGTCGTCGAAGGACACATCGTCGCGGAGCATGGCCCACATCTTGTCGGCGTCGGTGGCTGGCAGCAGGTGGTTCTTGTCCTCGGGGTCCTCGACGGTGGGGATCGTCGTCATGGTGATGCGGTCCGTGGGCACCGTCTTGAGCTGCGTGCCCAGGTCGTACAGCTTCTTGACGGTGCCGATCTCCTCGGAGACCGTGAGCGACTTCGTGGCGGCCTCGGCCAGGCTCATCAGCCGGCCGGCGTCCGTGAAGACGTTCTGGCTCTTCAGCGTGCGGATCATCGAGTTCATGTACATGTGCTGGGCCCGGGCCCGCAGCGGGTCGCTGCCCCAGGCATGCCGGGTGCGCAGCCACTGCAGTGCCTGCTCGCCCTGCACCTTGTGCGGGCCCGCCGTCATCTTCAGGCCCGAGCCGCCGGGCACGCCGGGCAGCGGACGGTCCCAGACGTTCTGGTTCACGCAGACCTCGACCCCGCCGACGGCGTCCGCCATCGAGACCACGCCCGCGAAGTCGATCGTCATCCAGTGGTCGATGTAGACCCCGGTGAGGTTCTCCCAGGTGGCCAGGGTGCAGCCGGCGCCGCCGCGGGCCAGCGACGTGTTGATGATGGCGTTGGTCGCCGGGAACTTCTCCTTGGTGTCGGGGTCCTCGCAGGCGGGGATGTCGACGCGGGTGTCCCGGGGGATGCTCACCACCGCGGCGCTCTTGCGGTCGGCGGCCAGGTGGATCAGCATCTGCACATCGGCCAGCGGCGGGTTGTCGCGGTGGTTCTTGCCGCCGCCCAGCGCCACGTTGGCGTCCGAGGCGCGGCTGTCGGAGCCGAGCAGCAGGATGTTCAGGGGCGTCTGCCCGGCCGCGTTCGGCTCGCTCTTGTGCGCCTTGGAGTCGCCGCTGCTGCGCTCGCCCTTGTCGATGTTGCCGTTCAGGTGCTGGTAATAGAGGTATCCGGCGCCGGCCGTGCCGAGTATCAGCACCGCGAGGGTCGTCGCGGACCACCTCAGCGCCCGGTGCCGGCGCCCGCCGGCCCGCCGCCGTCCGGAGCGTCTGCCGTTGCCGCCGCCGTGACCGCCCGAGCCGCCTCGCCCGCCCGTGCCCGAGCCGCCCTCCTCCCGGCCGCCGTGCCCGGCTCGCCTGCCGCGCGCGTGCCGGACCGTGTCGGGTCGCGTTCCCTCCCCGCGCACACTGCTCTGCGTCATGTCCCTCTCCCACCCTCGGACCCGCGAACGTGCTCCCGTACGCGACCTGCTCGCACAGTTGGACGTATGACGCCCCGTGTTGGCTGTACGGCGCCCGGTGGATTGTTCGCGGTTGGACCGGTCGACCGATGGACTGTCGACCTGTCAGACGGTCGTAGGGCCCTTCAGGTCACTTCGCGCACTCGACCTTGTCCGCCGTGGACTTCTGGAGGTCCTCCGGTGCCTTCGCGGAGGTGGCGTCGAGCTTGACTCCGGCGCCCTTGAAGTCCTTGCCGAGGGTGAGGGTCATGGTGGGCAGGCCCTGGGAGTTGGTGACGCTCTCGCCGGGCTTCATGGCGGCGCCGGACAGGCCGAGGATCTCGGCGAGTGCGCGGGCCTGGTCGGCCTGGTCGGGGGCGTACTCCAGGGTGGTCTTCGCGAGGTCGGCGGGGGCGTTGCCCGCGTTCTCCGACTTGGTGACGCCCGCCTCGTTCTGGAGGTAGGTCAGCTCCCGCCCCGCGCTGCCGGACGAGGCGCCGCCGTTCATGACGCGGACGCGGATCTCGCCGGGCTCGGACTTCTCGCCCTCCAGCCGGGCGGCGACCGCGGCGTCCTCCTTTTTCTTCCTCTCCTTCTCCTTCTCCTTGACCTCGGTGAAGGAGACGTCGTTCTTGACCATGTCGAAGACCTGCTGGGCGGGCCCGTCCTTGAGGACGACGGTCACCGGTGTCTTCTCGGCCGGGTTGTCCTTCACCGGCACGGTGGCGAAGGTCAGGTTCTTGGTGTCGAGCTTGCCCAGCTCCAGACCGAGGTCCTTCAGCTTGCCGATGCTCTTCAGCTTGGCGTCGACGGTCAGCGCCTCGGTGCCCGCCTCGGCCAGCTTCACCATCTTCGTCGGGCTGGTGAGCGTGTCGTTGGACTTCAGCTTGCGCATCAGCGAGCCGAGGAACTGCTGCTGGATCTCGATGCGGCTCAGGTCGCCGCCGAAGCCGACGGAGTGCCGGGTGCGGACGAAGGCCAGGGCCTCCTCGCCCTCGACGGTGTGCTTGCCCGCCGGCAGGTTCAGGTGCGAGTCGGAGTCGTTGATGTCCTTCGCCAGACAGACCTCGACGCCGCCGACCGCCGAGGTCAGCGTCTTGACCGCGTTGAAGTCCGCGACCATGAAGTTGTCGGGCTTCACCCCGGTCAGCTCGGTGACGGTCCGCATGGTGCAGCTGGGCGTACGGCCGCTCTGGCCGAGGCTGGTGTTGAAGCGGACGCCGGAGGAGCCGGGGATGACCTTCGTGCTCCCGTCCTCCTGTGTGGTCGGGCAGTCGGGGACGTCGACGATCAGGTCGCGGGGGATGCTGAGCGCGGTCGCGTTGGAGCGGTCCTTGGCGACGTGCAGCAGGATCGTGGTGTCGGCGTGCCCTGCGCTGCCCTTGTCGCCGTAGCCGTCGTTGCCGGAGCCGGTGCGCTTGTCGGTGCCGATCAGCAGGATGTTGATCGCCTGGTCCTTCTGGAACCCACCGGTGCTCGCGCCGTCGTCGGGCAGCGACTCGATGTTGTCGTTGAGGTGCTGCAGGTAGAGGTACCCGGCGGCGCCGGCGGCGAGGACGACGAAGGCCATCGTGCCGCCGGTCCACAGCAGGATCTTCTTGCCCCTCGACTTCTTCTTCGCCGGCCGCCGGCGGTCGCGCCGTCCCGGCGGCGGCTCCTCGGGCGTCGCGCGGCGTCTGCGGGGCACGGGCACTTCGGGGGCCGGTGCCGGTGAGGCCCGGCGGGGGGCCGGGACAGGCGACTGCGGTGCGGAAGGGGGCAGTCGCAGTTCGTAGTCGCCGGTGTCCGGATTGAGTACCCACTGGTCTGCGGGGTCGATGTCCTCCGCCCCCCGCCCACGGCCTTGCGCGTCCACGGTTGTCCGAATCCTCCGTCGGGGCCACGCGGCGCCCTCCCCTCCGGGCGCCCGGTCTCGCTCACGTCAGTTCAGTGCGTGGCCAGGGCAGAGAACTCCGCGGCCGGGCACACCGGATCGCTCACACTAACCGGCCCGTTCGCTGTACGGCGACGGCAGTGACGCATTCCACGAACCTTACAACTGGGCAATCCGGCGCATTTCTCGGACAATTGTCCGCGCGTACGTGCCGGCCTTGCGTACGGGTGGCCCCTTCTTGGAATGCGCTTTACTCGCAGATGTCCTCGTCGGCGGTGTTCCCGCTGAACGTCGGTGCGGGGGAATCGGTGTCACGGGGTTCGCCGGAATTCGCCGTACCGCCCGTCGAGTCCTTCCGGGATGCCGTGACCGTCACCGGCTCGTCCGTCCGCAGGCGGGTGAACAGCTTCTCGGCGGCGGGCTGCACGAGCTGGTCCCGATTGGCGTCGCCCGCGTACGACTCCCGGGGGACGGTCAGGAATTGCACGCGCTCGGTGGGAATCCCGCGCAGCCCGCGCACAAGGTCGTACAGACCGCGCAGGTTCGCCAGGTCCGGGTCCGTGGTGAGCGACGACGTGGCGGCGTCCAGAACGGGATACAGCTTCACCGGATTCAGCAGTACGTCATTGCTCTGCACCTTGTTCACGAGCGCACCCAGAAAGCGCTGCTGCCGGTCCATCCGGTCGGTGTCGCTGCCGTCGCCGAGCGACTTGCGGGCCCGGACGTAGCCGAGCGCCTGCTCCCCGTCGAGCGTCACCCGGCCCGCGGGCAGTTTCAGCTGGGCGTCCTTGTCGTCGACCGGTTTCCGCAGGCACACCTCGACGCCGTCGAGCGCGTCGACCATCTCCTTGAAGCCCTCGAAGTCGACGACCACGTGATGGTCGACGCGGATGCCGGTCAGCTTCTCCACCGTACGGATCGAGCACGCCGAACCCCCCGTCGCGAAGGCGTAGTTGAACTGCTGGAGCGCCGGTTCGGTGAGGGACCCGTCCGGGCGGTGGCAGCCGGGGACGTTCACCATCAGGTCGCGGGGGAGGGAGACGGCGGTGACGCTGTCCCGGCCCGCCGCCAGGTGCAGCAGAATGGTGGTGTCCGACCGCTCGGTCCCGGAGTCCCGCCCGTAGCGCGCGTTGCCGTCCCCGGCGCGTGAGTCGGACCCGATCAGCAGCACGTTCTGCGCGCCGCGCACCAGCGAGGTGGGCCGCTCCTTCTCGTACCGGGCGAGTTCGGCCGCGGCCGCCTCGTCCGCCGTGATGTTGCCGCTCAGCTTGGCGTACACCGCCCACCCGACGCCCACCGCGGTCCCGGCCAGCACGAAGACCACGACCCCGGCGATCCCCAGCCGCCGCCTGCGCCGCCGCCGCTTCAGCCCGTCCCCGCTCGCGGACGCCCCGTGGTCCGGGCCCCCGTGGGAGGCCGCAGTGTCCGCCTCATCGCCCACGCCTGCCTCCGTCCACACCCGCACGCTGCTACGACCATGCCCCGGGCAGCCCCGAAAGACAGAACGCAGATGGGCCGAACGGGCGGCACCACCCAAGCCGCGGGTGCGCGGGGCCTCCAACGGGCCGCGGGCACGACTGCCTGCATGCTGCGGGCAGTCGTGCCGCTGGGGCGGCACGGGTGGGCGCAGGCGGCGCCCCGTCAGCGCCGGGCCGCGCACCCACCCCGCGCGGACACCGACGCCGGGCACCGGTCAGCTCCGGTTCGCCGACGCCGGCGTCACCTCGGCCCCGCCCCGCCAACACCCCGCGGCCCCTCACCGCGCCGTCGCCGAAACCCGCTCCGCCTCGATCCGCTGATCCACCACACCCGCCCCCGCCAGCTCCAGATGCCGGCACAGCACCACCGACCCCCCGCTCGCCAGCGGCCCGTACAACCCCGCGCTCAGTCCCTCCCACG
Source organism: Streptomyces sp. NPDC042336 (assembly GCF_055581985.1). NCBI lineage: Bacteria > Bacillati > Actinomycetota > Actinomycetes > Kitasatosporales > Streptomycetaceae > Streptomyces > Streptomyces sp. NPDC042336. Next base: position 27,247 of record NZ_JBVJEA010000005.1, on the reverse strand, counting down.
TGTCGTACGGCAACCCCGACAGAATCCGCGCCCCCGGCCCCGTGAGCCCCAGCCCCGACGCCTCCGCCCGGGCCCGCTCCACGACCTCCGCCCCGCTGAACTCCCGCCCGGCCACGATCAGCGCCGGCGCCTCCGGGTCCACCGGCACGTACGGCACGAAGCGGTCCCCCTGCCCCGGCACCTCCACCGCGTAATCGGCGAAGCCCTCCGGCGGCGCCGGCGCGAACCGACCCCCCAGCGGACGCAACGCCAGCGCGATCCGCGGCCCCGAACACGCCCGCGCCGCCTCCAGCGACTCCGGCTCGGGCCCGCTCACGACCACGTCCGCCGCCCCCGGATCACCCGCGACGTCGGCGACGACACCCACCGACGCGCACGCCAGCAGCCACACCGCCGTCTGCCAGTGCGCGGGCAGCAGCAGTGCCACCCGGTCGCCGGGTTCGACGGACAGTTCGTCCTGGAGCAGGTTCGCGGTCTTGGCCACCCAATTGGCGAAGGTGGCGACGGACAGTTCGACGCGTTCGCCCGTGGCGTCGTCGTAGAAGGTCACCAGGGGGCGTCCCGGGTCCGCGGCGAGCGCGGAACTCAGCAGGTCGGCAGGGGTGCGGTCGGTCGCGTTCACGCGCGCAAGCGTACGCGGGCAGGCCCACGCGCACCGAGCGGACGCCGTACCGCACCGCCACCGGATCGGACCAACACACCCTACGGCCCGTCAGGTCCCAGATGGACATATTTGTCAGATCATGTCCAGGATCAGGGGCATGCGTGGATTCCTAGCTTCCTCGACCGGCGTCACGTGCGCGGCGGCCCTGGCCTTCCCGCTCGCCCCGCCCGCGGCAGCCGCCACCTCATCGGCCCCACCCGCGACGAGTTCCACCGCACGGCCCCCGGCGTACGCCCCCGGCGGCACCCAGTCACTGCCCCTCGCCCCCCTCGCCCGCGACCGTGCACCTGGAGTGGCCGAACAGGGCCTGCCCCGCCGCGACGTACGGCGCTTCTCGCTCGTCGGCGTCGTCTGGGACAGCCCCGCCACCGAACTCCACGGCCGCGTCGAGGTCCGTACCCGTGCCACCGCCACCGGCACCTGGTCGGGCTGGCGGGAACTGGAGACCCACAACGCCGAGCACGCCGCCGACCCGGGCACCCCGGAGAGCGCCTCGGGCCGTGTCCGCGGTGCCACCGCACCGCTGTGGGTGGGCGAGTCCGACGGCGTCGAGGTCCGGGTACGGGCCGAGAACACGCCCGGTGCCGCCCGGTCCGCCTCATCTCTCCCCGCCGGCCTGCGCCTCGAACTCGTCGACCCCGGTGAGGGCGCCCCGCCGTCGACGACCAGCGCGCGGTCCCCGGCGGAACCCTCGGTACTCCCCGCACTCCGCGCACTTCCCGCGCGGCAGAACGCCAAGCCGCACGTCGGCCCCCGCCCGAGCATCACCACCCGCCGCGGCTGGGGCGCCGACGAGAGACTGCGCGAGAAGGGGTTCGTGTACACGAAGAAGGTCAAGACGGCCTTCGTGCACCACTCGGCCACCGGCAACAACTACCGCTGTTCGCAGGCGCCGTCGGTGATCCGCGGTATCTACCGCTACCACGTCAACAGCATGGGCTGGCGCGACCTCGGCTACAACTTCCTCGTCGACAAGTGCGGAACCATCTACGAGGGCCGGGCCGGAGGCGTGTCCAAGCCGGTGCTGGGCGCCCACACCTCGGGGTTCAACTCCAACAGCATGGGCATCGCCGTGCTCGGCACCTACAGCTCGAAGAAGCCGTCGCCGGCCGCGCTGAAGGCGATCGCCCGGCTCACCGCGTGGAAGGTCGGGCTCTACGGCATGAATCCGCGCGGAAAGACATACCTGAAGTCCGGAGGTGGCAACCTCTACCGAAAGGGCAAGAAAGTACGAATGAACGTCATCTCCGGTCACCGCGACGGCTTCGCCACCAACTGCCCAGGCAAGAAGCTCTACGCCAAGCTCGGCACGGCCCGTTCGAAGGCGGCGAAGTACCAGGGCCGCTGAGCGCGGGAACGGTCTGCATACACTGGCCCGCCGAAAGACAGTTCGGCCGGTCCCGGCAGGAAGCAGAGACGACAGGTGACAGAAGCGATCCTCCTGGTCGGCGGCAAGGGCACGCGGCTGCGCCCGCTCACCGTGAACACGCCCAAGCCCATGGTCCGGGCCGCCGGAGTGCCGTTCCTCACGCACCAGCTGGCGCGGGCCAAGGCGGCCGGCGTCGAGCACATCGTGCTGGCGACGAGCTATCTGGCCGAGGTCTTCGAGCCGTACTTCGGCGACGGCTCGGCGCTGGGCCTGCACATCGAGTACGTCACGGAAGAGGAGCCGCTCGGCACCGGCGGCGCCATCCGCAACGTGGCGTCCCGGCTGCACTCGGGCCCCGACGAGCCGGTGCTGATCTTCAACGGCGACATCCTGACGGGCCTGGACATCGGCGCGCTGGTCCGCACCCACGAGACGACGGGCGCGGACGTCTCCCTGCACCTGACGCAGGTGACCGACCCGAGGGCGTACGGCCTGGTCCCCACGGACGAGACGGGCAGGGTGCTCGCCTTCCTGGAGAAGCCCCAGACCCCCGAGGAGATCGTCACCGACCAGATCAACGCGGGGGCGTACGTCTTCCGCCGCTCCGTCATCGACACGATCCCGACGGGGCGCCCGGTCTCGGTCGAACGCGAGACCTTCCCCGAACTCCTCGCCACCGGCGCCCACCTCCAGGGGATGGTCGACTCCACGTACTGGCTGGACCTGGGCACCCCGGCGGCCTTCGTCCGCGGCTCGGCCGACCTGGTCCTGGGCCGCGCCCCGTCCCCGGCCGTACCGGGGCGCTGCGGTGACCGCCTGGTCCTGCCCACGGCACGGGTCGCGTCCGACGCCAAGCTGGCCGGCGGCACGGTGGTCGGCGAGGGCGCCTTCGTGGCGGAGGGGGCGCGCGTCTTCGGCAGCACGATCCTGCCGGGCGCCGTCATCGAGCCGGGAGCCGTCATCACCGACTCCCTCATCGGCACCCGGGCCCGCGTCGGCACCCGCTCGGTCCTCGCCGACACGGTCATCGGCGACGGCGCGGTCATCGGCGCCGACAACGAACTCCGCTCCGGCGCCCGAATCTGGTGCAACGCCCACATCCCCCCGGCGTCCCTACGCTTCTCCCCGGACGCCACGTAGCCACAAACAGGCCCCGCCACCGCGACCAGCCGTGCCGCCCCGCCCCCCTGCCCGCCGCCGCAGGCAGTCGTCCCCCCCCGGCCGTCGCGGTAGGCACTGGTGCCGCGCCCTCCCACCCGGCGCGCCGCAGGTAGTCGTGCCCCCCCGGCCGTCGCGGTAGGCACTGGTGCCGCGCCCTCCCGCCCGGCGCGCCGCACGCAGTCGTGCCGCCCCCACCTGCCGCTGCGGGCGTCGTGCTTCCCCCGCCCGCCGCCGCAGGCACTTGTGCCGCCCCCCGGCCGCCGCTGCGGGCAGTCGTGCCGCTGGGGCGGCACGGGTGGGCGCAGCGGCACCCCGCCACGCCGGGCCGCGTCCCCACCCCCGCCCCGCACCCACGCCGGGTACCAGGAAAGCGCCGGAGACCTACAGCCGCTCGATCCCCCGCGGAGCCATCCGCGGCGCCCGCCTCCCCGGCACCCGCCCACTCAACAGCACCAGCCGGGCCGCCCGATGCCGCTGCCCCGCATACGGCTCGAGCAGCCGCAGCATCTCGGCGTCATCCGCATACCGGTCCCCACCCAGCGCGAACCCGACGATCCCCGGCAGATGCAGATCGCCCACCGTCACCGCGTCCGGCGCCCCATGACTGCGCTGCACGGTCTCCGCCGACGTCCACGGCCCGATCCCTGAGACGAGCTCCAGCCGCTCCTGCGCGGCCGCCGGCTCCATCCCCGCCGCCTCCTCCAGCCGCGCGGCGACCCGTACGGCCCGCAGGATCGTCGAGGCCCGCTTGTTGTCCACCCCGGCCAGATGCCACTCCCAGGACGGGATCAGCGCCCACGTCCGAGCCGACGGCATCACACACATCCGCCCGGGCGCGGGCCCCGGCGCCGGCTCGCCGAACTTCCGTACCAGCAGCCGCCACGCCTGGTACGCCTCCAGCGTCGTGACCTTCTGCTCCAGGACCGACGGGATCAGCGACTCCAGCACCAGCCCGGTCCGCGTCAGCCGCAGCCCGGGGCGGCGGTGCCGCGTCAGCGCCAGCAGCCGGTGCCGCGGCACGAACGCCGTCGGGTCGTCCTCGGCGCCCAGCATCCGCGGCAGCTGCTCCAGCAGCCACTCGGCCCCCGGCCCCCAGGCCTCGCCCCGCAGCTCACCGCCGCGCGCGGTGACCCGCAGCGTGCCCGGCCCGGCGGGCGTCCGGCTGGCCCGCCACACCGAGCCGTCCGGCATCGTCCGGAACGTCGGGTCGCCCGGCCCGCGCCGCAGCGGACCGAGCACCAGCCCCAGGTCCAGCGGCCCGTCCGGCACCCACACCCGTACCCGGCCCGGCGCGGGCGCCTGCCGGGGTATCCCGCCGCGCACAGCGGCGCGCGGGGGCCGGGGAGCGAAACGTCCTGCCACGAGTGAGGTCCTTGGGCGAAGTGGGGAGGGGGAGGCGAGAGCGCTGACGAGAAGGAAGAAGAGAGCCCCTACGAGGGTAGAGGGCTCACCGCACCTCGATGAACGCCTCCGCGTCCCGCTCCGGCCGGGCCTTCGGCTGCTCGGCGGGATGCCCGACCGCCACCGCCCCCATCGGGTCCCAGTCGCCCGGCAGCCCCAGCACCTCCCGCACGACGTCCCGGCAGAACATCGTCGAGGACACCCACGCGGAACCCAGCCGCTCACCGGCCAGCGCGACGAGCAGGTTCTGCACGCCCGCGCCGGTGGCGACCACGAACATCTCCCGCTCGGCCCCGTCCCGCCGCGCGTCCCCGTAGGTGTGCGAGCCGTCCATGACCAGGCAGGGCACGACGAGGTAGGGCGCGTTGCGCAGGACGTCGCCGCGCCGTACGCGCTTGGCGATGGACTCCTCGCTCTTGCCGTCGCGCCGCAGGTCCGCGATCCAGGCGTCCCGCATCGCGTCGAGGAGCCGGGTACGGGACTCCTCGGACTCCAGGAGCACGAACCGCCACGGCGTGGTGTGGTGCGGCGCGGGCGCGGTCACCGCCGCGGCCACCGCCCGGCGCACGGCGTCCGGGTCGACCGGCTCGTCCGTGAAGGCCCGTACCGTACGCCGCTGCGTGACCGCCTGCCGTACCGCCTCCGAGGTGCCGAGGCGGAACATGTCGTCGCGCGCGCCGCGCACCATCGCCCGTGCGCCCTCGCCGTCGTCCTCGGCGACCACCTGCGGCAGCCCGCGCACGACGGCGACGGGCAGGCCCGCGGCCTTGCCCTTGACCAGGTCGCCCGCGGCGGCCAGCTCGTCGGCGGTGGCGACGACGGTGGCGCCGAGCGGATTGCCGTGCGCGTCGGTGCCGCCGCGCAGGTCGTCGAGGACGCGGACGCCCGCCGCGCCGATCGCCACGTCCGTGAGCCCGGCCCGCCAGGGGCGCCCGAAGGTGTCGGTGACGACGACGCCGACGTCCACGCCGAGCGTGTCGCGCAGCCCCTCGCGGATGCCGCGCGCGGAGGCGTCGGGGTCCTCGGGGAGCAGCAGCACCGTCCCGGCGGGGGTGTTGGAGGCGTCGACGCCGGCCGCCGCCATGACCAGGCCCTGACGGTTCTCGACGATGCGCAGCGGCCCGCGCCGGGCCACCACCCGTACGGTCTCCGCGTCGATCGCGGCCTCCCGGTCGGCGGCCTCCACGACCCGGCCCTCGGCCTTGGACACGATCTTGGACGTGACCAGCAGCACGTCCCCGTCGGCCAGGCCGGGCTCGGTGGCCGCGATCAGCTTGGCCAGGTCGTCGCCGGGGCGCACCTCGGGCAGGCCGGGCAGGGCCCACACCCGGTAGCCGTCCCCGCGGCCGGGGGCGTCGCCGCGTGCCTCGTCGCTCATGCCTCCCGCACCTCCTCGGCCAGCGTCAGCGCCTCCCGGGCCATCCGCGCCGTCGCGTCGAGGTCGGTCATCATCAGCGGCACGGCGCGGCAGAGGATGCCGGCGGCCCTCACGCGCGTGACGGAGTCGGCGTCGACCGTGTCGACCAGCCAGCCGTCGAGCAGGCCCGAGCCGTAGTGCTCGGCGACCGCGGCGGCGGTGGACTCCACGCCGACCGCGGCGAGCACCTTGTCGGCCATCCCGCGCACGGGCGCGTCCCCGACGATGGGGGACAGGCCCACCACCGGCACCCCGGCGTCGGCGATCGCCTCGCGGATGCCGGGCACCGCGAGGATCGTGCCGACGGAGACGACCGGGTTGGACGGCGGGAAGAGGATGACGTCCGCCTCCGCGATGGCCTCCAGGACGCCGGGCGCCGGCTTGGCCTGCTCCGCGCCGACCGGCACGACCGCCTCGGCGGGGACGGAGGCGCGCAGGCGCACCCAGTACTCCTGGAAGTGGACCGCCTTGCGCTCCCCGTCCAGCTCGACCGCCACGTGCGTCTCCACGCGGTCGTCGGTCATCGGGATCAGCCGCACGCCGGGCTTCCATCGGTCGCACAGCGCCTCGGTCACCGCGCTGAGCGGAAAGCCCGCGGTGATCATCTGCGTCCGGACGATGTGGGTGGCGAAGTCGCGGTCGCCGAGGCCGAACCACTCGGGGCCGACGCCGTACGCCGCCAGTTCCTCCTTGAGGTGGAAGGTCTCGTCGGCCCGTCCCCAGCCCTGCTCCTCGTTGATGCCGCCGCCGAGCGTGTACATCACCGTGTCGAGGTCCGGGCAGACCTTGAGCCCGAAGAGGTGGATGTCGTCCCCGGTATTGCCGATGACCGTGATGTCCGCGTCTGGCGCGGCCTGCTTGAGACCACGCAGGAACCGGGCACCACCGATGCCGCCTGCCAGAACCACAATGCGCATGGCCCCAGTCTTGCAGGCGGGTACGACAGTGTGTCAGCCAGTCGTCACCGTGCCGGTGCGGTGTCGGCCTCGGCGTCGGCGTCCTCGGGCGCGGCGGCTGCCGTGCACTGCGGGGCGTGCATGGGCATCTCGGTCAGGCCCGGGTAGTAGACGTGCAGGCTGACCGCCGGCTCCAGCGTGTCGTTGACCACCTCGTGCACGTACCCCGGCGCGAACACGCGCTGCGTACCGGCGGCCAACGCGTGCGTGCCGCGCTCCGTGTGCTCGGTGAGGGTGCCCTCCAGGACCGTCCACACGCCGCAGGAGGGGCCGTGGTCGTGGCGTCCGCTGCCCTGTCCCGGCACCCAGGACAGCAGCCAGACCTCGTACCCGGGCCCGGTGCGCAGCCGGTGGTACCAGCGTGTCGTCGCGTCGTACCGGACGAGGTGCTCCCACGCGGAGCGGTCGGCGGCGACGGAGCGCACGAGACCGGCGAACTCGGCGACGGTGGCCGGGTGCTCGCGCGGAGCTTGCAGCAGGTGGGGGACTTCGAGGATGTCGCCGGCGATCTGGAGGTCGCTGTCGCTGTTCATGGGTGCGGTGGTTCCTCGGCGGAAGAGTGCGGGGAGCGGAGCGAAGGACGAAGGAACGCCCGGGTGGGGCGGGAACGCGGGAGTCGAGTCGCGTGGACTCGGGGACAGCCGGAGCGCGGTCGGCTCAACAGCTGGAACAGCGGCAACAGCTACAGCGAGCGCGGGCAGCACCGTGGGACCCGGCGGTGCGGGTCGAGGTGGGCGCCAAGTTCGCGAGCATGCCCCCAAGGACAGCGGTTCACACCAGCACTGTCAACTCGATGCCCGTTATGTGGGACATGTTTCACCTCATCCGGTTGATCGGGATGGTGAAAGGTTTGCTCAGCGGGGTTCCGGGACACATGGCGCACAAGCCGGGCGCACAACCCTCGTTGCGATCCCGTGATCCGAATGTGATCAGGTTCGCTTCGGCGCGTGTATCGGAACGGGATCGAACGCCGGGGCGTCCTTCCTGGTGCAGGCGTGAATCGGGGCGGGCGTCCTGCGGGCCTCTTTGCTATGTCAAGGTTTATGGCGATTTGAACACTTACTGCATGGCCTTGGTTCCGCAGAGTGAATAAGGGGCCCAATAGCAGATCTCGGCTTGACTCGCCCGGAGCAGCACACTTGTAATTTCACTCGTGTCGTTCAGCCGGAATCGGTAACGGCTAGATCACGGGGACGCGAAGACAGACGAGGGGCGCACATGACCGAGCTGGTGCAGCAACTGCTGGTCGACGACGCGGACGAGGAACTCGGCTGGCAGGAGCGCGCACTGTGCGCCCAGACCGACCCCGAGTCCTTCTTCCCCGAGAAGGGCGGCTCCACCCGCGAGGCCAAGAAGGTCTGCCTCGCCTGTGAGGTCCGCTCCGAATGCCTCGAGTACGCCCTTGCCAACGACGAGCGCTTCGGTATCTGGGGCGGCCTGTCCGAGCGGGAGCGCCGCCGGCTGAAGAAGGCGGCGGTCTGACGGCCGTGGCCTGACGCAGCGGCAGAAACGGCCCGAGCAGCGGGAACGGCCCGTCGCCGGTGGGTTGTCCACAGGCGGCGGGCCGCCCCTGTGTCCAGCCGATAGTGTGGGCGCTCGTCCGAGACGCCCCGCCGTTTTCCACCGGCACGGGCGTCCACCGCAGTCCACCGAACCGGGGCCCGTACCTCGATGTCCGTGCAGAGTCACACCGCAGCCCAGCACGACCTCGCTGCCACACCTGAGTTCCCGCGTCACGTGGTGACCGCGGTCCTCGTCGCCCACGACGGAGCCCGCTGGCTGCCCGACGCGCTCGCCGGGCTGCTCGGCCAGGAGCGCCCCGTCCAGTACGCCGTGGCCGCCGACACCGGCAGCGCCGACGACTCCTCCCGGCTGGTCGCCGAGGCCCTCGGCGACGACCGCGTGCTCCATCTCGCCCGGCGCACCGGCTTCGGCCAGGCCGTCGAGGAGGCCGCCCGCATCGCCCCCGTCCTCACCCCCGAGGACCTGCCGTACCTGAGGCGGCCCAGCGGCTGGGACCCCGTCACCCGCAGCTGGCGCGACGACGCCTACGACCTGCCGGAGCTCCCCCACGGAGAACCGGTCCAGTGGCTGTGGCTGCTGCACGACGACTGCGCCCCCGAACCCGAGGCCCTCGCCCAGCTGCTGCGCGTCGTGGACACCGAGTACGAACTCGGCCGCGACGACGTCGCCGTGGTCGGTCCCAAACTCCGCGGCTGGTACGACCGCCGGCAGCTGCTCGAGGTCGGCGTCTCCATCGCCAACTCCGGCCGCCGCTGGACCGGCCTGGACCGCCGCGAACAGGACCAGGGCCAGCACGACCACGTCAGGACCGTGCTGTCGGTGTCCACCGCCGGCATGCTGATCCGGCGCGACGTCTTCGAGCGGCTCGGCGGATTCGACCGCCGGCTGCCCCTGATGCGCGACGACGTCGACCTGTGCTGGCGCGCGCACGCCGCCGGACTGCGCGTCCTCGTCGCTCCCGAGGCGGTCGTCCGCCACGCCGAGGCGGCCTCGCGCGAGCGCCGCGCCGTCGACTGCGCGGGCCGCACCACCGCCTCCCCGCACAAGGTGGACAAGGCCGGCGCCGTCCACACCCTCCTGGTCAACGTCCGCACCGCCGCCCTGCCCTGGGTACTGCTGCGCGTCGTCCTCGGCACGCTGCTGCGCACCGTCGCCTACCTCGTCGGCAAGGTCCCCGGTCAGGCCCTCGACGAGATCCGCGGCCTGCTGGGCGTCCTGCTGCGCCCCGAGCGGATCATCGCGGGCCGGCGCGAACGCGGCCGCCCGCAGGTCGAGAAGGACGAACTGCGGCCCCTGTTCCCGCCGCCCGGCGCGACCATCCGCGCCACCGTCGAGCAGGTCGCGGGCGACCTCTTCGGCAGCTCCGAGGCCGAGGCCGCCGCGGGTGCCGGACGGCACGGCGGGGGCATCGAGTCCGGACCCGGCGGCGACGACGCCGACTTCCTGGAGATCGAGCAGTTCGCCCGGCTCAAGCGCATCGCCCGCAAGCCGGGGCCGGTGCTCTTCCTGGTGCTGCTGCTCGTCTCCCTGGCCGCCTGCCGCGCGCTCCTCGGCGGCGGCGCCCTGTCCGGCGGCGCGCTGCTGCCCGCACCGGCCGGCGCCGGCGAGCTGTGGTCGCGGTACGTCGACGCCTGGCACACGGTCGGCACCGGCGGCACCGCCTCCGCGCCGCCCTACCTCGCGATCCTCGCCACGTTCGCCTCCGTGCTGCTCGGCTCCACCGGACTCGCCGTCACCCTGCTGCTGGTCTGCTCGGTGCCCCTGGCCGGTGCCACCGCCTACTTCGCCTCCCGCCCGCTGGTCCCGTCGCGGCTGCTGCGCGCCTGGGCCGCCGTCGCCTACGCCTTCCTGCCCGCCGCCACCGGTGCGCTGGCCGGCGGCCGCCTCGGCACCGCCGTCCTCGCCGTACTGCTGCCGCTCATCGCGCGCGCGGGAGTAGCGGCGGCCGGCCTGACGGGCTCCTCCGGCGCCCGCGGCAGCTGGCGCGCCACCTGGGCGTACGCCCTGCTGCTGACGATCACCACCGCCTTCACGCCCGTCGTGTGGCCCGTCGCGCTGGTCCTCGGCGTCGGCGTCCTCGCCCTGCGCCGCGGCGAGATCACGGCGTACGCGCCGCGCTTCCTCGCCCAGCTCGGCACCCCGCTGCTGCTGCTCGCGCCCTGGTCGCTGTCGCTGCTGCCGTTCGGCTTCTTCGACGAGGCCGGGCTGGAGTACGGCGCCTCGGCCGCCTCCGCCCTCGACCTGCTCGGCGCCAGCCCCGGCGGCCCCGGCACGGTGGGCGGGCTGTTCCTCGTCGGCGTCGTGCTGGCCGCGCTGGCCGCGCTGCTGCGCTCCGAGCGGCAGTTGGGCATCCGGACGGCCTGGGCCGTCGCCCTGGTCGCCCTGGTCTTCTCGGTCCTGTCCAACCGCTCCGCGTGGGCCGGACCCGCCACCCTCGTCTACGGCATCGCCCTGCTGTCCGCCGCGGCCCTCGGCGCCGACGGGGCCCGCTTCCGGGTGGCCGAGCAGAGCTTCGGCTGGCGCCAGCCCGTCGCCGCCCTGATCGCCCTCGCCTCGGCCCTCGGCCCGCTGATCGCCGCCGCCGGCTGGATGTTCGGCGGCGCCGACGGCCCGGTGGAGCGGCGCGACCCTGTCCAGGTGCCCGCGTTCGTCGCCGAGGAGAGCCACACCCGCGACCAGGCCCGCACCCTCGTCCTCGACAGCGACTCCGCCGCGCACGTGGGCTACATGCTGGTCCGCGGCTCCGGCGCCCGCCTCGGCGACGGCGAACTGGCCTCCGGGGACGGCGGGAACAGCACCCTCGACAAGGTCGTCGCCAACCTCGTGGCCGGCTCCGGCGCCGACCAGGCCGACCAGCTCGGCGGGTTCGCCGTGCGCTACGTGCTCGTGCACAAGGGCGCGCCCCGCGAGGTCACCCGCGTCCTGGACGCCACGCCGGGACTGAGCAGGCTCAGCCAGCAGGACGGCAGCGGACTGTGGCGGGTGAACCAGGAGGTCGCGCGCGCGACCATCGTCTCCGGCGGCAAGTCCGGTGCCGGGGCGTCCGGCGGCGGCGGGCCCGAGCCCGTGGCGGCCGGCCCCGTGGAGATCCACACCGACATCAAGGCGGGCTCCGACGGCCGCGTGCTGCGCCTCGCCGACACCGCCGCCGAGGGCTGGACCGCCACCCTGGACGGCAAGCCGCTCACCCGCACCACGGTCGACGGCTGGGCCCAGGGCTTCGAACTCCCCGCCTCCGGCGGCCGGCTGGACGTCACCTACGACGACCCGTTCACGCACACGGCCTGGCTGTGGGCCCAGGGGCTCCTCGCCGTCGTCCTGGTCGTCCTCGCCCTGCCCGGCAGGCGCCGCGACGTCGACGACGACCTGCCCGACGAGCCGCTCGTCCCTGCCCAGCCCGTCGAGGGCGAAGGCCGCCGGGCGCGGCGGCTGCGGGCCCAGGCCGAGGCCGAAGCGGAGACCGCGGGAGACGCCAGCGAGGTGCCCGAACCGCCCGTGGCGGCACCCGTGCCGGTCCCGCAGCAGCCGGCGTACGGAGAATGGGACGCGACGGGGTACACCGGCGCCCAGTACGGCTCCTACGACGGCGGCTACGGCGGCGAGCAGTACCAGGGCGCCCAGCAGTACGACCCGGGCGCGTACGGGCAGCAGCCGTACCAGGCGGCGGACCCGTACCAGTCGGACGCCTACCAGGGCGGACACGGCGACCAGGGCGCGCAGTACGGGGCGGGTCAGTACGACCCCTACGCCTACGGCGACCCGACGCCGGCTCAGGAGGGCGGCTACGACCCCGCCTTCGACCAGGCGTACGGCCAGGGCGGATACGACACGCCGTACGACCCTTCCCAGCCCCAGCAGCCCCAGCAGCAGCCCCACGGCACGGGCAGTGAGCGTCCCGACGGGAGCCAGCAGTGAAGCGCACGACCCTGTCCCTGATCGCCTGTGCGACGGCGCTCGCCGCCGTCACCGGTTTCGCCGCGGTGTCCGCCCCGGACGGTTCGGGCTCTGACACCGCGGCACCGGCCGCCCGGCTGCCCGTGGAGCGCACCAGCCTGCTGTGCCCGGCGCCCAGCACGTCCGACCTCGCCGAGACCGCGTACACGTCCTTCACGCCCGTCACGAAGGGCGCGGACGAGAAGGGCAGCGCGGCGCTCACCACGGCGGAGACCGCCGTCCCCCAGGACGGCAAGGACGGCAAGGACGACAAGGACGGCGACAAGGGCGAGAAGAAGGAGAAGCCGGTCCTCCAGCCCAAGGCGCCCGGCACCCCCGTCGGCGGGAAGACCACCGGCGCCGACACACCCGCGCTGATCGGCACCGCCGAGGGCGGCAACGCGCCGGGCTGGACGGTCCAGCAGACCACCGAGGTCGCCGCCGGGACGGGCCGTGGCATGCAGGGCGTCAACTGCGCCGCCCCGGACACGGAGTTCTGGTTCCCGGGCGCCAGCACGGCGACCGGCCGCACCGATTACGTGCACCTGACGAACCCGGACGACTCGGCGGCCGTCGTGGACATCGAGCTGTACGGCAAGGACGGTTCCCTCAAGTCCACGGTGGGGGAGGGGGTCACGGTGCCGCCGCACGCCGGCGAGTCCCTCCTGCTGTCCACGCTCAGCGACGTGAAGCAGACCGACCTGACCGTGCACGTCGGCGTGCGCAGCGGGCGGATCGGCGCCGCGGTGCAGGCCCTGGACGACAAGACCGGCGGCGACTGGCTGAGCGCGGCCGCCGACCCGGCGAGCGACCTCGTGCTGCCGGGCATCCCGAAGGACGCCACCGCCGTGCGCCTGGTGCTGTTCACGCCCGGCGGCACCGACGCCGACCTGAAGGTGCGACTCGCCTCGCCGTCCGGGCTGATCACGCCCGCCGGGCACGAGACGGTGCACGTCAAGGCCGGTATGACGACCGGCGTCGACCTCGGCGAGGTCACGCGCGGCGAGGCGGGCTCGCTGGTGCTGACCCCGACGGACCGGTCCGTGCCGGTCGTGGCGGCCGTCCGGGTCGTGCGGGGCAAGGGCGACGAGCAGGAGTCGGCGTTCATCCCGGCCACCGACCCGGTCGGTGCGCGCGCGACGGTCGCGGACAACCGCGCCAAGAGCACGACGCTGGCCCTGTCCGCGCCGGGCGAGGCCGCGAAGGTCAAGGTAACGGCGTCGGCGGGCACCGAGGGCGGCACGGCCGCGACCGAGACGTACACGATCAAGGCAGGCACGACCCAGAACGTCGACGTGCCGGTCCCCGCCGGGCTCAAGGGCTCCTACGCGCTGACCGTCGAGACCGTCTCGGGCGGCCCGGTCCACGCGTCCCGCACCCTGACGGGCTCGGACGACGACGTGGCGGCCTTCACCGTCCAGACCCTCCCCGACGACCGGGGCACGGTCTCGGTGCCGAACGCGGACGAGGATCTGTCGGTACTGCAGAAGTAGAGGTCCTGTCGGTACCGCGCAAGGAGCGGCGGGGGCGACCGGGCCCCGCCGCTCAGTCCTCCCCGTACCGGGGATCCACCGTCTCCGGCGTCAGCCCCAGCAGCTCCGCGACCTGCTCGACGACGACCTCGTGCACCAGCAGTGCGCGCTCGTCCCGCCCCTTGGTCCGGATCTCCACCGGCCGCCGGTAGACCACGACCCGCCCCCGCCGCCCGTCCCGCGAGGGCACCGTGCCCCCGAGCGGGACCGCCTCGTCGTTCCACGCCTCCCCGGCCGCGGGCGGGCGTGGCACGTCGAGGACGAGGAAGTCGATGTCGGCGAGCTGCGGCCACCGCCGCTCCAGGCGCTCCACGGAGTCCTGCACCAGGTCCGCGAACACCTCGCCACGGCTCGCGGCGAGCGGCACCTGCGGGGGCGCGACCGGGCCGCGCATGCCCCGACCGTGGCGATCACGACGGCGGGGTCCTGGGCGGCCGGCATCACGGGGCGTCACGGGGTTGTCCATCACTGGTGAAGGGTAGTCCCCGCCGGGGCGGTGCGCCCGACCGCGCGCACACGGCGGGCGACGTGGCGGCGGCCCGCTCCGCTTGTCGCCGGATGACCATTCCAGCCAAGGTTGGGCTCAATTCCGTATCTCTTCGCGACCATGGAACTCAAGGCAAATGTCGTTGTTTGTATCGGGTCGTGACCGCCCGCGGCATCGCGCGGGCTCCCCGTGACGGGCGTCTGCGCAGGTCAAAGGGGAATGTTCCGGAGGGTCCACAGGTCGTTTCACGCCACGACACGGGGGTGTGACCTGGTGGAGAGTCGTCGCGGCCCGCTCAAGAGTGCGGTACCGTCCAACATCGTGAGCCCTGTACGTCGCTGTTCGCGCACCGCCTGCGGCCGTCCCGCCGTCGCGACGCTGACGTACGTCTACGCCGACTCGACCGCGGTCCTCGGCCCGCTCGCCACCTACGCCGAACCCCACTGCTACGACCTGTGCGCCGAGCACTCCGAGCGCCTCACCGCCCCCCGCGGCTGGGAGGTCGTCCGCCTGCTCGACGGATCCGCCCCGGCCCGCCCCAGCGGCGACGACCTGGAGGCGCTCGCCAACGCGGTGCGTGAGGCGGCCCGGCCCCAGGAGCGGGCGGCCGAGGCCGGGGGCGCCCGGACGGCCGACCCGATGGAGGTCGCGCGCCGCGGCCACCTGCGCGTGCTGCGCTCGCCGGACAACTGAGCCCCGCTCGGCGGGTTTTCACCATTCACTCACCGTGTTCCCGGTCACATCCGTTGCTGCACACCCATTGACGCCTCGTTGTCGCGGACACGACCATTCCGGAAGCTGCGAGAAAACGCTTTCGCATGGCGGAATCCGGGGAGGCGTGCGTGTACGTACAGGAACTGGAACCCGTCGCCGGTTCGCTCGGCCTGTCGGCCCTGGTGGCGGCCCTGCCACTGGTGATCGTCCTCGTCCTGCTGGGCGGCGTCCGCATGAAGGCGCACCTGGCGGGCCTCATCGGTCTCCTGGCCGCCGTACTGGTCGCCTGGCTCGCCTACGGCATGCCGCTGGACCAGACGGCCTCCAGCGCCGTCCAGGGAGCGGTTTTCGGCCTCTTCCCCATCCTGTGGATCGTCGTGAACGCCCTGTGGGTCTACCGGATGACGGTCCGCACCCGGCACTTCGACATCCTGCGGCGCTCCTTCGGCCGGCTGTCCGACGACCCCCGCATCCAGGCCCTGGTCGTCGCCTTCTGCTTCGGCGCCCTGCTGGAGGCCCTCGCCGGGTTCGGGGCGCCCGTCGCGATCTGCTCGGTCATGCTCGTCGCCCTCGGCTTCGACCCCGTGCGCGCCGCCGTCGTGTCCCTGGTCGCCAACACCGCGCCGGTCGCCTTCGGCGCGATGGGCACCCCGGTGGTGACGCTCGCCCAGGTCACCGGGCTGCCCCTGGACGACGTCGCCTCCGTGGTCGGCCGCCAGACGCCCCTGCTGGCCCTCGTCGTACCGCTGCTCCTGGTCGCCCTGGTGGACGGGCGGCGCGGCCTGCGCGAGACCTGGATCCCCGCGCTGGCCTGCGGAGTCGCCTTCGCCGTCGCCCAGTTCGTCGCCTCCAACTACGTCTCCGCCCAGCTCGCCGACATCGCCGCCGCCCTGATCGGCGCCGCCGCCCTGGTCGCCGTACCGCACTCCCGCAGGCCCGCCGCCGAGCCCGTACGGGCGTCGGTACTGACCGGCGTACGCAGCGAGGAACTGGACGAGCGGGACCCCGCCCGGGAGGTGGTGCGCGCCTACGCGCCGTACGCGCTGATCGTCGCCGTCTTCTCGGTGGCGCAGATCCCGGCGGTCAAGGACTGGCTGGCGAAGGCCACGCAGTCCTACGACTGGCCGTTCCTCGACGTGGTCGGCCCCGACGGCACTCCGGTCGGCGGCAACGTCTTCTCCTGGCCGATCGTCTCCACCGGCGGCACGCTCGTGCTGTTCGCCGGGCTGGCCACGGCCGTCGTCCTCGGCGTGCACGCGCGCGTGGCGGTCAGGGAGTGGCTCGCGACCGTGCACGAACTGCGGTTCGCGATCCTCACCGTCACCTCGGTCCTCGCCCTCGCCTACGTCATGAACCTCTCCGGACAGGCCGCCACCATCGGCCACTTCGTCGCCGCCGCGGGCGCCGGGCTCGCCTTCCTCTCCCCGGTGCTCGGCTGGTTCGGCGTCGCCGTCTCCGGCTCCGACACCTCGGCCAACGCCCTTTTCGGCGCCCTCCAGGTGACCGCCGCGCGGGAGTCAGGCCTCTCGCCCGAACTGCTGGCCGCCGCCAACAGCTCCGGCGGTGTCCTCGGCAAGATGATCTCCCCGCAGAACCTCACCATTGCCTGCGCCGCCGTCGGACTCGCGGGCCGCGAGGGCGACCTGCTGCGCAAGGTGCTGCCCTGGAGCCTCGGCCTGCTGCTCCTCATGTGCCTGATCGTCGTCGGGCAGTCCACGGCGGCTCTGGGCTGGATGCTGCCCTGACCTTCGGGAACCGCCCGGGCGGCCGGTCGGTGCCTGCGGGTAGTTTGTGGGCTCCGACAGGACTTTCAGGAAGGTTGGCCGTGGCTGCTGATCTGTCGCAGATCGTGAAGGCGTACGACGTGCGCGGTGTCGTACCGGACCAGTGGGACGAGTCGCTGGCCGAGCTGTTCGGCGCGGCCTTCGCCGAGCTGACCGGCGCGGGCGCCATCGTGGTCGGCCACGACATGCGGCCCTCGTCCCCGGGCCTGTCCGGCGCCTTCGCGCGCGGGGCCGCGGCCCGCGGCGCCGACGTGACCGGGATCGGCCTGTGCTCCACCGACCAGCTGTACTACGCCTCCGGCGCGCTCGGCCTGCCGGGCGCCATGTTCACGGCGTCGCACAACCCAGCGCGGTACAACGGCATCAAGCTGTGCCGCGCGGGCGCCGCGCCGGTCGGCCAGGACACCGGCCTCGCCGAGATACGCGCCCTGGTGGAACGCTGGAGCGACTCCGGCGCCCCCGAGCCCGCGTCCCGTCCGGGCACGGTGACCCGGCGCGACACGCTCGCCGACTACGCGGCCCACCTGCGCTCCCTCGTCGACCTCACCGGCATCCGGCCCCTCAGGGTCGTCGTCGACGCGGGCAACGGCATGGGCGGTCACACCGTCCCCACGGTCTTCGCCGGCCTGCCCCTCGACCTCGTGCCGATGTACTTCGAACTGGACGGCACCTTCCCCAACCACGAGGCCAACCCGCTCGACCCGGCCAACCTCGTCGACCTCCAGCAGCGCGTCCGCGAGGAGGGCGCCGACCTCGGCCTCGCCTTCGACGGCGACGCCGACCGCTGCTTCGTCGTCGACCAGAACGGCGACCCGGTCTCCCCGTCCGCCGTCACCGCCCTCGTGGCCGCCCGCGAGCTGGCCCGCAACGGCGGCACGGGCACGGTCATCCACAACCTGATCACCTCCCGGTCGGTCCCGGAGGTCGTGCGGGAGAACGGCGGGACACCGGCACGCACGCGCGTGGGCCACTCGTTCATCAAGGCCGAGATGGCCAGGACCGGCGCCATCTTCGGCGGCGAGCACTCCGCGCACTACTACTTCCGCGACTTCTGGAACGCCGACACCGGCATGCTGGCCGCCCTCCACGTCCTCGCCGCCCTCGGCGAGCAGGACGGCCCGCTGTCCGCCCTGGTCGCCGCGTACGACCGCTACGCCGGCTCCGGCGAGATCAACTCCACCGTCGACGACCAGCGGGCCCGCCTCGACGCGATCCGGGCCGCGTACGAGGGCCGCGACGACGTCACCGTGGACGAGCTGGACGGCCTCACCGTCACCGCCGCCGACTGGTGGTTCAACGTCCGCCCGTCCAACACCGAGCCCCTGCTCCGCCTCAACGCGGAGGCACGTGACGAGGCGACGATGACCAAGGTCCGCGACGAGGCACTGGCGATCATCCGCGCCTAGCCGCGGCAGCGGCAGCGCAGGCCCGCGTGACCGCCCCTGCACCGACGCCGGATTCACCGTGGGCCACCCGCACCGGTCCGCCCCGGCGGTACCCTGACCAGCACATCCACACACGCCCCACCGCCCCCGAAGGGAACCCCCCCATGCCGCTCGAAGCCGGCCTCCTGGAGATCCTCGCCTGCCCGGCCTGCCACGCCCCCCTCAAGGAGCAGGACACGGAGCTGATCTGCACCGGCCAGGACTGCGGCCTGGCGTACCCGGTGCGCGACGGCATCCCCGTCCTCCTCGTCGACGAGGCCCGCCGCCCCGAGTAACCGCCGGCCAGGCACCGGCAACCCGGCGACGACCCCGCGCAATCGAACGAACGCCCCCGGCGATCGGAGACCTGCCGCCATGCTCGACGAATCGCTCCTCGACGCCCCGGAGCGCCTGACCGAGGCCGACCGCCGCGGTCTGCTCCGCGGCGCCGCCGAGGCCGGTGCCCGCGTCCGCACCGCCGCCCGGCACGCCGCCGAGGCCGGCGTCGGCAACCTCAAGCCGGACGGCCGCCCGCGTGCCGTACTGATCGCGGGCCCCGGCGCCGCCGCCACCCACGCCGCCGACCTCCTCGGCACCCTCGCCGGCGCGGGCAGCCCCGTCACCCGTCTCGCCCCCACCGGCGTTGCCCCCGCCGCGGGCGCCCTGCGCTGGGAGCTGCCCGGCTGGGCCGGTTCCGTGGACCTCCTGCTGATCGCCACCCCCGACGGCGCCGAGCCGGGTCTCGCCCTGCTCGCCGAACAGGCATACCGCCGGGGCTGCACGGTCGTGGCCGTCGCCCCCGCCCGCTCCCCGCTCAGCGATTCGGTGAGCGCCTCGCGCGGCCTGTTCATCCCGATGGCGACCGCCCTCTACGACCACGACGAGCCCCTCGCCGGTGCCACCCCCGGCGTCCTGTGGGCGCTGCTCACCCCGCTTCTCGCGCTGCTGGACCGCACCGGCGTGCTCGAGGCGCCGCCCGAGGTCGTGGAGAAGGTCGCCGACCGCCTCGACGCCGTCGCCGAACGCTGCGGACCCGCC
This sequence comes from Streptomyces sp. NPDC042336, assembly GCF_055581985.1. Lineage (NCBI taxonomy): Bacteria > Bacillati > Actinomycetota > Actinomycetes > Kitasatosporales > Streptomycetaceae > Streptomyces > Streptomyces sp. NPDC042336. Next base: position 7,843 of record NZ_JBVJEA010000005.1, on the reverse strand, counting down.
ATCGTGACCTACAGCAACCCCGCCAAGACCCTGGCGTCCGAACTGGCCGAATCCCTCCCCGTCGTCTGGACCGAGGGCACCTCCGCCGGGCCCGCCGGCCGCCGTTTCGCCGCCGCCCTCGCCGAACTGTCCGGCACCCCCGCGGTCGTCGCCGACCTCCCCGAGGCGCTGGCCGCGCACAGCGCACTGCTCGCCGGCCGACTCGCCGCCGGAGCCGACCCCGACGACTTCTTCCGCGACCGCGTCGAGGAGCCGGCCGCCCTGCGCGCGCGTGTAGTGCTGCTCCGCGACCGTCCCAGCGGCGGACTCACCGCCGCGCCCAGCGCCCGTGACCTGGCCCTCGGACACGACACGCCGATCAGCGAACTGGAGCCGGAAGCGGGCGGCGAACTGGAGACCCTCGCCGAACTGATCGCCATCACGGATTTCGCCGCCGTCTACCTGGCGCTCGCCTCGGGAGCCTGACCCCGGCGCACCATCGCCCACGCACCCGCACGCACCCGCAGAGAGAGCTCATGGACCGCCTCGACAACACCGTCCGCCCCTACGCCTGGGGTTCCACCACCGCGATTCCGACCCTCCTCGGGACCGAGCCGACCGGCGAACCGCAGGCGGAGATGTGGATGGGCGCCCACCCCGGCGCCCCCTCCCGCACCGGCCGGGGCACGCTCGCCGAGGTCGTCGACGCCGACCCCGAGAAGGAACTGGGCGCCGCCTCCGTGGCCAGGTTCGGCCCTCGGCTGCCCTTCCTCCTCAAGCTCCTGGCCGCCGGGGCCCCGCTCTCCCTCCAGGTCCACCCCGACCTCGCCCAGGCCAGGGCCGGTTACGAGGACGAGGAGCGCCGGGGCGTCCCCCTGGACGCCCCGCACCGCAACTACAAGGACGCCAACCACAAGCCCGAACTGATCTGCGCCCTCACCGAGTTCGACGGCCTGTGCGGCTTCCGCGCCCCGGCCGACACGGCCGACCTGCTCGACGGCCTCGGCGTCGCCTCGCTCAAGCCGTACGTCGACCTGCTGCGCGCCCACCCCGAGGACGCCGCGCTGCGCGAGGTCCTCACCGCGATCCTCACCGCCGACCCCGAGGAGATGTCCCGCACGGTCACCGAGACCGCGGCCGCCTGCGACCGCCTCGGCGGCGCCTACCGGCCGTACGCCGACATCGCCCACCACTACCCGGGCGACCCCGGCGTCCTCGCCGCGATGCTCCTCAACCACGTCCGGCTCCAGCCCGGCGAGGCCCTCTACCTGGGCGCCGGCATCCCGCACGCCTACCTGAACGGCCTGGGCGTCGAGATCATGGCCAACTCCGACAACGTCCTGCGCTGCGGCCTCACCCCCAAGCACGTCGACGTCCCCGAACTCCTGCGCATCGTCCGCTTCGAGGCGGGCGACCCCGGCATCCTGCGCCCGGAGGCGTCCCCCGACGGCGAGGAGGTCTACGACACCCCGATCGACGAGTTCCGCCTCTCCCGCTACGTCCTGCCCGAGGGGTCCGGCGCCCACGACCTCACCCTGCCCACCCCGCAGATCCTGCTCTGCACGGCGGGCACCGTACGGGCCGGCGAACACGAACTCGCCCCCGGCCGCTCCGTCTTCGTCCCGGCGCACGAAAAGGCCGAAGTGTCCGGAAGCGGCACGCTCTTCCGGGCCACCGTGCGCGTCTGACCCGCGCCCGACGGGGCATCCGGCACGTCGGGGCCCGCACGGGCTGCAACAATGGCGCACCGCAAAGGAGGGGCAAAGCCGGTCACCCGCCGGCCGTGCCCCCACCGGCGTACGGACGCAGACACAGCAGATGCAGACACAGCAGATGCAGGCGAAGCAGATGCAGGCGAAGGGACAACGCGACACATGAGCGCGTCAGGCGGCACCAGGGCGATCGTGGCGGCACTGCTCGCCAACCTCTCGATCGCGGTAGCGAAATTCGTGGCGTTCCTCTTCAGCGGATCGTCCTCGATGCTCGCCGAGTCCGTGCACTCCGTCGCCGACTCCGGCAACCAGGGCCTGCTGCTCCTGGGCGGCAAGCGGGCCCAGCGCGAGGCCACCCCGCAACACCCCTTCGGCTTCGGCCGCGAGCGCTACATCTACGCCTTCCTCGTCTCCATCGTGCTCTTCTCGGTCGGCGGCATGTTCGCCCTCTACGAGGGCTACGAGAAGATCAAGCACCCGCACGAACTGGAGCACTGGTACTGGCCGGTGGGCGTCCTGGTCTTCGCGATCATCGCCGAGGGCTTCTCCTTCCGGACCGCCATCAAGGAGTCCAACCCGCTGCGCGGCAAGAAGTCCTGGAAGGAGTTCATCCGCCACGCCAAGGCCCCGGAGCTGCCGGTCGTCCTCCTGGAGGACCTGGGCGCCCTGGTCGGTCTGATCCTCGCCCTCGGCGGTGTCGGCCTCGCCCTGCTCACCGGCGACGGCGTCTGGGACGGCATCGGCACCCTGTGCATCGGCGTCCTGCTCATCCTGATCGCGCTGGTCCTCGCCGCCGAGACCAAGTCCCTGCTGCTCGGCGAGGCCGCCGGCACCGAGGTGGTCCAGCAGATCGAGGCCGCGGTCGTCGCCGGCGACACCGTCACCGGCATCATCCACATGCGCACCCTCCACCTCGGCCCCGAGGAACTGCTCGTCGCCGCCAAGATCGCCGTCCGGCACGACGGCACCGCCACGGAGATCGCCTCCGCGATCGACGCCGCCGAGTCGCGCATCCGCGAGGCGGTCCCGATCGCCCGCGTCATCTACCTGGAACCGGACATCTACAGCGAGTCCGAGGCCGCCAAGGGCCCCGACCCCGAGGCGACCCCCGGCGGCCCGACCACCCCGCCCGCCGCCCACTGAACGACCATCCGGCGCCCGTCATCACCCTGCGTGAACGTCCGGAAGTGTTCGGAGGCGGACTGGGGACGGCGGGCGCCCGCGGTGTAGCTTGGGACGGAGCCAGACGTCGCTGCTGATGGCGGTCGGGCGGTCCACGACGGACCGGCCGAGGGAGAGAGGGCCTCCGACGGACTGCGCTGCGCGTACGCGGGCATGCCTGTGTCCTCTTCTGGGCACCCCTGTGTCCGCCGCCGCGCAGGTCAGCCGTACCCACCTCGACCCAACCCGAGGAGCAGCCCGTAATGACGACTGTCGACAACCGACAGGACTTCAAGGTCGCCGACCTCTCCCTGGCCGCGTTCGGCCGCAAGGAGATCACCCTGGCCGAGCACGAGATGCCGGGCCTGATGGCGATCCGCAAGGAGTACGCCGAGACCCAGCCGCTCGCCGGCGCCCGCGTCACCGGCTCCCTGCACATGACCGTGCAGACCGCCGTGCTCATCGAGACCCTGGTCGCCCTCGGCGCCGAGGTCCGCTGGGCCTCCTGCAACATCTTCTCCACCCAGGACCACGCGGCCGCCGCCATTGCCGTCGGCCCGAACGGCACGCCCGACAACCCGCAGGGCGTCCCGGTCTTCGCCTGGAAGGGCGAGACTCTGGAGGAGTACTGGTGGTGCACGGAGCAGGCGCTGACCTGGCCGGACACCCCCACCGGCGGCCCGAACATGATCCTGGACGACGGCGGTGACGCCACCCTCCTCGTCCACAAGGGCGTCGAGTACGAGAAGGACGGCAAGGTCCCCTCGGTCGACACCGCCGAGTCCGACGAGCACCGCGTCATCCTGGAACTCCTCACCCGCACGGTCAGCGAGAGCCCTCAGAAGTGGACCCAGCTGGCGTCCGAGATCCGCGGCGTGACCGAGGAGACCACGACCGGCGTCCACCGCCTGTACGAGATGCACCGCGACGGCACCCTCCTGTTCCCGGCGATCAACGTCAACGACGCGGTCACCAAGTCGAAGTTCGACAACAAGTACGGCTGCCGCCACTCCCTGATCGACGGCATCAACCGCGCCACCGACGTCCTGATCGGCGGCAAGACCGCCGTCGTCTGCGGCTACGGCGACGTCGGCAAGGGCTGCGCGGAGTCCCTGCGCGGCCAGGGCGCCCGCGTGATCATCACCGAGATCGACCCGATCTGCGCCCTGCAGGCGGCGATGGACGGCTACCAGGTCACCACGCTGGACGAGGTCGTCGACAAGGCCGACATCTTCGTCACCACGACCGGCAACAAGGACATCATCATGGCCTCGGACATGGCCAAGATGAAGCACCAGGCCATCGTCGGCAACATCGGCCACTTCGACAACGAGATCGACATGGCCGGCCTCGCCAAGACCCCGGGCATCGTCAAGGACGAGGTCAAGCCCCAGGTCCACACCTGGACCTACCCCGACGGCAAGGTCCTCATCGTCCTGTCCGAGGGCCGCCTGCTGAACCTGGGCAACGCCACCGGCCACCCGTCGTTCGTGATGTCCAACTCCTTCGCGGACCAGACCCTGGCCCAGATCGAGCTGTTCACCAAGCCCGACGAGTACCCGACCGACGTCTACGTGCTGCCCAAGCACCTGGACGAGAAGGTCGCCCGGCTCCACCTCGACGCCCTCGGCGTCAAGCTGACCACGCTCCGCCCGGAGCAGGCCGAGTACATCGGCGTCAAGGTCGAGGGCCCCTACAAGGCGGACCACTACCGCTACTGAGTCACCGGTTCCTCCGAGGCAGGCCCCCGCACCCCCGTGCCGGGGGCCTGCCCCATTGGCGCCGCGTCCGCATCAGCGGCCGGACCAGCCCGTCACCACCCAGGACACCCATGCCCCGCGGCCGTTATTCGCTCCACGATCCGCATGATCGCACCCCCCTCGCGGAAGAACACTTCCAGTGCGCCCCCGGCCCTTCCGGCTGGCGCTACGTCTCCCGGCTGACCACGCCCACCGGGGCTCACCACGGCTCCGTCGACCTCGCCCTCGACGACCTCGGCCGGCCCATCCGCCTCGAACTCCACGCCGCCGACTGGCAGGTCCGCGGCGCCGCCATCGACGGCGTCACCTGGGTCCGTACCGACCCGACCGGAGTCCACGCCACCGAAGGCAATGCGCGCGCCCACGCCTTCACCGGCACATCCCCGGCCTTCCTCGTCGCCGTCACCCGCCTCCTGCGCCTCACCCCCTCCGAACCGGCCACCCGCGTACGCCTCGTCGCCCTCACCGACCCGGTCCTCGCCCCCCGCACCGTGGACCAGTCCTGGGCCTTGCTGAACAGAGAAGCACACGCCACTGACAACGGCCCCCTCACCGTGGACGAATACCAGGTCACAGCCCTGGACACCGGCGAGCAGCAGTCCGTGCACATCGCCGGCGACGTCGTACTCGCGGCCCCCGGCGTCGAGCTGGAGGACCTGGAGTCACCACCGTCCGTGTTCCCGTGAGACCTGGCCCGGCGCCCGTGCCTACGCCGGCGGCACGAACCCGGTCCCGGAGCGGCCGTCCGACGGCACGGCACGCGGCACCTCGGGGCGGCCACCCGGTGACGGCGCGGGGGGCGGGGCAGTCGGCGGGGCAGCGGGCGCAGGGGGCGGAGCCGCGGGTGCGGGAGCCTCCGGCACCACCCGCCCCGATGCGGCGGTCCCGCCGGCCGCCGGAGCGCCGCCGAAGGCCCGCCAGGCCTCGCGGGCCTGCCTCTCCTGCAGCACCGCCGCCAGATACGCGGGCGGCGGAACCTCGGCCGGCACCGGAGCGCCCGTACGCGCCGCCACATCGCCGGCGAGCCGTTCGGCCATGGCCCAGCCGACGCGCGGATCCAGCTGTCCCATCCGCGCCAGGTACTGACGGACGGCAAGCCACAGATCGTCGGGCACCGAGGACAGGTCGAGCCCGGAGAACCGCCCCGCGAGCCACGGCGGAGGCGGCGGCATGAAGCCCGCCGAAGAGAACGGCACCCGCTCCCGCACGACGAGCGTGCCCGCGAACACGTCGCCGAGCCGCCGCCCCCGCGCGGACACCAGAGAGGCGACACAGGCGATGACCCCGAGCGTCATGAGGATCTCGATCACCCCGATCAGTCCCCGCACCAGCGAGTGCCGGAACCGGATCGGCCCGCCGTCGTCCCGCACCACCCGCAGCCCGCACGCCATCTTCCCGAGCGACCGCCCGTGGCTGAGTGTCTCCACGGCGATCGGACCGCCCACCAGCACGAGGACGAAGGTCGCGATCGACAGCGCGGTCTGCGCCGCCACGTCCAGGGAGGAGGTGGACGCCATCAGCGCGACGGTCACCGCCATATAGACGGCCACGGCCACCACCAGGTCGAGCAGGACGGCCAGTGCCCTGCTGGGCAGCCTCGCGGGACGCAGCTCCAGCGCCACCGCCTCGCCCGTCACCAGCTCGCTCACGCCCGCCGTCCTTCCCCTGACTGCCCCCGTCCCCGCCAGTCTGCCAAGCTGAGGACGCACCGCGCCGCAGTACGACAAGCTGATCCACGACGAGCCGCCGACGATAGCCGAGGAGCAGGCACACCGATGGACCTCGACGTCTTCGTCTCCGCCCACCGCGCGGAGTGGGACCGCCTCGACGCCCTCCTCCGGCGCCGGCGCCGGCTGACCGGTCCCGAGACCGACGAACTCGTCGCCCTGTACCAGCGCGCGGCCACGCACCTGTCCCTGATCCAGTCCAGCGCACCCGATCCCCAGCTGACCGGACGGCTCAGCCAACTGGTGGCACGCGCGCGCAGTGTCGTGACAGGCACCCGACGCGCCTCCTGGCGCGACGTCACGCGGTTCCTGACCCAGCAGTTCCCGGCGGCCGTCTACCGGGCCCGCCACTGGTGGGTCCCCACCGCTCTCCTTTCGACCGCCGTCGCGGCCCTTCTGGGCTGGTGGATCGGCACCCACCCGGAGGTGCAGTCCACCATCGCCGCACCGAGCGAGCTGCGCGAGCTCACCCGCCCCGGCGGCCAGTACGAGACGTACTACTCCAGCAACCCGGCGGCCTCGTTCGCCGCACAGGTGTGGACGAACAACGCCTGGGCCGCCGCGCTCTGCCTCATCCTGGGCGTCTTCCTGGGCCTGCCCGTCATCTGGATCCTCTTCCAGAACATGCTCAACCTCGGCGTGGGCTTCGGCCTGATGTCGTCGGCCGGCCGCCTGGACACCTTCCTCGGCCTGGTCCTGCCGCACGGCCTGCTCGAACTGACGGCGGTGTTCGTCGCCGCCGGCACGGGTCTGCGCCTCGGCTGGACCCTCATCGACCCAGGGCCCCGTACCCGCCGCACCGCTCTCGCCGAAGAGGGCAGGGCGGCCATCGGCATGGCGGTCGGCCTGGCCCTCGTCCTCTTCGTGTCCGGCGCCATCGAAGGCTTCGTCACCCCGTCCGGCCTGCCCACCTGGGCCCGCATCACCATCGGAATCGTCGCCGAGCTGACCTTCCTCGCGTATGTCTACGTCCTGGGCGGCCGGGCCGTCCGCGCCGGCGGCACGGGCGACGTCGAGGAAGCCGAACGCAGCGCCACCGTGCCAACGGCCGCCTGATGTGCATCCACCCCGTGTGAGCTGCTACTGTCCTCTTCGTTCCCGCAAGAGCCGTTGACACGGCGCGAGCGGGGAGGTAGATTAGAACAGTTGCCTGGAGATGGGTTCACCCCAGAGGGCAACAGTGAACATCTATCAGCTTCTCCGAATCTCTGAATTCGACGAAGCACTCTCCCGATTAATCGGAAACCAACGCCGGCCAGACCGGCCCGGAACTTCTGATAAAGTCGGAGCCGCCGGAAAGGGAAACGCGAAAGCGGGAACCTGGAAAGCACCGAGGAAATCGGATCGGAAAGATCTGATAGAGTCGGAAACGCAAGACCGAAGGGAAGCGCCCGGAGGAAAGCCCGAGAGGGTGAGTACAAAGGAAGCGTCCGTGCCTTGAGAACTCAACAGCGTGCCAAAAGTCAACGCCAGATATGTTGATACCCCGACCTGATCGGATCTC
>NZ_JBVJEA010000004.1:0-442079 GCF_055581985.1 Streptomyces sp. NPDC042336 | reverse complement strand
GAGATCCGATCAGGTCGGGGTATCAACATATCTGGCGTTGACTTTTGGCACGCTGTTGAGTTCTCAAGGAACGGACGCTTCCTTTGTACTCACCCGAGAGATTCTCTCGCGGCTTTCCTCCGGGCGCTTCCCTTCGGTGTTTCCAACACTATCAGGCTTTCCCGGTGCTCTTGACCACCGTCCTGCGGACATGCAGAAGGTGATCCAGCGATAGGATCTGATGAGTTGGGTACTGCCGGGGCGAGGACGCCTTGCTGTGCATCGCTCAACCTCAGGCAGGACTAGAGACTGTACACGGGGCCGCAGAACGGGTGCAAATCCGTGAGGAGTGTGGTCTAGACCTCTAATCGGAACACACATGCGGAACCGGTACTTCCTATGACATACCCTGCTGCTCAGTGTGCCGTCCGGGACAGGCAGTGACGGCCCGTACAGATCCCCGCCCTGGGAGGCTTCCCATGACCACCGTCTCGTCCCCGCTCGCAGGACGCGCCATCGGCCTGGCCGCTGTGCCCGATCCCGTCTTCTCCGGGGCCATGGTCGGCCCGGGCACCGCCATCGACCCCGTGCGGGAGCCCTCCGAGGCGGTCGCTCCGGTCGACGGCGTCATCGTTTCTCTGCACCCGCACGCCTTCGTCGTCGTCGACGAGAGCGGGCACGGCGTCCTGACCCACCTCGGCATCGACACCGTGCAACTGAACGGCGAAGGCTTCGAACTGCTCGTGAACAAGGGCGACACCGTCGTGCGCGGTCAGGGCGTGGTGCGCTGGAACCCGGCCGCGGTCGAGGCCGCGGGCAAGTCGCCGGTCTGCCCGATCGTGGCTCTGGAGGCCACCGCCGAGGCGCTCACCGATCTCCGTGAGGACGGCGACGTGAAGGCCGGCGAGAGTCTCTTCCTCTGGAAGTGACGTCAATGCCGTCACACGGCGGCATCGACGGCCGGCAGGACAACCACCGCGGCGGCGGGACCCGCCGCACTATCGGGACGGGTGAGATGGAGACAACGCTGCGAGGCGTCGGCGTGAGCCACGGTGTGGCGATCGGCGAGGTTCGGCACATGGGGACGGCGGTCCTGGAGCCGCCGGCAAAGCAGATTTCGGCCGAGGACGCGGAGCGTGAGCAGGGGCGCGCACGCAAGGCCGTGGAAGCTGTGGCGGCCGATCTGATGGCGCGCGGCAATCTGGCCGGGGGCGAGGCCCAGGCCGTGCTCGAGGCGCAGGCCATGATGGCCCAGGACCCCGAGCTGATGGCGGACGTGGAGCGGCGGATCACCGTCGGGAGCACGGCCGAGCGCGCCGTGTACGACGCCTTCGCCGCGTACCGTGCCCTGCTGGCCGGTGCCGGGGAGTACCTGGCCGGCCGCGTGGCGGACCTGGACGACGTGCGGAATCGTATCGTCGCCCGTCTGCTCGGGGTGCCGATGCCGGGTGTCCCGGACAGCGACGAGCCGTACGTGCTCATCGCGCGGGATCTGGCGCCGGCCGACACCGCGCTGCTCGACCCGACGCTCGTCCTGGGATTCGTCACGGAGGAGGGTGGGCCGACCAGCCACAGCGCGATTCTCGCGCGGGCGCTCGGTGTGCCTGCCGTGGTGGCCCTGCCGGGCGCCGGTGAGCTTCCCGAGGGGACCGTCGTCGCCGTCGACGGCAGCACCGGGGAGGTCTTCGTGAACCCGGGTGAGGAGAAGAAGGCGCGGCTGGCGGCCGAGGCCGCCGAGCGCAAGGCCGCGCTGGCCGCCGCGACGGGGCCGGGTGCGACCTCGGACGGTCACAAGGTGCCGCTGCTGGCGAACATCGGTGGTCCCGCCGACGTGCCCGCGGCGGTCGAGGCCGGCGCGGAGGGTGTCGGCCTGTTCCGGACCGAGTTCCTGTTCCTCGACGACAGCGAGAACGCGCCGTCGGAGGAGAAGCAGGTCACCGCCTACCGCCAGGTCCTGGAGGCCTTCCCGGAGGGCCGGGTCGTCGTGCGAGTACTGGATGCCGGTGCCGACAAGCCGCTGGACTTCCTCACCCCGGGTGACGAGCCGAACCCCGCGCTCGGCGTGCGGGGCCTGCGGACGCTGCTCGACCACCCGGACGTGCTGCGTACGCAGCTGACGGCGCTGGCGAAGGCGGCGGAGGGCCTGCCGGTCCACCTCGAGGTCATGGCGCCGATGGTGGCGGACCGGGCCGACGCCAAGGCGTTCGCCGACGCGTGCCGGGAGGCGGGCCTGCGGGCGAAGTTCGGCGCGATGGTGGAGATCCCGTCGGCCGCGCTGCGGGCGCGTTCCGTGCTGCAGGAGGTCGAGTTCCTGTCGCTGGGGACGAACGACCTCGCGCAGTACACCTTCGCCGCCGACCGTCAGGTGGGCGCGGTGTCCCGGCTGCAGGACCCGTGGCAGCCGGCGCTGCTCGACCTGGTCGCGCTGTCGGCCGAGGCGGCGAAGGCCGAGGGCAAGAGCTGCGGTGTCTGTGGTGAGGCCGCCTCGGATCCGCTGCTGGCGTGTGTGCTGACCGGTCTCGGTGTCACCTCCCTGTCCATGGGTGCGGCGTCGCTGCCGTACGTGCGGGCGACGCTGGCGAAGTTCACGCTGGCGCAGTGCGAGCGGGCCGCGTCGGCCGCCCGGGCGGCCGACAGTGCCGAGGAGGCGCGGAACGCGGCCCAGGCGGTGCTGTCCGGCGAGTAGGGGCCGGATGCGGCTGCCGTTGTCGCTGTGGTGCGGGGCGTTCCACCTTGGGGTGGGGCGCCCCGCACGCGTTCAGTGGTGGTGGTCCGGGGGCAGGCGGTCGTCCCCCAGGTCGGGCGGGGCGCAGTAGTCGACGTTGGATTCCGGGGAGACGAGGTCGCCGGACTCGACGTCGGTGCAGTAGGCGTCGAAGACCTCGGCTGCGGTGAGGGGTACGAGGCCGTATCCGCGCAGGCGCCAGCCGTGGATGCGGTCGGGGCCGTGGGGCGGGCTGACGCGCATCACGAGTCCGCCGGGGCTGTGGGTCGCCAGGCCGAGGGCGAGAACGCTGGTGAACTCCAGGGCCTCGGCCTCGTCGAAGTGCGGGGTGCCGTCGGTGTCCTCGTCGACGAGGAGGGCGGCGACCAAGGTCTCCTCCGGGTGGCCGGAGACGCTGCAGACCAGGTGCCGGCTGCCTGGTGGGGCCGTTTCCAGGACGCGGCCCAGGAGACGGGAGGCGCGGGTGAAGGCGGCCCGGCCGAGGTCCTCGCCGCAGGTGGCGCAGCTGCCGAGGCGGGCGAGCAGGCTCGATGTGTACTCCCAGGTGGCCTGGCGGACGGCTTCGTCGACGAGGGCGGGGAGCAGGTCGGTGAGGGGCTGGCCCTCGTACGGCAGGGTGGGGCCGTGGGCCGCGAGTTCGGCGGTGAAGCGGGCGCGGCTGGCGGGGGCGTCGGCTTCGAGGCCCGCCGCCGTGCAGAAGGCGGCGTACTCCTCCGGGTCGAAGAGCGCGACCGTGGTGTGGGAGCCCTGTGCCGCGCGGGCCCTGAGGAGGGCTTCCACCTGGCGGAGGTATGCGGCGTGGTCGTGGAAGGTGAAGCTGCGGTAGCGCCGCATGGCGCGGAAGTCGTGTTCGTCGGTGAGCAGTCCGATGGTGCCCGCGATTTCACGGCGCAGGACGCGCCGCATCGTCTGGTCGGTCTGGCCGGTGTGCGCCATGTTTCCCCCTGCGCACGGTCGATCAATGCTCACTCACAGTAATCGGCGGCACTGACAACGGCGTCGGGCGGGCGCGGGAGCCGGCCGCCGCGCGGGGCGGCCGGCTCGTCGGTGTCCTGGTCAGGAGCGTTTGCGGGCGAGGTCCTCGTAGAAGTGGAGCAGGTCGAGGTTGTCGATGGAGCCGGGGTTGACGGCCTTGTCCAGCGGGGTGCCCTGAAGGAGGCGCTTGACCGGGACCTCGATGCGTTTGCCGGTCAGGGTGTGCGGGATGCCGGGCACCTCGATGACCTCGTCGGGGACGTGGCGCGGGGACAGGTTGGCGCGGATGGTCTGCTTGATGCGGTCGAGGAGGGTGTCGTCGAGGGCGGCCCCGGGTGCCAGGTGCACGAAGAGGGGCATCCAGTAGCCGCCGTCGGGCTGCTCGATGCCGATGACGAGGGATTCCCTGATCTCGGGGAGCCGCTCGACGGCTTCGTAGATGTCGGCCGAGCCCATGCGGACACCCTGCCGGTTGAGGGTGGAGTCGGAGCGTCCGTGGATGACGACGGAGCCGCGTGAGGTGAGGGTGATCCAGTCGCCGTGCCGCCAGACGCCGGGGTAGGTGTCGAAGTAGCTGTCGTGGTAGCGGCTGCCGTCGGGGTCGTTCCAGAAGCGGATCGGCATCGAGGGCATGGGATGGGTGACGACCAGTTCGCCGACCTCGTCGGTGAGGGGGCTGCCGCTCGGGTCCCAGGACTGCAGGTCGGTGCCGAGGCCGGGGGCCTGGAGTTCGCCGATGTGCACCGGGAGGGTGGGGACGGCGCCCGCGAAGCAGGAGCACACGTCGGTGCCGCCGCTGACGGAGGCGATCCACAGGTCGGCGCCGCTCGCGGCGAACTCGTCGTGCAGCCAGCGGAAGCCGTCGGGCGGGAGCGGTGAGCCGGTGGTGGCGACGCACTGGACGGCGGAGAGGTCCAGGTCAAGGGCCGGGTGGACGTCTGCCTTGCGGCAGGCCATGACGTAGGCGGCGGAGGTGCCGTAGAAGGTGGCGCCGGTGCGTTCCGCGATGCGCCACTGGGCGTCCGTGGCCGGGAAGCCGGGGCTGCCGTCGTAGAGGACGATCGTGGTGCCGGTGAGCAGGCCGGAGACGAGGAAGTTCCACATCATCCAGCCGGTCGAGGTGTACCAGAAGAAGCGGTCCTCGGGGCCGAGGTCGCAGTGCAGGCCGAGCTGCTTGAGGTGTTCGACCAGGATGCCGCCCTGGGACTGGACGATGGCCTTGGGCAGGCCGGTGGTGCCGGAGGAGTAGAGCACCCACAGGGGGTGGTCGAAGGGCACCTGCTCGAAGACGGGCTCCGTGTCCGCGGCGGTCAGGGTCTCCCAGTCCAGCGCGCCGTCGGGGGCCTCGGTGCCGAGGAGCGGGATGTGGATCACCGCACGGAGGGTGGGCAGTTCGCGGCGGAGTTCGGCGACGGTGTCGCGGCGGTCGTGTTCCTTGCCGCCGTAGCGGTAGCCGTCGACGGTGAACAGGACGACGGGTTCGACCTGCTGGAAGCGGTCCAGGACGCTGCGGGCGCCGAAGTCGGGCGCGCACGAGGTCCACACGCCGCCCACGGCGGCGGTGGCGAGGAGGGCGACCACGGCCTGCGGGACGTTGGGGAGGTAGCCGCTGACGCGGTCCCCCGGGCGTACGCCGAGGGCACGCAGTCCGGCGGCGAGGGAGCCGACCTGGCGGCGCAGCTCGGCCCAGGTGACGGGGGTCGGCTCGTGGGTCTCGTCGACGTACAGGAGGGCCGGTTCGTCCGCGCGGGTGGCGGCCGCGCGCAGGGCGTGTTCGGCGTAGTTCAGCGTGGCGCCGGGGAACCACTGGGCGCCCGGCATGGACCGGTCGCCGAGCACGCGCGCGTAGGGGGTCGAGAAACGGACGTCGAACCACTCCGTGACGGCCTTCCAGAAGGCTTCCAGGTCGTCGACGGACCAGCGGTGCAGGGCCGCGTACCCGCCCTCGGCGGGGGCTCCGTGGTGCTCGGCGGCCCAGGTCTGGAACCGGGTGATGCGTGCCTCGGCGATGCGTCGTGCATCCGGCTGCCAGAGCGGCTCGGGGTTCTCGGTCGACATGGGGCGGCTCCCGGACTGTGCGCGTCGTGTGCGTCCTCCGCGCACGGGCTGGGGTGTGCGCGTGACGCGGCTGACAGGGACGATGCCATGTGATCGACTTCCGCACCAGGGCGCGCCCCACATAGTCGGCGACATGAAGATGTGGTTCGGTCACGGGTGAACGGCAGTTGAACGCCGCCCCCGTGCGCGCTGGTCGATGGCAGGGTGAGCAGCATGGACGGTCGTGACCTGGTGCGTTCGATGAAGACGGTCGGTTCCGGAGGCATGGCGCAGGGGTTGCGTACGGTACGGGCGGCGTGGCGCAGGCGGCGTGTCGACGCGGCCGGGCTGCCGCCGCGCGGTGCGGAGCGGGCGCGGGTGCCGGGCCCGATGCGGGAGGTGGAACCCGGGGCCGGCGGCGGTGTCGTCCGGTTCGAACGCTCCGAGCTGCGCGTCCTGGTGGCGGTGAACGGAGCGGTGTTCTGGGGCTGGGACGGGGCCGGCCCGGAGCCTTCGTACGCGTTGGCGGGCCGTTGTCCGGAGCCGGATCCGCGGGCGGTGCTGGAGCCGGACAAGGACGGCGGCTGGCGGGTGGTGGCGGAGCGGGCGACGGTGGCCGTGTCCCGGCACGGCGCGGTCGAGGTGCGTACTCCCGGGGGTGTGGTCCTGCGTCGTGAGCTGCCGCCCCGCTGGTGGGAGCCGGTCGCCGGCGGTCCCACGCGCTGGACCCAGCGGTCCGAGGTGGCGGCGGACGCCCGGTTCTTCGGGCTCGGCGGGCGGTCCGCCGGTCCCCGGCTGCGCAACGGCACGTACCGGCTGTGGAACAGCGGCCCCGCCCTGCCCTTCGCCGCCGCCGAGGACGGGGCGTCCGTCACGATGCCGGTGCAACTGGTGGTGGCGGACGCGGGGACGCACCTGGTCTTCCACGACAACGCGTGGGACGGCACGGTGGCGTTGCGGGAGGGTGAGGAGGGTGCCGGGTCGGGGCACGACCGGCCGGGGCGGAGTGTGCTGCGGATGGACGGCGGTCCGCTGCGGTGCTGGGTGACGGTGGGAACCCCCGCGCGCGTGCTGCTGGCCTGGGCATCGCTGACCGGAGCGCCCGTGCTGCCGCCGGCGTGGGCGCTCGGGCACCATCACGCGCAGGGGGGTCTCGGCGACGAACAGGACCTGAGGCGGGTCGTGGCCGGCCATCAGGAGCGTGATCTGCCTTTGGACGCGGTGCACCTGGGCATCGGGCACGCCGATGCCCAGCGGGTGTTCACGGTCGACGAGGAGCGGTTCCCGAAGCTGTCGGTGCTCGCCGAGGAGCTGCGCAGGGAGGGCGTCCGGCTGGTGTCGGCCGTCGAGCCGGCGGTCCCGGTCGCGCCCGGCAACGCGGTGTACGACGGCGGGACGCGCGCGGACGTGTTCGTGCGGGACGCCACCGGGGCGGTGGTGCGGGGAGTGGGGCGGCCCGGGGACGTGGTCTTCCCGGACTTCACGCACGCGGGTGCGCGCGAGTGGTGGGGCGGGCTCCACGAGGAGCGGCTCGGGCGGGGGTTCGCCGGGGTGTGGCACGACCTGGACGCGCCCACGTCCTTCGCCGCCTTCGGGGAGCCGACGTTGCCGCGGTCGGCGCGGCATGCGCTGGAGGGCAGGGGCGGCGACCACCGGGAGGCGCACAACGTCTACGCGTTGTGCATGGCGCGGGCCGGGTACGAGGGCCTGCGGACGCTGACGCCCGACGAGCGGCCGTTCGTCCTCTCCCGTTCCGGATGGGCCGGCCTGCAGCGCTACGGCGGCGCCTGGTTCGCGGACGTGGCGACGGGCTGGCCGGGGTTGCGGGCTTCGCTGGCGAGGGTGTTGGGGCTCGGGCTGTGCGGGGTGCCGTACACGGGGCCGGAGGTGGGCGGGGCCGACGGGAGTGTGTCGCCCGAGCTGTATCTGCGGTGGTTCCAGCTGGCCGCCTTTCTGCCGTTGTTCCGCACCGCCGCCGGGTCGCGGGCGGGGCGGCGGGAGCCGTGGGAGTTCGGGGCCGAGGTGCTGGAGCACGCGCGCGTGGCGCTCGCCGAGCGGCGGCGGCTGCTGCCGTACTTCGTGACGCTGGCGCACCTGGCCCGGCGTACCGGTGCTCCGTATGTGCGCCCCGTGTGGTGGCAGGCGCCGGAGGACCGGGCGTTGCGGGACTGCGAGGACGCCTTTCTGCTGGGCGACTGTCTGCTGGTGGCGCCGGTGCTGGGTGCCGGGGTGGACCGGCGTGCGGTGCGGTTGCCGCGGGGGCGCTGGTACGACGTGGTGACGGAGCGGGCGTACGAGGGGCCGGCGCAGGTGCTGGTGGACGCTCCCCTCGCGCGCATCCCGGTGTTCGCGCGCGCGGGAGCGGTGGTTCCGGTGCGCGGGGAGGACGGCGCGCCGGAACTCGAGGTGTGGGCGCCCGCGCGGGGGCGGACCGGCGGTGGGCTGGTCGTGCCGGACGCGGGCGACGGCTGGGCGGAACCGGAGATCGAACGGTACGTGTGCCGCTGGGAGGGGCATCGGGTGGTCGTGGAGCGGGAGGGCGAGGACGGTGTGAGCGAGCCGTCCTGCCCCGTCCGCGTCCGGGGGCTCGCGGAGCGCGCGGCTCAGATGTAGCGGCCCTCGAAGAACGCCCGTACGGCCCGGGTGTGGAGCGGGAAGGCCAGCTCTTCCGACCTGCGCAGCAGGTGCCATCCCTCGGTCTCGTCCGTGGCGGTGGAGGGCGGCAGGCCCTCGGCCGGGCGTTCGGGCAGCAGCCCGAAGAGCAGCAGGTGGCCGTCGGGCGAGCTCATGGCGTCGGCGAGCCGTACGTCGCGGCTCGCCGCGTCGATGCCCGTCTCCTCCTTCAGCTCGCGGACGACGGCCTGCCGCCAGTCCTCCCGGTCGTCGACGTAGCCGCCGGGCAGGGCGACGCCCCCGCGCGCGGGGGTCACGGTGCGGGTGATGACGACCAGGGCGGTGCCCTGCGTGTCGTACACGGGCTGGAGAGCCACCGCGACCGGCAGCGGGTTGCGGTAGGCCACGGTGCCGCACGCGGGGCAGGTGCGGGGCCAGCCGGAGACGCCCTCTCCGTAGGGCGATCCGCAGCTCGAACAGTGGGAGTCGGGCGCGGAGTTGGGAACGGAGGTTTCATTTTCGGACACGCGGCGGACTGTATCCGATCAGCGGAGGGGGCGGCTCCGGCAGGCCGGTCAGCGGCGGCCGGCGAGCGACTTCGCGGAGACCGGGAAGTCGAAGTAGGTGTCCGGGTGGGGCTCCGGCTTGTAGGTGAAGTGCCACCACTCCTCGGGGAGGTTCACCAGGCCGGCGTCCTCCAGGGTGTCCTTGAGCAGCAGCCGGTTGGCGCGCTGCACGCCCTGGATGCGGGGGTCGAGGGTGTGCGAGCGGGTGTCGAAGCAGTCGTAGCCGGTGCCCATGTCGACGGAGTTGTCCGGGAAGCGCTCGTTCTGCGGCGCGAAGCAGGGCACCAGGGGCTGTCCGGGGTGGTACGGGCGGGTGGGCCCGGCCGGGAGCCGTACGAGGGTGAGGTCCATGGTCGAGCCCCGGCTGTGGCCGGACTTCTCCGCGATGTAGCCGTCGGCGAACAGGCGGGTCTTGTCCACGTCCGGGTAGAACTCGGCCTTCATCTCCTGGTCGTCGAGGTCTTCGGCCCACCGCACGAAGTGGTCGACGGCGCGCTGGGGCCGGTAGCAGTCGTACACCTTGAGGGAGTAGCCCTGGCGCAGCAGCCGGGTCTGGGCGCGGTGGAGGGCTTCGGCCGCCGGGCGGGTGAGGATGCACAGGGGCTGCCGGTAGCCGTCGACGGGCTCGCCGACGAAGTTGTGCGCGGTGACGTAGCGCATCTCCTCGATGATCGTCGGGTCGACGCTCCGCAGGGCGACGAAGTCCTCCGGGGCCCTCGGTTCGGGCCGGGGCTGCGCGGGGGCGGGGGCTGCCGTGGCGGGGAGCGCCGGGAGGGCGGTAACGGCGAACAGGGCGGCGACGGTGGTGACCAGGCCGCGGAGCGCGGTGGAGAGTCGTGTCATGTTCCCTGCATCTATCAGGGCGGGGCTCCGTGGGGGAAGTGGGCGGACCCGCGACTCGCCGGGGCACACGTTGCGTGAGCGGGTCGGAATCCTGCGTGAACGTCGCGTGAACTGGGCCCGGGCGGTAGGCCGTCGCGCCATCCTGCTCCCGTGCGCTCCTGGACGGACACTCTCCGCTTCGCCTTCCAACCGGTGGTCAACCTGATGACCGGCGGGGTCGCGGCGCTGGAGATACTGGCCCGGCCGGAGACCGGCGACGTGCTCGCCGAGGCGCGACGCGATCCCGAACTCGACGGTCTGCTCGCGGTGTCGGCGCTGCGTGCTGCGGTGCGGCGGGAGACGCTCCTGCCGCTGCACGTCAACGTGTTCGCGGGCACGCTCGCCGACCTCGGTGGTCTCCAGCCCCTGCACGACGCCGTGCGCGAGGCGGGCCGGCTCCCGTGGGAGGTGACGCTGGACGTGTGTCCGCCCTACACGCACGTGCCGCGGCGGGCCCTGCTCGACGCGGTGGCCGAGCTGCGGCGGCAGGGGTTCCGGATCTCGGCGGACGGGGTCGGGGACGGGGACGCGCCGTTGCGGCTGCTGACGGATCTGGCGCCGGAGCTGGTGAAGCTCGACGCCTCGCTGCTGGCGCGGCCGGCGGCCGTGCGGGCGATGCGGGTGCTGTGCGAGGAGTCGGGCGCGCTGCTGTCCGTCGAGGGGGTGGAGACGGAGGCGCAGTGCGCCGTCGCGCGGGCGGCGGGGGCGCAGCTGGCGCAGGGTGAACTGTTCGCTCCGCCCGCGCGGCTGCCCACGGTGGACGTGTACGTTCCGCCCGGCTCCCCCGGTCTCGGGCCGGCGACCAGGTCGGGGCCGTCGGTACGGCAGTTCGTCAGGCCGGCCGCGCTGTTGCCGGCGACGGCCTCGGCGGGGCGGGTGCGGGCGCTGCTGACCGGGTCGCCCGACGTGTCCGGGGTGCTGCTCGTGGACCGGGACGGGGCTCCGGTGCGTTCGGTGCACCGCTCCCGCTTCCTGCTGTCGATGTCGGGGCGCTACGGACACGCCCTGTACGCCGACCGGCCGGCCGCCAAGCTCGGCGACCCGCCGCGCACGGTGGGCATCGAGGCGACGGCCTGGGAGGTGCTGGACGTGGTGGCCGTCGGCGGCCCGCACCGCACGTCGGACGACGTGGCCGTCGTGGACGCGCGCGGGCGGTGCGTGGGGGTCGTGCGGCTCGCGGACCTGGTGCGGGCGCTGGCGGAGAGCCGGGTGGAGGAGGCGGCCGGGCTCAATCCGCTGACCCGGCTGCCCGGTTCGGACGCGATCACGGCCGAGGTGGACCGGCGCATCGCTGCCGGGCGGGCGTTCGCGCTGAGCTGGCTCGACGTGGACGGGTTCAAACAGGTCAACGACGACGCCGGGTTCGCCGCGGGCGACGAGCTGATCCGGGCGGTCGGGCGGGCCCTGCTCCGGGCTGCGGACGGGGAGACGCGGGTGGGGCACATCGGCGGTGACGACTTCCTGGTGCTCACCGATCCGGAAGGGCTGGATCCGCTGGCCGCCTCGGTGCTGGACGTGCCGTGGTCGGCCGGTGGCCGGCCCGTGACGCTGTCCCTGGCGACGGTCCTGTGCGCGCCGGGCAGTGTGCCGGACCACCGGCGGGCGGCGGCCCGACTGGCACCGTTGAAGCAGGCGGCGAAGGCGTTGCGCGGGGCGAGTTGGGTGCTGGGGCGGGCGGACGTAGCGAGTCACGAGGTCCGGCGCGGCACCGACCGGACGGCGGCTCCGGCGGGCTGAACGGCCGACCACGACCGCTGACGGACCTGGGGACGGCGTCGGTGCGCGACCGCGAGTACCGCAACTGGCGCAGGGCGGTGGAGAGGAGCTTCGGCCGGACGGGGGACGGCGACGCCGGCTAGCCCTTCGGGTGACGGCCGCTCACGTGATGTCCGCCGCTCACGTCGTGTCCGCCGCTCACGTGGAGTCCGCCGCTCATGTGACGTCCGCCGCTCATGTCGTGACGGTCCGGCGGCGGTCGGCCGCCTGGGTCATGGCGTGCTGGACGACGCCGATGAGTACCTCCTTGACGGACTCCCGGTCCCGGGCGTCGCACATCACCAAGGGTACGTACTCGTCGAGGTCGAGGGCCTGGCGGACGGTCTCGGCCGGGTAGCGCGCCCACCCCTCGAAGCAGTTGACGCCGACCACGAACGGGATGGAGCGCCGCTCGAAGTAGTCGACCGCGGCGAAGCAGTCCTCCAGGCGCCGGGTGTCGGCCAGCACGACGGCGCCCAGCGCGCCCTCGGACAGCTCGTCCCACATGAACCAGAACCGCTCCTGGCCCGGCGTGCCGAAGAGGTACAGCACCAGGTCCTCGCGCAGGGTGATCCGTCCGAAGTCCATGGCGACGGTGGTGGTGTGCTTGCCCTCCACCCCGCTCACGTCGTCGACGGGCCGCCCGGCCTCGGTGAGCAGTTCCTCGGTGCGCAGCGGTCTGATCTCGCTGACCGCGCCGACGAGGGTGGTCTTGCCCACACCGAACCCGCCGGCCACCAGGATCTTGAGCGTGACGGGCTCGACCGGCGGCTTGCCGCGCTGGGAACGCCCGAAGATCATCGATCTCTTCTCCTCAACATGCCGCCGCCCGACGTGCCCGGGGGCCGGCTCACAGTGCCCTCAACCCGCTGATCACGTCGCGCAGAATGTTCTCGTCCGGCAGCTCGGCCGGGGGCACGGGCCGGTTGACGTGGACGAGTTCGATGTCCACGAGGTCGCCGACCAGGACCCGCACCACCCCGACGGGGAGGTCGAGTTCGGCGGCGAGTTCGGCGACGGACTGCGGCGAGTCGCGGCACAGGCCGACGATGTCCACGTGCTCCGGGGAGAGGGTGACGTCCGCCTCGGGATCGTCCGCGTGGGGTTCCGTGACGACCACCGCGATCAGGTCGAGGCGGTGCTGGGCCGCGCTGGTGGTGCGGCCGCGCGTCATGGCGTACGGACGGACGACGGGGCCGGCCTCGTCGTCGAACCAGTGGTTTCTTCCCTGACCGTCTGCGCTCATGTCATCCCACTTACCCGCCCGAGGGCAGATCGGTGCGCGGCGCGGTGCCCAGGTGCACGCCGACCCGCTTGACGAGCAGGGTCATCTCGTAGGCGACCTGTCCGACGTCCGAGTCGGCGTCCGACAGGACGGCCAGGCAGCCGCCGTCGCCGGCGGCCGTGACGAACAGGAACGCCTCGTCGAGTTCGACGACCGTCTGCCGGACGCTGCCCGCCTCGAAGTGCCGGCCCACGCCCTTGGCGAGGCTGTGGAACCCGGACGCCACGGCGGCCAGGTGCTCGCTGTCCTCCCTGGTCAGGTCCTTGGACACACCCGTCGCCAGGCCGTCCCCGGACAGGACGACGGCCTTGCGGATGCTCGCGACACGGTCCACCAGGTCGTCGAGGAGCCAGTTCAGCTCCCCGGACTTGGTCGCGGTGTGGCCGGTCGCCTTCGGTGCGGTCATCGACCGTCCCCCTTAGTCGTTCCTCGTGGTGCTGATGGTGCTGTGCCGCCGGGCGGGTCGTCACCCGCGGCGTTCTCCTTGCGGCCGCGCTGCCAGCCGCGCTGGAGCGAGGCCATACGGCTGCGTACCTCGTCGGCGTCTCGGTCGGCGGGGTCGGAGCGGTCCTCGGTGGCCGGTTCGGGGCTCTGCCTGAGCTGGGGGGCCAGGCTGGCCTGCCGTACGCGTCGGGGCAGCGCGCCGGCCTCGGCGTTCGCGGCCGGGTCGGCCTCGCGTGCGGCGGGCGTGTCACCGCTGCGGCCGGCTGTGGGGCCCGCGGTGCGGTCGGCGGTGCCCGCGCCCCGACGGCGGGCGGGCAGTGCGGGGAGTTCGTCGGCGGTGTCCCGGGCGGTCCGTTCGGGGACCGGGCGTCCGTGCGAGCTGACCAGCTTGGGGGTACGGCGGCGGGGCAGCGCGACCGGTGCGTTCGCCTCGGTTCCGTCCTCGGCGTCCGGCTCGTCACCGTGCCGGGACTCGGGGCGCCGCGGTCCGGTGCGGTGGGCGGCCTGGTCGTCGTCGGCCGCGGCCAGGGAGCGGCGGGGGCGGAACAGGCCGCCGCGTTCGCTGTCGTCGTCGAGCGTGCCCGGGAGGCCGTCGAGGGCGTCCAGGTCGACGGGCGCCTCCAGTTCGACCGGGCCGTCCAGAAGCGCGGCCGGGCGCTCCGTGAGTCGTGCGGGCACGTGGGCGGAACGGCGGCTGTCCTCCCGCTGCTTCTCCTTGACGTGCTGGGGGCGGTCGAGGCGGAAGCCGACGCCGTTGGTGTCCGGGGCGTCGTCGGTGAGCAGCGCGTCGGGGACGAAGACGACCGCGGTGGTGCCGCCGTACGGCGAGGGCTGCAGGGATACCCGGACGTTCTGCCGCTGGGCGAGCCGGCTGACCACGAACAGGCCGAGCCGGTCGGTGTCGGACAGCTCGAACTCGGGGGTCTCGGCCAGCCGGAGGTTGGCGTCGAGCAGGGCGTCGGCCGCCATGCCGAGGCCGCGGTCGTGGATCTCCAGGGTGAAGCCGTTGGCGACGCGCTCGCCCAGCACCTGCACCGCGGTGTGCGGCGGCGAGAACACGGTGGCGTTCTCCAGGAGTTCGGCCACCAGGTGGGTGAGGTCGGCGACCGCGGGTCCGGTGACCGCGACGCGCGGCAGCCTGCGGACCTCGATGCGCTCGTAGTCCTCGACCTCGGCGACGGCGGCCCGCACCACGTCCATGAGCTGGACGGGCTTGCGCCACTGCCGGGAGGGTGCCGCGCCGGAGAGGATGACCAGGCCCTCGGCGTGCCGGCGCATCCGGGTGGTCAGGTGGTCCAGACGGAACAGGTCGGCGAGTTCCTCGGTGTCCTCGGTCCTGCGTTCCATGGTGTCGAGCAGGGTCAGCTGCTTGTGCAGGAGCACCTGGCTGCGGCGCGCGAGGTTGACGAAGACCTCGGAGACACCCGCGCGGAGTTCGGCCTGTTTGACGGCGGCTTCCACGGCGGCCCGCTGGAGGGTGTTGAGGGCCTGCCCGACCTCGCCGATCTCGTTCCGGTCGTACTCGAGGCGCGGCACCTCGGTCTCGACGTCGACCTCCTCGCCCGCCGACAGGCGGCGCATCACGCTGGGCAGGCGGACGCCGGACGCCTCGTGAGCCTCCAGGCGCAGCTGCTTGAGGTCGCGGATGAGGGAGCGGCCGATGCGGACGGACAGGAAGAGGGAGTACAGCAGGGCGATCAGACCGAGCGCCCCCGCTACGACGGCCTTGGCGATGGTGCTGGTGGCGACCGGGTCGACACGGTCCTGGTAGCGGTCGGCGGCGTCGTCGTCGAGTTCGCCGAGTTCCTTGAGGACGTTCCCGGCCGCGGTGTCCCAGCTCTGGGCGGTGACTCCGCTCGGTGTGCCGGTGTCGGAGGAGACGGCGGCCTGTTCGGCGACCCGGAGCGGGGCTGAGGAGGCGTTCTTCCAGAAGCGCTGGTAGCGGCCGCGTTCGGTGGCGGGCAGCAGCGGCAGGTTGATGTCGTACATCACGGTGCGCTGCGCGACGAGGTCGGAGACGTCCCGGATCTCGGTGCGGGTGAGCCGCCCGGTGACCAGGGCGGAGCCGAGGAGGGCATCCTCGCGGGAGAGGAGTTCGCGGGCGCGGGAGACGTTGACGAGCGCGCGGTACTGCTTGTCGAGGCCCACGTCGTCGACGACGTTGAGGTTGGCGAGCAGGTCGTGGCAGGGGTCGACCAGGCGGTTGTAGAGGCCCAGGGCCTGGGCGCGGTCGACGGTCCCGTCCTCGACGCTGCGGCGCAGGGAGCCGAGGCCGTCGAAGGCGTCCAGCACGGCGGTGAGCCGTTCTTCCCCGGCCTGGCCGAGGTCGTCCCGCACGTCGGCGTCGGCGGCGTTGCGGCGGATCTCGGCGACGGCCTCGTCGGTGGCGGTACGGCTGCGCTGCAGGGCGGCGAGCCCGTCGGAGGCGCGCGGGTCGGCGAGGTGGACCAGGGTCTGGCGGCGTTCCTGCTGGAGGACGCGGACGGTGTCCTCGACCGGGTAGCCGATCTCCTCGACGACGGTGGAGACGCTGAACAGCCGGGCCGCCTCACGGCCCGTCAGCACCGTGGCGAAGGCCCAGATCGCGGTCAGGGACACCAGCGGCACGAGGAGCAGCGCCACGATCTTCCGGCGGATCGACTTCCCGCGAAAGCGCATGGCCTCCCCCAGCTCGACCCCCAACGTCGGGGGTACACATGTGCGTCAACAAACGGCGCGAGCCTACTACTGACGCACAGGTAACTCGAAGACCCGTCCGGAGGCCGAACTTCCGCACCGGGGGTCGGCGATGGTCAGTTGTCCGGTCATTGCGGGAGATTGCCTCCCGGGATCGGCCGAGGGACAGGAGATCGTCGTGACGGCATGACGGGCGGATTGGCCGAAATTATTCGACTGCGCGGGATTTCCGGGAATCTTGGAGACCCGCCGTTCGTCCTTCACTACGGGAAACGGAGGCGGAATCGGCCACAGGAGCCGCATCCCGCCCACGGGCGGCGTAAAGCAGCGCAAGCCGGGCAGCCAGAGGGGAGCCGTGCCTTCGGACACGGACGAGCTGTCTGCTGGCGGTGGGGAGTGACATGTTGATGAGCACGGCGGAGCGGCGCGGTGCGCGCGCGGACGAAGGTGCGGCCGAGGTGACCGCACCGGTGGCCCCCAAGGCGCCGGATCGCGACATTCCGGCTTCCGGGCCGGAGACCCGGGCGGGCCAGCGGAAGTCGGGATACCGGCCGTTGTGGCACGAGGAGCCCGCGCGGCGCCGCCGGATGCCCGATCCGGTGCGTACGGCGGCCGTCCGTGCGGTGCTGGTCGTCGCCGTGACGCTGATACTGGCGATGGTGGCCTTCCTGTGCACGCTGGCGGAGTCCTGGCTGGCGTTCCCGATGGTGCTCGCCAGTGTGGCGGGCACGGTGGTGGCCACCTGGGGCGTGCTGGACGTGTGGGTGACCCGGCAGGTGTGGAACCAGCGGCACGGTGTCGTGTCGGTGCCGAGCAGCACCGCGCGGGCCATGCGCCGCGAGCGTCGCCGGGCGCGGCGTCAGGCCCGGGCCGCCGAGCGGGGCCAGGAGCGGATAGGCCGGCGGGGCGGCGCGGGACAGCTGTCGCATCCCTGAGCGGCCGGGCGGCGGGCGCCCGGCCGGCTCCGGCATCCGCCGCTCCCCCGACGCTCCTCTTACTCCTCGTCGCGCAGCCGGGCGGCGAGTGACGTCAGTGGCTCGGTCTCCTCGGTGTGCCCCAGGGCGGTCAGGCGGGCGACGGCCGCGTCCAGGCGGGCGAGGGCGGGGGCCGGGCGTTCCAGGTAGACGCCCTCCATGGCGGCCGCGAAGCGGACGCACTCGGCCCACTCGCCGGCCCGGTCGTTGTCCGGCCCCGGCTCGCCGACCAGGGCGAGGGCCTTCTCCAGGGCGGCCAGGGCGTCCTCATAGGCGTCGGCGTAGGCGTTGACCCTCCCGTACTCGTAGGCCAGCGCGGAGTCCAGGGGGCGTCCGTGGGCCTCGTACCCGGCGGCACGGGCCCCGTCTGCGACCCGGCCCGCGTCGGCGAGGAAGGCGAGCGCCCCGGCCAGGCCGTCGGCGCCCTGCTGCTGGGCCTGGAGGCGGGCCAGTTCGCGCAGGCAGTTGCTGAGCGCTTCGTGGCGCGGGTCGCGGGCGTGGGCGGCCAGCGCCTGGTCGGCCGCCTCTCGGGCCCGGTCGAACTCACCTGCTTCGGCGAGGAGTACGGCCGTCTCCGCGGCGATCATGGCGTGGCTTCCCGGGTCGTCGTCCCAGCCGGCCGACTCGGCCGCGAGGGCGAGGAACTCCGCCGTGGCGGCCTTGAGGTCCTCCCCCGCGCGCAGCGCCCGGGCGCGGGTCAGGCGCAGCTGGGCGACCAGCCGGTCGTCCTGCTCTCCGGCGGCGACGTCCGGTTCGGCCAGCAGGGAGTCGAGCAGGGCGATGCAGTCCTCGACCCGGCCCAGGTCGAGGCTGAGCGTGGCTGCGTTGCTGTAGGCGCAGTACGCGTCGAAGCGGTCGCCGCGCCGGAGGTTCAGCTCCGCGGAGCGGGTCAGGTGCCGCAGTGCCTCGTCGGGACGGCCCAGGTGCATGCAGGCTTCGGCGAGGTCGCCGTGGAGACGGGCGGTGTCGACGGCGTCGGCCGGCCAGTCGGCGGCCAGGCGCAGCGCCTCGCCCAGGTCCGCGTGGGCGGCCTCCGCGTCCTGGGCACCGAGCCGGAGCCGGGCGCGCAGTCCCAGCGCACGGGGCAGGTGCCAGGCGGGTCCGTGCGCTCTCAGCCGGTCCAGGAGCGCGTCGGTCTCGGCGACCGCGGCGGGCAGGTCGCCGGAGAGCGCGAAGGTGGTGGCCCGCAGTATCAGGGCACCGGCGATCTGCCCGAGGACGTCGTGCCGGGTGGCGAAGTCGAGCAGCAGGCCGATCTCGTCGAGGACGGCGGCGACGTGAACGTCGCTCCGGGACGCCTGAAGGCGCAGGCCCAGCGCGGTGGCCCTGAGCCGCAGCAGCCGTGCCTCCTGGTACGGCGCCAGGCCGGACGACTCCTCGTGCAGGCGGACCATGGCCGCGTGGGCGGCGGTCAGCGCGGCGGCCTCGCCCGGGGTCTCGTCGCCGCCGCCGCCCGGAACCGGGGCCGGGGCCTGGGCCCCGGCTCCGGCGGCAGGCACGGTCCCGGGCACCGCGGACTCCCGTTCGGGAGCACCCACGACGGCCGCGGAGGCCCGGGGCGGGATCTGGGCGGTGGCGAGGAGGGCATGGGCCCGGGCGAGTGCGGCGTGGGCCGGTGTGCCGGCGTCGTCGTAGAGGCCTGCGGCCTCCTCGTACAGGGCGGCCGCCCCGGTGAAGTCGTCCCTCTCGCCCAGCCGGCTTCCCTCGTCGGCCAGCAGGTCGGCGCGCAGCCGGGCGAGCGGGCCCACGGCCGGGTCGTCGGGGTGCGTGTAGTCACGGGCGGTGACACGGGTACGCAGTTCCGTCCAGCAGGCCCGCGCGTCCGGGTGCCCCTGTTCGTCCAGTGCCCGTGCCCGGGCGACCAGTTCGGGCAGCGACTCGGGGAAGGCGGCGGCCGTACGGGCGGCGGGAGCGGCGACCGGGGCGCCGGGGGCCACCTCGTCGAGGTGGCGGGTGCGCAGGGTCAGTTCCAGCGCCTGAACGAGCGGGGCGCGGTCGAGGCGGGTGCGGCGGCGCTCCGTGTGGGCCGTGGTGCCGTTGCGGGCGTCGAAGCGGGCGGCGAGGCCGTCGGCGCGGCCGTGCACCTCGGCGCGCAGACCGGTCACCGTCCAGGTGCGGCCCGGGTAACCGGCGGCGGGCAGTTCGCCGTGGCCGAGCTGTTCGACGCGCTGGAGGAGGACCTCGACGCCGGTGAGGAAGTCGAGGAGCTCGAGCGGCGAGTCGACCTCGTCGAACAGGTTCCGGTTCTCGGCGAGCAGTTCCAGCCCGCGTGCCTCGTTGCCGGTCAGCGCGCAGAACTCCAGGTGGCGGCCGACCTCGCCGGACATCGAGGGGTTGCGGCGGCAGCCGCGGTATCCGGCGAGGTGCAGCTGACGGGCCCGGTCGGTGTGGCCGGCGCGCAGCAGGGGCAGCAGGGCGTGGGCGATGGAGCGGGCGGGTTCCTCCTGGCACGACTCCTTGCCGGCCAGGACGGGCTCCCAGGTGCGCAGCGCCCGCTCGTCGTCGCCCGACGCGAGGTGGTACAGGGCGCGTTCGCAGATTTCGCAGGCCTCGCAGTCGCTGAGCCGGGTGCGCGTGCGACCGGCCCACAGCTCGAATGCGGGGGCCTCGTCCTCGCCGACGTGGGCGGCCAGCCGGTAGGCCTGCCCGTAGTAGGGCTGGAGGCCGAGACCGGCCTTCTCGTACCGGTCGCGCATCTCGGTCAGCCACTGGCGCAGGCTCGTCAGCGGTATCTCCGGCAGCGCGCGCAGGGCGGCGGCCACCCACTTGAACCGCCAGAACACCAGGTGGCGCAGGTTCTCGTCGAAGACGTCGGGCTGCTCGTCGAAGAGGGTGAGCAGTCGGGCGAAGGCCACGGGCGACTTGCGGGGCTCGGAGCCGTACGTGTACGCCTCCTGGAGTTCGAGCAGCGCGCGGACGAGAGGGAGGGGCTCCTCGAACTGCTCGGCGGCGTCGACGAGTTCCTCCGCCGTGACGGTGCGCGTACGGCCGTAGGGGCGCCGCTGGTTCGCCTGGAGCGCCTCGTACAGCTCGTCGATGCTCTGGGGGTGGGGTGCGGTGGGCATCGTCAGTTGTCCTTGCGGAGGGCGTGGGCGAGGAGGTCGAGGAAGGAGCGGTTGATGAGGCTCGACTCGGCGGGCCTGAGCGGGCGCCGGGACAGCAGTGCCGCCTGCCCGTAGAGGGCTTCGGCGCTGGTGCGGGCCAGTTCGGGCTCGTCGATGGCGACCGCGGTGCGGACCAGCGGGTTGAGCTGGTTGAGGATGAGCTGGGCGCGCGGGGCCTCCTGGCGCAGGGCGCCGAGGATGTCGCCCCACAGGCCGCCCTCCTGCTCGCGGGCGAGCTGGGAGCGGGTGCGCTCGTGCCGGGCCTCGCGGCTGTCGACGAGGAGGGCGGGAGCGGAGGCGGGCTGGAAGGTGCGCAGCGCGACGTCGCAGTCGAAGACGGCCAGGGCCTCGCGGGCGCGGGCGAGGTAGGCCGCCGCCGCCAGTTCCGTCTCCCGGTCGACCGGGTCGAGGTGCGCGGTGAGGGTCGCCGGATCGAGGTCGGCGACGCTGGTCTCCGGCCTGATCTCGGGCAGCCGGTGGACCAGTTCGCGGTCGTAGGTGTAGCCGCCGTTGACGACGCCGAGCCCGGCCGCCGAGGCGATCGCCGCGACCTGCCGGAACTCCTCCACGCTCGATGTCACGAGCACGGTGCCGTGGGTGCGGGCGAACTCGTCGAGGGTGGTGTGCCCGTCGGTGGTCTCGAACGGCAGCCAGGGCAGCAGCATCCGCAGGATCTCGTCGTCGTGCACGGCGAGCGACTTCACGGCCAGGTGGTGGGCGTGGAGGAAGCGGGCGAGCAGGTCGGGGTCGCTGGCGGCGGCCCGGGCGATCCAGGCGCGCAGCCGCTCGGCGAGGGCGTCGCGGACCGCGGCGAGGGTGTCGTCCTCGTACAGGGACTCGCGGGAGGCCGTCGGGCGCAGGCTCTCGGCGTCGACGACGCAGCGGACGAAGAACGCCCACTCGGGCAGGATCTCGTCGGCCTGTTCGGACAGCAGCATGCCTTTGACGTGCACGCGGTGGCCGTGGCGCCGTCCGGCCGGTACCGCCTGCGGCAGTACGCACGCGATGCCCTTCAGGCCCACGGCCGGCAGGTCCAGTTCGATGGTGTCCAGCGGTTTGAACCCGAAGACCTCCTCGCCGTAGGCGGCCAGGGCGCGGGAACGGGCCCCCGGGGTGGGGTAGGTACGCGCCCAGGGCGCGGGCTCGGGGTTGACGGCGGCGCCCGTGCCGCCCGTGCCGTCGTCGAAGGTCACGGGGTGCCGCAGCAGGGAGCCGAAGTGCCCGGCCAGCGCCCGCACCTGCGTCGGCCGGGTCCACTCGCCGGCGTCGGCGCGGGGTGTCAGCGTGACGGTGGTGCCGGGCCGGGGCCGGGCGGAGGGGCGCAGGGTGCGGATGGTGTAGCTGCCGTCTCCGCGTCCGCGCCACTCCACGGCGGGTGCGTCGGGGGTGCGGGCGGAGCGGCTCACGACGTGGATCTCGTCGGCGACCAGGAAGCAGGAGAGCAGTCCGATGCCGAACTGGCCGATGAAGTCGCCGCGTTGCTCGGCGACCTGCTCGGCACGCTTGCTGCTGCGCCCGATCGTGGCGAGGAAGGTGTGCACGTCGGCCTCGGTGAGGCCGACGCCGTCGTCCTCGACCCGGACGACCGAACCGTCGGCGTACAGCCGGATCCCGAAGGCGCCCGCGGGGGCGGCCGGTTCGAGGGTATGCCGGGCGGTCAGCGCGTCCACCGCGTTCTGCAGGAGTTCGCGCAGGTAGACGCGGGGGCTGGAGTAGAGGTGGTGGGAGAGGAGGTCGACGAGGCCGCGCAGGTCCACCTGGAAGGTGCGGTCGGCGCCGACCGGGTTCGTAGGAGCGTCGGGCAGGGTCATCGGGCAGTCCCGGGGTGGCGTGATGAAGAGGTGAGGTGCGGAGGGCGCCGGGATGGCGGCCCAGTGGGGCGGAGTGCGGCCGGGCCGGCTCAGGCGTGGCGGCGGAAGCGGGCGTACGCCTTCTCCGGCTGGGCCATGTAGCGCCAGGGCCACGGCGTGCAGGCGCCGCCCAGCTCGTGGAAGACCCGCGGGGCGACGACGCTCTCCGAGGCCAGCGACAGGGCCATGGCGAAGGTGTTGAAGTCCTGCTGCCAGCCCGGGCGTCGCTCGTAGGCGGGGTGGAGGATGCTGTGCCTGGCCGCGTCGCGCAGCTCGGTCTGGATGTAGGGCAGGTCGAGGCAGCTCGGGCTGTCCGACTCCACCCAGTCCTCGATGTGGGCCATGGCCACCACGCAGCCGAGGCGGTGTCCCTCGGGCGCGCGGGTGAACGCCTCGCGGGCGTACGTCATCGCCTCCCCCGGTTCGCCGCCCCAGCGGGGCTGGAGCTGGGACACCCGCTCCAGGTGGGTCTCCAGGTCGAGCGGGTCGCGGCGCAGCGCGGCCTCGTACCGGGTCCGTTTGACGTCGTCCGGCAGCGACATGCCGCGGGCGGAGGTGAGGAGGCGGCACCAGGGGGTGACCCAGTCCGGCCGCAGCTCGGCGGCGAGCAGCAGCTGTTCCTCGGCGATCTCGAGCCGTTCGTGGAAGAGGCGCCACTGCTCCCGCGTGACGTTCACGGCGCGATCGGCGGTCCGCGCCTCCCAGCCCCAGGCGATGTGGCGGGCCCCGGATATCAGCAGCGCGGTCGCCCGGTGCTCGGCGTCCTGCTCGACGGCCCGGCCGATCCAGTCCTGCACCCCGCCCAGATCGGCCAGCTCGCCGAGCACCTGGTGGTCCCGGCCGAGGTCGAACGGGGCCAGGGCCGCCTTCACTCCGTTCCAGTCCCCCGCGTCGGCCGCCTCCACCAGCGCCAGCACCCGCGTGTCACCGAGGGCGCGCACCGGGTACGTACCGTTCCTGCGGCCGCGCGGGGCGGGAAGGGCGTGCGGATCAGCCGCCGGTCTCTCCCCCGCCTTGCCGAACAGCTTGCCGAGCATGTCGCGCCCTCCCCAGGTGCCGCTTGATCAACTGGAGCAGCATAAGGGGAACCTCCGACAACGCCTCCACTTCATTTCCACACCGGCTTCACGCGTGGACCACGCTCACGCGGGCGACTGTGCGGGGCGTTTGAACATGCGGGTCGCCGTGATCTCGCTGTGCACCGCCTCGCCCTCCCCCTCGGCGGCGGGCGTCGGCTGTGGCAGGCCCGGCCGCAGGTGCTCCTCCACGCTGATGTACTTCAGTCCCGCCCTGAGGTCGGCGTCGTTGCGCAGCCGGATGACCAGGGGGAACTCGGCCAGCGCGGTCGTGTCGAACAGGCCGGTGGTGTACAGGAGCTGGACGCCGAGCGCGTCCGAGACGGCCCGCTGGAGCTCCAGCAGATAGGTGGCGTTGGCGCGGCCGATGGGGTTGTCGAGGAACAGGGTGCCGGCGTGGCGGTGCCGGTCGCGGCCCCGGTCGTTGCTGCGCAGCGCGGCCATCGTGCAGTACAGGGCGATGGCGGCGGTGAGCAGCTGGCCGCCGGAGAAGACGTCGCCCATCTGCCCGACGGGGACGCGCTCGGCGCGCAGTACGGCGTCGGGCTTGAGGATCTCGACGGCGACGCCCTTGGGCTGCAGGGCGGCGGCGACGCCGCGCAGCAGCAGGGACATGCCGTCGCGGCGCAGGTCGGAGTTCTTCTTCACGGCCGCGCGGGTGGCCTCGTCGACGACCTCGCCGAGCCGCTCGGTGAGGGTGGCCTGGTCGGGCTCCTCGAAGCGGATGCGCAGGAACTCCTGCCCGGACCACTCGCCGAGGCCCTCCGGCAGCCGGGACAGCCGCTGGGCGGAGCGGAGGGTGGCGAGGGCCGACTCGACCAGTCCGCGCAGCCGGTCCACGATCGAGTCGCGGTTGCGCTCCAGCTGGGCCAGCTCGTCGGTCAGGACGCGCAGCCGGGGAGCGAAGGCGTCCGCCCACTTGGCGGCGTGCTCGGGCAGCGCGGCGGCGGGCAGTTCGCGGATCTGCTGGCGGGCGGGGGTGCGGACCTGCTCGTAGCGGGTGGAGTTGGCGTGCCGGACGAGGACGTCGCTCGCCTCGCGTACGGCGGCCTCGGCGGCGGACAGGTCGGCGGCGCAGCCGCGCAGCGAACGGCGGGCCTCGGCCGCGGCCCTGCGGGCTTCCTCCAGGTCGCCGGCGTAGGGCTCGGGCTCCTCCTGCTCCTCCTCGGGCCCGTGTTCGCGCAGCAGGTCGCGGAGCATGGCGGCGATCTCGTCGAAGCCGCCGGCCGCGTCCTCGGCGGCGCGGTGCGCGTCGAGCAGTTCGGCGTGGGCGTCGCGGGCCTGGGCCAGGGCCTCGGTGCGCGCGGCGAGTTCGGCGGTCGCCGTGCGCAGCAGGGTCTGGGCGTGCTCGGCGTCGCGCGGCAGGAGCTCCTCGGGGAGGTCGGTGTGGGTGTCGCCGTCCTCGGGCGCGTGCCGTTCGGCCTCGCCGCGCAGCCGGCCGAGCTGTTCGCTCGCGCTCGACATACGGGTCTCCAGGAGCTGGACCAGTTCCTCGGCGCGGGCGACAGCGGCCTGCCGGGAGGGGCCGTCGGAGCCGTCGGGCGATTCCAGGAGCGCTCCGGCGCGGGTGCGGACCTTGTTGCTGAGCCGGTCCAGCTCGGCGCGGGCCGCGCTCTCGTCGCTCTCCGCGCGGGCCTGTTCGGCGCGCAGGTCGGCGCCGACTCCGACCTTCTCGTACACCTGGGACGCGGCGCGGTAGGCCTCGCGGAGGTCGGGCAGGGACGCCTTCGGCTTCGTCGCCCCGGCGCCGTCTGCGGGCTCCTCTTCCGGTACGTCGTCGGGGGCGCCGGCGATCTCGGAGCGCTCGGCGCGCAGGGCCCGCGCCGTGCGGCGGGCGTCGTCGGCGGCGCGCTGGGCGGCGCGCCGGTCCTCGTCGGCGGCTCGGGCCCGCTCCAGGCAGGCCTGGGCGCGGGCCTCGGACTCGGCGCCCTCGTCGGCCAGTTCACGGAGCCTGACCTGCCAGCCGGCGCGTTCGCGCAGCCGGAAGGCGAGTCCGGCGAGGGCGTCGGCGGCGCGGCGGGCCTTCTGTGCGGCCTCCTGCCGCTCGTCCCGCAGGTGCACGGCCTCGGCGGCGCTCTCGTCGGCCTCGGCCCGCAGCGTGCGGGCCTCGGTCAGCTCGGCCTCGGTCTCCTCGGCGAAGGCGCGGGCCTCCTCGGCGGTCCTGGCGAGTTCCGCGAGGCGTCCGGCCGGGCAGCCGGTGCGCCAGGAGGCGAGCCGGGCCGCCAGCTCGCGGTCCTTGCCGAGGCGGGCGGCGAGGGTGCGGATCTCCTCGTCCCGCTCGCCCGCCCGTGCGCGCAGCGCGTGCCGCTCCTCGTCGGCGGCCTGCTCGTCGTGCATGGCCGGGTTCGGCGGTACGAGGAAGACGTCCCCGGTGTCCGACTCGGGGGCCGGGGCCGGGGCGAGCAGGGCGGCGGCCGTGCCGACGGCGACGGCGGAGCGCGGCAGCAGGGCCGCGTCGCCGAGGACCTCGCGGGCGCGGGTGTGCGAGTCCGGGTCGGTGATGATCACGCCGTCGACCAGCTCGGGGCGGGCGGCCAGCACGCGCGCGTGGTCGGCGGGGTCGACGGCCTGGGCGAGGTAGCGCCAGCCGGGCAGGGCGGGGATGCCGTGCTCGCCGAGGAACTCGACCGTGGCCAGCACATCCGGTCCCGGCGGCAGCAGACCGCCGTCGCCGAGCGCGCCGAGGATGCGGGAGTCGTCGGCGGCGGCGGTGCGCAGCTCGAACAGCTGGCGTTCGGCGGAGGAGACGGTGTCGTCGAGCAGTTCGCGCAGTTCGTCGGCGAAGCGGTCGAGTTCCTCGGGGGTCAGCGCGCCGTCCGGGGCGGTGGGAGCGGCGGCCCGGTCGTCGCGGTCGGTGTCCCGGCGGGGCTGGGGGATGCCCGGGCGGGTCCCGGCGGCCAGGCCGAGCAGCTCGGCGAGCCGTTCCTCCGCGGCCAGGGCCTCGGCGGTGCGCCGCTCGCCCTCGTGGGCGCGCTCGGCCGCGGTGGCCGCGTCCGCGGCGCGGGCCGCGGTCAGTTCGGCGCGGCTCTCGGCGGCGGCCGCCTCGCGGGCGCGCTCGGTGGCCCGGCGGGCCGCCTCGCGGGCGGTGTCCCAGGCGGCGACGGTCGTCTTCTCCGCGTCGCTGGCGGCGAGGGCGGCGCGGGCCGGGTCGGCGTCGGGCGCGCTGTCGTCCAGCCAGCCGGCGCGGACGGCTTCGGCGGTCTCCTGTTCGACCTCGGTGAGGCGCTGGCGCAGGTGTCCGGCCTCGCTGCGGGCGCGCTGCGCCTCGGTGGCGGCGGTGGTGGAGTCCCGGTGGGCGGCGTCGCTGACCTCCTGGAGGGCGGCGGACCTCTCCTCCTCCTCGTTGGCGTGGTCCTCGGCCTTCGCGGCCGCCGCGTGCAGGGCGCGGACGAGGTCGACGGCGGCCTTGGAGCGGGCGGCGAGGGCGGGGGCTGCGTCCCGCTCGGCCTCCTGGATGGCGGCCGAGACGCGGGTGACGCGGTCGGCGGCGGCGCGGTGTCGCAGGACGGCCTCGGCGGCCTGCCAGGCGGCGTGCAGGGTGCGGGCCTCGGCCAGTTCGCGCTTCTGCGCGGCGGCGGCCTTCTCGGCGCCGGTCAGGGCCAGGGAGGCGTGCCGGTAGGCGAGTTCGGCGGCGATGAGGTTGCTGCGGTCGCGGGCGGACTCGGCGTGCGTGACGGCGTACGCGGCGGCCGTGACCCGCTGGGCGAGGTCGGAGGCCCGCACCCGTTCCTGGGCGCCGCGCGCGGTGAGCCGGCGGGCGAGGTTCCTGGTGCGGCGTTCGGCGGCGGCGTGGATGTCCCGCGCGCGGGTGCGTGCCTCGGCGGCCTCGACGATCCGGCCGAGGAGGTCGACGGACCCGGCGGTGAAGTCGCGTTCGGCGATCAGCTCGGCGCGCCGGCCCAGCTTGTTGCCGAAGCCGCCGACCAGGTCGGCGAGGCCGTCGGTGTCGCGGGTGTCGGTGACGGCCCGCAGCAGCAGGTCGGTGAAGTCGGAGTCCTTCTTGACCGCGAAGAGACCGGCGGCCTCGCCCTCGTCGGCGTTCATCTCGCGCTGGTAGCGGAAGAGTTCGGGGTCGAGTCCGAGGTCGCCGAGGTGCTCGATCCAGCGGTCGTGGATCTCCTCCCAGTGCACCTCCAGGTGCGGGTAGGCCTTGCCGGCCTCGGTGAGCGCGTCCCTGAAGCCCTTCATGGTGCGCCGCCTGCCCTGCGCTCCTGAGGCTCCCTCGACGGGCGGTCGTACGGCGGTGGCCTCGGCGACCGGCAGGTTGTCCAGGGTCAGTCCGGGGCCTGGCCGGAAGGAGTACCAGGCCTCGGCGAACTTCCGCGGGTCGCCCGAGACCTGCCGCCCGCGCCACTCGCTGACCTTGCCGACGACGACGCACTCGCCGGTCTGCACGTGCTGCCACTCCAGCACCACGTGGCCGCAGTCGTCGGCGAGCAGGAACTTGCGCAGCACGCCGGAGCTGGCGCCGCCCAGGGTGTTGCGGTGGCCCGGGAGCATCACCGAGAAGATCAGCTTGAGGAGCACGGACTTGCCGCCGCCGTTCTCCAGGAAGAGCACGCCGGCGGGCGCGGGGCGGCGCGGCGGGCCGACGGGCTCCTCCTCGAAGAACTCCGCCTGGGTGGGCGCGGGGTCGGGCACGGGCTCGCCCACGCCGCGCAGGTCAAGCACGGTGTCGGCGTAGCGCGCACCGGCGGGTCCGATGGAGTAGAGGCGGACCCGGGACAGCTCGTACATGGCGGACTCTCGTAAGTCTTCGGACGTCGGGACGGACGGGGCGGGGCGTTCGGACGGGGCGGGGGCTGTCGGGCGGCTGTGGGGTCAGGAGGAGTGGAAGGGCAGTCCGGCGTCGGCGACCAGCTCCAGGTCGTCCGTCTCCTCGGCGGGCAGCAGCGTCGCGGTGCCGTCGGTGACCGGGACGACACCCAGGTCCAGCAGCTCGGTCATGGCGGCGCTGCCCGCCATGTCACGCACCTGGAGCTGGTAGCGGGCCGTCGTCCGGTAGGTGCCGCCGTGGTCGTCGCCGGTGCGCTGGAGGAAGCCGGACTCGGTGAGGAACGCGGCGGCCTTGCCGACGATGCCGGTGGTGGAGCCCGGAAGTCTGCGCGCGTCCTTGGTGGCGCCGGTCGCGCTGCGCCGGACCCAGATCCGCCACGCGGCCTCCAGGCCCGGGGCGTCGGTGGCCGGGTCGGTGTTCTCGCCCTGCTGCTCGGCCCGCTCCTCGAGTCTCCGGCAGGCCTGGCGGACGAACGCGTCCACGCCGTTGACCGTGACGCGGCCGATGTAGCCGTCGTCGGCGAGGTCTTCGGGGCGCGGGTAGGCCATGGCGGCGACGGCGAGGTGGGCGAGGCCGTGCAGGAAGCGGTCGCCGGAGTCGGTGGCGGCGCGACGCGCGTAGTCGCCCATGCGGACCGCGAAGACCGAGTCCTCGGCTGCGGTCACGGCCATTCCCGCACGCGGGGACACCTCCAGGACGACCAGCCCGAGGCCGGCCGCCACGGCGTCGGCGAGCCGTGCGAACGGCGGGTCCTCGCGGTAGCGGCGCAGCAGGTCGGCGTACTCCTGGTCGCGGGCGGGCAACAGCTTGGGCTGGAGGCCGAAGGCGACGAGCCGCGCCGCGTCGGCGGCGTCGGCGGGCGTGACGGCCGCGGTGGTCGGCGCGGCACCCGCCTCCGGCTCGCTCCGGTCGACGTGCTCGGTCACGGTCGGTACTCCTCGCTGTGCTGTCGCTGGGGACGGGGGTGGGGGCTGTGGTGGTGGGCGACGTGCTGAGCGGGGCCGTCGCAGCGGTGGTGCCGTCCGGTCATGCCGCCTCCGTCCGGTCCGCCGCCATTCCCGCCGCGTCCAGCAGTGCCGTTCCGACGATGAGGTCGGCGCCGCCGAACTCGGGGTCGTCCAGCTCGGTGCCGTCGTCGACGGCGAACAGCAGCTTCGGCTCACCCTGGCGGTAGGCGGTGCCGACCGGCGGGCTGGCCGCGTGGACGGCGAGCAGGGCGACGAGGTACGGCAGTTCGGCGTCGCGGGCGCGGGCGTCGGCCAGCAGCCCGGACAGGCGGCGCGGGGCGTCGTGCGGCAGGTCGAGCAGCTCCATGGCGGCGGCGAGCTGCTCCTCGCTGAAACGGCTGTCGTCCGGGGTGGCGATCAGGTCGGGCTCCGGCATCTCGGCGCCCAGGTGCTCCCGCTCCACCGGCGGGGTGAGGAGTATGTCGACGAGGTCGCCGACCCGGACGGAGACGGGTGTGCGCAGCCCGGTGCCCCGAGCGAAGAAGGCGTCGGTGACGCGCAGCGCCCGCTCCACGGGCAACGGCAGCACGGGGGCGACGAGATGGCCGTACAGGTCGAGGCCGGAGGTGGTCAGGGGGGTGGCGAAGGCCTGCCGGTCCTGTTCCGCGCGGAAGAGCGGGCCGGCCTCCAGGAGGCGGGACTGGAGCTGGGTGTGGCGGCGGATGCAGTCCTTGACGATGTCGACCAGCTCGGCGGCGCGGCGCTTGTGCTCGGCGTCCTCGGTCTCGTCGCGGGCCTTGCGGATGTTGGTCAGGATCGCGTTCTCGTGCCGGTAGCGGTCGGCGACGTGGTCCAGGGCCTCGGCGATCATGTCGGGGACGGCGGTGAGCCAGTCCACCGCGCGGACGTTGCGCCGGGTGGCGTCCAGGGCGCGGCGCAGGGTCTCGGAGTACTGGACGGTCCGGTACCGGGCCTGTTCGGCGGCGAGCTGGGCGTCGGCGAGGCGGCCGCGGCTGATCAGCACCTCGAGCTTCACCTCGGCGGCGATCTGGGCACTGGTGACGTCGGTGTCCAGGGCGCCGACGAGGACGTTGACCGCCTCGTCCGTGGTGCGCAGGTAGACGGTGCCGCCGGGGCCGGGGACCTCTTCGAGCAGCTTGAAGTCGTAGTCGCGGCGCACATAGGTGCCGTCGGGGCCGAAGGTGCCGTACACCGCGCGGAAGCCGCGGTCCACGCTGCCGACGTTGATCAGGTTCTCCAGGACCCAGCGGGCCACCCGCTCGTGCTCGGCGGCGGGGCGGCTCGGGGCCTGGGCGGCGACGCGCGGGATCAGCCTGGCCACTATCTGGTCGTGGTCGGCGCCCGTGTCGAAGTCCATGTTCAGCGTGACGAGGTCGATGGCGGCGAGGGCGACCTCCGCCATGCCGTACACGGAGTACTCGCCGGCGAGGTTGACCTTGCGCGCGTCGAGGTCGTGCAGCGGCGCCGTGCAGGCGAGCGCGCGCAGCCGCCGCGCCAGGCCCTCGTCGGCGGCCGGGCCCGGGGCGGGGCGCGGCCCCGCGCTGAGCTGGGGCGGAACGCTGTCCGTCGATGCAGGCGAAGTCACGGTGCACAGACTAGGTCCTCGGTCTGACATCGGCCCAAACGGCGCAGATGGGCCCCCTCGGGCACGGCGGTCGGCCGCCGTGCCGTGGGCCGTCGTGTCGCCGGTCCTACCCTTCGTCCCCGACCCGCCGCAGGTAGACCTCCACGACGCGCTCCAGCGAGTTCTCCAGATAGACCGCGAGCAGCCGCGCCGCCTTCTCGCGCTCGCCGCTCTCCAGGGTCGTGAGGATCTCCGCGTTCCGGGCGATGTACGGCTCGTGCAGGCGCCGCGGGTCGTCCACGACGTGGAAGGCGAGACGCAGTTCGGCGAAGACGCTGCGCATCAGTTCGTCGGTGCGTTCGCTGCCGGCGAGGGCCACCAGTTCCCGGTGGAAGTGGATGTTGGCCGTACCCACGCCTTTCCAGTCACCTTCGCGGGCCGACCGCCGCCCGTCCTCGACGGCCTCGGCGAGCCCGTCCAGCGGGTACGGCGGCTCGCCGAGGCCCCGGACGACGGCGCACTCGACGAGGGAGCGGGTGCGGTAGATGTCCTCGACGTCCTCGACGGTGAGGACCCGGACGAAGACGCCCCGGTTCAGCTCGTGGACGAGCAGGCGTTCGTGCGTGAGCAGGCGGAACGACTCGCGCAGGGTGTTGCGGGAGACGCCGAGGGCGCCACCGATGCTGTCCTCGGACAACCGGGTCCCGGGTGGGAAGTAGCCCTCGGCGATCCGGCTCCTGAGGATGTCCGAGACCCGCTCGGCGGTGCTGGTCCGCCCGAGGAGGGCGCGGTCGTCGGCCAGTCCCGTCAACTGCTCTGCCATGCCCGGAATTCAATCGCAGATGCCAGAACGAAACAACAGGGGTATTGAGGGATCGTTGAACGATCCCCTACGGTGCCCAAGCAGCGTCGCTGTACTGCTCGACCAGCACCCTCCCGTCCTCCCACTGCGAGGTGCACCATGAGCACACCGGCTCCCCCACCGGCCCTCCCCGCCGACACCCGCCCTCCCGGCACGTCCGAACACGCCTCGGAAGACGGCCCGTTCGGCTGGCTGCGTGCCCTCGGCCCGCGGGGCCGCCGCGCCTTCGGCGGCGCGTTCGGCGGCTACGCCCTCGATTCGTACGACTACTTCACGCTGCCGCTGACCATGGTCGCGCTGGCCGCGTACTTCGGTCTGGACAGCGGTCAGACCGGCCTGCTCACCACCGTCACCCTGGTCGTCTCGGCGGTCGGCGGCGCACTCGCGGGTGTGCTGGCGGACCGCGTCGGCCGGGTCAAGGCGCTGTTGCTCACCGTGATCACCTACGCGGTCTTCACGGTGGCCTGCGGCTTCGCGCCCGACTACGAGACGCTGCTCGTCTTCCGCGCCCTCCAGGGCCTCGGCTTCGGCGGTGAGTGGGCGGTCGGCGCGATCCTGGTCGCCGAGTACGCGAGCCCCAGGCACCGCGGGCGCACGCTCGGCGCGATCCAGAGCTCGTGGGCCGTGGGCTGGGCACTCGCGGTGATCGTGTACACGCTGGTGTTCTCGCTGGCAGGTGACGACCTGGCCTGGCGCGTCATGTTCTGGACGGGCGCGCTGCCGGCGCTGCTCGTGGTGTGGGTGCGGCGCAGTGTCCACGACGCGCCGCGGGCCGCCGAGGTCCGGGAGAAGGGCGCCGGCAAGGGGTCGTTCGCGGCGATCTTCAAGCCGGGCACGGCGGACTCACCGGGGCTGTTGCGCGTCACGCTCTTCGCGAGCCTGCTCTCGACCGGGGTCCAGGGCGGTTACTACACCCTCGCCACCTGGGTGCCGACGTACCTGAAGGACGAGCGCGACCTGTCGGTCGTCGGCACCGGCGGCTACCTGACGTTCCTCATCTCGGGCGCCTTCCTGGGCTATCTCACCGGCGGCGTGCTCACCGACGTGCTGGGCCGCAGGCGCAACATCTGGCTCTTCGCGCTGCTGTCGGCCGTCTGCATCCTGGCGTACGCGAACATCCCCAGCGGCGCCAACACCCTGCTTCTGGTGCTCGGTTTCCCGCTCGGTTTCTGCATGTCGGCCATCTTCAGCGGGTTCGGTTCGTACCTGAGCGAGCTGTACCCGACGGCGGTGCGGGGCGCGGGCCAGGGCTTCACGTACAACACCGGACGCGCCGTGGGCGCCGTCTTCCCCACCACGGTCGGCTTCCTCGCCGACAGCTGGGGCGTGGGCGGCGCGCTCGTCTTCGGCGCCATCGGCTACGGCATCGCGGCACTGGCCCTGCTG
The DNA here is from genome assembly GCF_055581985.1 of Streptomyces sp. NPDC042336. NCBI lineage: Bacteria > Bacillati > Actinomycetota > Actinomycetes > Kitasatosporales > Streptomycetaceae > Streptomyces > Streptomyces sp. NPDC042336. The sequence continues at coordinate 409,581 of NZ_JBVJEA010000004.1, read as the reverse complement.
GGTCTGCCGGAGACGCGCGGAAAGGAACTGGCATGAACCACCCGCACTCCGCGACCGGGGACCGTCCGCTCGCCCTCGTCGACGAGCACGCGCACACGTGGAGCCCGAAAACGGCCCGCGCCCGCTTCCGGAAGGGGCTGTCCGGCCCCACGGCCGGGGTCGCCGCCGGCCACACCCAGGCCAACCTGATCTCGGTGCCCGCCGACTGGGCGTACGACATGCTGCTGTTCAGCACCCGCAATCCGCAGCCCTGCCCGTTGCTCGACGTCACGGACGCCGGGTCGTGGACCACCGTGCTCGCCGACGGCGCGGACCTGCGCACCGATCTGCCGCGCTACCGGGTATGGCGGGACGGCGAGTTGGTGGACGAGCCGACGGACGTGCTGGAGCACTGGCGGGACGACCTGGTGACGTTCCTGATCGGGTGCAGCTTCACCTTCGAGTGGGCACTGGCCTCGGCGGGCGTCCCGATCCGCCACGTCGAGCAGGGCCGCAACGTCCCGATGTACGTCACCTCCCGCAGGTGCCGTCCGGCCGGACGGCTGCGCGGGCCGATGGTGGTGTCGATGCGCCCGGTGCCGCCCGCGCACCTGTCGGCGGCGATCCACGAGAGCAGTCTGCTCCCGGCGGTGCACGGCAGCCCGATGCACTGCGGCGACCCGTCGGCGCTGGGCATCGACGATCTGGACCGGCCCGACTTCGGCGACGCGGTGGACCGCGAGCCGGATGACATCCCGGTGTTCTGGGCCTGCGGCGTGACCCCGCAGGCGGCGGTCATGGCCTCGCGGCCGCCCTTCGCGCTCACCCACGCGCCGGGGCAGATGTTCCTCACCGACGCCCGTTACGAGCAGTACCGCGTGGTGTGATCCGGATGCCACGGCACGGGTCCCGGACCGCCCGCGGCCACGGCACCGGGGACACTGGAGACATGACCTCGATCGACCTGAACGCGGACCTCGGCGAGGGCTTCGGCCGTTGGCGGCTCACCGACGACGAGGGGCTGCTGTCCGTCGTCACCAGCGCCAACGTCGCCTGCGGCTTCCACGCCGGTGACCCGGCCACCATGCGCCGGGTCTGCGAGCTGGCGGCGGAGCGGGGCGTGGTGGTCGGCGCCCAGGTCTCCTACCGGGACCTGGCAGGTTTCGGGCGGCGCGCGATGGACGTGCCGCCCGCCGAACTGGCGGCCGAGGTGGCCTACCAGATCGGCGCCCTGGAGGTCTTCGCCCGCGCGGCGGGCACGCGCGTGGCGTACGTCAAACCGCACGGCGCCCTCTACAACCGGGTGGTCGGGGACGAGGAGCAGGCCGCCGCGGTCGTGGACGGGGTGCTCCTGGCGGGCGGCACGCTGCCCGTCCTCGGGCTGCCCGGCTCCCGCGTGCTGGAACGGGCGGGGCGGGCGGGGCTGCCGGTGGTCCCGGAGGCGTTCGCGGACCGGGCCTACACGGACGGGGGCACGCTCGTGCCGCGCGGGCAGGAGGGCGCCGTGATCGCCGACCCGGACGCCGTCGTGGAGCGCGCGGTGCGGCTGGCCCGCGCCGGCACGGTCACCGCCCGCTCGGGGGCCGTGGTCGAGGTGAGGGCGCGTTCCCTGTGCGTGCACGGCGACACGCCCGGGGCGGTGGAACTGGCGCGCCGGATTCGGGAGCGGCTGGAGGCGTCCGGAGTCCGGGTGGAGCCCTTCTCGTGAACGTCCTGCGGGTCGGCGACCACGCCCTGCTCGTCGAGGTGTCCTCGGGCGAGGAGGCCGAGGCGTGGCACGCGGAGCTGTCGCGGCGCCGCGCGGAGGGCACGCTCGTGGCCCGGGAGATCGTCCCGGCGGCCCGCACCGTCCTCCTCGACGGCCTCGCCGACCCGGTCGGGCTCGCGGCCGAACTGACGGCCGCCGAGGTGCCGCCCGCTCCCCCGCGCGCGGGGGACGTCGTCGAGATCCCGGTCCGCTACGACGGCCCGGACCTGGCCGACGTGGCCGCGCACTGGGGCGTCGCGGCGGACGAGGTGGCACGCATCCACGCGGGCACCGAGTTCCGGGTCGCCTTCTGCGGGTTCGCACCGGGCTTCGGCTATCTGACCGGCCTGCCGGCGCGCTACGACGTGCCGCGCCGGGACACCCCGCGCACCGCCGTCCCGGCGGGTTCGGTGGCGCTGGCGGGGCCGTACACGGGCGTGTACCCGCGCTCGTCGCCGGGCGGCTGGCAGTTGATCGGCTCCACCAACGCCGTGCTGTGGGACCACAGGCGCGTTCCGGCGGCGCTGCTGTCGCCGGGCACGCGTGTGCGGTTCGTCCCCCGAGGACGCCAGGGGGGTCCATGACGGACCGTGCGCTCGCGGTCGTCCGCGCCGGGGCCCTGACCACCGTGCAGGACCGGGGCCGGCCCGGCCACGCCCACCTCGGCGTCCCCCACTCCGGGGCGCTCGACGCACCCGCGGCGGCGCTGGTCAACCGGCTGGTCGGCAATCCGCCCGGGGCCGCCGTCCTGGAGACCACGCTCACCGGCTGTGCGCTGCGCGCGCGGTGCGCGCTGACGGTGGCGGTCGGCGGCGCCCCCTGCCCGGTGACGGTGGACGGACGGCCGGTGTCCTGGGGCGCTCCGGTCGCCGTGCCGCCCGGCGCGCTGCTCGACGCCGGGGCGGCGGACCGCGGGGTGCGCTCCTACGTGGCCGTCCGGGGCGGCGTCCTCGTCGAGCCGGTCCTCGGCAGCCGCTCCACCGACCTGCTGTCCGGCCTCGGCCCGCCGCCCCTCGCGGACGGACAGGTGCTTCCCCTGGGACGGCCGGGCGGGCGGTACGCGCGCGTGGACGTCGCTCCACAGCCGGCTCCTCCGGCGGAGCTGGTCCTGCGGGTGACGCCGGGTCCGCGCGCCGACTGGTTCACGCCGGAGGCGGTACGGGCGTTCACCTCGCGCGCGTACCGGGTGTCCTCCGCGAGCAACCGCATCGGACTGCGCGTGGACGGACCCGCCCTGGAACGCGCTCGCCCGGGCGAACTCCCCAGCGAGGGCACGGTACTGGGCGCGGTGCAGGTGCCGCGCGACGGGCGGCCGGTGGTGTTCCTGGCCGACCACCCGACGACCGGCGGCTATCCGGTGATCGGCGTCGTGCGCACCGCCGACCTCCCGGCGGCGGCCCAGGCGTCACCGGGCACACCGGTGCGCTTCTTGGGAGTACGGGGGCGCTGACCCCGCCCGTCGGAGTGGGCGCGGCCACGCCTGACTGAGCCGCGGTCCGTCCGCCGTTCATCCGGAGCGCCTCGGGCTGGAGCCGCGCGCCCGGTGCGGGGCCCGGTCGGACCGGCGCCCGTGGCGCTCACACGGCGGGCGCGTCCGGTCCGAAGCGGCTGCGTACCGCCGTCTGGACCTCGTCCTCCTCGGCCGGGTCGGCGGCGAGCCTGCGCAGCCGTTCGACGACGCGGTTGTCGCCGGTCTCGGCATGGCGTGCGGCGATCTCGCGGGTGGTCTCCTCGCAGTCCCACAGGCACTCGATGGCGAAGCCCGCCGCGAAGGACGGGTCGGTGGCGGCCAGCGCGCGGGCGGCCCGGCCGCGCAGGTGGGAGGAGGCGGTCTCGCGGTAGATGTGGCGCAGTACGGGCGCGGCACAGGCGATACCGAGCCGCCCGGTGCCGTCGACGAGGGTCCACAGGGTCGGCGCGTCGGGGCCTTCGCCGCGTACCGCCTCCCGCAGCGCCGCGAGCACGAGATCGCGGTCCTGGGCGGCGCCCCGGCAGGCGAGCACCCGTCCGGCGGCGGCCCCCAGGGCGTCGGGCCGGTGCACCCAGCCGCGGGCCCGGTCGACGGCGGCGAGGCTGCGCATGCGCTCGTAGGCGGCGACGGCGGCCTCGACGACCGGTGTCGAGCCCGTGGCCACGGCGCCCTCGATCAGGTCGAGGACGTCCGGATCATTGCTGTCGGCGAGATAGCGCAGGGCGGTGCAGCGGGCGCCCTCGGTGCCCGACCGCGCGGCCTCGACGATCTCGGGCCGGTCCTCGGGCCCGGCGACGGCCGTGAGGCAGCGCGCGGCCGGCACGTGGAGCGGGGTGCCGCGCTCGACGCCCTGCTCGGCCCACTCGAACACGGCTCGCACGCTCCAGCCGGGACGCGGTCCGGTGGAGTTCATCTGGCGCTGCCAGCGGTCGAAGCAGCCCGTCTCCTGGGCGGCGCGCACGCGCGTGGCGATCAATTCGCGGGGGTCGTCGGCCCACAGGCGCCAGGGCCGGGGCTCGAAGGCGTCCCGCACCGCGGCGGCCAGCTCGGCCTCGCCCTCGGCGTCGCGCGGGAAGCGGGCCAGGACGGGCGCGGCCAGGGCGCGCAGCCCCGCGTCGTCGTCGCGCAGCGCCAGCTCGTCCAGGGCCCACGCCCAGTTGACGCCATGTGCGGCGTACCGGCGCAGCAGCCGGAGCGCGTCCAGCCTGCCGTAGGAGGCGAGGTGACCGAGGACCGCGAGGGCCAGCCCGGTGCGCGACTCGTCGGCGTCCAGGACGTCCTCGGGGTCGAAGAGGTGGGCCTCGATCGCGTCCAGCTCGCCGTTCAGGTCGAGGTAGAGGCGGGCGTAGTAGAGGGAGCGGTTCTCGACCTGCCAGTCGTGGCGGGGGTCGTGGAGCACACAGTGGTTCAGTGCCGCGAGCGCTTCGGCGCGCGGAGCGGTGAGCGCGTGCAGCGTGCCGTCGCCGCGACCCCGCTGAAGCAGGCCGAGCAGCGTACCGCTGGGCGCTATGACCGGATCGAACATGGGAAACAGCCTCACATCAAGCGTCGACGCAACCGGGGAGCACGCGTTACCTGGCCGTGCGCCAACACGTCGGAGCGCCCGCCGTCTCTTGCTTGCTGAAGACCATGTTCCTCTGCCTCTCGTCGGTGGCCCTTGCGGGCCGTGTCACGGCCCGCGCGGTGCGGCAACACCTGCCCAGCCATCACGTCCGTGAACCACGTCGTCATGATGGCCCGGCGGTCACATCTGCCGCGACCGAAATTTCGGCGGCCCTGTACCGCCTCCCCCGTTTTCAGTGTTTTCCCTGGTCAGAAAAATGTGGAGTGGACCCGGACACGGCCCTCGCCACGGTCCCGTCACCGGGCGCCGAACAGCTCCAGCAGGTCCGTCCGAGCGAACATCCGCGCCGTGTCGACGGCCGACGGCGTGCCCGCCGCCGGGTCCGCGCCGGCCTCCAGCAGCGCCTTGATCACGTCCGTCTCCCCCTTGAAGGCGGCTCCGGCGAGCGGTGTCTGACCCCGGTCGTTGACGCGGTCGGCGTCGGCGCCACGGGTCAGCAGCGCGCGCACCGCGTCGGCGTGCCCGTGATAGGCGGCGAGCATGACGAGGGAGTCGCCGCGGTCGTTGGTGAGGTCGGCCGGTACACCGGCGTCCACGTACGCGACCAGCTCCTCGGTCCGCCCCTGCCGGGCCAGATCGAAGATCTTGGTCGCCAGCTCCACGACCTCGGGGTCGGGGGCTTCGCTCATCGGCCGGACCACCTCTCAGTACCGACGTGACGCTCGTCCGAGCCTGACGAACGCCGGGGACAACGTGTACGCACCGCCACGAGCGGTGCGGCGGTGCGGGTGAACCGCCAGGGTACTGGCTCGCGGGGCACCCGAGCGGACCAAGGACCTCTACGCCACTTGGGGCAATTCAGTCAAATTTCCCCCATTTGCACCTTTTATCGTATGGATACATGCTGTGAGCCTGGAAGTACTCATGGTGACTGTCCCCGTGAACCAGGAGAACTCACATGATCCTCTCGATCTCAGGCGTGGTCCTGCTCGGCATCGTCGTCTTCATCTTCTTCCGCAAGGACGGCCTCAAGGCCTCCCACGCGCTCGTCGCCGTCCTCTTCGGGTTCTACCTCGCGAGTACGGCCATCGCCCCGAGCATCAAGGCAGGCGGCGAGAGCCTGGCGGGCCTCCTCGGCGGCATCAAGTTCTGACGGCCCCGCTCCACCGCCCGACATCCGCACGTACGCACCTCCAGGAGGCAGCAGTGGCCCGGCGGCCCCTCCCCCGCATTCTGAGCAACGGCGGCGCACAGCTCGCCCGGAGCCGGGAGCTGGCCCGGACGGCGGCCGACAGCGCCACCGACGTCCTCCAGCCGCTGATCACGATCGCCCGCGGTCTGCGCCGACTGGCCGCGGCCGCGCGGCGCAGATGGACCGAGACCCCCAAGGACCGGCGCGGCGCGCTGCTGTTCCTGGTGGCCTCGGTGGTCCTGGTGGTGGCGCTCGTGCCGTACGGCCCGCTGCTCGCCGTCATCGTCCTGATGGCGGCGGCAGCCTGGCAGGGCAGGGAGCGCACCCCGGCGGCGCCCGTGGGCGCCGACGACGACACCCGGGCCAGGCGCCTGCAGTCGCTCTACGAGGCGCTGGTCCCGTACTTCTCCCTCGCGGAGGACCCCGACCCCCTGTACGCCCACGGCGGCGGGTGGGAGAAGGCGTTCCCGGCGTACGAGTTCGACGACGACGGCCGCGTCGCCCACCTCGTGATCCGCTACCCCGCCTACTTCACCGACGGGGAGGCCGAGTCCCGGGCCCGGATCGAGCACCTGCTCACCGCGAAGTCCGGCCGGGGCCGTGAGTACCACTTCACGTGGGACGAGGAGGCCAACCACCTCTGCGTCGACGTGCTCGCGGCGCTGCCCACCGACATCGCCGCCCAGCGTTTCGTGACGGCTCCCGGCGAGACCGTCCTCGGGTTCACCGACCCGACCCGGGTCCAGCGCACGCTCCCGCTCACCCACGGCGTGGAGCAGCGGGACGTACCGCCGGTCGTCTGGCGCACCGGTATCCGCTCGACCGAGCCCCACCTGCTGGTCCTGGGGCAGCCCGGCACCGGCACGTCCACCCTGCTGCGCTCGGTCGCCCTCCAGGCGCTGCACCACGGCGACCTGCTGATCGTCGACGGCGGCGGCACCGGGGAGTACGCCTGCCTGGTCGGCCGGGACGGCGTCCTGGCCGTGGAGTGCGGCCTCACCGGCGCGCTGACCAGCCTGGAGTGGGCCGCGGCCGAGACGGAGCGGCGGCTGATCTCCGTCAACCAGGCCCGCCAGCAGGGTCTGGCCGCACCGGACGACACCCGGCGACCCCTGTGGATCTTCCTGGACCGTCCGACCGCGTTCACGCACCTCGCCGCCACGGGCGGCCGCCGGGACCCGCAGACCCTGCTCCAGATCCCGCTGCGGCACGGCCGGGCCGCGAACGTGACGGTGGTCGTCGCCGACCAGCTGGACGCCCTGGACGGCCTCACCGACGCCGTACGGCAGCACACGCGCGCGCGTGTCGTGCTCGGCCCGGCCACCGCCGAGGAGCTGGCGAACGCGCTGGGCGCTCCCCCGCACACCACGCCCCTCACCCAGGTCCCGCCCGGGCGCGGATACGCCCGCCTGGGCACCGGCCCGGTGCACCGTCTCCAGGTTCCGGCCACTCCCGACCCCTACGACGACGCGACCAGCGAGGCACACCGGCAGGCGGTGCTCGACCTGCTCCCCCCGCGCACGACACCGGCGGACGGGGAGCAGGCCCCCCTTCCTCCGGAGGCGGAGGCGGAGGCGGAGGCCGAGGCCGTGGCGGAGGCCAAGGTGAAGGCCGTCTCCATGGAGAAGAAGGACGCCCCGGTCATCGTGGTCGCGAGCGAGCCGGAGGAGACCGCGTCGGACACGGAGCCGACCCCGGTGACGGCGGAGAAGGCGACGGCCGGGACACCGGCCGAGCCGGCTCCCGCTGACCCGGTCCCCGCCGAGGCCGTCGCGGCGGAGACCTCCTCCTGACCCCGTGGCCGGGGCGGCCCGACCCACCGCTCCGCCCCGGCCCCCTCGGACCGGCCCTAGGCCACGAACGTCCGGGGGGCCTCGCCGCCGCCGACGCCCCCGTTCTCCACCAGCCGGGCCGCGGCGGCCAGTCGTACCGCCGCCTCCTCGGCCACCGCGCCGCCGACCGTGAACGGCAGTCGGACGTATCCCTCGAAGGCGCCGTCGACGCCGAAGCGCGGCCCGCTCGGGACGCGGACCCCCACCCGCTCACCCGCCTCGGCGAGCCGGGAACCCGACAGGCCTCCGGTCCGCACCCACAGGGTGAGCCCGCCCCGGGGCACCTCGAACTCCCAGTCCGGCAGCTCCCGCCGTACCGCCGCCACCAGCTCGTCCCGGTTCTGCCGGGCCTGTTCGCGGCGCACCGCCACGGCCTGCTCCCAGCCGCCGGTGCTGAACAGCCAGTTCACGGCGAGCTGCTCCAGCACCGGTGTGCCCAGGTCGGCATACGCCCGCGCGGCGACCAGGCTGCGGATCACGTCGGGCGCGGCACGGACCCAGCCGATGCGCATCCCGGCCCAGAATGCCTTGCTCGCGGAGCCCACGGTGATCACGGTGGACCCGGCCGGGTCGAAGGCGCACACGGGGCGCGGCATCTCGACGCCCTCGTCCAGCCACAGCTCGCTCATCGTCTCGTCGGCCACGAGCACCGTCCCCGCGGACCGGGCCGCGTCCACCAGCCGCCGCCGCTGGTCGTCGTCGGCGAGCGCGCCGGTGGGGTTGTGGAAGTCGGCGACGACGTAGGCGATGCGGGGTGCGGCGTCGCGCAGCACCTGGCGCCAGCGGTCCACGTCCCAGCCGATGAGCCCCTCGGCCATCGCGACGGGCACCAGCCGGGCCCCGGCCTCGCGCATCAGCTGGAGGATGTTGGCGTAGGACGGGGACTCGACGGCGATGCGCTCGCCGCGGCCTCCGAAGAGGTGGCAGATGGCGTCGATCGCGCCCATCGCCCCCGTGGTCACCATGATCTGCTCGGGCATGGTGGGGATGCCCCGCGCGGTGTAGCGCTCGGCGATCATCGCGCGCAGCGCGGGCAGTCCGGCCGGATAGTCGCCGTGCGTGTGCGCGTACGGCGGCAGCTCCTCGAGGGCGCCCTGCACCGCGCGGGTGAGCCAGGGCTCGGGTGCGGGCAGCGCCGCGCAGCCCAGGTCGATCACCGAGCCGAGGGCCTCGGGCGGCAGCGGCTCGAGCCCCCGGGCCGGCAGCGGGTTCCCGGCCGGCACCGCGGTCCAGCTGCCCGCGCCCCGCCGGGACTCCAGGAAGCCCTCGGCACGCAGCGCCTCGTAGGCGGCGGCGACGGTGGTGCGGCTGACGGTCAGGGCGAGGGCCAGTTCCCGTTCGGCGGGCAGCCGGGCGGCGACCGGGACGCGGCCCTCCAGCACGAGCAGCCGGATGCCGTCGGCGAGTGCGCGGTAGGCCGGCGGGCGGCGGGTGCCGGGGCCGGCCGGCCGGTCCTGCTGGGAGCCGAGCAGTCGGGCGAGCTGTCCCGCTCCCACAGCCGAGGTCCATTGCGCCATGGAAATCAGTCCACCTTCCCCGAATTGGCCATGGTTGACTCTTCTTCCCAAGCCACAGGGTGTCATGTGGCAGGCCACTACCACCACCCAGGGGGCACCTCTTGTCCAGTCAGTCCAGGCAGTCGGGCCAGTCGGGCCAGTCGGGCCAGTCAAGGCGACTCACGCGGCGGCTGACCCAGCTCTACGGCGGTCTCGTGCTCTACGGCGCGAGTTCGGCGCTGCTGGTCAGGTCCGGGCTCGGGCTGGAGCCGTGGAACGTGCTGCACCAGGGCCTCGCTGAGCACACCGGGCTGTCGATGGGCGTGGTCCTGACCGTCGTGGGCGCCGTGGTGCTGCTGCTGTGGATCCCGCTGCGCCAGCGGCCGGGCCTCGGCACCGTCTCCAACGTGCTCGTGATCGGCGCCGCGATGGACGCCACGCTGGGCGTCGTCCCGGACGCCCACGGCTGGACTCTGCGGATCGCGGCGATGGTGGCGGGCATCGTCCTGAACGGCGCGGCGACCGGGCTGTACATCGCCGCCCGCTTCGGCCCGGGACCGCGGGACGGCCTGATGACGGGGCTGAACCGGCGCACGGGGCTCTCGGTGCGCCTGGTGCGGACCGTCGTCGAGATCACCGTCGTGGTGACGGGCTTCGCCCTCGGCGGCACGGTCGGACTGGGCACCCTGCTCTACGCCGTGTCGATCGGCCCGCTCGCCCAGGTGTTCCTGCGCGTGTTCGCCGTACCGGCGGCACCGGACGGCAGCACGGTGGTTGCCGCCGGTCAACCCCGGCGCGCGATACTGCGTCGGTGACCACCCCGATACGCCACCCCTACCTGGACCATCCCGGCCCCATAGCCTTCGCCCACCGGGGCGGGGCGGCGGACGGCCTGGAGAACACGCTGCGGCAGTTCCGCCGCGCGGTCGAGGCGGGCTACCGGTACATCGAGACCGATGTACACGCCACGCGGGACGGGAGGCTCGTCACCTTCCACGACGCGACCCTGGACCGGGTGACGGACGGGGCCGGGCGGATCGCCGACCTGCCGTGGGAGCGCGTGCGCCACGCGCGCGTGGCGGGCGAGGAACCCGTACCGCTCTTCGAGGACCTCCTGGACACCTTCCCCGAGGTGCGCTGGAACATCGACGTGAAGGCGGAGCCCGCGCTGCGCCCCCTCCTGGAGCTGATCGGGCGGAGGGACGCCTGGGACCGGATCTGCGTCGGCTCGTTCTCCGAGGCGCGCGTGGTCCGCGCCCAGCGACTCGCGGGCCCCCGCCTGGCCACCTCGTACGGCACCCGGGGCATCCTCGGTCTGCGGCTGCGCTCCTGGGGCGTACCTGCCGCGCTGCGCCGCTCGGCGGTGGCCGCGCAGGTCCCCGAGGCGCAGTCGGGCGTCCGGGTGGTGGACCACCGCTTCGTCCACGCCGCCCACGCGCGCGGGCTGCAGGTGCACGTCTGGACGGTCAACGATCCGGACCGCATGCACCGGCTCCTGGACCTGGGAGTGGATGGCATCATGACCGATCACATCGACACACTGCGCAAGGTCATGGAGGACCGCGGCGTCTGGGGATGAGCCCGGCCGTGCCCCGCGGACGGTGCGCGTTCACGGGGAAGGCGAGGGCACGGTGGGCACCGACACCCTGCGGACGGACGCGGCAGACGGGGCCGATCCAGCCGCCGAACGCCGGCGCGAGCAGCGCGGCTGGTACTTCTACGACTGGGCGTGCTCCGTCTACTCGACGAGCGTGCTCACCGTGTTCCTGGGTCCCTATCTGACCTCGGTCGCCGAATCGGCGGCGGACGCGGACGGCTATGTCCACCCCCTGGGCATACCGGTGCGCGCCGGGTCGTTCTTCGCGTATTCGGTGTCGCTCTCGGTGATCGTGGCGGTGCTGGTGATGCCGCTGGTGGGCGCGGCGGCGGACCGCTCGGGCCGCAAGAAGCCGTTGCTGGCCGCCGCCGCGTACACCGGCGCCGCGGCGACGACCGCCATGTTCTTCCTCGACGGCGACCGCTATCTGCTGGGCGGCCTGCTCCTGGTCGTCGCCAACGCGGCGCAGTCGGTCGCCATGATGCTCTACAACTCCTACCTGCCCCAGATCGCCCCGCCCGAGGAGCGCGACGCGGTCTCCTCCCGCGGCTGGGCCTTCGGCTACGCGGCCGGCTCCCTGGTTCTGATCGTCAACCTGGTCCTCTACACCGGCCACGACTCCTTCGGGCTGAGCGAGAGCGCGGCGGTCCGCATCTGCCTGGCGTCGGCGGGGCTGTGGTGGGGCGCCTTCGCGCTCATTCCGCTCCGGCGGCTGCGTGATCGGCGTGCGGTGGCCCGGGAGGCGGCGCTGCCCGGTTTCCGGCAGCTCGCGGCGACGGTCCGGGACATGCGGCGCCGCCCGCTGACGCTGGCCTTCCTGCTGGCGTACCTCGTCTACAACGACGGCATCCAGACGGTGATCTCCCAGGCCTCGGTCTACGGCTCCGAGGAACTGGACCTCGGGCAGTCCACGCTGATCGTGGCGATCCTGCTGGTCCAGGTGCTGGCGGTGGCGGGCGCGCTGGCGCTGGGCCGGCTGGCCCGCAGGTACGGGGCGAAGCGCACGATCCTCGGCTCGCTGGTCGCCTGGACGGTGACCCTCGCGGCCGGGTACTTCCTGCCGGCCGGGGCGCCGGTGTGGTTCTTCGTGCTGGCCGCCGGGATCGGGCTCGTCCTGGGCGGCAGCCAGGCGCTGTCCCGTTCCCTGTTCTCCCATCTGGTCCCGCCGGGCAAGGAGGCCGAGTACTTCTCGGCGTACGAGCTGAGCGACCGCGGGATGAGCTGGCTGGGACCGCTGCTCTTCGGGCTGACCTACCAGCTGACCGGGAGCTACCGGGACGCCATCATCTCGCTGGTGGCGTTCTTCGTCATCGGGTTCGCGCTGCTCGCGCGGGTCCCGGTGCGGCGGGCGATCGGCGACGCGGGCAACCCGGTACCCGAAAGGATTTAGCACTCGGCGCGAAAGGGCTGTAGTGTACGCGTTTGGCCTGCCAGGCGTACCGTTACTGCGCGTCAAAGGTGCCGAATCGCTATGTCACCTCTGCCAGCGGAGGTGACAAACCGGACGTCGGCGGGTACTGCACTGGTTGCAAGGCTGCGGCTGCGACGGCGACGCAGGGCCCGGATCGGGAGTCGGAACGGGAATCTTTACCGCCGCCCGGACGTTGACCGGATGACGACGACAGCGACACCTGTCCTGTGGGCGACAAGCCCGGGAGGCACGATTCATGAGTGAGCGAGCTCTTCGCGGCACGCGCCTCGTGGTGACCAGCTACGAGACGGACCGCGGCATCGACCTGGCCCCGCGCCAGGCCGTGGAGTACGCATGCGAGAAGGGGCATCGATTCGAGATGCCCTTCTCGGTCGAGGCGGAGATCCCGCCGGAGTGGGAGTGCAAGGTCTGCGGGGCCCAGGCACTCCTGGTTGACGGCGACGGCCCTGAGGAGAAGAAGGCCAAGCCCGCGCGTACGCACTGGGACATGCTGATGGAGCGACGCACCCGCGAGGAGCTCGAAGAGGTCCTCGAGGAGCGTCTGGCCGTTCTGCGCTCCGGCGCGATGAACATCGCGGTGCATCCGCGAGACAGCCGCAAGAGTGCGTAGCGGGAAACCGTAGGCGACACAACCGAACAACCGCGGGTGCCGTACATGAGCTTCATGTACGGCACCCGCGGTTTTGTCGTGTCCGCGGGCTCAGCGCGTCAGTGGAGGGCGGGGGCCTTGCGGGGCGTCGTCCGGATCGTCCCGTATGACCTCGCCCTGGACGACCTTGCCGTCCGGGCGGTGCATCCTCGCCTGGCGGAAGGCGTCGCCCAGGGTGCCGGGACCGGCGTCCCGGAGCTTGCGCTCCACCGTCCGCTGGGCGTACCGGCTCACCGCCTTCTGGACGGGGGGCAGCAGCATGAGCAGGCCGAGCGCGTCCGAGATCAGGCCGGGCAGGATCAGGAGCAGCCCGCCCAGCATCATCAGGCCATTGCCCTCGCTGTTCGGGCGGGCTTCGGGCGGCATACCGGATCCCATGCCCGACTGCTGCTGGTTGAGCGTCTCCGTGAGGTTGCGGAAGGCCCGGCGGCCCGCCGCCTTGATGACCACGGAGCCGAGGACCACGCCGGCGACCAGGAGCAGGAAGACCACGAAGCCGCTGGACGCGCCCGCCACCACGATCAGCAGCCAGATCTCCAGCACGAGCCAGGCGGCGACGCCCAGCGGCAGGAACGTGCGCAGCCGGGAGCGCGGAGGCCGGGCGGGGGACCTGGGGGTCTGAGCGCCAGTCGTCATACTCCCAGTGTGCCTGGCCCCGGCTCAGTGCGGCATAAGAGGCCGGTCAGGCCTTGGCGTCGGACGCCTTCTCCGACTCGGCACCCGACTTCGCCGACTCGTCACCGGGCTTGGCGGACTCGTCACCGGGCTTGGCCGACCGGTCACCGGACTTCGCCGGCTCGTCACCGGACGCCGCCTGTCCGTCGGCCGCCGTGCCGGGCCGCTTGTCCCGGCCCAGGACCTTGCCGACCCTCTCCCCCACGCCCCACGTGGTGACCCGCCACAGGGCCTCCACCAGGATGTCGCGGCTCATCTTGGAGTCGCCGAGTTCACGCTCGACGAAGGTGATCGGCACCTCCACGACGTGGTAGCCGGCCTTGATCGCGCGGCGGGCGAGGTCGACCTGGAAGCAGTAGCCCTGGGAGGCGACCTCCTCGAGGCCGAGCCCCTCCAGGGTCTCGCGGCGGAAGGCCCGGTAGCCGCCGGTGATGTCACGCAGCGGCAGGTCGAGGGCGATCCGCGAGTACATGCTGCCGCCGCGCGAGATGATCTCGCGGGACTTGGGCCAGTTCACCACCCGGCCGCCGGGCACCCAGCGAGAGCCGAGCACGAGGTCGGCACCCTTGAGCGCGGTCAGCAGGCGGGGCAGTTCCTCGGGCTGGTGGGAGCCGTCGGCGTCCATCTCGATCAGCACGCCGTAGCCGTGGTCCAGGCCCCAGCGGAAGCCGGCGAGATAGGCGGCACCCAGCCCTTCCTTGCCCTTGCGGTGCATGACCTGGACGTGGTCGTCCCCGGCCGCCAGTTCGTCGGCGATCTTGCCGGTGCCGTCGGGGCTGTTGTCGTCGGCCACGAGTACGTGCGCCTCCGGGACGGCCTCGCGCACGCGCGTGACGATCGCCCTGATGTTCTCCGCCTCGTTGTAGGTCGGGATGATCACCAAGGCCGTGCCCAGGGGGCCGAACCGCCTCTCCCGCCCCGCAGCCGCGGGCGTCCCGTCGCCGTCGTTCACCACTGCCCCTTCGTGTCCGTCCACAGAGGACCACCATAAACGCCGCGGCCTGCGCCGACGTGACAGGACGGTCGTACGGTGGTGTCGTTTTCCCGGAACCGGGGTAGGGATGGCCGATTCAGGCCATTTGTGCGACGGATGGGGGCCCGGCGCCCTTCGGGCCGGCCCGGGACCCGCCGGCTGCGGGTCGACCTAGGCCGTTGTCTACTGAGCGCCCGGGCCCCACCCGGGTCACACCTCCCGGCCGGCCGGAACGTTCCCTCGTCGCGGTGCGGGCACTGAGCCTGGCTCCCAGTGGCGGTGTCCCGGTGCGGCACACCGTCCTGACTCAGCGGCGCCGCGACGCTGTGCGGAAGGTTCCCCGGTCGGGCGTCCGGTGGTGGACTCGGCCGAACCTACCGGCCCCCCGCCGTCGCCTGTCAACAGCCGTTCCACCTGCACCTTTGATGTCAATGCGCAGGTCAGCGCGGAGGAGACGCAGGTCGTGGCCGCGCGAAGATCATCGCCCCGTCGGCCGTGGAGATCACTCGCCCGGCCGTACGAACACGGTCCGGCCGCCCACCACGGTACGCAGGCAGACGGGCAGGTCCCGGCCGGGGGTGAGGTCGGGCAGGCCGGGGGTGCCGGAGCGCGGGTCGGTCGACCAGCGCGCCACCCGGTCGTCCGGGGCCTGGACCACGAGTTCGCCGGTGCGCCACACGGCGTAGTCCGCGGGCACGCCCGGCACCAGGACACCCGCGTCGTCGCGGCCGATCGCCCGCCAGCCGCCGCGGGTGTGCGCCGTGAACGCCGCGCGGACGGAGACGCGGTGTTCCGCAGTGCGGTGGAAGGCGGCGGCCCGGACGGTGCCCCACGGGTCGAGGGGGGTGACCGGGCTGTCGGAGCCGAAGGCGAGCGGCACGCCGGCGCGCAGCAGGGCCGCGAAGGGGTTGAGCGTGCGCGCCCGCTCGGCGCCCAGGCGCCGGGCGTACATGCCGTCCTCGCCGCCCCAGAGCGCGTCGAAGGCGGGCTGGACGGAGGCGGTCAGACCCAGTTCGGCGAAGGCAGCGACCGTCTCAGGGGTGAGCATCTCGGCGTGCTCGATCCGGTGCCGGGCGGCGCGGACGCGGGTGAGGCCGATCTTGTCGGCGGCGGCGCGCACTCCCTCCACGACGGCGGTCACGGCGGCGTCGCCGATGGCGTGGAAGCCCGCCTGGAGGCCGGCCTCGGTGCACGCGACGACGTGCGCGGCGACGGCGTCGGCGTCCAGGTGGGCGGTGCCGGTGTGGCCGGCGTCGGCGTAGGGCTGGTGCAGACATGCGGTGTGCGAGCCGAGGGAACCGTCGACGAAGAGGTCTCCGGCGGCCCCGACGGCACCCAGCTCCCGCGCCTTGTCGACGTCCTGTTCGGCCCAGTAGCCGATCACCCGCGGCCCGGGCTCCTCGGCGGACAGGCGCAGCAGACCGGTGAGGTCGTCCTCGGAGGAGATCTCCGGCCCTGCGCATTCGTGAACGGTTCCAATGCCGAGGGAGGCGGCGTGCGCGAGGGCGGCGCGCTGGGCCCCGGCGCGCTGGGCGGGGGTGACGGCCCCCAGCGCCGCGGCGCGTACGGCGTGGTGGGCGTCGCCGGTGAGCGGGCCGTCCCCGCGGGGGAGGCCACCGGGCGCCAGGTCGAGCAGGGCGGTGGTGACGACGGCGGAGTGGACGTCGATACGACTGAGATAGAGGGGACGGCCGCCGGTCGCCGCGTCCAGTTCGGCGCGCGTCGGGGGCTGTCCGTCCGGCCAGCGGGCGGCGTCCCAGCCGTGGCCCAGGAGCACCCGGTCCTCCGGGCGGGCGGCGGCGAAGTCCCGTACGAGGGCGAGGGCCGCCTCGCGGGTCGGGGCGGCGGAGAGGTCGAGGCCGGTGAGCGCGAGGCCCGTGGCCGTGGTGTGCACATGTGCGTCGGTGAACGCCGGGGTGACGAGCGCGCCGTCGAGGTCGATCACCTCGTCGACCCCGTCCGCGAAGGCGTCCGCGGCGCCCTCCGAGCCGACCCAGGCGACCTGGCCGCGCTCGACGACCATGGCGGTCGCGAAGGGGTCGGCGGGACTGTGGACCTCGCCGCGGCGCAGCAGGACGGTCGAGGACGGGGTGGTGGACTCACTCATGGACACCAGTCTCGCCCCTCACGGACACCGCACGGCAGCCGGGGCGGGCCCGGCGGCCGCCCGTGGCTCCCGCTCCCGCGCGGGCGCCGTCAGATCCGCGGGGGCCGGGACTCGTAGGGGGTCGAGAGGACCACGGTGGTCCGGGTCGACACACCCGCCAGCGAGCGGACGCGCGCGAGCAGCTCCTCCAGCTCGTGCGGGGTGGCCACCCGGACCTTGAGGATGTAGTTCTCGTCGCCCGCGACGCTGTGGCAGGCCTCGATCTCGGGGACCCCGGCGAGGCGGTCCGCGATGTCGTCGGGGGCGCTGGGGTCGAACGGTTTCACCGAGATGAACGCGGTCATCGGCAGCCCGACGGCCTCCGGGTCGACGACCGCCGCGTAACCGCGGATGACGCCACGCTGCTCCAGCCGCCGCACCCGCTGGTGCACGGCCGACGTGGACAGGCCCGTGGCCTTGCCCAGGTCGGTGTAGCTCATCCGCCCGTCCTTGACGAGCAGCTGCACGATCTGTCGGTCCAGCTCCTCCATGGCGCAAGAACCTACAGTGCGGTTGATCTCCTCGGATACCTGAGCAGTCCGGGTCATGCCCCGTTCGTGATGTGACGGGGCGTCGGACGACGGCCGGGCGGGGACAAACCCACCGCACGGGGCATCTGCGAGCGGCATGTGACGAACACCACACTGGTTGAACGTTCTCCGTGATGTTCTCGTGATTACCCCGGAGGGGGGACGGGAAGTGCTTGCTGTGGTCGAGGCCGCAGTGCCGTCACGACCCAGCCCGAGGGGGAGAATCCCATGCAGAGTCTTAAGCGCCCTGGTCGTACCGCGCCCAAGCGGCAGCAGCCGGTCGTCGAGCCCGTATCGGAGGGCGTCGAACCCGACGCCTTCGACGACGAGGAACTCGACGCCTACGACACCTTCGAGATGTACCGGGTGTTCTGCCCGGACTGCGCGCAGCCCATCGCCCTGCTGGCGGACGAGGAGACGCTGCCGGAGCACGCGCTGTGCGCCTCGCCGTGGAACCCGTTCGGGCTCACGGTCTGCGCCGGCACCGGGCGCCGGGCCACCGAGGCGCGCCCCGCCGACGAGTCGTTCCAGCCCCACGAGCAGGACACCGCCCTGCTGTTGACGCTCCCCCGGGGCCTCGACTGGCGGACCCAGCCCTTCTCCCACGTCGGCGGCCCGGGCTCGCGCCCGATGCGGGTGCCGACGATGCGGCGCGAAGCGGCCTGAGGCTCCCGGGCACCCGGTTCGCGGGGCTCGCCCACCCACCGGGTCATCCCGACCGCGCCACGGCTCGCAGGACGCCGTGGCGCGGTTCGGTGGCGGACGGGTGGGCGGGCGGACGCGTGGACGGCGGACGCGCACGAACTCACTCTCGATTGCGCCCGCCGGTGACCTGTCCGCACTTCGCCGCGTTGCCCGGGTATGACCCCCACGTACTCGTCGACCGGGAGTCGGCGCCGCGTGTTCGTACCGGTGTACGCGGGACCGGTTCCCCCGGCCCCGCAGATTCCCGACCCGCCGATCTACCGCGAGCTGATGCGGACCTGGGCCGACGGCGGCCGCACCCTGCCGGGGCGCCACGACCCGGAGTGGGTCAGGCTCGCGGAACCCCCGCGCGGGCTCGGTGACTTCTTCGCCACGGGTGACTTCTTCACCACCGGTGACTTCCGGGTCGGCGGCGACTTCGCCGTCGCCGCCGACTTCAGCGCTCCTCGGGACCCGCGAGGTGACGGGCGATGACCATCCGCTGAATCTGGTTGGTGCCCTCGACGATCTGCAGCACCTTGGCCTCGCGCATGTACCGCTCGGCCGGGAAGTCGGCGGTGTAGCCGTACCCGCCGAGGATCTGCACGGCGTCGGTGGTGACCCGCATCGCCGTGTCGGTGCAGTGCAGCTTGGCCATGGCTGCCTGCTTGGCGAACGGCAGGCCCGCGTCGCGCAGCCGTGCCGCCGTCAGGTACAGGGCACGGCCGGCCTCGATCTGCGTCGCCATGTCGGCGAGCATGAAGCGCAGCCCCTGGAAGTCGGCGATCGGCTTGCCGAACTGCCGCCGCTCGCCCGCGTAGGACACCGCCGCGTCCAGCGCCGCCTGGGCCACGCCGATGGCGCAGGCGGCGATGCCGAGCCGGCCGGAGTCGAGCGCGGACAGGGCGATCGCGAAGCCCTGGCCCTCGTCGCCGAGGCGGCGGGCGTCGGGGACCCGCACGCCGTCGAGGTGGATCTGCGCGGTGGGCGAGCCCTTGAGCCCCATCTTCTTCTCCGGCACCGCGGCGCTCAGCCCCTCGGCGTCACCGGGGACCAGGAAGGCGGTGATGCCGCGCGGTCCCTCCTCTCCGGTGCGTGCCATGACGGTGTAGAAGTCGGCGATGCCGCCGTGCGTGATCCACGCCTTGGTGCCGGTGATCACCCAGTCGCCCCCGCTCTCGCGCACGGCCCTGGTGCGCAGCGAGGCGGCGTCGGAGCCGGAGGCGGGTTCGGAGAGGCAGTAGGCGCCCAGCAGGCCGCCGCCGAGCATCGCGGGCAGGTGTTCGGCCTGCTGCTCCTTGGTGCCGTGGGCGGCCAGCGCGTAGGAGGCGAGCGTGTGCACGCTGACGCCGAGGCCGACGGTGAGCCGGGCCGCGGCCAGCTCCTCCAGGACCTGGAGGTAGACCTCGTACGGCTGCTCGCCGCCGCCGAACTCGGGGTCGTAGGGCAGGCCGAGCAGGCCGGCGTCGGACAGGAGGGTGAAGACCTCGCGCGGGAAGCGTCCGGTGTCCTCCTCCTCGGCCGCGCTCGGGGCGATCTCACGCTGCGCGATGTCGCGGACGAGCGAGATCAGGTCCCGTGCCTCGTCCGTGGGCAGATGCCGGTCCACCGGCTGCGGGGCGCGGTCGGGCATGGCGACGCTCTCCTCCCTGTCGGGCACATCGGCGGACGTGCGCCTTGGGTGGAGGCGGCTCCGCCGGGTCGTTCGGCCTGGCCGATGCTCGCACTCCCGGGTCGCGGAAGCGGCTGACCAGCGGCTGTGCGCTGTGAGTATGCCCGATCGGAGGCATGGAGTCACCAGTTAACGACCGCTTACTCAAAGAATTCGGAGAACGGGTCCGGCCAGGCCCCGAGGACAGGGATTCCCGCCCTCGGAAACCGAGAATGGTCCGCACCATTGACCACACTGGTCTAGTCCTCCTACGGTGACGGACCGAACGCCTAATCGCGTTCATGCCAATCGGCGCGCGTTTCCCTCTTCCCCCACGAGGAGACACCCGATGCACGTCCCGCACCTCCCCCGCGTCCGCCCCATCCGGACGCTGTTCTCCGCCCTGTGCACCGTCGCCCTCGGCGCCGGGCTGCTGGCCGGCGCCGGCCCGGCCACGGCGGACGCGACGGCACCCGCCGCACAGGCCGAGGCACCCGCCGCGCAGGCCGCGGCCGGGTCCAAGGTCGTCGGCTACTTCACCGAATGGGGCGTCTACGACCGCAACTACCACGTCAAGAACATCGAGTCGTCGGGCTCGGCCGGCAAACTCACCCACATCAACTACTCGTTCGGCAACGTCACCGGCGGCAAGTGCGCCATGGGCGACGCCTACGCGGCGACCGACCGGGCCTACACCGCCGCCGACTCCGTGGACGGCGTCGCCGACACCTGGGACCAGCCGCTGCGGGGCAACTTCAACCAGCTGCTCAAGCTGAAGAAGAAGCATCCCGACCTGAAGATCCTCTGGTCGTTCGGCGGCTGGACCTGGTCCGGCGGCTTCGCGCAGGCCGCGCAGAACCCGGAGGCCTTCGCCCAGTCCTGCTACGACCTGGTCGAGAACTCCAAGTGGGCCGACGTCTTCGACGGCATCGACATCGACTGGGAGTACCCGAACGCCTGCGGCCTGAGCTGCGACACCAGCGGCCGCGACGCCTTCCCGAAGCTGATGGGCGCCCTGCGCGCCAAGTTCGGCCAGGACTACCTGGTCACCGCGGCGATCACGGCCGACGCCACGGCCGGCGGCAAGATCGACGCGGCGGACTACGCGGGCGCCGCCCAGTACGTCGACTGGTACAACCCGATGACGTACGACTTCTTCGGCGCCTGGGACGCCACCGGCCCGACCGCTCCGCACTCGCCGCTGACCTCGTACTCCGGCATCCCGAAGGAGGACTTCCACACCTCGGCGACGATCGCGAAGCTCAAGGGGCTCGGCATTCCGTCCTCGAAGCTCCTGCTCGGGCTCGGCTTCTACGGCCGCGGCTGGACCGGTGTCACCCAGTCGGAACCGGGCGGCACCGCGACCGGCCCGGCGAAGGGCACGTACGAGAACGGCATCGAGGACTACAAGGTGCTGAAGACCAGCTGCCCGGCGACCGGCACGGTGGGCGGCACCGCGTATGCCAAGTGCGGCAACGACTGGTGGAGTTACGACACTCCGCAGACCGTCGCCACCAAGATGTCGTACAAGAACGAGCAGGGTCTCGGCGGCACCTTCTTCTGGGAGCTGAGCGGCGACACCGCGAACGGTGAGCTGATCAAGGCGATCGACTGAACCACCCGGCGCGCACGGGGGGCGAGGGGGCGGAGACCGGCTAGGGTCTCCGCCCCCTCGTCAAGCTTCGTCAGACGTCGTCCCGGCGGGCCGGGGCGGGGGCCGGGTAGGCGGGGTCCAGTTCCTCGATGGCGCGCAGCGTGCCGCCGAGCGACCTCACCAGCAGCTCACGCATGGTCTCGCGGGGCAGTTCCGGGCGGCCGATCCAGTCCAGGGTGGCTCCCTCGACACCGCACACCCAGGCCAGCAGGCCCATGCGGGCCAGCGGCCCGATGTCCGAGCGCCCGTACGCCCCCTCGGCGATGGTGACCACGATCGCCTCGCGCACCCCGTCCCGGATGGCGTGCACCTCGGCGTCGAAGCCGACTCCGCCGCTGACGATGGTGCGGTAGGCGGCCTGGTTGTGCTCGGCGTAGCGCAGGTAGCCGTCGATGGTGCGGTGGACGCGGTCCACCTGCGGCAGTTCGGTGCCGCGGGCCGCCGTGGTGACGAGGCCGGCGACGGAGTCCTGGATGATCGCCAGGTAGTAGCCCCGCTTGGACTGGAAGTAGTAGTAGATCAGCCCCTTGGCGACATGCGCCTGGCGGGCGATGTCGTCCATCGAGAGCGCGTCGTACGACGTGTCGGCGAACAACCTCCGCCCGATGGCGATAAGTTCGGCGCGGCGCGCCAGCGAGCGCTCGGTGCCGCGCGCCCGGGGACGGGCGTCGACACCTTGTTGACTGATATTCAATTTCGACCCTGGTCTCCTACGGGCGGCGGGACATCCGCAGTATGGCAGGTCGGGTCGTGGGGCAGGTCACACGCGGGTCACGTCACAGAAGGCCCAGCTGAACCACGAGCATCGCGACCACCACGACGAGGGTCCAGCCCATGACGTGCTCGAGGATCTTCGGGCCATCGTCCTTGGGGCCGCCGGTGCGGACACGGGTGGCGGCTGCGGTGTGTGCGGTCATGGCTTCTCGCTGGTCTCGGGTTCGGCTTCGGCGGAGTCCCCCCGCTCACGGTGTCCACCTTGCCACCGTGAGCGGCTTTTGCGGCCGAGAGCTTGGTCACAGCGGGGCGGCCCGGTCCGCTCAGCGCACCCCCACCGCCGCGAGCGCCTTGAGCTGACGCGGGCTGGGGTGGGCCGGGAAGTACAGGTAGCAGACGCCGCCGGTGCCGGAGACGACCTTGCCACTGGCGTTGTACCGCTTGGTCCTGAGCCAGATGTTCTCCCACTCGCGCCGCTTGTAGACGCGGCGCACGGCGTCGTTGTCGTCCGAGGCCGGGTCGTTGGCGATCACGTCCCCGTCGGCGGTGAAGCCGATCACGGTCATCAGGTGGCCCGAGGTGCCGTAGCCCGACCCGGTCAGTTCCTCCTCCAGGAACGACTGGGACGTTATGGCCGGAATTCCGGCCGCGATCAGCGTCTCCAGGTCGGCGAGGGAGCCGAGGCGGGTGACCACGCCCTGGAGGCCGTCGAACGTGGCGGCGTAGGCGGCGTTGAACGGCCAGTTGCCGCAGCCGGCGTACTGGTGGTCGTACGTGTACCGGGCGGCGTGGCAGACCTGCGGGTCGGCGTACGCGGGATCGACCCAGGCGAGCTGCTCCTCGGTGAGGCGCCCGCCCCAGTACTCGATGATCATCTGCGACGAGGTGGGGCTGCACCATGCCTCGCCGCCGTTGTCGTACTCGGGGTACTGGCCCTTGTGGATCTCCTGCGAGTAGCGCGGCACGCGCAGTTCCCCGGCGTGGCGGGGGGTGGAGGCGGGGACGGTGAAGCGGTCGGGGACGTCGGAGCCCATCGCGCCGAGCCGCCAGACGGTGGGCGTGGCGCGCGTGCCGGGGCGGCGGTGGAGGGTGAGCCGGAGCCGGTAGGAGACCAGGCGCAGGCCGGTGGAGGCGTCGTCGACGGAGAAGGTGTCGGTCCAGACGCTGCTCTTGCCGTCGCCCTGGTCGTCGACCGAGGTCCGGCGGATGTCCCGCTCGCCGTCGCCCGCCGCCCAGCGGCCCATCACGTACCAGGGCGTGTCCGTGCCGTCGGAGTAGGTGCCCTTCAGTTCGACCTGGATCCAGGTGCCGCCCGGGGTGTGCGCGTTCCAGGAGGCGATGACCTCCGTCGAGGGCACGGTGAGCCGGTGGACGGGGGAGGTCCAGGTGGCGTACTCCCAGGCGGCGGTGGTGCCGCTGTGCGGGTCGGTGTAGTCGGTGGTGCCGGCCGGGGCGCCGATCACCACGCCGGGGCGGGCGCCGGCGACGGGGCGGGCGCCGCGCACGGTTCCGCGCCGCCAGTCGGCGTACGTGGTCCAGGCGTGGTAGTCCACCGGCCGGGCGCCGGCCCGGCCGGGGTCCGCGCCGCCGTCGGCGCCGGAGCCCGCGCCGTGCGCGGACTGGGCTGCGGCCGGGATCGCGCCGCCCGCCACAGCGGCGGCGGCGACGGCCGCGGCCAGGAGGGCCCTGCGGGACGGCTGTTCGACTCTGCTCATGGGCGGGAGACCCCCAGGTGTCCGGGTCGGGCGGGTCCGTCGTTGCACGGTCGTGCGCCAACTATGGCCGCAGCCGCCCGCTCCTGCCAGCACTTCCACGCACGCCACGCCACCAATATTGGTGTCGACCACTGGCTAGAGTGCGGGGGAACGCGTCCGTCCCTCCCACCCTCAGGATCCGCCATCCGCGACCTAGCAGCCCGGCTCCGCCGGCTTCCCCCCTCCTGCGGCCCCGTACGCCTGATCGGTGTCGACGGGTACGCCGGTTCCGGGAAGTCGACGTTCGCCGGGCGCCTGGCGGCCGGCCTGGGCGGTGCGCCGGTGCTGCACCTGGACGACATCGCCAGTCACGACGAGCTGTTCGACTGGACCGCACGGCTGCTCGACCAGGTGATCGAGCCCCTGCGACGCGGTGACACCGCCCATTACGCCCCCTACGACTGGCACACCCGGCGTTTCGGCGCCCCCCGTCCGCTGCCGCCCGCTCCCGTGATGCTGGTCGAGGGCGTCGGCGCCGGCCGCGAGGCGCTGCGGCCGCACCTGGCCGGGCTGCTCTGGATGGACCTGCCCCGGGAGCGGGCGTGGGCACGCGGACGGGCGCGCGACGGAGCGGAACAGCGGACGTTCTGGGACGGGTGGATCCCGGCCGAGCGCCGGCACTTCGCCGAGGACCCCTCGCGCCCCTTCGCGCACCTTCTGGTACGACAGCGCGAACAGGGGTACGAGGTGCTGCCGGGGCCCACGGGAACCGCCTCCGGAGCCCACTTCCTCACCCAGAGTGACGGACCTTCCGCAATGTGTTGAACTCGTGAAGATCGCGCACCGACGACCCGCCGGCGTGCCCCAACTTGGCTTGACCCAGGGGCCGTACAGGTCTTACGTTCTGGATGTGCGGCAGTTCGAAGCCGCCGGCAGACGCGAAGCCCCCGGTTGTTCCCCCGTGATCGGGGGCTTCGTTCTGCCCTGAGCCCGTTTTCCGGCTGCTCCGCGGGGCCGCACACTCACCCTCAGTCACCACCCGGTCCGGCGCCCCAACCCGCTCCCACCTCGTGGAACGACCCCTCCCGCACCCTTCGGAGGAAAGACCGCCGCGGGTACGATGCCCTCGGTGCGACCTACGGGAGATTGCCGCACGCACCTGCAACTCCGGTCCGCGGTACCGCCGTTGACCGAGGCGGCCGACGAGCGACGGCTCGGCGGCATACCGACGGGGGCACGGTAGGTGGGGGACGTGATGGACTTCGGCGCGCAGGGCCCACAGGCCCCGGCCGAACTCGCCTGGCTGCGCGGCGTGGACGCCTACACCATGGGGGCCTACCCGCAGGCGGAGGAGGAGTTCCGGGCGGCGGTGCGGATCGATCCCACGATGGCCGACGGGTGGCTGGGACTGCACGCGTTGCGCGTCGACACGACGAACGCGCTCCTGCGAATGTTCCGCAACCGCGACCGCTTCGGCGAGCAGCGGGCGCGCCATCGTCGGACGCTCAACTCCTGGTACTGGCTCGGCTGGTGGGTGCAGCCGGTGCTGGAGAACCCGCGCGATCTGCTGCTGGCGCACGCCTCGCACTGGCTGGACGGACGGCACGTCCCGGAGCTGGACCGGGCCCTGGCCGGGCTGCCTCCGGTGGACTCCGACCCCCAGGTCCGCTTCCTGCACGCGTGCCGCGCCTACCTCGTCAAGGACTGGGAACAGCTCGTCCGGCACACCGATCCCCTGCTCGGCGACCCCTTACTCGGCATCGAGGCGGGCCTGTTCAGCGGCATGGCCCGGGTCCGGCTGGAGATGTACGGGCAGGCCGAGCCGCTGCTTTCGGCGGCGCTGATGCGGTGCCGCAGCGAGCAGCCGCAGCGCAAGGAGCTGCGCTACTGGCTGGCGCGGGCCCACGAGGGCACCGGGCGCAGCGCCGCCGCGCTCCCGCTGTACCGGGCGGTGCACCGCGTCGACCCCGCGTTCATGGACACCTCGGCCCGGCTGGCCGCGATCGCCGAGGGCGACGGCTACGACGACGCGACCGACCTCGCGGGGCTCGCGCAGGCGGGCGCCGGTACGGACGGCCTGGACGGTCTCGACCCCTTCTTCGGCACCGAGGAGCGCGACGTCAAGCTCTCCGCGCCCGAGCCGGCGCCGTCCGCCCCGCTGCCGCCGCTCGGCGGACCCTCGGTGCGCGAGAAGGCGGGCGGACCCGACCCGTCCCTGCCCAGCGGGCCCACCGATCCCGCGTTGCTGGAGGAGGCGCTCGCCGAGCTGGAGCGGATGGTGGGCCTCGAACCGGTGAAGCGGCAGGTCAAGGCGCTCTCCGCGCAGCTGAACATGGCTCGGCTGCGGGCCGGGCAGGGCCTGCCCGTGCAGCCGCCCAAGCGTCACTTCGTCTTCTCCGGCCCCTCCGGCACCGGCAAGACCACCGTGGCCCGCATCCTGGGCCGGGTCTTCTACGCCCTCGGACTGCTCGGCGGCGACCACCTGGTGGAGGCGCAGCGGGCCGATCTGGTGGGCGAGTACCTGGGCCAGACGGCGGTGAAGGCGAACGAGCTGATCGACTCCGCGCTCGGCGGTGTCCTCTTCGTCGACGAGGCGTACTCCCTGTCCAACTCGGGTTACGGCAAGGGCGACGCGTACGGCGACGAGGCGCTCCAGGTGCTGCTGAAGCGGGCCGAGGACAACCGGGACCACCTGGTGGTGATCCTGGCCGGCTATCCGGAGGGCATGGACCGGCTGCTGACGGCCAACCCGGGGCTGTCGTCCCGCTTCACCACCCGGGTCGACTTCCCGTCGTACCGGCCGTCGGAGCTGACCTCGATCGGTGAGGTGCTCGCGGCGGAGAACGGGGACGGATGGG
The DNA here is from genome assembly GCF_055581985.1 of Streptomyces sp. NPDC042336. Taxonomy (NCBI): domain Bacteria; kingdom Bacillati; phylum Actinomycetota; class Actinomycetes; order Kitasatosporales; family Streptomycetaceae; genus Streptomyces; species Streptomyces sp. NPDC042336. The sequence continues at coordinate 383,043 of NZ_JBVJEA010000004.1, read as the reverse complement.
ACGAGGAGGCGCTGGACGAACTGCGGTCGATCGCCGGGCACGTGGTGGACCAGGGGTGGATCGACGAGTTGGGGAACGGGCGGTTCCTGCGGACGCTGTACGAGAAGAGCTGCGCGTACCGGGATCTGCGGTTGTCCGCGTATCCCGGGGTGTTGACGCGGGACGACCTGGCGACCTTGCGGTTGCCGGATCTGATGCAGGCGTACGGGGAGGTGCTGTCGGGGCGGGGGCCGGGAGAGCCGTCGGCCACGTAGCCGCCCTGGGGGTGCCTCCCAGGCCGTTCAGGCACTGGGGAGGCACGACTTGCCCGCGGCAGCGGCGGGACGACTGTCCGCGGCTACGTCGCCAGGGTCACCTCTCTGTGGGCCGGGTCCCGCACCTCGCCGACCAGGAGTTCCAGTACATCCTCCAGGGCCACCAGGCCGAGCACCTTTCCGGACACGTCCGTGACCTGGGCCAGGTGGGTGGCCGCGCGGCGCATCACCGTGAGGGCGTCGTCCAGGGGAAGTTCGGGGCGCAGGGTGGTCATCGGGCGCCACAGGTGCTGGGGGACGGCACGGTCGGACTCCTCCAGGTCGAGGACGTCCTTGACGTGCAGGTAGCCCATGAAGGCGCCCTGGTCCGCCGCGATCGGGAAGCGCGAGTACCCGGTGCGGGCGGTGAGCGCGACGATCTCCCCGGGCGTGACCGAGGGGCTGACCGTCACCAGGGACTCGCGTGCGAGGAGGACGTCCGTCACCGGGCGGGAGCCCAGTTCCAGGGCGTCCTCCAGGCGTTCCTGCTCCTCCGGGTCGAGGAGTCCGGCCTGGCCGGCGTCCTCCACCAGGCGGTTGAGCTGCTCGCTGGTGAAGACGGCCTCGACCTCGTCCTTGGGCTCGACACGGAAGAGCCGCAGGATGCCCTGGGCGCAGGCGCCGAGGGCGACGGTGATCGGCCTGCAGAGGCGGGCGAAGGCGACCAGGCCGGGGCTGAGCCACAGCGCCGCCTTCTCGGGGGCGGCCATCGCGAGGTTCTTCGGGACCATCTCGCCGATGACCAGGTGGCAGAAGACCACGGCGGCCAGCGCGATGACGTAGCCGAGCGGGTGGATCACGCCGTGCGGCAGGTGGATCCACTCGAAGACCGGCTCCAGCAGGTGGGCGACGGTCGGTTCGGCGACGGCGCCCAGCGTCAGCGAGCACACGGTGATGCCGAACTGGGCGGCGGCCATCATCTGCGGCAGCCGTTCCAGGCCGTACAGCACCTGTCGGGCGCGGGCGGTGCCGAGGGGTTCGATCTGGCTGCGGCGCACGGAGACGAGGGCGAACTCGGCTCCGACGAAGAAGCCGTTGGCGAGCACGAGCAGCGCGGCGAAGAGGAGTTGCAGGACGCTCATCGGACGGCCTCCAGCGCGGAGACCGCGGCGGTGCGCACCAGCCGTATCCGCTCGGCGCGGTAGTGGCCGACCTGGCGGACGGAGAGCCGCCAGCCGGGCAGTTCCGCGCGGTCGCCGACGGCCGGGATGCGGCCGAGCAGGTCGGCGACGAGTCCGGCCACCGTCTCGTACGGGCCCTCGGGCGCCTCCAGGCCGACGCGGCGCAGCATGTCGACGCGGCAGCTGCCGTCGACGTCCCAGGCGGGGCGGCCGTCCTCGGGCGGTGCGGGGGCGAGTTCGGGCGCGTCGAGGCCGTCGTGCTCGTCGCGGACCTCGCCGACGAGCTCCTCGACGATGTCCTCCAGGGTGACGACGCCGGCCGTGCCGCCGTACTCGTCGACCACGACCGCGATGGGCTGCTCGCTGCGCAGCCGGGTGAGCAGCGGCCGTACGGGCAGGGTCTCGGGGACGAGCAGCGCCGGGCGGGCGATCCGGCCTGCCGGGGTGCGCAGCCGGTCGTGCACGGGGACCGCGAGGGCGTCCTTGAGGTGGACCATGCCGACGATCTCGTCGATCTTCTCCCGGTAGACGGGGAAGCGGGACAGCCCGGTGGCACGGGTCAGGTTGACGACGTCCTCGGCGGTGGCCGTGGAGTGCAGGGCGCTGACCTTCACGCGCGGGGTCATGACGTGCTGGGCGGTCAGTTCGCCGAGTGACAGGGTCCGCACGAAGAGGTCCGCGGTGTCCTGTTCCAGGGCGCCGGCCCGGGCGGAGTGCCGGGCCAGGGAGACCAGTTCCCCGGGGGTGCGGGCGGAGGCCAGTTCCTCGGCGGGTTCGATGCCGAGCGCGCGGACCAGGCGGTTGGCCACGGTGTTGAGCGCGGCGATCACCGGGTGGAAGAGCCGGGCGAAGGCGTGCTGCGGGCCGGCGACGAAGCGCGCGACCTGGAGCGGCTTGGACACCGCCCAGTTCTTGGGCACCAGTTCGCCGATCACCATCTGGACGGCGGAGGCCAGCAGCATGCCCACGACGACGCAGACGCCGGGGACCGCGCCGTCCGGCAGGCCGATCGCCGTGAACGGGCCGTCGAGCAGCCGGGCGAGCGCCGGTTCGGCGAGCATGCCGACGACGAGGGAGGTGATGGTGATCCCGAGCTGGGTGCCGGAGAGCTGGAAGGACAGCTCCTTGAGGGACTCGACGACCCGCTGGGCGCGCCGGTCGCCGGCCGCGGCGGCCTGCTCGGCGTCGGGCCGTTCGACGGTCACCAGGCCGAACTCGGCCGCGACGAAGAAGCCGTTGGCGAGGATCAGCAGGAACGCGGCTGCCAGGAGCAGCAGGGGGGTGGTCATGATGCCGCCGCCTGTGGGGTGTCACAGCAGGGAGCGGCGCAGGTACTGCAGGACGGTCCGTCCATCGCCGGAGGGAGTCACTCCTCGGGTAGCAGGAACCCCGTGCACCGGGCGGAGCGACGGGGCGGGGACGCGACGGGCCGCGTCCTCGTTCCCAGATTAATCACGAAAAGGGTGCCCGCGGCAGGGTCGGCGGCGCCGCGTCAGTCACTCGGTGCCTCGGGGAGGGCACCGGAACGGGCCTCCACGAGGTCGCGCAGGGCGCGTGCGTCGGCGAGGGCCTGCTGCTTGGCGATGCCCGGCTGGATGCCGAGGGCGGGCAGACTGGTGCCGTCGCTGAGGTCGAGGAAGACCCAGGGGTCGCCCTGGCGGAGGTTGACCCGGAGGACCTCGGGCCAGGCGAGGTGCCGCCTGGCGGTGAGGTTGACGACGGTGACGCCCGTCTCGTCGGCGACCACCCGGGGCCGGGCCAGCAGGAGCAGCACGCCGGCCAGGACCAGGGCGGTCAGGACGAAGCTGAGGCGCTCCCCCGGGCCGAGGCCGCCCAGCAGCATCCCGACCGCCGTGACGGTCACGAAGGTGACGACCGCGAGGACGATCAGGACGGCACGGGTGCGGCCCGGACGGAAGGTGACGGGCAGGGCCGGCAGGTCGTCCGGCGTGGTGTCGGGCATGGCGTGGCTCCGGTGGTGCTCCTGGTACGGCGGGCGGCGGGTCAGAGCCGGCAGGCGTGGATGGCCGTGGTCAGGATGGCCCGGGCACCGATCTCGTACAGGTCGTCCATGATCCGCTGGGCCTCCTTGGCCGGGACCATCGCGCGGACGGCGACCCAGCCCTCGTTGTGCAGCGGGGACACGGTCGGGGACTCCAGGCCGGGGGTGAGGGCGACGGCCTTCTCCAGCTGCTCCACCCGGCAGTCGTAGTCCATCATCACGTACGTCCGGGCCACCAGGACGCCCTGGAGGCGGCGCAGGAACTGCTGGACCTTGGGCTCGGTGGTGTCGTCGGGCTCCGCGTTCGAGCGGCGGATGACGATGGCCTCGGACTTCATGATGGGCTCGCCGAAGACCTCCAGCCCCGCGTTGCGCAGGGAGGTGCCGGTCTCCACGACGTCCGCGATGACCTCGGCCACGCCGAGTTCGATGGCGGTCTCGACGGCGCCGTCGAGGTGGACGACGGAGGCGTCGACGCCCTGCTCGGCCAGGTGGGCGGCGACGATGCCCTCGTAGGAGGTGGCGACGGTGCGGCCCTTGAGGTCGGTGACGCCGTTCGCGGTGCCCGGCTTGCCGGCGAAGCGGAAGGTGGAGCGGGCGAAGCCGAGCGGGAGGATCTCCTCGGCGTCGGCACCGGAGTCGATCAGCAGGTCGCGGCCGGTGATGCCGATGTCGAGCTTGCCGGAGGAGACGTAGATCGCGATGTCGCGGGGCCGGAGGTAGAAGAACTCGACCTCGTTGGTCGGGTCGACGATCCGCAGTTCCTTGGCCTCGCGGCGCTGCTGGTAGCCGGCCTCATGCAGCATCTCCCCCGCGGGGCCTGACAGGGAACCCTTGTTGGGGACGGCGATGCGCAGCATGAGGTCGGCTTCCTTTGCGTGGAGGGTGAAGAAAAGGGGGTGTGGCTTACAGGTGGGCGTAGACGTCGTCCAGGGAGATGCCGCGGGCGACCATCATCACCTGGACGTGGTACAGCAGCTGGGAGATCTCCTCCGCGGCGGCGTCCTTGCCCTCGTACTCGGCGGCCATCCAGACCTCGGCGGCCTCCTCGACGACCTTCTTGCCGATGGCGTGGACCCCCTTGTCCACCAGCTCGGCGGTGCGGGAGGTGGCGGGGTCGCCGTTGGCGGCCTTGTGCTGGAGCTCGGTGAAGAGCTCCTCGAAAGTCTTCTTGGACATGGTGGCTCCACTTTACGCGTGTGCCGGACGGCCTAGCGCCACGGTTCGGATACTGAGCGGAGCGTGGCCGCCGTGGCGACGGCCGCGGTCACCGCCTCGTGTCCCTTGTCCTCACTGGAGCCCTCGATGCCGGCCCGGTCCAGGGCCTGCTCCTCGGTGTCGCAGGTGAGGACGCCGAAGCCGACGGGGACGCCGGTCTCGACGGACACCTGGACCAGGCCCTGGGTGACGCCCTGGCAGACGTAGTCGAAGTGGGGGGTGCCGCCGCGGATGACGACGCCGAGGGCGACGATCGCGTCGTAGCCGCGGCCCGCGAGGACCTTGGCGACCACCGGCAGCTCGAAGCTGCCGGGGACCCTGAGCAGGGTCGGCTCGTCGATCCCGAGTTCGCGCAGGGCGCGCAGGGCGCCGTCGACCAGTCCGTCCATCACCTTGTCGTGCCACTGCGACGCGATCACGGCGACCCTGAGGTCCCCGACGTTGCGTACGGACAGTTCCGGTGCACCCTTGCCGCTCACGTGTCTCCTCGTCGTGCTTGCTTACTGGTTGCCGCAGGTGGACACGGGGGTCGTGTCCAGCCAGGGCAGGTCGTGTCCCATCCGGTCCCGCTTGGTGCGCAGGTAGCGGAGGTTGTGCTCGCCGGCCTGGACGGGCATGGGCTCGCGGCCGTCGACCGTGATGCCGTGCCGTTCCAGCGCCTCGCTCTTGTCCGGGTTGTTGGTCATCAGGCGGACGGCGCGTACTCCGAGGTCCGCGAGGATCCGGGCGCCCGCGCCGTAGTCGCGGGCGTCGGCGGGCAGGCCGAGTTCCAGGTTGGCGTCGAGGGTGTCGCGGCCGCGCTCCTGGAGTTCGTAGGCGCGCAGCTTGGACATCAGGCCGATGCCGCGCCCCTCGTGGCCGCGCAGGTAGACGACCACGCCCCGGCCCTCTGCCTGGATGCGGGCCAGGGAGGCGTCGAGCTGGGGTCCGCAGTCGCAGCGCTGGGACCCGAAGACGTCGCCGGTGAGGCACTCGGAGTGCACGCGGACCAGGACGTCCTCGCCGTCGCCGATCTCGCCGTGCACGAGGGCGATGTGCTCGACGCCGTCGACCGTGGAGCGGTAGCCGTACGCGGTGAACTCGCCGTGCTTGGTGGGCAGCCGGACCTCGGCCTCGCGTCGGACGGTGGGTTCCTCGCTGCGCCGGTAGGCGATGAGGTCCTCGATGGAGATGATCGTCAGGCCGTGCTTGCGGGCGAACGGGATCAGCTCGGGCAGCCGCAGCATGCGCCCGTCCTCGCCGGCGATCTCCACGATGGCGCCGGCCGGGCGCAGGCCGGCGAGGCGGGCGAGGTCGACGGCGGCCTCGGTGTGGCCGTTGCGGACGAGCACGCCGCCGGGGCGGGCGCGCAACGGGAAGATGTGCCCGGGGCGGACCAGGTCGGTGGGTTCGGCGGAGCCGCCCGCCAGGAGCCGGAGGGTGGTGGCGCGGTCCGAGGCGGAGATGCCGGTGCTGACACCGTGGGCGGCGGTGGCGTCGACGGAGACGGTGAAGGCGGTCTTCATCGACTCGGTGTTGTCGTCGACCATCTGCGGGAGCCGGAGCCGGTCCAGTTCCTCGCCCTCCATGGGGGCGCAGATCAGGCCGCGGCACTCGGTCATCATGAAGGCGACGATCTCCTCGGTCGCCTTCTCCGCGGCGATGACGAGGTCGCCCTCGTTCTCGCGGTTCTCGTCGTCGACGACCACGACCGGGCGGCCGGCGGCGATGTCCGCGACGGCCCGCTCGACCGGGTCGAGGGAGAGGTCGTCGATGCCGTCGGGGCTGTAGAGGATGGGTGCCGTGCTCATGCGGGCGCTCCTTCCGGGAGGGGGCGGGCCGCGTTGCGCGAGCGCAGCCACCAGTCGCGCAGGCCCCACAGGACGAGCGCGCCGTACAGGACGTAGACGAAGCCGGAGAAGGCGAAGCCGTTGGCGAAGTTCAGCGGGACGCCGACGAGGTCGACCAGCAGCCAGGCGAACCAGAACTCGACCATGCCGCGGGCCTGGGCGTACATGGCGACGACGGTGCCGACGAAGATGTACGCGTCCGGCCAGGGGTCCCAGGACAGGGTGGGGTAGGCGGCGAACAGGGCGCCCACCGCGAGGGTGCCGACGGCGGCCGCGGCGACCAGCGCGCCGCGTTCGCGCCAGGTGGCGAACCGTACGGCGACCGAACCGTCCTGCGTCTGCCGACGGCCGCGGTTCCACTGCCAAAAGCCCCAGGCGGCGACGACCATGACGACGATCTGCTTGCCGGCGCTGCCCGAGAGGTGGGCGGTGGCGAAGGCCGCGAAGAGGACGAGTCCGGAGACGAACTGCACCGGCCAGGTCCAGATCGAGCGCCGCCAGCCGAGAGCGAGGCCGAGCAGACCGATCACGTTGCCGATCATGTCCGACCACTTGATGTGCTGGTCGAAGAGCGTGAACGCCTCGGAGTTGAGCCAGTTCACCGGGCGTCTCCCTGTCCGACGCGGGCGCCGAGCAGCCGCTCGACGTACTTGGCGATGACGTCGACCTCGAGGTTGACCGGGTCGCCGGGCTGCTTGATGCCCAGCGTGGTCAGCGCGAGCGTGGTGGGGATGAGGCTGACGGTGAGGAAGTCGGGGCCGGCGTCGACGACGGTGAGGCTGATGCCGTCGACGGTGATGGAGCCCTTCTCCACGACGTAGCGGGCGAGGTCGGCGGGCAGCGAGATCTTGACGATCTCCCAGTGCTCGGAGGGCTTGCGCTCCAGGATCTCGCCGGTGCCGTCGACGTGGCCCTGGACGATGTGGCCGCCGAGCCGGGCGCCGACCGCGGTGGGGCGCTCCAGGTTGACGCGGGAGCCGACGGCGAGGACGCCGAGGCTGGAGCGGTTCAGGGTCTCGGCCATCACGTCGGCGGTGAACTCGTCGCCCTCGTGGTCGACGACCGTGAGGCAGACGCCGTTGACGGCGATGGAGTCGCCGTGCCGGGCCCCTTCGGTGACCGCGGGGCCGCGCACGCGGAAGCGACAGGCGTCGTCGAGGGTCTCGACGGCGGTGATCTCGCCCAGCTCTTCGACGATTCCGGTGAACACTTCCCGGGTCCTCCCTCTTCGGGCACGGACTCCGGGGCTGTCGAGAGCGACAGAGAGAGCGAACGGGACACGGGGAACGACGCCGGACGGGACCCGTCCGCGAACGGACGAGCCCAGAGGTCGGCGGCGCGCACGTATGCCCGCTCACCGCGCACTGCCTCCCATCCGGACTTTAACCGTCGGTCCAGGAATTTCACCTGGTCAACCGGCCGCTGGAAGCGACCGGGTCGCGGACTGTAACCGCCGGTTCGGACTTTCACCGACCCCGGAGTGCGCTGCTTCTGGTACACGGCCAGTGTGCCACGACTGATCGCGGTCCATGCGGACGGAGTGTGTGGGGTGGCTCACAGAATGCCCGCTCCGGCCTCCGGACCCGTCCGTGACCTTCCCCAACTGGACGGCCTCCCCCTCGCATTGAGATTGGTCCATACCTATTGACGCACTGGTCTAGTCCTCTCTAGGGTCTGCGCAACTTCCGTGGAGAGGAACCGACTGTGCCTTCCCCGTCACGCTCCAGATCCCGCCACAGAGCGGGGCCGGCCCTGTTCGCGGCCGTCGCCGCCGTCGCCGGCCTGCTCCTCGCCGGTCTCCCGGCGACCGCCTCGCAGGCCGCCGACCACGACTCCTGTCGACCCGACGGTCTGTACGAGACCCCCGGCGTCGACGTCCCCTACTGCTCGGTCTACGACTCCGCGGGCCGGGAGAAGATGGGCGCCGACCACCCGCGCCGGGTGATCGGGTACTTCACCGGCTGGCGCACGGGCAAGGACGGCAAGCCGGCCTACCTCGCCTCGGACATCCCGTGGGACAAGATCACCCACATCAACTACGCCTTCGCGCACGTCGACGGCGGCAACCGGCTCTCCGTCGGCCCGGACGGCGAGAAGAACGCGGCGACCGGCATGACCTGGCCCGGGGTCGCGGGCGCCGAGATGGACCCGGGACTGCCCTACAAGGGCCACTTCAACCTGCTGAACAAGTTCAAGAAGCAGCACCCGGACGTCAAGACGATGATCTCGGTGGGCGGCTGGGCCGAGACGGGCGGCTACTTCGCGGACGACGGCTCGCGCGTGGACTCGGGCGGCTTCTACTCGATGGCCACGAAGGCGGACGGCTCGGTCAACCAGGCCGGCATCGACACCTTCGCCGACTCGGCGGTCGACTTCGTCCGGAAGTACGGCTTCAACGGCGTCGACATCGACTACGAGTACCCGACGACGATGAAGGACGCGGGCAACCCGCTCGACTGGTCCTTCGCGAACGGCCGCAGGGCCGGTCTGGTCAAGGGCTACGCGGCCCTGATGAAGACGCTGCGCGAGAAGCTCGACCGCGCGGGCGCCGCGGACGGCAGGCACTACCTCCTCTCCGTCGCCGCGCCGTCCTCCGGGTACCTGCTGCGCGGCATGGAGACCTTCCAGGTCCAGAAGTACCTGGACTACGTCAACATCATGTCGTACGACCTGCACGGCGCCTGGAACGAGTACGTCGGCCCGAACGCCTCGCTCTTCGACGACGGCAAGGACGCCGAGCTGGCCGCCGCCAACGTCTACGGCAGCGCCCAGTACGGCGGCATCGGCTACCTCAACACCGACTGGGCCTACCACTACTTCCGCGGCTCCATGCCGGCCGGCCGCATCAACATCGGCCTGCCGTACTACACGCGCGGCCACAAGAACGTCCAGGGCGGGACCGACGGTCTGTGGGGCAGGGCCTCCGCCTCCTCGTGCCCGGCGGGCTCCGGTCTGAACAAGTGCGGTGACGGCGCCGTCGGCATCGACAACCTCTGGCACGACCTCGACACCAACGGCAAGGAGTCCCCGGCGGGCTCCAACCCGATGTGGCACGCCAAGAACCTGGAGAAGGGCATCGTCGGCGACTACGTCACGGACTACGGCTTCCCGGCGGACACGAAGCTGACCGGCACGTACGCCCGCAAGTACGACTCGACGCTGGTCGCCCCCTGGCTGTGGAACGCCGAGAAGAAGGTCTTCCTCTCCACCGAGGACGAGCAGTCGGTCGGGGCCAAGGCCGACTACGTGGTGGACCGCGGCATCGGCGGCGCGATGATCTGGGAGCTGGCCGGCGACTACGCCTGGAACGCCGCCAAGGGCCAGTACGAGGCGGGTGACACCCTCACCTCGCTGATGTACGACACCTTCAAGTCGGCCGCGCCGTACGGCGCGAAGAAGTCGAACGCGGACCTGCCGGCACAGGCCGTGAACGTGGACGTGGAGTTCACGGACTTCAAGCTGGGCGACTCCAACTACCCGATCACGCCCATGCTGCGGATCACGAACCACACGAAGACCGCGCTGCCGGGCGGCACGGAGTTCCAGTTCGACTACGCGACCTCGGCCCCGGGGAACGCCTCCGACCAGTCCGGCTTCGGCACCAAGGTGATCAGCAGCGACCACACGGGCGGCAACGTGGGCGGTCTGAAGGGTGACTTCCACCGGGTGTCGCTGAAACTGCCGGCATGGCAGTCGCTCGCACCGGGCGCGACCGTCGACCTGTCGTTCAACTACTACCTGCCGGTGTCGACCCCGTCGAACTGGACGGTGACGATCGGCGGCAAGGCATACGCCCTGGCCGGTGACCTCGCCCGGGGCACGACCGTGGTGGAGCCGGGGACGCAGACGCCCACTCCCACCCCCACGGGGACCGCGTCCCCGGGGCCGAGCCCCAGCCCTACGGGCGGCACCGGGCAGTGCGCCGCCCCGGCCTGGGACACGGGCGCGTCGTACGGCGGCGGGACTGAGGTGTCCCACCGGGGGCACACGTGGAAGTCGAAGTGGTGGACGAAGGGCGAGGAGCCCGGGACCACCGGTGAATGGGGTGTCTGGCAGGACCTCGGCGCCTGCTGACCCCCACCCGAACGGGCCCGGCGGCGGTGACGAAGGCCCTTGCCCGCCGCCGGGTCCCCCCGACGCACCGTGCCGGACTCCGGCACGGTGCGTTGCCCGTCGGGCCGCGCCACGGTGTGATGGGCGAACCGCACGCCACGACCGGCAGGAGGCTGAACGGCATGACCACGCGCTCAGCCGGCACAGCGAGCCCCACGCCGTCGGCCTGCGCGAGGGCGGCGCGGCCCGGACACCGGCGCGCGCCGGTGTCGACGCGGTCGTGCACTGTGCGACCACACAGCGCGGCGGGGACGAGCGGTCGGCCGCGAACCCGGTCGCGGCGGCGCGGCGGGCCGGGGTGGCGCACCTGGTCCAGGTCTCTGGCCGTGGGCTCGCCCGCCGGACGGGTGGCGGACCTGGGCGGTCCGGAGGTGCGCGCCTTCGAGTCGTTGGCCCGCGGCTGTCCGGGCGCGACGGGACGCCGGCGGGCCGTGGTGAAGGTGCCGCTCGCCGGGGAAGACTTACCGCGCGTTCCGCGCCGGCGGGCATCTCACGCCCGGGCACGCGGTGGGCAAGGGCACGTTCGAGGAGTATCTGTCGGTGCGGTTCGGCGGCGGGGAGGGCGGGCGGCGCGGATGAGCAGACGGGCGTGGCTGCGGACGGGGCTGGGAGTGCTGGCGGGCAGCCAGGTGGTGCTGGGGCTGTGGATCGTGCTGCTGCCCGAGCTGTTCTGGAAGTGGCCGTGGGTGTCGCACCTGCCGCCCTACAACGAGCATCTGCTCCAGGACTTCGGCGGGGCGAGCCTCGCGCTCGCCGTGGTGCTGTGCGCGGCGGTGGCCGCGATGGAACGGCGCCTGGTGCTGACGGCCCTGGTGGCCTACCTGGTATCCGCCGTCGCCCACCTCCTGTTCCACGCCCGGCATCTGGAGCCCCTGTCGGCTGCCGGCGCCGCGGGCTTCATGGCCCTGCTGGGAGCGGCGGTGCTGCTTCCGGCAGCCCTGGTGTGGCTGGCGGCGGACCGCTCGGCGTTCCGGGAGGCGGACCCCGCCGGGCGGCGGCCGGCCTCCTGAGCGGGTCCGCTGCCCGGACACCCTCGGCAGCGGACCTCCTGGCGGCACGCGGCCTGGACCGCACTGTGCCGGTGCGGACTCCGGGACCCGTGTCCGGCCGTCGGTGTGCGACCCGCCCGCGCGAAGCGTCGCCCGGCCGTGCGAGGCGCGCCCCGCCTGGGTCTGAGCCTCCGAGAACCCCTCCGGGCCCCGGGGAGTTCGGCTTGCCCCCGGCTCCCGCGGCCCACCTCGCCCGCGCCGTCGCCGGCGCGCGACCACACCCCCGCCGGTACCGCCGGAGGCTACCGCTCCGGCGGTGCGAAGAGTTCGTCCTGGGCGCGGTCACGGGCGGTCAGCAGGGCGCCGCGCAGCACCGCGCCGCCGCCCAGGGTGCTCGGCCGTACCTCCGTGGCCAGCGGGGACATCCGGGTGAGGCGGTGCTGGACTCGGTCGGCGAGAGCCTCGGCGCCGGCCTGGCCGATCTCACCGGCGAGGACCAGGCAGCCGGGGTCGAGGACGGAGACGACGGCGGCGGCGCCGAGGACGACGCGCTCGGCGAGCGCGTCGAGGAACCCCCCGGCGGCCGGGTCGTCCCCGGACGTCGACCGGCGTACCGCCTCCCGGACCAGGGCGGCGGCGTGCGGCTCGCCCCCGGTGGGCCGGGCCGTCACGCCGTGCTCCGCCGCGAGTGCGGTCACCGCCACCGACCCTGCCACGGAGTGGAAGCCGCCGTCGCAGTCGGTGGCGGAGGGCAGTCCGGCCGTGCCCGGTACCGGCATGAAGCCGATCTCCCCCGCTCCCCCGGAGACGCCCCGGCGCAGGGTGCCGTCGAGGACGACGGCCGCGCCGATGCCGAGGCCGAGCCAGAGCAGGACGAAGGTGTCGCGGTCCCGGGCGGCGCCGTCGCGCTGTTCGGCCAGGGCGGCGAGGTTGGTCTCGTTCTCGACGCCGACCCGCGCCTCGGGGAACTTCTCCTGGAGCGCGGCCATCAGCCGCCGGTGCCACTCGGGCAGCCCCGTGGAGTTCCGGAGTTCGCCCCCGGCCGGGTCGATCAGGCCGGGCGCGCCGATGCCGACGGTGTGCAGCCGGTCGGCGCCGGCCTCCTTCACCGCGCGCTCCACCAGGCTCACCGCCTGCTCCACCGCGGGACCGGTGCCGGAGCGGTCGTCGATCGGCGCGGAGGCCTCGGCGAGGACCCGGCCGAGCAGGTCGGAGACGAGCACGGCGACGCCCCCGGTGCGTACGTCGAGGGCGGCCAGGTACGCGCGCTCGGCGACGATGCCGTACAGCTTGGCGTTGGGTCCGCGGCGCTGTTCGCCGGACTCCCCCGCAACCTCGATCAGTCCGGAGGCGGTGAGGCGTTCGACGAGGTCGGCGACGGTGGGCCGGGACAGGCCGGTCAGCTGCTTCAACTGCCCTGCCGTCAACGGGCCCTCCCGCTGGAGCAGATGAAGGGCGAGCCGGTCGTTGATGGCCCGGGCGGTGCTCGGGGATGCGGGCATGCCGGGATCCTTCCAGATCGGCGGCGCGGCGGCCCACGCCGGTAACCCACTATCTATCAGGCAGGCTCCCTGATAGTTTACGCCGCGGATTGACGGACACGGAGGGGTGGACCATGAGCACAGGGACCTACGGGCGACGCGAGGTGAAGCGCGCCCGGTACGCCGTGGCGGCCGTGTTCGCCGTGCACGGCTCCGTCACCGGCTCCTTCGCGACCCGCGTGCCGTGGATCCAGGACCACGCCGACGTGAGCGCGGGCCAGTTGGGGCTGGCGCTCGCCTTCCCGGCGCTCGGCGCGTCCCTCGCCATGCCGCTGGCCGGGAGCGTCAGTCACCGCTTCGGCGCCCGTACCGCCCTGCGCGGCCTGCTGGCCCTGTGGACGCTGGCGCTGGTCCTGCCCTCCCTCGCCCCGAACCTGCTCACCCTGTGCCTCGCCCTGTTCGTCTACGGCGCCACGGCGGGCATGTCGGACGTGGCGATGAACGCGCTCGGCGTCGAGATCGAGAACCGTCTCGACAAGTCGATCATGTCCGGGCTGCACGGCATGTGGAGCACGGGCGCGCTGATCGGATCGGCGGCCGGCACGCTCGCCGCACACCTGGGCACGGACGCCCGGACGCACCACCTCCTGGCCGCCGCGGTGCTGACCGTGACGGGCCTGGTCGCCTGCACCTGGGTCCTGGACCTCCAGCCCGCCGAGGACGAGGACCCGCCGCCGCGCTTCGCGCTGCCGCCCAGGTCGGCGCTGCTGATCGGCGCGGTCGGGTTCTGCGCGGTGTTCGCGGAGGGCGCGAGCCTGGACTGGTCCGCGGTCTACCTGCGGGACGAGTTGGAGACCTCGGCCGGTCTGGCCGCGGCCTGCACGACCGGCTTCACACTGACGATGGCACTGGCCCGGCTCGCCGGGGACAAGGTGGTGGACCGGTTCGGCGCGGTGCGCACCGTGCGGGTGAGCGGTGTGCTGGCCACCCTCGGCGGTCTGCTCGTCGTGGCCGGCGGCCATCCGGCGGTGGCGATGACCGGCTTCGCGCTGATGGGCCTCGGCATCGCCGTGGTCGTCCCGCTGTGCTTCGCCGCGGCCGGCCGGGCCGGCTCCAATCCGAGCCTGGCCATCGCGGGTGTCGCCACCATCACGTACACCTCGGGCCTGGTCGCGCCGAGCGCGATCGGCGGTCTGGCCCAGGCGACGAGTCTGGTGGTGTCGTTCGGTCTGGTGACCCTGCTGGCCTGCTGCCTGGTGGTGTTCGCGCGGGTGCTGCGGTCCGGGGACCGCAACCGCCCGAAGATCAGTCCGCCGGTCGCAGAAGTGCCCGACCGGCAGTCCTGAACGCCTCGCTCCACGGCGCCGGGCGCAGCGTCTCGGAGTCCAGCCGGACCAGCACCCGGGTGCCGCGGGCGTAGGTGGTGGCGCCGTCCGCCGAGCAGAACCGGAAGCCGTAGGTCAGCCCGGTGGTGCCGAGCCGCTCCAGCCACAGGTGGACGGCGTACGCGCCCGGCCGGGTGACCGGCGCCTCGTAGCCGATCGTCAGTTCCCTGACCGCGTTGCAGGCGTCGCCGGCCGCCGCCCAGTCGCCTTCGAAGCGGACGCCGTACCCGGCCCACAGCTCCGTCCAGGCCCGCTCCACCATCACCGGGTAGCGGGCGTTGTGCAGCAGCCCGAGCGCGTCCAGGTCGTCGAAGTGGACGGTGACGGGGACGAGCCTGCCGTGGGAGACGGCGGGCGGGACGGGGGCGGCGGGCGCTTCGGCGGTCACGGCGGGCTCCTGGGTGGTGCGTGGTGGTACGTGTGGTGTCGGCGTACGGGGGCCGACACCATCCTAAGCGGACGCTCAGGACACCCCTCGGGGAAGGGTGCAGGTCAACCGCACGGCCGGGCACCCCTGACAATGGTCCGGACAGACCTCGGTACGAAGAAAGCGAAACCTCACCATGGACCTCGGCGTGCGCTGGAAGCTGCACGGGGACGGCAAGGTGCCCGCCCCCGGAGCGGTGGTCCGCCCCGACGAACGGCTCTCGTGGCCCCGCACGGCCGGGCTGGGCGCCCAGCACGTGGTGGCCATGTTCGGGGCGTCCTTCGTGGCTCCGGTCCTGATGGGCCTCGACCCCAACCTCGCGATCATGATGTCGGGCGTGGCGACCGTCATCTTCCTGCTCGCCACCCGCGGCCGGGTGCCCAGCTACCTCGGCTGCTCGCTCTCCTTCGTCGGCGTCGCCGCGGTGATCCGGGCCCAGGGCGGCACCAGCGCCACGGTGACCGGCGCGGTCCTCGTCGTCGGCGTCGCCCTGTTCCTGGTGGGGCTGGCCGTGCAGCGATTCGGGGCGCGGATCATCCACGCCGCGATGCCGCCGGTCGTCACCGGCGCGGTGGTCATGCTGATCGGCTTCAACCTGGCCCCGGTCACCGCGTCCACCTACTGGCCGCAGGACCAGTGGACGGCCCTCCTGGTGATGCTCTTCACCGGCCTGGCCGTGGTGTGCCTGCGCGGCTTCTGGTCCCGGATCGCGATCTTCCTGGGGCTGGTCTTCGGGTACGTCCTGTCCTGGGCCCTGGACCGGATCTTCGGGAAGATTCACTCCGTGGACGGCAGCGGCAAGCTCACCGACCACTGGCGGCTGGACTTCTCCGCCGTCGGCCACGCCGACTGGATCGGGCTGCCGGCCTTCCACGGGCCGAGCTTCGAGTGGTCGGCGATCCTGGTCGCCCTGCCGGTCGTCATCGCCCTGATCGCGGAGAACGCCGGGCACGTCAAGGCGGTCGGCGAGATGACCGGCGACAACCTCGACGACAGGCTCGGT
The DNA here is from genome assembly GCF_055581985.1 of Streptomyces sp. NPDC042336. NCBI lineage: Bacteria > Bacillati > Actinomycetota > Actinomycetes > Kitasatosporales > Streptomycetaceae > Streptomyces > Streptomyces sp. NPDC042336. The sequence goes on along the minus strand of NZ_JBVJEA010000004.1, from coordinate 367,182 downwards.
ACGGCGATCTCCGCCGACGGCATCGGCTCGGTGCTCTCCACCGCGGTCGGCGGCCCGCCCAACACCACGTACTCCGAGAACATCGGCGTGATGGCCGCGACCCGGGTCTACTCGACGGCCGCCTACTGGGCCGCGGCGGGCTTCGCCCTGCTGTTCGGCCTCTGCCCGAAGTTCGGCGCGGTCGTCGCCGCGATCCCCGGCGGCGTGCTCGGCGGCATCACCGTCATCCTCTACGGCATGATCGGCCTGCTCGGCGCGCAGATCTGGATCAACGCCAAGGTGGACATGCGCAACCCGCTGAACCTGGTGCCGGCCGCCGCGGGCATCATCATCGGCGTCGGCAACGTCAGCATGGAGTTCACCGACACCTTCTCCCTCAGCGGCATCGCGCTCGGCACCCTGGTCGTCATCACCGGCTACCACGCGCTGCGCGCCTTCGCCCCGGCCCACCTCAAGACGCAGCAGCCGCTCCTCGACGAGGGCACGTCGTCGTACGACGCGCAGTCCGAGGGGGAGGGCGACGGGGGTGCTCAGCGCGCGAGGTCGTAGGCGTACGACGGGGTGAACGTCCCCGGCTCGCCCCGGCAGCCGTCCGACTCCCCGGGCAGCTTGACCCACAGGTAGGCGTCGATGCGTCCCATGCCGGTGGTGAGGGTGGGCGCGCGCCCGAGCTTGCGGCCGGCCGGGTCGCACCACTGCCCGTCGGGCGGGGCGCCGTTGCCGTTGCGGCTGGTGTCGATGACGGCGCCGAGGCTCGCCGGGCCGCCGAGCGCGTCGAGGACCGCGCGGTCGTAGGCGACCTCGTCGGCGGTGGTGTGGAAGTTGGAGACGTTGCTGAAGACGCCGTCGGAGGAGTCGGCCGAGGCGGCACCGGCCTGTTTCAGCCAGGCCGCCTGCTCGGCGGGCGCGTGCCAGCCGGAGTGGCCCGCGTCGAAGTAGACCCGGGCCTGCGGGTCGGCGTCCTTCATCACCCGGCCCGCCCGGGCCAGGGAGGCGAAGCGGGCGGCGCGCTCACCGGCCGACAGGCACTCGGCCTGGGCGACCGAGTCGGGTTCCAGCACGACGATCACCTCACCCGAGCCCAGCCCGGCGGCGAACCGGTCGATCCAGGCGTCGTAGGCGTCCAGGTCGGGCGCGCCCCCCTCGGAGTGGCCGCCGCAGTCGCGGTCGGGTATCGCGTACGGCACGAGGACCGGCACCCGGCCCTGGGCGGCGCCCGCGGAGGTGACGGCCCGGACCCGGGAGGTGAGGGTGGCCGGCGTGTGGTCGGTGAACCAGACGGCGGCCGGGTGCCCGGCGATGCGGGACGCGATGACGTCCTGGCGCGGGTCGCCGGGGTGGGCCCGGACCCAGTCGGCGACCTGGGAGTCGGGGTGCCGGTAGAGCCGGGCGGCCGTGGTCCGGGGCTCCTCCCGCGCGTAGGTCCGCTTCGGCGCGGGGGCGGGAGTGGGCTTCCCGGCGGTCGAGGACGGCGCCGCGGAGGGCGGCGGCGACGCCGACGGGGACCTGGCCGGGGACGGCGAGGCGGGCAGGGCGTCCGGCGGCACCGAGTCGGTCGCCCGCGGGCGGGCGGCGTCGCCGGCGCCGCCGTCCTGGTCGCCGAGCGCGGTGAGCAGCCCGGCGGCGGTCCCCACCGCGACGACCACAAACGCCGCGACGACCATCGCACCGCGGCCGGCGGCACGTCCGCGCTCCGCCCTGCGAGCGGCCCGGCGCCGGGCACGACGGCCTGACACGTACGGTCCCCCTCCCCCGCGCGGCGGGCGCGTTCCCCCGTTCTGGGGAAGCCTCGGGCCCGCCGGCACAGCCGTCAGCCTAAAGCTGCGACGCTGCCGCCATGGCGCACTGCGAGCAAGTCCCGACGGCCGCCTTGACGGTGGACTGCGTCCTGTCCCGGATGCGCGCGCTCGACACGGCGCTGCCGGCCCGGGACGGAGTGGCCGTCTTCAACCGCGTCTACCTGGCCGTCACGGAGGCCGTCGACCGGCACATCGACGGCGGCCGGTTCGCGGACGCCTCGGCCGCGACCGCGCTGGACGTGCGGTTCGCCGAGCGTTACCTGGCCGCCGTGGACGCGGCGGAGGAGGACCGCCGTCCGCCCGCGTGCTGGCGTCCCCTGTTCCAGTTCCGGCGCCATCCCGGGGTACGGCCGCTGCAGTTCGCGCTGGCGGGCATCAACGCGCACATCGGCCACGACCTCGCGCTGGCCGTGGTGGACACCTGTCGTACGCTCGGCTGCGAACCCGTCGAGCTGGAGGACGAGTTCGACCGCGTGGGCGATCTCCTCGTCTCGCTGGAGGAGCGCATCCGCGACGAGCTGATGCCGGGTCCCGATCTCCTCCAGATCGCCGATCCGCTGACCCATCTGCTCGGCTCCTGGAGCCTGGAGCGCGCCCGCGAGGCCACCTGGGCCGCGGCCCGCGCGCTGTGGGCACTGCGCAGGCTGCCGGACGTGGCCGGGGAGTTCACGGAGCGGCTGGACGCCGCGGTGGGCTTCGCGGGCCGCATGCTGCTCACCCCGCTGCCGGACTGATCCGGCCGGTTCCCGCCGTGTGTGCGCCCCGAACCCCCGCGCGATCGCTGTACGTTGAAACCGGTTGGAACCAAGGGCACATCGCACATCGCACCTCGACGGCGAAGGAGCACCCGGCATGACGACCCGGCTCGGACTCGGCCTCCCCCAGATGCGGCAGTACGACATCGGCAAGGACGTCCCCGACGTGGCCCGCGCGGCGGAACGGACGGGCTACGAGAGCCTGTGGGTGTTCGAGCGCGCCCTGTTCCCGGAGCCCGCCACCCAGGGGCTGTACGGCGTCGAGGGCCTGCCCTGGCCGGACACGTACCGGGGCGTGGCGGAGCCGCTGGTCACCCTCACGCTCGCCGCCGCGGTCACCGAGCGGGCCCGGCTGGGCACGAGCGTGCTGGTCGCCCCGCTGCACGTGCCCTTCCAGCTGGCCAAGGCGCTGGCCTCGCTGGACGCGGCGAGCGGCGGCCGGGTGGTGGCGGGCTTCGGCACCGGCTGGTCCCACGACGAGTACGCGGCGGCGTCGGTGCGGCCGTTCGCCGAGCGCGGCGCCGCCCTCGACGAACTGATCGGGGTGTGCCGGGCGGTGTGGGGTCCGGACCCGGTGGTGTACGACGGCGAGGTCACGAAGATCGCGTCCGCCGTGGTCGGCCCCAAACCCGCCCGGCCGATCCCCGTCCTGCTGGCGGCGGGCGACAGCGGCCGGGCCCGGCGCCGTCTGGTCGACCACGCCGACGGCTGGCTGCCGACCGGTATCGGCGCCGAGACCGTCGCCCGGCAGTTGCGGGAGCTGCGGGAGCTGGCCGCCGAGCGGGGCCGTACGGAGCCGATCCGCACGGTGCTGCGGGTCAACACCCGCTACAGCGAGTCGAATTACGAAGGCTCCGACCGGCGGCCCTTCCAGGGCGGCGTCGACCAGATCGTCGAGGACCTCGCCGCGCACGCCGAGATCGGCCTGGACGAGATCCTCATCGACGTGCAGAGCACCACGCGTGACGCCGAGGAGCTCAAGGACGTCGCCGCCCAGGTCTACGAGAAGGCGAGGGCGGCCGGGATCTAGGCCTCCGCCGGAGATCCCCTTCAGTCCTCGGGGAGCTCGACCGGTGCGATCTCCTCGTACAGGTCGCCGGGGCCGGGGTTGGTCGGGTCGGTCTCGCCGCCGAGGTGGTGCATGACGCCCCAGACCGCGTTCAGCGCGGTCTGGACGGCGCCCTCGGCCCAGCCAGCCGTCCAGGAGATGTCGTCGCCGGCGAGGAAGATGCCCCGCTTGTCCTCGGGCAGCTCCTCCTGCATGAAGTGGGTGAACAGGCGGCGCTGGTAGCGGTAGTGACCGGGCAGGTTGGCCTTGAACGCGCCCATGAAGTAGGGCTCGTTCTCCCAGGAGACCGTCACCGGGTTGCCGATGATGTGCTTCCTGATGTCGACCTTCGGGTAGATCTCGCCGAGCGACTTCAGCATGACCTCCATCCGCTCGTTCGCGGACAGCGGCAGCCACTTCAGGCTGTCGTCGCACCAGGTGTAGGAGAGGCAGATGACGGCGGGCCGGTCCGGGCCGTCGTCGAGCAGGTAGGTGCCGCGGGTCATGCGGTCGGTGAGTGTCATCGACATGACGTCCCGGCCGGTCGGATTTCCCCTGTCGTCGACGGCCTTGTCCAGCCAGAAGGGCCGGTCGACGGGCACGAAGAGCTTGGAGCTCTCCATGTAGTGGGTGCGCTCGATCGCGGTCCAGTGGTCGATGGGGAAGAGCGAGTCGTCGCAGGCGATCTTCGAGAGCAGCATCCAGGACTGGGCGGTGAAGATCGCCGCCTGGTACGTGCGGATGTCGCCGTCGGCGTCGGTGACGGTGATGCGGTTGCCGGCGGTGCGGTTCAGCCGGGTCACGGCGGGGCGGGGCTCGCCGTCCACGTGGAGGGACTTCAGCGAGGTGCCGTGCGGCCAGTGGACGATCTTCTCGGGCTCGCGCTCCCAGAGCCGGAGCGGCAGCTGCTGGGAGCCGCCGACGATGCCGCGGTGGTGGTCGTCGGCCTCGGTGTAGACGACGCGGAGGATCTCCAGGATGGAGTTGGGGAAGTCGGTGTCCCAGCCGCCGGTGCCGAAGCCGACCTGGCCGAAGATCTCGCGGTGCCGGAAGGACTTGAAGGCCTCGGAGTCGCACAGGAAGCCGTAGAAGGTCTGGTTGTCGAGCTTCTCGACCAGCTTCGCCCAGATCTCGCGGATGCGGGGCACGTCGCGCTCGCGCAGGGCGCGGTTCATGTCGGAGAAGTCGGCGCCCTCTTCGAGGCACTTCGCCCAGGCCCCGGCCACGTCCCGGTAGACCTGCGGCAGGTCGTCGAGGGTCTCGGCGTAGTGCGACTCGCCCTTGAGGTCGACGACGGTCGAGGGGGTCGCCTCGGCCAGCGGGTTGGGGAAGGCCCGGGTCTCCAGGCCCACCAGGTCGATGTAGTGCTGCAGGGCGGTGGAGGACGGCGGGAAGCGCATCGCGCCCATCTCGGCGGTCAGCGAGGGGTCGCAGCCGTCGAAGCCCACGGTCCGCAGCCGGCCGCCGATCCGGTCGGCCTCGTAGACGACGGGCCTCAGGCCCATCTTCATCAGCTCGTAGGCGGCCACGATGCCGGACAGTCCGCCGCCGATGACCGCGACCTCGGTGCCGTGCGCGGTCGCCGGTATCTGGCCGAGTCCGGCGGGGTGGGCGAGGAAGTCGTCGTACGCGTACGGGAAGTCCGGCCCGAACATGGTGATCGGCGGCTGCTGCTCGTCTGCGTGCTCGATCGCGTTGGGCACGGTGGACGTCATGGGGTACGGACTCCTTGCACGGGTGGAACGGAGGGGCGGGAGGCGCGGTCCCGGGCTCAGGCGAGGGCGCCGTAGAGGCCGGGGCGGCGGTCCTCCAGGTACGGGTTGGCCTCGCGCGAGGCGGCCAGGAAGGCCGGGTCGGCGTCGGCGAGGACCAGTTCCTCGGCTCGCCCGGCACGGGCTCGGGCGATGCCGTCGGGCCCCGCGAGGGTGGACAGGCCGACGAAGTCGAACTCGCCCTCCTTGCCGACGCGGTTGACGTACGCGATGTACAGCTGGTTCTCGAAGGCCCGCACCGGCACGACCGACTCGGCGACGAACTGGAACGGGTGCATCTGCGCGGTCGGGACGAGCAGCAGGTCGGTGCCGGCCAGGGCGTGGGCGCGGACGTTCTCCGGGAACTCCACGTCGTAGCAGATCATCAGGCCGACGGTGACGCCGTCGAGCCGTGCCTGCACGACGGGCAGCTCGCCCGGCGTGAAGTGGTCGCGCTCGAAGCAGCCGAAGAGGTGGGTCTTGCGGTAGCCGGCCAGGCGGGTGCCGTCGGTGGAGATCAGCTGCACCGAGTTGTAGACGCTCTCACCTTCCCGCTCCGGGTAGCCGTAGGCGATCGCGAGGCCGTGGCGCCCGGTGATCTCCGCGACCGCGTCGGCCGAGTCGCCGTCGGCGGGCTCGGCGAGGGCGCCGACGGCGTCGCCGATGGCGTACCCGGTCAGGAACAGCTCGGAGGTGACGAGCAGTGCGGCGCCCGCGGCGGCGGCCCGGCCCGCGGCCTCGTCGAGGATCTTGAGGTTCTCGGCGGTGGAGCCGGGGCGGCCGGAGCTCTGGAGCAGGGCGGTGCGCATGCGTGTTCCTCACCGGAAGGAAGGGGGGTCGGGGGCCAGATAGACGGTACGGTCGGCGGGCCCGGCCGGACAAGACGGACCTGTTGCGCGCCGGTGAGCGGATCGTTGCGTGCGCCCGGCTCCCCACGGCGATTCGTTGCGCCCCCCTCCGGCGGGCCCCGTTGTCCGGTGCGCGCGCTGCCCGGCCCCCGGGGCGACGTGGCCGACTCCGACCCCTCCGATGGGGTAGGGATGCGCTCTTCGGGAAGTCAGGAAGGCGGCCGGCGGCTTCGACGTCGTGCCCTGGCGGCCGCGGTCGTGGCCCGCACGGCACCGGCCAGCACCAGCGCCGTCAGGAGGTACGGCACCGCGGACAGCGCGAAGGCGGTGTCGTGGCCCCATGCCGTGGCCGCCGCCGCGTATGCGCCGTAGGTGGCGAGGTTGCCCACCTCGGTGCCGAGGCCCGCGACCGAGGTCAGGGTGGCCCGCCCGGTGTCGTCGATACGCTGCTGGAGGCGGGCGTCGGCCAGCACGGTGGCCAGCTGGAAACCGCCGAAGGCGACCGCCACCAGAACCAGGGCGGCCGGTGTGCCGGACAGGCCGCCCACGGCCAGGGCGAGCGCGGACCCGGTGAGCAGGGCGGCGAACCCGTGGGTGGTCAGGCGCTCCGCCGCACCGGCCAGGAGGCCGCCGGTCGTGGCGCCGGCCCAGATCACCAGCAGCAGCCAGGGCACGGTCTCGGGCGCCACACCGGTGTCGCGCGCCAGCAGCGGCGTGTACTCGTCGAGCGCGCCCCACACGGCCGTCACGGCCGGTACGAGGAGCAGCGCGCCGCGCACGGACCGGTCGGCGCGGGCGTCGGCGAGTCCGGCGCGCAGGGTCGCGGACCAGCGCTCGCCGTCACCGGAGGGTGTGCGGTGCTCGGGGAACCGGGTCGCCACCGCCGCCGCGGTCAGGCAGGCGAGCACACTCGCCGCGCCCACCGCGTCGTAGCCGCCCCAGGCGAACACCGGACCGGCCAGGCCCATGGCGGACATGGTCGCGGCGATGCCGATCGCCCGGGCCCGGCCCATGACGCGGGCGTACTGGCCGGCCGCGCCGGCCCGGTCGAGCTCGTCGTAGACCAGCGCCTCCAGCGCGCCCGAGCCGAGCGCGCCGCCGGCGCCCCACAGCACGAAGCCGAGGGCGAAGGCGCCGTAGGAGGGCAGGAGCACCCACAGGGCGAAGCCGGCCGCGGTGAGCAGGGGGCCGAGGATCAGCAGCAGCCGCCGGGAGACGGCGTCGGCCCAGGCGCCGGAGGGCACCTCCAGCAGCACGCCGGTCAGCGACCACAGGGCGAACAGCGAGGCCGTCTGCCAGACGGACAGACCGGTGTCGGCGAACAGCAGCGCGTACACCGGGTAGAGCAGGACGAACTCGTCGCAGAACGCGGAGGCGTACAGCGTGCGCACGAGGCGGCGGGTGCCGGCGGGCGCGGTTGCCGCACGCGAGGGCGAGGGTGAGGGTGAGACGGTCATGAGGCCTTCCCGAGGGGGCGGATCGGACACCGGAGGTACGGCGTCCGGGGCGGCCCTCGGGAGGAGGCGCTACGGGTGGCGCGGGTGGATCAATGTCGCCAGGTCATGGCACCGATGTTAGACGGCACACGGCGTCTAGCCCATGGGATTACGCGGGCGAGCCCGACGAGAAGCGCCGCAGCAGCGGCGAGAGCACCAGGACGGACTTGGTCCGTTCCACGAACGGCTCCCCGGCGATCCGCTCCAGGACCCGCTCGAAGTGCCGCATGTCGGAGGCGAAGACCTGGGCGACCGCGTCCGCGTCGCCGGTGACGGTGGACGCGGCCACGACCTCCTGGTAGCGCTCCAGGCCCCGCTGGATGGTCTCCGGCGAGGTGTTGCGGCGGCAGTGGATCTCGACGAACCCCTCGGTCTCCCAGCCGAGCGCGGCGGGGTCGACCCGTACGGTGAAGCCGGTGATGGCTCCGGTGGCGCGCAGCCGGTCCACGCGCCGTTTCACGGCGGGCGCGGAGAGGCCGACCGACTGCCCGATGTCCGCGTAGGAGCGGCGGGCGTCCTCGGCGAGGGCGTGCACGATGCGTTCGTCGAGATCGTTCAGCACTGCGGGTCGTTCACTTCACTTCTGGTGCGTCCGGCCCTCGGACGGGTCCGGTGCGGCGAGTCGGGAGCGGCGGTGGCCGTACAGGAAGTAGAACACGAGCCCGACGGCCATCCAGACACCGAAGACCACCCAGGTGACGGTGGACAGGCTGCCCATCATCCAGACGCACAAGCCGAAGCCGAGGGCGGGCAGGACCGGCGACAGCGGGACCCGGAAGGTGCGGCGCATCTCGGGCCGGGTCCGGCGCAGCACCACGACGGCGACGTTGACCAGGGCGAAGGCGAAGAGGGTGCCGATGCTGGTGGCGTCGGCGAGCTGTCCGAGCGGGACGGCCGCGGCCAGGACGCCGCAGAACAGCGAGACGATCAGCGTGTTGGCGCGGGGCGCGCCGGTCTTGGGGTGGACCTTGGAGAACACCTTGGGCACCAGTCCGTCGCGGGACATGGCGAACAGGACGCGGGTCTGGCCGTAGAGGACGGTCAGCACGACGCTGGCGATGGCGACGACCGCGCAGAAGGCCAGCAGGGTGCCCCAGAAGCTCTGCCCGGTGACGTCGGCCATGATCTGCGCCAGGGACGCCTCGGAGTCGGTGAAGGTCCGCCAGGGCCTGGCGCCGACGGCGACGGCCGCGACCAGGACGTACAGCGCCGTGACGATGACCAGGGACAGCATGATCGCGCGGGGCAGGTCGCGCTGGGCGTCCTTCGCCTCCTCACCGGCGGTGGAGGCGGCGTCGAAGCCGATGTAGGAGAAGAAGAGGGTGGCGCCGGCCGCGCTCACCCCGGCCATGCCGAGTGGCATGAAGTGCTCGTAGTTGCCGGAGCGGAAGCCCTGCACGCCGATCGCGCAGAAGAGCACCAGGGCCGCGATCTTGACGACGACCATGATCGTGTTGGCCCGGGCGGACTCGCGTGCGCCGCCGAGCAGGAACGTCATGGCCAGGAGTACGACGATCAGCGCGGGCAGGTTGAAGATGCCGCCGTCGCCGGGCGGGGCGGACAGGGCCGTCGGGAGGGTGACGCCGATGGTGCCGTCGAGCAGCTCGTTCAGGTACTCGCCCCAGCCGACGGCGACGGCGGCCACGGACACCCCGTACTCCAGGACCAGGCACCAGCCGCAGATCCAGGCGACCAGCTCGCCCATGGTGGCGTAGGCGTACGAGTAGGAGGACCCGGCCACCGGGATGGTCCCGGCCAGCTCGGCGTAGGACAGGGCCGAGAAGAGCGCGGTGAGGCCCGCGATGACGAAGGAGAGCGTGACGGCCGGACCCGCCTTGGGGACGGCCTCGCCGAGGACGACGAAGATCCCGGTGCCGAGGGTGGCACCGATGCTGATCATCGTGAGCTGCCAGAGGCCGAGGGAGCGGCGGAGGCTGCCGCCGTCGCCCTGGCCGCCCTCGGCGACCAGGCGCTCCACGGGCTTGCGGCGCATGAGGCGCGCGGCCGGCCCCGGGGACGTGGGGGTGGCCGGTGTGTCGTGGTGCGGGGGTGCGCCTTGGTCGAGCACGCGTTGACTCCTTTGTCGCTGCCGGTCGCGCCGCCCGGGTGGGCGGACGCGCTCCCGGCGGGCCTGGGGAGCGGCGGGGACCGGCGGGCGCGCTCGTGCAGAACGGGAACCCACCGAGCGGGGTCCCCGCCACGCCACGTACAGCGCAGAACACTACGAGCGGGGCGGTGCCCCGGTAATGCAGCAACCTTGCGCGTTCGAGCACGATCGTTGCGTTCCACGGGGCAGCGCGGATGTTCGTTGCGCGCGGGGTGTGCCGCGGTGCGCCCAGAGGGTCGGTGGAGGGCGGATCGGGCCTGGTCAGTGGCCGTCCGGTTCGCCCGCGACGGCCCGTGCCTCGGCCGCGTCCGCGGCGTCGAAGCCGATCTGTCCGGGCCGGTCGCGAGCGTCCTCCTGGGCGTCGATCCAGCGCATGTGCGCCTCCCAGGCGGCCTGCTTGCTGGTGCCGAGAGCGGCCCCGATCTGCGACCAGGAGGCACCCGCCTCGCGGGCGGCGCGGACGGTGAGCTGACGCCCGTAGGCCGCCTTGCGGGCGACCACCTCGCTCAGGGCGAGCAGTTCGAGGAGCTGGGGGCGGTCCAGGGCCTCGTCGTCGCTGCCGAACCCGGTGAGGGACTCGCGGGCGCGCAGTTCGTCGAGGCGGGCCACGGCGGTCAGCAGGGTGTGCTGCGGCTCGATGCTCTCGGGTGTCGTCATGCGCCCAGCGTCGCGTCAGGTCTGCTTGACGTCAAGCAGACCTGACGCGATGGGGTACCGGGTCCGGCGCCGCGCGGGTCAGCTCCAGCTGGCGTGCAGCGGCTTGCCCTCGGCGTAGCCGGCGGCGCTCTGGATGCCGACCACGGCCTTCTCGGCGAACTCCTCCAGGGAGCCCGCACCGGCGTAGGTGCAGGACGAGCGGACACCGGCGATGATCGAGTCGATCAGGTCCTCGACGCCGGGGCGGGCCGGGTCCAGGAACATGCGCGAGGTGGAGATGCCCTCCTCGAACAGCGCCTTGCGGGCCCGGTCGTACGCCGACTCCTCCGAGGTGCGGTTGCGCACCGCGCGCGCGGAGGCCATGCCGAAGGACTCCTTGTAGGCGCGGCCGTTGGCGTCGTGCTGGAGGTCGCCCGGGGACTCGTAGGTACCGGCGAACCAGGAGCCGACCATCACGTTGGACGCGCCGGCCGCGAGGGCCATCGCCACGTCGCGCGGGTGGCGGACGCCGCCGTCGGCCCACACGTGCTTGCCGTACTTCTTCGCCTCGGCGGCGCATTCCAGGACGGCGGAGAACTGCGGCCGGCCCACGCCGGTCATCATCCGGGTGGTGCACATCGCGCCGGGGCCCACACCGACCTTGATGATGTCGGCGCCCGCCTCGATCAGATCGCGCACGCCCTGGGCGGAGACGATGTTGCCCGCGACGATCGGCACCTGCGGGTCGAGGTCGCGCACCACCTTGACGGCGCTGATCATCGACTCCTGATGACCGTGGGCGGTGTCGATGACGAGGGTGTCCACGCCCGCGTCGAGGAGCTGCTTGGCCTTGCCGGCCACGTCGCCGTTGATGCCGACGGCGGCGGCGATGCGGAGCTTGCCGTCGGCGTCGACGGCCGGGGTGTAGAGGGTGGCGCGCAGGGCGCCCTTGCGGGTGAGGATGCCGGCGAGGCGGCCGTCCTGGTCCACGGCGGGCGCGTAGCGGCGGTTGGCGGCGTCGAGGGTGTTGAAGGCCTCGCGCGGGTCCAGGTCCGCGTCGATGAGGAGCAGGTCCTTGGACATGACCTCTTCGAGCTGGGTGAAGCGGTCGACGCCGGTCAGGTCGGTGTCGGTGACCACGCCGACGGGCTTGCCGTCCTCGTCGACGACGACACCGGCGTTGTGCGCCCGCTTGGGCAGCAGGGACAGCGCGTCGGCGACGGTCTGGTGCGGGGCCAGCACGATCGGGGTGTCCAGGACGTGGTGGCGGCTCTTCACCCAGGAGACGACATCGGTGACGACTTCGATCGGGATGTCCTGCGGGATGACCACGAGCCCGCCGCGCCGGGCCACCGTCTCCGCCATCCGGCGGCCCGCGATGGCGGTCATGTTGGCGACGACGAGCGGGATCGTGGTGCCCGTGCCGTCCGGGGAGCCGAGGTCCACGCCCTGCCGGGAGCCGACGGCGGAGCGGCTCGGCACCATGAACACGTCGTCGTACGTCAGGTCGTACGAGGGCTGGATGTCATTCAGGAAACGCACGTGCTGCACATCCCAGTCGATCAGAGGTGGCCCCCGGACAGGTCAGCCAGGGGGAAAGAGCACGTACTTCATTCTCCCATGACGGGTGGCCGATAATCCCCGGGCAGATCATCCAGGCTGGTCAGCGGACTCCTTGGAGGAACCTCCAGGACCGAGGGTGACGAAGAGTCCCGGGCCGCGGTCGGTGGCCTCGGCGAAGACCTCCTCGGCGACGGCCCACTCCTCGGGCCGCGCCTCGGCGTACGCCCGCCAGCCCTCGACGACCAGCACCAGCCCCCGGTCCGCCGCGCCGCCAGGCCAGACGGAGGGGTCGGCGAGGGAGTCGGCGAGCGCGTCCCAGTTGCGGCCGAACCAGTCGGGCAGCGCCAGGTCACGGGCGAAGCGGTCCATCAGGCCCGCCTTGTCCGTGACCCCGCCGAGGTCCAGCGTGACCACGAGCCGTCCCGCGGAGTCCTCGGTCATCTCGCCCATGTGGTGCCCTTCCTCCCGCTCGTCCCGCGCCGACCGGCCGTCAGATCCCGTCCGGATCGGTCCGGTTGAGCGTCGACTTCGGCGCCGAACCGGCCGTCATCAGGTAGTCCGCGGCCGACGTGTCCGTCACCAGGCTGGTGACGAGGCCGGAGCGCAGCACCGCGTCGATGGCCGCCGCCTTGCGCTGCCCGCCCGCGATCGCCACCACCTCGGGGATACGGCGGAGCTGGTCGGCCTTGACCGTGATGCACCGCTCCCCCAGGTCCCGCCCGACCCGGCGGCCCTCGGCGTCGAAGAGGTGCGCGGACATCTCGGCGGCGACCCCGAGCGAGGCGTAGTGCGCGCGCTCCTCGTCGCTGAGCATGTCGTGCACGGTCGAGATGCCGGGCTCCCAGGAGCCGATGGAGACGCAGGCGACCGTGACCTTGTCGAAGTACTCGAAGGCCCGGGCGATCCCGGTCTGGTGCCGCAGCGCCTGCGCGGTGGCCGCGTCCGGCAGCAGCATCGGCGCGTAGATGGGGTGCGCGTCGCCGCCCGACACCTGGGCGGCTCGGCGGACGGCCTCCACCGAGCCGCGCTCGGCGGTCCCGGCGTCGTACACGCCCGTCAACTGGACCACGGTGCACGGCGGCAGCCGGTCGAGCGCCGCCGCCATGTGGATGGTGGACCGGCCCCAGGCCAGGCCGAGCACATCACCTTCGTTGACCAGCTCGCCGAGCAGGTCGGCGGCCACCTCGCCCAGGTTCTCCGGGTCGGGTGTCTCCTCGGCGTCGGCCGGGGACTCCACCACGACGGCGTGCCTGAGCCCGTAGCGGGCGCGCAGGGCGTCCGAGCGCTCCGCGTCCAGCTCGGCCGGCACGCGGATCTCGATTCTTACCAGGTCCCGCTCAAGGGCGGTCTCGAGAACCCTGGCCACCTTGAAGCGGCTGACGCCGAACTCCTCCGCGATCTGGATCTTGGACTTGCCCTCGAGGTAGAAGCGGCGGGCCATGGCCGCCGCCTGGACCAGCTCAGCGGGTCCCATCCGCATGGCTGAACGGCCCGCCGACATACCCGACACGGCGATCTCCTCACTGCTGTTCACACTCTGGATACGCCGTTCATCCTTGCAGATTCGGCGCTGTTGATCAGCCCTGATGGGAGCCGTTCACTTTCTGTTCCTCAGTGGTCGCAGGACCAGGATGCCCCGGCGGTCGTCGCCTCGGCCTGCGTGCGCAGTGCACGTACCGCCTCGGCAGGGTCGGACGCCCCGTACACGGCGGAACCCGCGACGAAGACGTCGGCGCCGGCGTCGGCGCACCGCTCGATCGTCGACGCCGAGACCCCGCCGTCGACCTGGAGCCACAGCTCCAGACCGTGCTTCTTGATCAGCTCACGGGTGCGCCGGATCTTGGGAAGCATGATGTCCAGGAACGCCTGCCCGCCGAAGCCGGGTTCAACCGTCATGACCAGCAGCATGTCGAGTTCGGGGAGCAGGTCCTCGTACGGCTCGATCGGCGTCGCGGGCTTCAGCGCCATGGACGCGCGGGCGCCCTTGGCACGGATCTCCCGGGCCAGCCGCACCGGCGCGGCGGCCGCCTCGACGTGGAAGGTGACGGAACCGGCGCCCGCCTCGACGTACTGCGGCGCCCAACGGTCGGGAGCCTCGATCATGAGGTGGCAGTCCAGCGGGGTGTCGGTCGCGCGGGCAAGGGACTCGACCACCGGCACGCCGAGCGTGAGGTTCGGGACGAAGTGGTTGTCCATGACGTCGACGTGGAGCCAGTCGGCTCCCTCGACCGCCCTGGCCTCGTCCGCGAGGCGGGCGAAGTCGGCGGACAGGATGCTGGGGTTGATCTGCGCGGCCATGTGCCCAAGCCTGCCATGCCCTCCGGGGGCGGGTGGCATGGGCCCGGGGACCTGTCTGGCTTGTTCGTCGGCCGCGGGACCGGTGCTGGTTGCCCGCGCCGTTCCCCGCGCCCCTTTGGGGCGCGTTGTCGGGCGCGTCATGCGGTGCGACGGATCAGGGCCAGGTACATCGCGTCCGTGCCGTGGATGTGGGGCCACAGCTGGATGTCGGGGCCCTCGCCCAGGTCCGGGACGCCGGGGAGGAGGGGGCGGGCGTCCACGAGGTCGGTGCCGGGGTGCTGCTTGAGGACGTCCGCGACGACCGCCCGGGTCTCGGCGAGGTGCGGCGAGCAGGTCGCGTAGGCGACGACGCCGCCGACCCGTACGGCCTCCAGGGCGCTGCGCAGCAGCCCGCGCTGGAGCGGGGCGAAGCCGTCCAGGTCCTCGGGGCGCCGCCGCCAGCGTGCCTCGGGCCGGCGCCGCAGGGCACCGAGCCCGGTGCACGGCACGTCGACCAGGACGCGGTCGAAGCTCCCGGGCCGCCACGCCGGGCGGGTCCCGTCGGCGGCGATCACCTGGTACGGCCCCGGATTGCCGTCCAGCGCCTTGGCCACGAGCCCGGCGCGGTGCGGCTGCTTCTCGGAGGCGAGCAGGAAGGCGCCCCGTTCGGCGGCGAGAGCACCGAGGAGCGCGGCCTTGCCGCCGGGTCCGGCGCACCCGTCGAGCCAGCGCCGGTCCGGCCCGTCCAGGGGCGCGTTGGCGAGGGCCAGGGCGACCAGCTGGCTGCCCTCGTCCTGCACACCGGCGCGGCCCTCCCGCACGGCCTCGACGGCCCCGGGCTCACCGCCCTCGCTCAGCCGCACCGCGTACGGCGACCAGCGCCCCGGTACGGCGGCCTCCTCGCCGAGCAGTTCCTCGCGGGTGGCCCGGCCCGGCCGCGCGACGAGGGTGACCTCGGGGCGTTCGTTGTCGGCGGCCAGCAGTTCCTCGATGCCGGCCCGGCCACCGCCGAGCGAGTCCCACAGCGCGGAGACCACCCAGCGCGGGTGCGAGTGCACGACGGCCAGATGGTCCTCCGGGTCCTCGTCGTAGGGCGGGGCGACCCGCTCCAGCCATCCGTCGAGATCGTCCCGCGCGACCTTGCGCAGCACGGCGTTGACGAACTTGGCCCGCCCGTCCCCGAGCACGACCCGCGCCAGCTCGACGGACGCGGAGACGGCGGCGTGGCTCGGGATGCGCGTCCCCAGCAGCTGGTGCGCGCCCAGGCTGAGCACGTCCAGGACCGGCGGGTCGACCTCGCGCAGCGGCCGGTCCACGCAGTCCGCGATGATCGCGTCGTACGTCCCCTGCCGGCGCAGCGTGCCGTACACCAGCTCGGTCGCGAGGGCCGCGTCCCGGGCGTCGAACTTCTCCGGCCCCTCCTTCTCCCGCGCCTTGCGCAGCAGCGGTGGCAGGACGAGGTTGGCGTACGCGTCCCGCTCGTCGACGGCCCTGAGCGCCTCGAAGGCGAGGATGCGGACGGGGTCCTTCTGGGGCCTGCGGTACGGCTTGCCGGGCTTGCGGGGACGGCGGGGCTGCTCGCTCACGAAAAAGGTGCTCCGGATGTGGGATGAAGTGCGCTCACCAGCGTACGCCGGGCCGGTGAACGGTGAAGCGCGGGCGCGGGGCCCGCGGGCGCGGGTCCGTCAGTCGCCGAGCAGCTCGCCCTCGGTGATCCGCGCCCCGCGCGCCCAGTCCGCGGCCCGCATCGGCTTCTTGCCCTGCGCCTGCACCCACAGCAGCTCGACGGCGTGCGAGCCGGTGCCGACGTACACGTTGTTCTTCCCGGCGGCGAGCTGCCCCGGGGCGAGGCCGGTCCGGTCGGGCAGGGGCACGGCCTGCACCAGCTTGAGCCGCTCGCCGCGGAAGGTGGTCCAGGCGCCGGGGGCCGGGGTGCAGCCGCGCACCACCCGGTCCACGCGCAGCGCCGGGGCGGTCCAGTCGACCCGTGCGTCCTCCACGGTGATCTTCGGGGCGAGGGTGACGCCCTCGTCCGGCTGCGGTACCGCCTTCAGGCTGCCGTCCTCGATGCCGTCCATGGTGGCCGCCAGCAGGCCGGCGCCGGCGAAGGCCAGCCGGGTCAGCAGGTCGCCGCTGGTGTCGGTGGGGCGGATGGTCTCGGTGACCGTCCCGTACACGGGGCCGGAGTCCAGGCCCTCCTCGATCAGGAAGGTGGACGCGCCGGTGATCTCGTCGCCTGCCATCAGCGCGTGCTGCACGGGGGCCGCGCCGCGCCAGGCGGGCAGCAGCGAGAAGTGCAGGTTCACCCAGCCGCGGGCGGGCACGTCCAGGGCGACGCGGGGCAGCAGGGCGCCGTAGGCGACGACGGGGCAGCAGTCGGGCGCGATCTCGCGCAGCCGGTCCAGGAAGCCGGGGTCGCGCGGCTTCGCGGGCTTGAGCACCTCGATGCCCGCCTCCTCGGCCCGTTCGGCCACGGGCGAGGCGACCAGCCGGCGCCCGCGCCCGGCCGGCGCGTCGGGCCGGGTGACGACGGCGGCCACCTCGTGACGCCCGGAGGCGATCAGGGCGTCCAGGGCGGGGACGGCGACCTCGGGGGTACCGGCGAAGACGAGCTTCATGGGTGGGACGGGCCTCTCGGGCGGGGGCGGTTGCTGGGCAGCGCACCAGTCTACGAGCCGTCAACCGACGGGAAGGCGCCGGCGGCGCGGCAGCCCCACGGGAGGGCTCAGCCGCTCGGCCGACCGGAAACGCGGGATGCGGGGGTGGGAGGCGCACGAGGCCGAAGGCCGACGGGCGCACAAGACCGAAGGCCGAGGGGGCGCACGAACCAACCCCCACGCCCCCACCCCGTGACCAACGCCGCACCCACACGTTGGTCAAGGAAGAGTTGACACACCGGGCCGCCCGCGCGGCCCGATTCCTTTCAACGCCGGTTCGAGAGGCTTGTTCATGGCCGACCACGCAACCCACGACGCCCAGGCTCGGGCCAGCCTGCACTTGCTGGTGCGGGACATCGAGCGGGTCCGCCGGCAGGTGGACGCACTGCGCACCCTCACCGCCCAGTTGGGCAACGTCTACCGCCCGCGCCGCTCCGGCCCCTCCGCGGGCTTCGTCGTCTACGGACGCGCCCCCGCCCCGACGGTCCGTCTCGCCCAGGAGCTGCGGGACAGTGTCGAGACACTGGTCACGGCCGCCGTGGACTTCGACCGCTCACTCGGCTTCTCGTGGGACGCGGTGGGCTCCGCGCTCGGCGTCACCAAGCAGGCCGTGCACCGGCGCTACGGCTCCCGGCGCGCCGCGGCCCAGACGGCGTCCGCCGCCGAGACCGCCGAGCACACTCCGGAGCCGACGGGTACGCGCCCGGTCGACGTGGGCTCGGGGCTCCCCCCGGTGCCCACGGTCCCGGCGGCCCGCTCCATGCCGACCCAGCCGACGTCGGGCAGCCCGTCCCTGCGCGACGAGGTCCGCCCGACCGCCTTCCCCGGCCCGCGCAACGGCTGAAGTGCTCTGGCCGGCCCGTACTGGCTGGTCTGCTCTGACTGATCTGCTCTGACTGACCCGCACTGGCTGATCCGCCCCGGCGGTAATCCGCACCGGCCGCCCGCACCGGCCGAGCCGCGACCCCACACCGGCCCTCCGCCCCTCCCCTCCGTTCCGGGAGACGGAGGGCCGCGGCGTGTACGCCCCTCACCCGATGTCGGGCGGATCGATCCGCACCCACACCGCCGTGTCGCTCCCGCGTGCCGTCCGCGCCGCCTGAGCGGCCTTCAGCGCGCCGGCCAGCGCCGCCCCGCGCCCCGGCGGCACCCGGACCAGCGCACGGTCCCAGTGCTCCCCGGGCGGTGGCGCCCCCACCCGGCGCGGCCGCCCCGGTGCCGTGACCGGCAGGGGCACCAGGCCGAGCACCTCCGCCTCCCGCGGCAGTTCGACCGCGTCGAGGAAGGCCGTCACCGCCTCTGGCGGCCCCGCGACGGCCGCCATCCGCGACACCGGCGGAAAAGCCAGCTCGGCCCGTTCGGACAGCTCCCGCAGCGCGTGGCCGACGGGGTCCCAGCGCACCAGCGCCTGCACCGGCCGCAGGGTCGGCTCGGCGACCGCGACGACGGTGCCCCCGGCGCCCTGCGGGCGCACCAGGGCGGCGGCGGCCAGCCAGCGCCGCAAGGCATCCTCGCCCGCGCGCAGATCGGGACGGCCGAGCATCGCCCAGCCGTCGAGCAGCAGTGCCGCCGCGTATCCGCCCTCGGCGACCGGTTCGGCCCCAGGTGTGCTCACCACCAGCGCCGGGGCCTCGGACACGGTGTCCAGCACGTGCTCCCGTCCGGAGGTGCGCACGGGCACGGCCGGGAAGGCCCGCCCCAGCTCCTCCGCGGTGCGCCGGGCGCCCACGATCTGCGCCCGCAGCCGGAAGGCCCCGCACTCCGGGCAGTGCCAGGAGCCCTCCTCGCGCCCGCACCAGCCGCAGCGCAGCGCGGCTCCGGACTCCTGCCCCTCCAGCGGGCCCGAGCAGTGCCGGCACCGCGCGGGCGTCCGGCACGCCGCGCAGGCCATCCGGGGTACGTAACCGCGCCGGGGCACCTGCACGAGTACCGGTCCGTTCCGCAGTCCGTCCCTGACGGCCTGCCAGGCGATGCTCGGCAGCCGTGCGGCGCGGGCGGCCTCGTCCCGGGCCAGGTCCTGGTCCCCCACGGTCCGCACCAGCGGCGCGGCGGCCCGCACCTGCTCCCGCGCGGCGACCAGCGGCCGGGCCCAGCCGGTCTCCACCAGCTGGGCCGCCTCCACGGTGCAGCTCCAGCCGCCCAGCAGGAAGGCGCACCGGTCCTGGGCGGCGCGCAGCAGCAGCACCTCACGCGCGTGGGGCTGTGGGGCGTGCGGTTCGCTGTGGCTGTCGTCGCCGTCGTCCCACAGGGCGACCAGACCGAGGTCCCGCACCGGCGCGAACATGGCGGCGCGGGTCCCGATCACGGCCCGTACGGCACCTCGGCGGACCGCGAGCCACTGCGCGTACCGCTTCTCGGGGCCGGCGTCGGCGGTGAGCACCGCGTGCCGTCCCTCGCCCAGCAGCGCGGTGAGCGCGGCGTCGGCGCGGGCGACCGCCCGGCCGTCCGGCAGGACCACGAGGGCGCCCCGGCCGGAGGCCAGCGTCGCCGCCACGGCCCGCGCGAGCTCCTCGGTCCACTGCGGGCCCGGCAGCGCGTTCCACACCGCGCGGGGCGCGCCGCCGGACGCGAGGGCCGCCACGAACGCGGCCCCCTGCTCGTACCGCGCCCACGATCCCGGCCCGGGAGCCGGCGGTGAGGGCAGCGGCTGCGGCGAGGCCCGCTTCTCGGCGCGCGCGTTGCGCGGTGGCACGGCGAGCTGGAGGACGTCCGCGACGCTGCCCGCGTAACGGTCGGCGACCGCCCGGACGAGGCCGAGCAGTTCCTCGTCGAGGATCCGCTCGGGCGAGACGACCTGGGCCAGCGCGGCCAGGGGCCCCGCGTAGTCGGACTCGGCGAGCCGCTCGACGAGGAAACCGTCGATGAGCCCGCCGCCCTCGCGCCGCCCGTCGCGCACCCGGTGCCGTCCGGCGCCGAAGCGCACCCGCACCCGCACACCGGGCTGGGCGTCGGCGTCCAGCTCCTCGGGCACGGCGTAGTCGAAGTAGCGGTCGAGGTGGAGCACGCCCTTGTCGACCAGGACCCTGGCGACCGGCAGTTCCTTGGCGAGCGCGGCCCCGCGCCAGGTGCGCGGCTTGGCCCGCGGGGTCTTCGCCTTGCGCACGGTCTCCCGGATGAGCGCGAGCTGCTCGGGCGGCGCGTCCTGCGCGCCGCCCTGCTCCGGTCCGTTCTCGCTGCTCACGCCTGCATTCTCGCAAAGACCACCGACAACGCGGCGGGGTCGGGAGTATGCGGCGAGGCCCGGCGCCCCCCTTCGGGGACACCGGGCCTCGCCCCGGGACCGTCGGGCGCGCTGCGCCCGGGTGCCTTACAGACCCGCGGCCTCGCGCAGCGCGTCCACGCGGTCGGTGCGCTCCCAGGTGAAGTCGGGCAGCTCACGGCCGAAGTGGCCGTACGCCGCGGTCTGGGCGTAGATCGGGCGCAGCAGGTCGAGGTCGCGGATGATGGCGGCCGGGCGCAGGTCGAAGACCTCGTCGATCGCCTTCTCGATCTTCTCGGGCTCGACCTTGGCGGTGCCGAAGGTCTCCACGAACAGACCGACCGGCTCGGCCTTGCCGATGGCGTAGGCGACCTGGACCTCGCAGCGGGCGGCGAGGCCCGCCGCCACGACGTTCTTGGCGACCCAGCGCATCGCGTACGCCGCGGAGCGGTCGACCTTCGACGGGTCCTTGCCGGAGAAGGCGCCACCGCCGTGGCGGGCCATGCCGCCGTAGGTGTCGATGATGATCTTGCGGCCGGTCAGACCGGCGTCGCCCATCGGGCCGCCGATCTCGAAGCGGCCGGTCGGGTTGACCAGGAGACGGTAGTTCTCCGTGTCGATCTTGATGCCGTCCTCCAGGAGCGCCTTCAGCTCCGGCTCGACGACGAACTCCTTGATGTCCGGGGCCAGCAGCGACTCCAGGTCGATGTCGCTCGCGTGCTGGGAGGAGACGACGACCGTGTCCAGGCGGACCGCCTTGTCGCCGTCGTACTCGATGGTGACCTGCGTCTTGCCGTCCGGGCGCAGGTAGGGGATGGTGCCGTTCTTGCGGACCTCGGACAGGCGCTTGGACAGGCGGTGCGCCAGGAAGACGGGCAGCGGCATCAGCGTCGGCGTCTCGTCGGACGCGTAGCCGAACATCAGGCCCTGGTCACCGGCGCCCTGCCGGTCCAGCTCGTCGTCATCGCCCTCGACGCGGTTCTCGTACGCCGTGTCCACACCCTGCGCGATGTCCGGGGACTGGGCGCCGATGGAGACCGAGACGCCGCAGGAGGCGCCGTCGAAGCCCTTCTTGGAGGAGTCGTAACCGATCTCCAGGATCTTGCCCCGGACCAGGTTGGCGATGTCCGCGTAGGCCTTGGTGGTGACCTCGCCGGCGACGTGCACCAGGCCGGTGGTGATCAGCGTTTCGACGGCGACCCGGGAGGTCGGGTCCTCACGCAGAAGCGCGTCAAGAATCGTGTCGCTGATCTGGTCAGCGATCTTGTCGGGGTGACCTTCGGTCACGGACTCCGAGGTGAACAGGCGACGGGACACAACGCTCCCTGGGGTTGCAGCGGCTGCTGGCTGATCATTTGTGGACGGCACGGGGAGCTGCACCCGGCGACGTCCGAGAACAGTTTATCGGTCGCACTCTGCCGCGGGCCCACCTGTCTCAGCTCTCGGGAGGGCTGTGACCTGCGGCACGGGCATTCTGCCCAGAAGGAAGCGCCCTTGGCCAGGGGCGCCACGCTCGAATGCGTCGTCTTCGAGGCTCCTTCGAGCAAATGGGTTATTCACTCCAGCCGCCGGGCGACGAGGTCCCAGACCATGTCGGCCAGGGCCTCCTTCGGGCCGTGGGCGACCGGCGTCTCGCTGCCGTCGGCGCCCAGGACCACCGCCTCGTTCTCCTCGGAGCCGAAGGTCTTGCGCTCCCCCACCTCGTTCACCACGAGCAGGTCGCAGCCCTTGCGCTTCAGCTTGGCCCGGCCGTTGGCCAGGACGTCGTCGGTCTCGGCGGCGAAGCCGACGATCACCTGCCCGGTGCGGGCCCGGGTGGTGGAGATCTCCGCGAGGATGTCCGGATTACGCACCAGGACGATCGGCTCCGGTTCCCGGTCGTCCTTCTTCTTGATCTTCCCGGTGGCGTACGCCGCCGGCCGGAAGTCGGCCACCGCGGCGGCCATGACCACGGCGTCCGCGTCCGCCGCGGCGCGCAGCACCGCCTCGCGCAGCTCCACCGCCGTGCCGACCGGCACGACGTCCACGCCTGCCGGGTCCGGCATCGACGTGTTCGCCGCGACGAGCGTGACGCGGGCACCGCGGGCGGCCGCGGTGCGGGCGAGGGCGTAGCCCTGCTTGCCGGAGGAGCGGTTGCCGAGGAAGCGGACCGGGTCGAGGGGCTCCCGGGTGCCGCCGGCGCTGACCACGACGTGCCGTCCGGCGAGGTCGGGCTCGCGCACCCCGCGGGCGAGGACCCGGCGGCAGACCTCGAAGATCTCGCCCGGGTCCGGCAGCCGGCCCTTGCCGGTGTCGACGCCGGTGAGACGGCCGACGGCGGGCTCGATCACGACGGCGCCGCGGCGGCGGAGCGTCGCCACGTTCTCCTGGGTGGCCGGGTGCTCCCACATCTCGGTGTGCATGGCGGGCGCGAAGACGACCGGGCAGCGGGCCGTGAGCAGGGTGTTGGTGAGCAGGTCGCCGGCGAGACCGTGGGCCGCCTTGGCGAGCGTGTCGGCGGTGGCGGGGGCGACGACGACCAGGTCGGCGTGCTGGCCGATGCGGACGTGTGGGACCTCGTGGACGTCGTCCCACACCTCGGTCGACACGGGGTTGCCGGACAGGGCGGACCAGGTGGCGGCGCCGACGAAGTGCAGTGCGGAGGCGGTGGGGACGACCCGGACCTCGTGCCCCGACTCGGTGAGTCTGCGCAGCAGCTCACAGGCCTTGTACGCGGCGATGCCGCCGCTGACCCCCAGAACGACCTTGGGCTTGTCCACCGTCTCTCCCCGGCTCGGATAACGCGCTCGGACTTCGCGCCGCTCGAACTGCGCGTACGACCCATCACACACCACAGGCCCGACAGTCGGACTGCCGGGCCTGTGGAAAAGTCAGCGTAAGGCTGAAGATATTACCGCCGCGATGCCGCCGGTCTTACTGCGCCGGACCCTCGATGGCCTCGGAGGTCAGCAGCCCCGCGTTGATCTCGCGCAGGGCGATCGAGAGCGGCTTCTCGTGGACGTGGGTGTCGACGAGCGGACCGACGTACTCGAGGAGGCCCTCGCCGAGCTGCGAGTAGTACGCGTTGATCTGGCGGGCCCGCTTGGCCGCGTAGATCACGAGGCTGTACTTCGAGTCCGTGGCCTCGAGGAGCTCGTCGATCGGCGGGTTGATGATGCCCTCGGGCGCGGAGATGGAAGAGGACACGCTCTACCTTCCGATGGATGGGAAAGATTCAGTCAGGATGACCACAAAGGATGACCGCAGGACGACCAGTGGCGATCACACGACGTTCGTCAAGGCTAGCAGCTCGCGCGCCACGTCCTCGACCGAGGTGTTCACCAGGGTCTGGTCGAACTCCGGCTCGGCCGCCAGCTCGACCCTGGCCGCGGCGAGGCGGCGCTCGATCACCTCGGGCGGCTCGGTGCCCCGGCCGGTGAGCCTGCGCACCAGCTCGTCCCAGGAGGGCGGGGCCAGGAACACCAGCCGGGCCTCGGGCATGGACTCGCGGACCTGCCGGGCTCCCTGGAGGTCGATCTCCAGGAGGACCGGCTCACCTGCCTCCAGGCGCTCCAGCACGGCCGTGCGCGGCGTGCCGTAGCGGTTGCCGGCGAACTCGGCCCACTCCAGCAGCTCGCCGTTGGCGATCAGCTTGTCCATCTCCTCGTCGCTGACGAAGAAGTAGTGGACGCCGTGCTGCTCGCCGGGGCGGGGCCTGCGGGTCGTCGCCGAGACCGACAGCCATACCTCGGGGTGTTCCTTGCGCATATGGGCGACGACCGTGCTCTTGCCGACCCCCGAGGGGCCGGAGAGCACGGTCAGCCGCGGACGTGCGTCCGGGGGTACGGGGGACGTCCCCCGGGGTGTTGCAGCCATGCAGCGATTATTCCAGCAATCCCGGAGTGGTCCGGACTCAGCTGCCGGTGCTGCCGAACTCGCGCTCCAGGGACGCGATCTGGTTGGACCCGAGACCGCGCACGCGGCGGCTCTCGGAGATGCCCAGTCGCTCCATGATCTGCTTGGCGCGGACTTTGCCCACGCCCGGCAGGGACTCGAGGAGGGCGGAGACCTTCATCTTGCCGATGACGTCGTTCTCCTGACCCTGCTTGATGACCTCGTGGAGGGAGGCGCCGGAGTGCTTGAGTCGATTCTTGACCTCGGCCCGCTCCCGGCGAGCCGCGGCGGCCTTTTCGAGCGCGGCTGCGCGCTGTTCAGGGGTAAGGGGCGGAAGAGCCACGCCTACGTCACCTCGGATGTCGAACTGTCGGATACGGACCGGTGAGGAACCTAGTCACCCCTCACCTGGTGAGCCACGAGCAACACGCTTGCCCGTTGACTCTCGACGGAGACTAGCGGTCAAGTCCGCCAGAGTCAGCGAGAACAGCGGAAAAGTCCTGGTCAGCCTCCGTCAGGCCGGACATTTAGGACATACTCCCTCTGATTTGAGGATGTATCCAGCGTCAGGGCGCCGTGACCGCGGTCCGGATCTCCGCCGCGAAGCGGTCCGCGGCACTCCGCAACGCCGCCGCATCGGGACCGTGACGAAGGACACCCCGGCTGACGTTCGGCACCACGTTGCGCACCGCCGCACCGAACACGCGCGGCAGGTCCGCCGGCGTGGCCCCCTGGGCACCGATGCCCGGCGCCAGCAGCGGACCGTTGATGCCCAGGTCGTACGAGGACAGGTCGCCGAGGGTGGCACCGACCACCGCGCCGAAGGAGCCCAGCGGCTCCTCCCCCGCGTTCTCGGCGGCCAGGTGCGCCAGCATCGTCGCCCCGACGCTGCGCCCGTCACCCCGGACCGCGTGCTGGACCTCGCCGCCCTCCGGGTTGGAGGTCAGCGCCAGCACGAACAAGCCCGCGCCGCTCTCGCGCGCCAGGTCGACGGCCGGCTTCAGGGAGCCGTAGCCGAGGTACGGGGAGACGGTCAGCGCGTCCGAGAACAGCGGGGCGTCCTTGTGCAGGAACGACTCCGCGTACGCGGCCATGGTCGAGCCGATGTCGCCGCGCTTGGCATCCATGACGACCAGCGCGCCGGCCGCGCGCGCCTCCTGGACCGACCTCTCCAGGACGGCGACGCCGCGCGAGCCGAAGCGCTCGAAGAAGGCGCTCTGCGGCTTGAGGACGGCGACCCGGTCGGCCATCGCCTCCACGACGGTGCGGCTGAAGCGCTCCAGCCCGGCCACGTCGTCGTTCAGGCCCCACTCGGCGAGCAGGGAGGCGTGCGGGTCGATGCCGACGCACAGGGGGCCGCGCTCGTCCATCGCGCGCCGCAGCCGGGCACCGAAGGGTTCCATCACCGTCATGAGTGCTTCCTTACGTCGGCGCCGACCGCGTCGGCGAGGGTGGCGTACGGGCTCTGCCGCAGGCGCGCGGCGAGCCCCTTGTGGATGGCGCGGCTCCAGAAGGGGCCCTCGTAGATGAAGGCGCTGTAGCCCTGGACCAGCGTGGCACCGGCCAGGATGCGCTCCCAGGCGTCCTGCGCGGTCTCGACGCCGCCGACGCCGACGAGGGTGATCCGGTCGCCCACGCGCGCGTAGAGGCGGCGCAGCACCTCGAGGGACCGTGCTTTGAGGGGGGCGCCGGACAGTCCGCCGGTCTCCCCGACGAGGGCGGGCGAGGAGGTCAGGCCGAGGCCCTCGCGCGCGATGGTGGTGTTGGTGGCGATGATGCCGTCCAGGCCCAGCTCCACGGCCAGGTCGGCGACCGCGTCCACGTCCTCGTCGGCGAGGTCCGGCGCGATCTTGACCAGCAGCGGGACACGCCGGGCGGTCACCGCGCGGTCGGCGGCCTCGCGGACCGCGCTGAGCAGCGGGCGCAGCGCCTCGGTGGCCTGGAGGTTGCGCAGGCCGGGCGTGTTGGGCGAGGAGACGTTGACGACCAGGTAGTCGGCGTGCGGGGCCAGCCGCTCGGCGGACTTCACGTAGTCGCCGACGGCCTCCTCCTCGGGGACGGCCTTCGTCTTGCCGATGTTGACGCCGACGACGGTCCGGAAGAGTGGCGTACGGGAGGCCAGCCGGGCCGCGACGGCCAGTGAACCCTCGTTGTTGAAGCCCATGCGGTTGATCAGCGCACGGTCGCCCACCAGGCGGAACAGCCGCTTCTTGGGGTTGCCGGGCTGGGGCTCGCCGGTGACGGTGCCGATCTCGACGTGGTCGAAGCCGAGCATCGCCATGCCGTCGATCGCGACCGCGTTCTTGTCGAAGCCGGCGGCGAGCCCGAAGGGGCCGTGCATGCGCAGGCCGAGGGCCTCGGTGCGCAGTTCCCTGAAGCGGGGCGCCAGCACGGCCGCGACGAAGGTGCGCAGGACGGGCACGCGGACGGCCAGCCGGATCCAGCGGAAGGCCAGGTGGTGCGCGCCCTCCGGGTCCATGCGCTTGAAGACGAGAGAGAAGAAGGTCTTGTACATGGTGTCCTCGTGAAGCCTCATGAAGAGGGGGACACCGTTTCCGGTGTCCCCCTCGGGGCTGCTAGTCGCGGGCCGCGGTCAGGAATTCGGCGTGTTCCTGGAGTGAGCGCACTCCCACGTCGCCGTGGTTGAGGGCGTCGATGCCCTGCACCGCCGCCGCCAGCGCCTGGACCGTCGTCAGGCAGGGCACGGAGCGGGCCACGGCCGCCGTACGGATGTCGTAGCCGTCAAGGCGGCCGCCGGTGCCGTACGGGGTGTTGACGATGAGGTCGACCTCGCCGTCGTGGATCAGCTGGACGATGGTCTTCTCGCCGTTCGGGCCGGTGCCCTCGGACTGCTTGCGCACCACGGTGGCGTTGATGCCGTTGCGCTTGAGGACCTCGGCGGTGCCGGAGGTGGCGAGCAGCTCGAAGCCGTGGGCGACCAGCTCGCGCGCCGGGAAGATCATCGAGCGCTTGTCGCGGTTGGCGACCGAGATGAAGGCGCGGCCCTTGGTCGGCAGCGGCCCGTACGCGCCCGCCTGCGACTTGGCGTACGCCGTGCCGAAGACGGAGTCGATGCCCATGACCTCGCCGGTGGAGCGCATCTCCGGGCCGAGCACCGTGTCGACGCCGCGGCCGTGGATGTCCCGGAAGCGGGACCACGGCATCACGGCCTCCTTGACGGAGATCGGCGCGTCCAACGGCAGGGTGCCGCCGTCGCCGTTCGCCGGGAGCAGGCCCTCGGCGCGCAGCTCGGCGATGGTCGCGCCCAGCGAGATGCGGGCGGCGGCCTTGGCCAGCGGCACCGCGGTCGCCTTCGAGGTGAAGGGGACGGTGCGCGAGGCGCGCGGGTTGGCCTCCAGGACGTAGAGGATGTCCCCGGCCAGCGCGAACTGGATGTTGATCAGGCCGCGCACGCCGACGCCCTTGGCGATGCCCTCGGTGGAGGCGCGCAGCCGCTTGATGTCGAAGCCGCCCAGCGTGATCGGGGGCAGGGCGCACGCCGAGTCGCCGGAGTGGATGCCGGCCTCCTCGATGTGTTCCATGACGCCGCCGAGGTACAGCTCCTCGCCGTCGTACAGGGCGTCGACGTCGATCTCGATGGCGTCGTCCAGGAAACGGTCGACCAGGACCGGCCGGGACGGGCTGATCTCGGTCGACTCGGCGATGTACGCCTCCAGCCGGGTCTCGTCGTAGACGATCTCCATGCCGCGTCCGCCGAGGACGTAGGACGGCCGCACCAGGACCGGATAGCCGATCTCGTCGGCGATGGCCTTGGCCCCGGCGAAGGTGGTGGCGGTGCCGTGCTTGGGGGCCGGCAGCCCGGCCTGCGCCAGGACCTGCCCGAAGGCACCGCGGTCCTCGGCGGCGTGGATGGCCTCCGGCGAGGTGCCGACGACCGGCACGCCGTTGTCCTTGAGCGCCTGGGCGAGGCCCAGCGGGGTCTGGCCGCCGAGCTGGACGATCACGCCCGCGACCGGTCCGGCCTGCTGCTCCGCGTGGACGATCTCCAGGACGTCCTCCAGGGTGAGCGGCTCGAAGTACAGCCGGTCGGAGGTGTCGTAGTCGGTGGAGACGGTCTCGGGGTTGCAGTTGACCATGACGGTCTCGTACCCGGCGTCGGAGAGCGCGAAGGAGGCGTGGACGCAGGAGTAGTCGAACTCGATGCCCTGGCCGATGCGGTTCGGGCCGGAGCCCAGGATGATCACCGCGGGCTTCTCGCGGGGTGCGACCTCGGTCTCCTCGTCGTAGGAGGAGTAGAAGTACGGCGTCTTCGCGGCGAACTCGGCGGCGCAGGTGTCGACCGTCTTGTAGACCGGGCGGATGCCGAGCGCGTGGCGCACCTCGCGGACGACGTCCTCGCGCAGCCCGCGGATCTCGCCGACCTGCTGGTCGGAGAAGCCGTGCCGCTTGGCCTCGGCGAGCAGGTCGGGGGTCAGCTCGGGCGCGGCGGCCAGCTCGTCGGCGATCTCCTTGATCAGGAAGAGCTGGTCGACGAACCAGGGGTCGATCTTCGTGTACTCGAAGACCTCGTCGGGCGTGGCGCCCGCGCGGATGGCCTGCATGACGGCGTTGATCCGGCCGTCGGTGGGCCGGACGGCCTCTTCGAGCAGCGCCTTCTTGTCGCCCGGCTCGCCGACGAAGGTGAACTGGCTGCCCTTCTTCTCCAGCGAGCGCAGCGCCTTCTGGAAGGCCTCGGTGAAGTTGCGGCCGATGGCCATGGCTTCACCCACCGACTTCATGGTGGTGGTGAGGGTGGAGTCGGCGCTCGGGAACTTCTCGAAGGCGAAGCGCGGGGCCTTGACGACCACGTAGTCGAGGGTCGGCTCGAAGGAGGCCGGGGTCTCCTGCGTGATGTCGTTCGGGATCTCGTCGAGGGTGTAGCCGACGGCGAGCTTGGCGGCGATCTTGGCGATGGGGAACCCGGTCGCCTTCGAGGCCAGCGCGGAGGAACGCGACACGCGCGGGTTCATCTCGATCACGATGACGCGGCCGTCGGCCGGGTTCACCGCGAACTGGATGTTGCAGCCGCCGGTGTCGACGCCGACCTCGCGGATGATCGCGATGCCGACGTCGCGCAGGGTCTGGTACTCGCGGTCGGTGAGCGTCATCGCGGGCGCCACGGTGATCGAGTCGCCGGTGTGCACGCCCATGGGGTCGAAGTTCTCGATGGAGCAGACGACCACGACGTTGTCGTTCTTGTCGCGCATCAGCTCCAGCTCGTACTCCTTCCAGCCGAGGATGGACTCCTCCAGGAGCACCTCGGTGGTCGGCGAGAGGGTGAGGCCCTGTCCGGCGATGCGGCGCAGCTCCTCCTCGTCGTGGGCGAAGCCGGAACCGGCGCCGCCCATGGTGAAGGAGGGGCGGACCACGACGGGGTAGCCGCCGAGCGCGTCGACGCCCTTGAGGACGTCGTCCATGGAGTGGCAGATGTAGGACCGGGCGGACTCGCCGTGGCCGATCTTCTTGCGGACCTCCTCGACGACCTCCTTGAACAGGTCGCGGTCCTCGCCCTTGTTGATGGCCTCGACGTTGGCGCCGATCAGCTCGACGCCGTACTTCTCCAGGACGCCGTTGCCGTGCAGGGAGATGGCGGCGTTCAGCGCGGTCTGGCCGCCCAGGGTGGGCAGCAGCGCGTCGGGCCGCTCCTTGGCGATGATCTTCTCGACGAACTCGGGGGTGATCGGCTCGACGTAGGTGGCGTCGGCGATCTCCGGGTCGGTCATGATCGTCGCCGGGTTGGAGTTCACCAGGATGACGCGCAGGCCCTCAGCCTTGAGCACGCGGCACGCCTGGGTGCCGGAGTAGTCGAACTCGGCGGCCTGGCCGATGACGATCGGGCCGGAGCCGATGACCAGGACGGACTGGATATCGGTGCGCTTAGGCACGCTGGCCCTCCATGAGGTTCACGAAGCGGTCGAACAGGTAGGCGGCATCGTGGGGGCCCGCCGCCGCTTCGGGGTGGTACTGGACGCTGAAGGCCGGCCGGTCGAGGAGCTGGAGACCCTCCACCACGTTGTCGTTGAGGCAGACGTGGGAGACCTCGGCGCGGCCGTAGGGGGTGTCGGAGACCTGGTCGAGCGGGGCGTCGACGGCGAAGCCGTGGTTGTGCGCGGTGACCTCGACCTTGCCGGTCGTGCGGTCCTGCACCGGCTGGTTGATGCCGCGGTGGCCGTACTTCAGCTTGAAGGTGCCGAAGCCGAGCGCGCGGCCCAGGATCTGGTTGCCGAAGCAGATGCCGAACAGCGGGGTGCCGCGTTCCAGGACGCCCCGCATGACCGAGACCGGGTGGTCGGCGGTGGACGGGTCGCCGGGGCCGTTGGAGAAGAACACGCCGTCCGGGTCGACGGCGTAGACGTCCTCGACCGTGGCGGTGGCGGGCAGCACGTGCACCTCGATGCCGCGCTCGGCCATGCGGTGCGGGGTCATGCCCTTGATGCCGAGGTCGACGGCGGCGACGGTGAACTTCTTCTCGCCGATCGCCGGGACGACGTACGCCTCGGTGGTGGCGACCTCGGCGGAGAGGTCGGCACCGCTCATCTCGGGGGCCTGGCGGACCTCGGCGAGCATGGTGCCCTCGTCGGGCAGCGCCTGGCCGGAGAAGATGCCGACGCGCATGGCGCCGCGCTCACGCAGGTGACGGGTGAGGGCGCGGGTGTCGATGCCGGAGATGCCGACGACGCCCTGGGCGGCCAGCTCCTCGTCGAGGGAGCGCGTCGAGCGCCAGTTGGAGGGCACGCGCGCGGGGTCGCGCACGACGTAGCCGGAGACCCAGATCTTCTTGGACTCCATGTCCTCGTCGTTGACGCCGGTGTTCCCGACGTGCGGGGCGGTCATCACGACGACCTGGCGGTGGTACGACGGGTCGGTGAGGGTCTCCTGGTAGCCGGTCATGCCGGTGGAGAACACGGCTTCGCCGAAGGTGGCCCCCACGGCCCCGTAGGCCCGGCCGCGGAAGATCCGGCCGTCCTCCAGGACGAGTACGGCGGGAGTCCGGTGGGCTCCCCTGCTGGAGGTCGTCATCGTGCGCCTTCCGTTTCCGTCTTGTTGATCATGTCGTTCAGTGTTTCGACCCATTCGTTGTGCTCGGCCGCGTGGTCGGAGCGGAAGCCGGAGTCGATCAGCTTGTCGCCGTGGGCCCAGGTGACGACCAGCAGGCCGCCCTCGGTGAGGACCTTGCCGGCGATGCCCTTGTCCAGCCGGGCCTCGCGCAGCGCGGCGACGGGGACGAAGAAGTCGGCGGCGCCGGGGCGTACGACGTCCAGTCCCGCGTCCGTCAGGGTCAGCTCGACCCGGCTGCGGGTGCCCAGGCCGTGCGCGACGATGCGGTCCAGCCACTGTCCGGCGGTGGTGGAGCCGTGGTAGCGGCCGCTCAGCACCAGTTTCGCCGCACCCGGGTCGTCCGGCGCGCCGGGCAGCTCGGGGAGGTCTCCCTGGAGGGTGCCGCGCCACTTCCAGCCCTCGCGCATCAGCCAGTAGACGAGCGCGACGAAGAGGCCGAGGCCGACGACCCAGCCGACGCGGGCGGCCCAGTCGGTCACTTCCGCCGATTCCTTCTCGGCGGCCAGCAGGATTACCGGTGCTACAGATGTCACGTGAGCTTCCCGTCGAAGAGCGTGGCCTTGCCCCGCAGCCACGTGTGCGTCACACGGCCCGGCAGCTCACGACCCTCGTAGGGGGTGTTGCGACTGCGCGAGGCGAAGCCCGCGGGGTCCACCTGGCCACGGTATTCCGTGTCGACGAGGGTGAGGTTGGCGGGTTCACCGGCCGAGACGGGACGGCCGTGTCCGGTGGCCTGTCCGATCTGCGCGGGCTTGGAGGACATCCGGTCGGCGACGCCGGCCCAGTCGAGCAGGCCCGTGTCCACCATGGTCGCCTGCACCACCGAGAGCGCGGTCTCCAGGCCCACCATCCCCATGGCGGCGGCGGCCCACTCGCAGTCCTTGTCCTCGTGCGGGTGCGGGGCGTGGTCGGTGGCGACGATGTCGATCGTGCCGTCGGCGAGCGCCTCGCGCAGCGCCATGACGTCGCGCTCGGTGCGCAGCGGCGGGTTGACCTTGTAGACCGGGTTGTACGAGCGGACCAGCTCGTCGGTGAGGAGGAGGTGGTGCGGGGTGACCTCGGCGGTGACGTCGATGCCGCGGGACTTGGCCCAGCGGACGATCTCGACGGACCCGGCGGTCGACAGGTGGCAGATGTGGACGCGGGAGCCGACGTGCTCGGCGAGCAGCACGTCCCGGGCGATGATCGACTCCTCGGCGACGGCGGGCCAGCCGCCGAGGCCCAGCTCGGCGGAGACGACGCCCTCGTTCATCTGGGCGCCCTCGGTCAGCCGGGGCTCCTGGGCGTGCTGGGCGACGACGCCGTTGAACGCCTTCACGTACTCCAGGGCGCGGCGCATGATCACGGCGTCGTGGACGCACTTGCCGTCGTCGGAGAAGACGGTGACGCCGGCCGCGGACTCGTGCATGGCGCCCAGCTCGGCCAGCTTGGCGCCCTCCAGGCCGACGGTGACGGCGCCGATGGGCTGCACGTCGCAGTAGCCGGATTCCTGGCCGAGCCGCCAGACCTGCTCGACGACGCCGGCGGTGTCGGCGACCGGGAAGGTGTTGGCCATGGCGAAGACGTTGGTGTAGCCGCCGCTCGCCGCCGCGCGGGTTCCGGTCAGTACGGTCTCTGAGTCCTCGCGGCCGGGCTCGCGCAGGTGGGTGTGCAGGTCGACCAGGCCCGGCAGCAGCACCTTGCCGCCGGCCTCGACGACCTCCGCGCCCTCGGCGGACAGGTTCCGGCCGACCGCCTCGACGACGCCGCCGCCGATCAGCACGTCCTGCGGCTCGCCGCCGAGCACCTTCGCACCGCGGATCAGGGTCTTGCTCATCTTCTTACTTCTCCTCGGTGGGGCGGGCGTGGGACACGGCGGGCTCGTTGCCGCCGAGCAGCAGGTAGAGGACGGCCATCCGGATGGAGACGCCGTTGGCGACCTGCTCGACGACGGTGCAGCGGTCGGAGTCGGCGACCTCGGCGGTGATCTCCATGCCGCGCACCATCGGGCCGGGGTGCATCACGATGGCGTGGTCGGGCATCTTCGCCATCCGGTCGCCGTCGAGGCCGTAGCGGCGGGAGTACTCGCGCTCGGTGGGGAAGAACGCGGCGTTCATCCGCTCCCGCTGCACACGCAGCAGCATCACCGCGTCGGACTTGGGCAGCGTGGAGTCGAGGTCGTAGGAGACCTCGCAGGGCCAGGTCTCGACGCCGACCGGCAGCAGGGTGGGCGGGGCGACGAGGGTGACCTCGGCGCCGAGGGTGTGCAGCAGGTCGACGTTGGAGCGGGCGACGCGGCTGTGCAGGATGTCGCCGACGAGCGTGATCCGGCGGCCGTCCAGGTCCTTGCCGAGCCCGGCGTCGCGGCCGACCAGGCGCCGGCGCATGGTGAAGGCGTCGAGCAGGGCCTGGGTGGGGTGCTGGTGGGTGCCGTCCCCGGCGTTGACCACGGCGGCGTCGATCCAGCCGGAGGTGGCCAGGCGGTAGGGGGCGCCGGAGGCGCTGTGCCGGATGACGACGGCGTCGACGCCCATCGCCTCCAGGGTCTGGGCGGTGTCCTTGAGGGACTCGCCCTTGGAGACGCTGGAGCCCTTGGCGGTGAAGTTGATGACGTCCGCCGACAGGCGCTTCTCGGCGGCCTCGAAGGAGATCCGGGTCCGGGTGGAGTCCTCGAAGAAGAGGTTCACGACGGTGCGGCCGCGCAGGGTGGGCAGTTTCTTGATCGGCCGGTCCGCGACCCGGGCCATCTCCTCGGCGGTGTCGAGGATCAGGACGGCGTCGTCGCGGGTGAGGTCGGCGGCCGAGATGAGATGACGCTGCATCTGTCAGGCTCCGTAGGGCGAGTCATGCGGAAGAGCGGGATAATTCGGGCGGCCGGGCGCGTACGGGGGCGCGCCGAGCAGGCGTACGGCACGAGGGGGTGCGTACGCGGGGTGCTAGGGGTGGGCGCCCGGGGCGGCCGGCTTGTCACCGAGGAGCACGGTGTCGCGACCGTCCTCCTCGGCGAGCTGGACCTTGACCGTCTCCCGCAGCGACGTCGGGAGGTTCTTGCCGACGTAGTCGGCGCGGATGGGCAGCTCGCGATGGCCGCGGTCGACGAGGACCGCGAGCTGCACCGCGCGCGGGCGGCCGATGTCGTTCAGCGCGTCGAGGGCGGCGCGGATGGTGCGGCCGGAGAAGAGCACGTCGTCGACGAGGACGACGAGGCGGCCGTCGATGCCGTCACCGGGGATCTCGGTGCGGGCCAGGGCACGCGGCGGGTGCATGCGCAGGTCGTCGCGGTACATGGTGATGTCCAGCGAGCCGACCGGCATCTTTCGCTCGGTGATCTGCTCCAGCTTGTCGGCGAGCCGCCGGGCGAGGAAGACGCCGCGGGTCGGGATGCCGAGGAGCACCACGTCGTCGGCGCCCTTGGCGCGTTCGACGATCTCGTGGGCGATGCGGGTCAGCACCCGCGCGATGTCGGGCCCTTCAAGGACGGGCCGGGCATCCTGCTGCTTGTCCATACGAAACGGACCCCCTTCTCCGCCTCACGGGACGGATCTTAAAGGACGTCGGATATGCGCCACCTACGGTAGCAGGCTCACAGAACCCTCTCGGAGGCCCCCCTGACACTCCCCCGTCACCCTTCTGCCGCACCCCGATCACCCGCTCGGAGTAACGGATGGCGAATACCACGGAAGAGTCGGTGCGGACCATTCGGCTTGACGCAGGAGAGTAACGCTGCGTAACCTCACAGTGAGTTACCAGCCGCGCGGCCGACAACACAGCCTGCCGCGTCGACACCTTGTCCGGGGAGCCATATGTCCAGCGAATACGCCAAACAGCTCGGGGCCAAGCTCCGGGCCATCCGCACCCAGCAGGGCCTTTCCCTCCACGGTGTCGAGGAGAAGTCCCAGGGCCGCTGGAAGGCCGTCGTGGTCGGTTCGTACGAGCGCGGCGACCGTGCCGTGACCGTGCAGCGCCTCGCCGAGCTGGCGGATTTCTACGGCGTTCCCGTGCAGGAGCTGCTGCCGGGCACCACCCCGGGCGGTGCCGCGGAGCCGCCGCCGAAGCTGGTCCTGGACCTGGAGCGGCTGGCCACCGTGCCGGCCGAGAAGGCGGGCCCCCTCCAGCGGTACGCGGCCACCATCCAGTCGCAGCGCGGTGACTACAACGGCAAGGTGCTCTCGATCCGCCAGGACGACCTGCGCACACTCGCCGTCATCTACGACCAGTCGCCCTCGGTCCTCACCGAGCAGCTGATCAGCTGGGGCGTCCTGGACGCGGACGCGCGTCGCGCGGTGGCGTCCCACGACGAGCTCTGAGCCTCCGCCGCCTCAGCAGAAACGTGCCGCCGGGGTGGCCGGAACCGTTCGTTCGGTTCCGGCCACCCCGGCGGCTTTGTCACGTCGTGGGCTCAGCTCCACCAGGGGCGCGGGGCTGCGTCGATCCTGCGGCTACCGCCGCGTGGGCGCGACCGGTCACGGACAACCGGCAGCCGCTCCCCGACCGCACCGCCACGGCTCCGCCTCCCCCGCACCGGCTGCGGAGCTACTCGCGGCGCAGCGACGGCTTGAGGTCCTTCAGCCGGCCGAGCAGGCCGTTGATGAACGCGGGCGACTCGTCCGTGGAGAACTCCTTCGCCAGCTGCACCATCTCGTCCAGGACGACGGCGTCCGGGGTCCCGTCGACCCACAGCAGCTCGTACGCGCCCAGGCGCAGGATGTTGCGGTCGACGACCGGCATCCGGTCCAGCGTCCAGTCGACCGAGTACTGGGCGATCAGCTCGTCGATGCGCTGCGCGCGCCCGGCGTAGCCCTCGACCAGCTCCATCGTGTACTCGCTCACCGGCGGCTGCCGGGTGTCGGACCGGGAGTGCCGGACCCAGTCGGCGAGCACCGTCAGGACGTCGGCGCCGCGCTGATCGCCCTCGAAGAGGATCTGGAAGGCGCGCTTGCGGGCCGTGTTGCGAGCAGCCACGGTTAGCTGTTCACCCGGCCGAGGTAGTCGCTCGTGCGGGTGTCGACCTTGATCTTCTCACCGGTGGTGATGAAGAGCGGCACGTTGATCTGGTGACCGGTCTCCAGGATGGCGGGCTTGGTGCCGCCGGTGGAGCGGTCGCCCTGGACGCCCGGCTCGGTCTCCTGGACGGTCAGCTCGACGGCGGCCGGCAGCTCGACGAAGAGGACCTCGCCCTCGTGCTGCGCGACGGTGGCCTCGAAGCCCTCGATGAGGAAGTTGGCGGCGTCGCCGACGACCTTGCGGTCGATCATCAGCTGGTCGTACGTCTCCATGTCCATGAACACGAAGTAGTCGCCGTCCATGTACGAGAACTGCATGTCACGCTTGTCGACAGTGGCCGTCTCGACCTTGACGCCGGCGTTGAAGGTCTTGTCGACCACCTTGCCGGAAAGCACGTTCTTGAGCTTGGTGCGCACGAAGGCCGGGCCCTTGCCGGGCTTGACGTGCTGGAACTCGACGACGGACCAGAGCTGGCCGCCTTCGAGCTTGAGCACCAGGCCGTTCTTGAGGTCGTTCGTGGAAGCCACGGTTGCGGAATCTCCTGGACTGGACTGACGTGGACGACCCGGGAGCGTCCGCACAGCGCGAGGCTAGAGTGCGAGCAGCTCCTTGGTCGTGATGGTGAGTAGCTCGGGTCCGCCGTCCGCCTCGGGGCGCACGACGAGCGTGTCATCGATCCGGACACCGCCCCGGCCCGGGAGGTGGACCCCCGGTTCGACGGTGACCGGCACACAAGCGTCCAGTTTACCCATGGCCGCGGGGGCCAACTGCGGGTCCTCGTCGATTTCGAGTCCGACACCGTGCCCGGTGAGTGCCGGAAGGTTCTCCGCGTACCCGGCCGAATCCAGTGCCTGGCGGGCGGCGCGGTCCACATCACGGCAGGCGGCGCCGGGTGCGAGGGCCTCGCGTCCGGCCCGCTGGGCGGCGAAGACGAGGTCGTACAGCTCGATCTGCCAGTCGGCCGGCGAGGTGCCGATGACGAACGTGCGGCCGATCTCGCAACGGTAACCGCGGTACGTCGCGCCCAGGCACACCGAGAGGAAGTCGCCCTCCTCCACCCGGCGGTCGGTGGGCCGGTGTCCGCGGCGTCCCGAGTTCGGGCCGGTGCCCACGGAGGTGGGGAAGGCGGGGCCGTCCGCGCCGTGGTCGACGAGTCGGCGTTCCAGCTCCAGGGCGAGGTGCCGCTCGGTGCGGCCGACCAGGATGGACTCGAGCAACTCACCGAGGGCCTGGTCGGCGATCTCGGCGCCGATGCGCAGACAGGAGATCTCCTCCTCGTCCTTGACCACCCTCAGCTGCTCGACGGCCAGTCCGAGGTCGGTCAGGCGCAGCGTCGGCGCGACCGAGCGCATGGCGCGGTGCCGGACCACGGTGAGGTGGTGGTCCTCCGTGGCCAGGGACTCGGCGCCCTGGTCCGCGGCGAGACCGGTGGCCGCGACGGCGGGATCGCCACCGGGCCCGGGCAGCGCGCGCACCGGAAGCGACTCGTCGGGGCGGCCCTGTGTGGGCCGGTCGTCGGGCGGGCCCGAGCAGACCAGCAGGTCCTCGGTCCTGCCGAGCAGCAGTACGGCGCCGTGCGGGGCGGCGCCCGCGAGATAGCGCACGTTGGCGGGCCGGGAGACGAGCGCCGCCGCGCTGCCGCCCGCGTTGCAGCGTTCCCGTAGGCGCGTCCGGCGGGCCGCGTAGACCTCTGACATGAGCCGAGCGTATGGCTCCGCCGGTGGGGGCGCCGCTTGGGTGGGCCGAGTGGGCGGGGCCGGGGGATGCGGGGTGCGCCAAGTGGGGTGGGGGCTTGCTGTTGTGTGGCGTGTGACCGGCCGGTGGGGGCTGGTCGCGCAGTTCCCCGCGCCCCTTCGGGGCGCTTACCAGCTGGGTGGGCTGGCTATCGAGCGGGAGAGGACCTCGTCGAGGAGCTGGGCGGTTTCCGGGATGTCGAGTTGGGAGTTGTCGATGATCGGGAGGCCGGAGCCGTACCAGCCGGCCATGCGGCCGTGGATGCGGGCGACCTCCTCGTCCGTGAGGCGGCGGTTGCCGCTGCGTTCGGCGTTGCGCTCCAGGACGATGTCCAGGCCGGGCAGGAGCACGACCGGGAGCAGGCCGGGGCCGACGTGCCGCTTCCAGCCGCCGAGGCCGACGACCGGGCGGTCCGGGAAGACCGCGTCGTCGAGGATGCAGGAGATGCCGTTGGCGAGGAAGTTGCGCGCGGAGAAGCCGCAGGTGCGGCGGGCGAGGCGGTACTGCGCCTCCGAGTGCTCGTTCCACCCGGTCTGGGGGTCGGCGAAGCCGGAGCGGACCCACTCGCGCACGTCGTCGAGGCTGATGTGCGCCGTCGGGACCCGGCGGTGGTCCGCCCAGTACTTGGCCACGCTGGTCTTGCCCGCGCCCGCGGGGCCGATGAGCAGCACCGCGAGGGTGGTCGTGGTGGGGTCGGGCGCGGCGGCGGTGGCGTGGGGCACGCTGGGTACGGCCACCGGGCCGCCCGGCGGCAGCGGCACATGCCCGGTGGTGTCCGGCGCTGGTGGCGCGGGAGCCGGCTGGTGCGGGGCCGGGGCGGGGGCCGGCTGGTGCGGGGCCGGCGCGGGAGCCGGCTGGTGCGCGGCCGGGCCGGGGCCAGGGTGGGGGGCCGGGGCCTGCCGCGGCGCCGTGGGGTACCCCGGTGCGGGAGGCGGTACGGGGGCGGGTCCCTGGGGCGGTCCAGGGTGGTGTGCGGCCGGGGACCAGCCGAGGGCAGGTCCGTGCCCCGGCTGGTGGGGCGGCGGCAGCGGAGAACCCACTGGGTGCTGCATCCGGTGCCACTCCGTCTCGTACAGGCGATGGGCGCTGACGGCGGGAAGGGGGCTCGCCGTCTTGCTACCGAACGGTACCGCCCCCGGCCGTCGTTTGGTGAACGGCCGGGGGCGGCCCGAAGTGCCCGTCCCGCACGGCGAATCGGGCGGAACGGCGCACTGGGGTACTACTCGCCCACCTCGCCGTAGGCGGCGAGGAGGACGGCCGGGTCGGGGCCCTCCAGCACGGTGGGCTTGGCGAGGCCGTCCAGGACGATGAAGCGCAGCATGTCGCCGCGCGACTTCTTGTCGACCTTCATGTTCTCGACCAGCTTGGGCCACTGGTCGTGGCGGTAGTGCAGCGGGAGGCCGACCGCTTCGAGGATGCTGCGGTGGCGGTCCGCGGTGGCGTCGTCCAGGCGGCCCGCGAGGCGGCCGAGTTCGGCCGCGAACATCATGCCGACCGATACGGCGGCGCCGTGGCGCCACTTGTAGCGCTCGTTCTTCTCGATGGCGTGGCCGAGGGTGTGGCCGTAGTTGAGGATCTCCCTGAGGCCCGCTTCCTTGAGGTCGGAGGAGACGACCTCGGCCTTGACCTTGATGGAGCGCACGATCAGCTCGGCGGTGTGCGGTCCGGCCGGGGTGCGCGCGGCCTGCGGGTCGGACTCGATCAGGTCCAGGATCACCGGGTCGGCGATGAAGCCGGCCTTGATGACCTCGGCGAGGCCGGAGACGTAGTCGTTGACCGGCAGCGAGTCCAGGGCGGCCAGGTCGCACAGGACACCGGCGGGCGGGTGGAAGGAGCCGACGAGGTTCTTGCCCTCGGCGGTGTTGATGCCGGTCTTGCCGCCGACGGCGGCGTCCACCATGGCCAGCACCGTGGTGGGGACGGCGATCCAGCGCACCCCGCGCAGCCAGGTCGCGGCCACGAATCCGGCCAGGTCGGTGCTGGCACCGCCGCCCACCCCGACGATGACGTCGGTACGGGTGAACCCGGACTGGCCGAGCGCCTTCCAGCAGTAGGCGGCGACCTCGGCGGTCTTGGCCTCCTCCGCGTTGGGCACCTGGATGGCGATCGCCTCGTAGCCCTGCTCGGCGAGGTCGGCGCGCAGGGCCTCACCGGTCTCCGCGAGCGCCTCGGGGTGGATCACCGCGACCCGCTTCGCCCTGGCGCCGATCAGGCCGCCCAGTTCGCCCAGGAGCTGACGGCCCACCAGGACCTCGTAGGGGTCGGACCCCGCGGTGCCGGCGACCTGGACCCGAGTGACTGCTTCGCTCATGCTTCCTTCAACTCCACTGCGTCCAGGGCGACTTGGGTGACTTCTTCCGGCGTACGGCCGTCCGTGGTCACGACGGCCGTGGCGACCTCCTCGTAGAGGTGCCGACGGGCCTCCATCAGCTCGCGCCACTGCTTGCGGGGGTTGACCGCGAGCAGCGGACGCGCCGTGTTCAGGCCGGTGCGCTTGACCGCCTCCTCGACGTCCATCGAGAGGTAGACGACCCGCTGCCCGGCGAGCAGCGCACGGGTGTCGGCGTCCAGGACCGCGCCGCCACCGAGGGCGAGGACCCCGTCGTGCTCGCCGAGCGCGCTGCGCACGGCCTCCTTCTCCAGGGCCCGGAAGGCGGCCTCGCCCTCGTCCACGAAGATCTCCGCGATGGTCCGCCCCTGGGCGGTGACGATGTCCTCGTCGGTGTCCCGGTACCCCGTGCCCAGCCGCTCGGCGAGCAACCGCCCGACGGTGGACTTGCCGACCCCCATCGGTCCGACCAGGACGATCAGCGGCGCGCTCATCGGATGGCCAGGTTGTCGAGGTAGGACCGCACGTTGCGGCGGGTCTCGGTCACGCTGTCGCCGCCGAACTTCTCCGCCACCGCGTCGGCGAGGACCAGGGCCACCATGGCCTCGGCGACGATTCCGGCGGCCGGCACGGCGGACACGTCGGAGCGCTGGTGGTGGGCCTGCGCGGCCTCGCCCGTGGTCACGTCCACGGTCTGCAGGGCGCGCGGGACGGTCGCGATCGGCTTCATCGCGGCGCGCACCCGCAGCAGCTCACCGGTGGTGAGGCCGCCCTCGGTGCCGCCGGAGCGGCCGGAGACCCGGCGGATGCCCTCCGCCGTGCCCACGATCTCGTCGTGCGCCTGCGAACCGGGCACGCGGGCCAGCTCGAAGCCGTCGCCCAGTTCGACGCCCTTGATCGCCTGGATGCCCATGAGGGCACCCGCGAGGCGGGCGTCGAGCTTGCGGTCCCAGTGGACGTGCGAGCCGAGGCCCACCGGCACGCCGTAGGCGAGGATCTCGACGACACCGCCGAGCGTGTCGCCGTCCTTGTGGGCTTGGTCGATCTCGGCGACCATCGCCT
The DNA here is from genome assembly GCF_055581985.1 of Streptomyces sp. NPDC042336. Classification (NCBI taxonomy): domain Bacteria; kingdom Bacillati; phylum Actinomycetota; class Actinomycetes; order Kitasatosporales; family Streptomycetaceae; genus Streptomyces; species Streptomyces sp. NPDC042336. Next base: position 326,006 of record NZ_JBVJEA010000004.1, on the reverse strand, counting down.
TCGACGCGTCCGCGTCCAGGCAGCGCACCGGGTCGGCGTCCAGCCTCTCCACGTCGGCCGGCGTCGGGTACACACCGCGCGGGGCCTTCACCGAGGCCAGCTCGACGACGTGGCTGACGATCTCGACGCCGGCCGTCTCCTTCAGGTACGACCGGGCCACCGCGCCCAGCGCGACACGGGCCGCCGTCTCCCGGGCCGAGGCACGCTCCAGGATCGGCCGGGCCTCGTCGAAGCCGTACTTCTGCATGCCGGCGAGGTCCGCGTGACCGGGGCGGGGCCGGGTCAGCGGGGCGTTGCGCGCGAGGCCGGCCAGCACCTCCGGGTCCACCGGGTCGGCCGCCATGACCTGCTCCCACTTGGGCCACTCGGTGTTGCCGACCATGACGGCGACCGGGGAGCCCATGGTCAGACCGTGCCGGACGCCGCCGAGGAAGGTGACCTCGTCACGCTCGAACTTCATCCGCGCACCGCGACCGTAGCCGAGCCGCCGCCTCGCCAGGTGGTCCGCCACCATCTCGGTGGTGATCGGGACGCCGGCGGGCAGTCCCTCCAGCGTCGCGACGAGTGCGGGTCCGTGGGACTCCCCCGCGGTCAGCCAGCGCAACCTGCTCAACGGTGCTCCTCAATGCTCGCGCCCCGGTATGCCCCGCGTACGCGTCTGCTGCGCGTACGCGACGGTCCGACCGGGTGCGCGGCCCCGGTCCGCCGCCTCCGATCCTCCCATGTCCGGCCGCCGGCGCCGGTCGCCGGTCCACTTGACGGACGGACCGGCGGACTCCGGCGGCGTCAGGAGGGAGGGGTGCCCTGCCACGGCGAGGGAGCGCGGGAACCGAGGAAGTCCGCGCCGCTCTCCTGCCGCGGCGCCGGGGCGTAGGGGCCGAGGAAGTCCGCGCCGCTCTCCCCCGACCGCGACGGCGCGTAGGGTCCCAGGTGGCCGGCGCCGGTGCCCTGCCCGTACCGCGCCGCTCCCGGCGGTACCCGCCCCGCGCGGCTCGCGCGCCGCCGGACGATCCCGCGCCGAGCCTTGACCACCCAGCTCGCGACGACCGCGAGCACGATCAGGGCGAGCACCGTGATCTGCGCCCAGTCGGGCAGGAAGCCCAGGACCGCCTCGAAGACCTGGGTCTTGGCGGAGGCCAGCGGCACGCCTGTGTACATGGATCGTCCTCCCCTGCCGTTCCGCCCGCCTGCGGAACCGGAGGGATACTAGCGATCCGCGAGCGCCCGCTCCCCCGCTTTCCGCATCGCGGCCAGCGGGGCGGGAGCCCGGCCGGTCATCTGCTCCACCTGGAGCACCGCCTGGTGGAGCAGCAGGTCGAGGCCGCTGACGACGGCACCGCCGTACGCCGACCAGCGGGCGGCGAGCGCGGTGGGCCAGGGGTCGTAGAGCACGTCGAAGAGAGTGGCGGGCCGCTCGGGGACGGCGGCGGCCAGGGCGTCGGTGGCGCCGGCCGGGGTGGTGGCCACGACCAGCGGGGCGCGCAGCGCCTCCTCGGCGTCCGCCCAGTCCGCGATGCGCACGTCGACGTCCAGCCGTTGCGCCCAGCCCCGCATCTCGTCGGCGCGCGTCGCGCTGCGCACGTAGACGGCGATCTCGCCGGTGCAGATCCGGGCCAGCGCGGCGAGCGCGGAGGACGCGGTGGCGCCGGCGCCGAGGACCGCGGCGGTCTCGGCCTTCTCGATGCCGTGCTCGCGCAGGGCGGCGACGATGCCGGGGATGTCGGTGTTGTCGCCGCTCCTGCGGCCGTCCTCGGTGAGGACGACGGTGTTCACCGCGTCCACGGAGGCCGCCGTCTCGCTGACCGAGTCGAGCAGCGGGATCACCGCCCGCTTGAGCGGCATGGTCAGCGACAGCCCCGCCCACTCCTGCCCCAGGCCCTCGAAGAAGCCCGGCAGCGCCGCCTCGTCGACGTCGAAGCGGTCGTACGTCCAGTTCGCGAGGCCCAGCTCCGCGTAGGCGGCGCGGTGCAGGGCCGGGGAGAGGGAGTGGGCGATCGGGGAGCCGAGTACGGCGGCCCGGCGCCGGTCAGTCGCCGGAGCTGGCATCGAACTTGTCCTTCAGCTTCAGGAACTCGTCGTGGGTCTTGGCGAACTCGGTCTTCTCCACGCCGTCGGTGGCCACGAAGTAGATCCAGCCGTCCTCGGTCGGGTTGAGCGCCGCCTGCAGGGCCTCTTCGCCGGGGTTGCCGATGGGTCCGGGCGGCAGGCCCCGGTGGTAGTAGGTGTTGTACGGGTCCGGGTTGGTGTTGATCTCGGACTCGCTGATGTGGATCTTGCTCTGCCTCATCAGGTAGTTGAACGTCGAGTCGAACTGGAGCTTCTGGTTCGTCTCGGTGTTGGAGGTCTTGAGCCGGTTGTAGATGACCTCGGACATCTTGCGGAAGTCGTCGTGGGTCTTGCCCTCGGCCTGCAGGAGGCTCGCCACGGTGAGCAGCTCCCAGGGACCCTTCAGACCGAGGCCCTCCGCCTTCTCCTCCAGTCCGATCTTCTCGTACTGCTCGTTGGCACGTGCCACCATCTGCTTGAGCACGTCCTCGGGCTTCTGCCCCTTGGCCGCCGAGTAGCTGGACGGGTAGAGGAAGCCCTCCAGCGGGTCCTTCACGTCCTTGTGGTTCAGCGCCCAGTCGGGCAGGCCGAGGCTCTTGTACTCGGACTTGGCGACCTTGGCCGTGGTGCCGTCCTTCACCTCGAGGCGTTTGTCGATGAGCTTGTAGACGTCGGCGTTGCGCTTGCCCTCGGCGATGATCAGGTTGCTGCGGCTCTTCGGGTTGAGCAGGAGCTCGATCGCGCTGTCGGCCGACATCTCCTTCTGCAGCGTGTACACGCCGTCCTGGATGCTCTTGCCCCGGGGATTGCTCTGCTGGGCGGCGATGAAGGCGTCCACGCTCTTCACCACGCCCTGGCGTTTGAGTTCCTGGCCGATCGTGGAGCCGCCCGCCCCCTTGGGGATGGTGACGGTCACCTGCTCGCCGTTGCCGTCGCCCGCGAAGTCCGGGGCCGCGCCGAAACGATCCTGGTAAAACTGGTAACCGAAATAGCCGACACCCGCCACACCGCCGCCGAGCACCAGGCAGACCACCAGGCAGGCGCATCCGCTGCGGCGCTTCTTGGGCTTGCCGCCGCCCCGGCTCCTGCGCTCCCCACGGCTGCCGCGGCCGTCGTCCGCCGCGTCATCGTCGCCGGAGTCCCCGCCCGCGAAGAAGGCGTGCTCCCCCTCGTCCGGGCCGGGGTCCCAGTCGGTGCGCTGCGGCTCGGGCTCGGCGCGCCGGCGGGTGGGCGGCTCCGGCGGCGGGTACGCCTCGGGGGTGCCGTAGAAGTCGGGCTGCTCGGCGCCGTAGCCGCCGGCCTGCTGTCCGTAGGGGTCGGACGGGTCGGCCGGGTACTGCGCCTGGGGGTGGGTGCCGCTGCCCCAGCCGCCGTTGTCGTAACCCTGCTGCGGCTGGGCCTGGGGTGCGTACTGCTGGTCGTACTGCTGCTGCCCGCCGTACGAGTGCTGCTGGTCGTACTGCTGCTGACCGTACTGGTCGTACTGCGGCTCGGGGTGCTGGCGGCCGTACTGGTCGTACTGCTGCTGCCCGCCGCCGTACGACGACTGGCCGCCGTTGCTCCAGTCGTCGTACTCCTGCTGCTGCGCCTGCTGCTCCGGATACTGCTGCGGCTGGCCGCCGTAGGGGGACTGCTGACCCGCCTGGGCCTGCTGTCCGCCCCATCCGCCGTCCCCGTACAACGGGTCCTCCGGATGCCACGGTTCGGAGCCTGGGCCCCGGCCATACTCAGTCATCGATCCCCTAGAGCCGCGAGGCGACGGGGACCGGGGCCCTTGCCGAAGGGCCCGCTACCGTTCCGCCTCTTGCTGTGCGGAGGCTGTTCGAATGCCTCCGCATCGCGCGGAACGTTACCGTACCGCGATCAGATGACCACTTCGACGCCCTCGCCGGGTGGCCTGCCTGACACCCGTTCGGATTCCAGGGCCTGCTGGAGGATGATCACGGCGGCGGCCTGGTCGATGACGGACCGGCCCTTCTTGGACTTCACTCCCGAGGCGCGCAGTCCCTGACTGGCGGTGACCGTCGTCATGCGTTCGTCCACCAGCCGGACCGGGACGGGCGCGATGCCCTTGGCCAGCTCCTGCGCGAAGCGCCTGACCTTGGCCGCGGCCGGGCCCTCGCCCCCCTTGAGGGAGCGCGGGAGGCCGACGACGACCTCGATGGGCTCGTACTCCGCGACCAGTTGCCCGAGGCGCCGGTGCGCGGCCGGGACGTCACGGCCGGGGACGGTCTCCACCGGCGTGGCGAGGATGCCGTCGGGGTCGCAGGACGCGACCCCGATGCGGGCGTCGCCGACGTCTACGGCCAGGCGGCGGCCGCGGCGCATCGCCGGGCCGACCGCCTGTTCGTTCTCCGGCGTACTCACTTGGCGGTGTCCGCCACAAGGCGCTCGACGGCGTCGACGGCGTCGCCGATGGCGGCCGGGTTCTGGCCGCCGCCCTGGGCGACGTCCGGCTTGCCACCACCACCGCCACCGAGGGTCTTGGCGGCGGTGCGCACCAGGTCACCGGCCTTGAGGCCGCGCTCGCGGGCGGCCTCGTTGGTGGCGACGACCGTGAGGGGCTTGCCGCCCACCGTGGTGAACAGGGCCACGACCGCGGCCCGGCCGCCCTGGATGCGACCGCGCACGTCGAGGACCAGCTTGCGCAGGTCGTCGGCGGTGGTGCCGTCGGGGACCTGCCCGGTCACCAGGGCCACGCCGCGCACGTCCTTGGCGGAGTCGGCGAGACCGCCCGCGGCCTGGAGGACCTTCTCGGCGCGGAACTTCTCGATCTCCTTCTCGGCGTCCTTGAGCTTGCCGAGCATCGCGGAGACCTTCTCCGGCAGCTCCTCCGGACGGCCCTTGACCAGCTCCTGAAGCTGGGCGACGACCGTGTGCTCGCGGGCCAGGAAGTTGTAGGCGTCCACGCCGACCAGGGCCTCGATGCGGCGCACGCCGGAGCCGATGGACGACTCGCCGAGCAGCTTGACCAGGCCGAGCTGGGCGGTGTTGTGCACGTGGGTGCCGCCGCACAGCTCCTTGGAGAAGTCTCCGATGGTCACGACGCGCACGCGCTCGCCGTACTTCTCGCCGAACTCGGCGATGGCGCCCTGCTTCTTGGCCTCGTCGATGCCCATGACGTCGGCGCGTACGTCGAGGTCTCGGGCGAGCACCTCGTTGATCTTCTGCTCGACGTCGGTCATCACGGCCGTCGGCACCGCGGACGGCGAGCCGAAGTCGAAGCGGAAGCGGCCGGGCTGGTTCTCGGAACCGGCCTGGGCGGCCGTCGGGCCCAGGGCGTCGCGCAGCGCCTGGTGGGTGAGGTGGGTGGCCGAGTGGGCGCGGGCGATGGCCTTGCGGCGGCGGTCGTCGATGGAGGCCTGGGCCTTGGCACCGACGGTGACCTCGCCGACCTGGACGACGCCCTTGTGGACGTACACGCCGGGCACCGGCTTCTGGCAGTCGCGGACCTCGATCACGGCGCCGGTGTCGACCCGGATCCGGCCGGTGTCGCCGATCTGGCCGCCGCCCTCGGCGTAGAACGGGGTGCGGTCCAGGACGATCTCGACCTCGTCGCCCTCGGTGGCGGCCGGGGAGGAGGCGCCGTCGACGAGGATGCCGACGATCGTGGACTCGCTCTCGGTGTCGGTGTAGCCGACGAAGTCGGTGGCACCGGCCTTGTCGGCGATCTCCCGGTAGGCACCGGCACCGGCGTGACCGGTCTTCTTCGCCTGGGCGTCGGCCTTGGCGCGCTCCCGCTGCTCCTTCATCAGGCGGCGGAAGCCGTCCTCGTCCACGGAGAGCCCCTGCTCGGCGGCCATCTCCAGGGTGAGGTCGATCGGGAAGCCCCAGGTGTCGTGGAGCAGGAACGCCTTGTCACCGGCGAGGACGGTGCCGCCCGCCGCCTTGGTGTCGCTGACGGCGGTGTCGAGGATGTTGGTGCCGGCCTTCAGCGTCTTGAGGAAGGCGTTCTCCTCGGCGAGGGCGACCTTCTCGATCCGCTCGCGGTCGGTGATCAGCTCGGGGTACTGCTGCCCCATCATGCCGATCACGACGTCGATCAGGTCCTTGACGACGGGACCGGTGGCGCCGAGGAGGCGCATGTTGCGGATGGCGCGGCGCATGATGCGGCGCAGCACGTAGCCGCGGCCCTCGTTGCCGGGGGTGACGCCGTCGCCGATGAGCATCACGGAGGTGCGCATGTGGTCGGTGACCACGCGCAGGGAGACGTCCGAGGCCTGGGCGTCGCCGTAGGCCACGCCGGTCAGTTCGGTGGCCTTGTTGATGACGGCCATGGAGGTGTCGATCTCGTACATGTTCTGCACGCCCTGCAGAATCATGGCGAGGCGTTCCAGGCCGAGGCCGGTGTCGATGTTCTTGCTCGGCAGCTCGCCGAGGATCTCGAACTCCTCCTTGCCGATGCCCTCGCCCCGCTCGTACTGCATGAAGACGAGGTTCCAGATCTCCACGTACCGCTCGTCGTTGACGGCGGGGCCGCCCTCGACGCCGAACTCGGGGCCGCGGTCGTAGTTGATCTCGGAGCAGGGGCCGCAGGGGCCGGGGACGCCCATGGACCAGTAGTTGTCCTTCTTGCCCAGGCGCTGGATGCGCTCGGAGGGGACGCCCACGACGTCGTGCCAGATGCGCTCGGCCTCGTCGTCGTCCTGGTAGACGGTGATCCACAGGCGCTCGGGGTCGAGGCCGTAACCGCCCTTGTCCTGGGGGCTGGTGAGCAGCTCCCAGGCGTACTTGATGGCGCCTTCCTTGAAGTAGTCGCCGAAGGAGAAGTTGCCGCACATCTGGAAGAACGTGCCGTGCCGGGTGGTCTTGCCGACCTCTTCGATGTCCGGGGTGCGCACGCACTTCTGCACGCTGGTGGCGCGGTCGAAGGGCGGCTTGACCTCACCAAGGAAGTAGGGCTTGAAGGGCACCATGCCGGCCGGGACGAGGAGCAGAGTCGGGTCGTCCGCGATGAGCGACGCCGAAGGGACGACGGTGTGACCGCGCTCCTCGAAGAAGCTCAACCAGCGGCGACGAATCTCGGCCGACTCCATCAGTGGTCCTCATTCCGGTTGTACGAGTACGTCGCGTGGTCGTCGACGACGTACTTCGGGTCCTTGCTGTTCTCGATGGCGGCGTGGTGCCTCAGTGCGGGCAGTTCACGGTCGACGGGGGCGTTCAGGCCCAGCGCGTCGTCCAGTTCGGCCTCCCGCTGGGCCATGTTGTCGCGGACGTCGAGCGCGAAGCCCACCGCGCGGTCCTTGACCCGGGCGCCCACGTCGAGCGCCTTGTTCGCCGCGGTGGCGGCGAGGCTGTCGGGGGTGAGCTGCTTGAGCTTCCGGTTGACCTTGGTGGTGGCCCACACACCGGCGGCCACGCCGGTGCCGAACCAGAACGTACGGCGGAACATCGCTCGGTCAGCCCTTCTTCCGCTTCGTCCGCCGCGCGGCCGGGAGCGTACGGCCCACGATCACGGTACGCCGCGCCTGGGCGGCCGGGGCGGACATGTCCTCCTTGCGACCGCCGAGTGCCCGGCGCACGCCGTACCCGAACGCCGCGACCTTGACCAGCGGGCCACCGAAGGTGGAGGCCACGGTGGTGGACAGCGCGGAGGCGTTCGAGGTGACCTCCTGGACGTCGGAGGCGATCGCGTCGACCCGGTCGATCTGGGTCTGCGCGCTGCGCACCGCCGCGGAGGCATCGGCCAGCAGCGGGACGGCCTGGTCGGTCACGTCCGCCACGAGCTTGGTGGTCGTCCTGAGCGTCTGGGCCAGCCTCGCCAGTGCGACGGCGAGGAAGGAGACCAGGATCGCCCAGAAGACGGCCACCAGGATCCCGGCCACCTCGCCACCGGACACTGTGTGCACCCGCTCCCTGAAAGACGTGCCTGAACATCGGGAAAGTCGTGCACCGAGCCTATCGCGCCGGGCGCGTGGCTCCGCACCGGATTCCCCGTCGCGCGCGGCGCGGTGCGGCCGAGTTCGGTGAAGCGATTGTACGGAGTGAATACGGTTCAGTACGCTCCGTGTTTCATGCGAGACCATCGGCGCGACGGCATCCCGCACGGCAATCTCCCGCTGGAGCTCGACACGTTCGTGGGGAGAGGGGCACAACTGGCGGAGCTGGCCCGGACGCTGGACTCGGCACGGCTGGTGACCGTCACCGGCGCCGGTGGCGTCGGCAAGTCCCGGCTGGCCGCGCGGGCGGCCGCGCGCCGCTTCCCCCGGGACGGGGTGTGGCGGGTGCAACTGGCGCCGGTACGGGACGAGGAGTTCGTCGACTACGCGGTCGTGGAGGCGCTGGGCCTCACCGACCACACGACCCGGCTGCCCCGGGAGACGCTGCTCGCGCACCTGGCCGATCGGGAGCTGCTGCTGCTCCTGGACGGGGTCGAGCATCTGGTGGACGCCTGCGCGGCGCTGGTGGCCGACCTGCTCGGCCGCGCCCCGGGGCTGCGGGTGCTGGCGGTGGGGCGCAGGCGGCTGGGCGTGGCCGGAGAACGGCTCGTTCCGCTGGCGCCGCTGGGGACGGAGGAGGCGATGGAGCTGCTGACGGTCCGAGCCGCGCAGCGGAGCGTCACCTGCGGCTTCGCCGCCGACCCGGACACGGACCAGCGGGAGGTGCGCGAGCTGTGCCGGCGCCTCGACGGGATCCCCCTGGCGATCGAGCTGGCGGCGGGGCGCCTGGACACGCTGTCGCCGGGGCAGGTGCTGCGCCGCCTCGACGACCGGTTCCGGCTGCTGACGGGCGGGGACCGCACCGCGCTGCCCCGGCACCGGACGCTGCGCACGGCGATCGGCTGGAGCCACGAGCTGTGCACCCCGCCGCAGCGGCTGCTGTGGGCGCGGCTCTCGGTGTTCTCCGGGACGTTCGACCTGGAGGCCGCCGAGTACGTGTGCAGCGGGGAGGGGCTGCCCGCCGAGGACGTGCTCGACGTGCTCTCCGCGCTGCTCGCGCAGTCCGTGCTGACCCGCGAGGAGTCCCCGGCCGGGGTGCGCTACCGGATGCTCGACACGGTGCGGGCCTACGGCGCCGACTGGCTGGAGGCGACGGGGGACGCGGACCGGCTGCGTCGGCGGCACCGGGACTGGTACGTGGGCCTGGCGACCTGGTGCGAGCTGGAGTGGTTCTCGCCGCGCCAGCGCGAGGTCGCCGCGCGGGTGGACGCCGAGCTGCCGAATCTTCGCAGCGCCCTGGAGCACTGCCTGGACGAGCCGGGCGGGGCCCACCTGGGCCAGTACCTGGCGGGCGCCCTGTGGTTCCACTGGGTCGGCTGCGGGCGGCTGTCGGAGGGACGGCACTGGCTGGAGCAGGCGGTGCGGCTGGACGCGGAGCCGACGGCGGGCGAGCAGTCCCGGCTGAAGGCGCTGTGGGTGCTGGCCTACGTGGCGATCCTTCAGGGCGACACGGTGCCCGCGCTGGCGGCGCTCCAGGAGTGCCGCCAGGAGGCGGAGCGCTCGGCGAACCCCACCGCGGTGGCGTACGCGGAGCACCGCATCGGCTGTCTGGCGCTGGTGACCGACGACATGCCGCGCGCGGAGCGGCTGCTGCGCTCCGCGTTGCACCGCTACCGGGAGATCGGCGAACTCAACAGCAACGTGCTGATGGGCCAGGTGGAGCTGGCGATGACCCGAGCGTTCCAGGGCGACCTGCCGGACGCGGTGCGCCTGTGCGAGGACGTGCGCCAGGTGTGCGAGGACCACGGCGAGCGCTGGGCGCGGGGATACGCCCTGTACGTGCTGGCGTACGCGGCCTGGAGCGACGGCGAGCCGGTGCGCGCCCGCGAGCTGCTGGCCGACTGCCTGGGCAGCGCGCACCGCTTCCGCGACCAGCTGGGCTCGGTGCTGGCGGTGGAGCTGCTGGCCCTGGTCACGGTGGCGGAGGGCGACGCGGCGGAGGCGGCGGTGCTGCAGGGCGCGGCGGACCGGATGTGGCCGTCGGTGGGGCTGCCGCTGTTCGGCTCGGCGCACTACAACGCCCCGCACGAGCTGTGCGAGGCGGCGTCCCGGGACCAGCTGGGCGACGAGCGGTACGAGGAGTGCGTACGGCACGGGACGCGGCTCGGCCGCCGGGAGGCGGTGGCACGGGCGCTGCGCCGGCCCGGGGTGCCTGCCTCGCTGCCGGCGCCGCGCTCGCCGGCCGGGGGGCGGGCCGCGGCGGGTGCCCGGACGGCGAAGCCCGCCGCCTCGCCCACCCGGAAGGGCGGGGAGACGGCGGGCTGAGGTACCGCGGTGGTACTGCGCCGGGCTGGGATCAGCGGGCGTAGTACTCGACGACGAGCTGCTCGTCGCAGATCACCGGGATCTCCTTGCGGTTCGGCTCGCGGTCCAGGCGGAACGCCAGGGCCTTGAGGTTCACCTGGAGGTAGCGCGGGGTCTCGCCGTCGGGGGCGAAGCCACCCTCACGAGCGATCGTGAAGAGGGTCTTCTCCTTGGAGCGCTCGCGCACCTGCACGACGTCGTCCGGGCGGACGCGGAAGGACGGCTTGTCGACCTTCTGGCCGTTGACCTGGATGTGGCCGTGGACGACCATCTGCCGGGCCTGGTAGATGGTGCGGGCGATGCCCGAACGCAGGACCAGCGCGTCGAGACGGCGCTCGAGCTCGATGACCAGGGCCTCGCCGGTCTTCATGTTGGTCTTGGAGGCACGCTCGTAGGCGCGGACGAGCTGGCGCTCGCTGAGGTCGTACTGCGCGCGCAGACGCTGCTTCTCAAGCAGACGGACCTTGTAGTCCGAGTTCTGCTTGCGGCCGCGGCCGTGCTCACCCGGCGGGTAGGGGCGGGCCTCGAAGTACTTGACGGCCTTCGGGGTCAGCGCGATGCCGAGGGCACGCGACTTCTTGACCTTGGGACGGGGCTGGTTCGCCACTGTGTCTCTTTCCTAGTTTCCGGCTTGTCAGGGTTGAGGGAGGTCGCAATCCGCAGCCGGGGAAACCCGCCGGGTCCGCTCGGGACCTGCCGGGCAGCCGCTCCCCTGGTCTGGGCACATACGTGCAGCACGCGAGTGGCCCACCGACCTGTCCCGGAGGTCCGGGTGGTGGTGGGCTGCCCGCGACACCATCGACGGTGCGCGACGCTCCTGGAACCCCGAAGGGTTCCGGCCGGTTGTCCCGTTCTGACTGCACGGCACTCGGCACTCCGGGCGATTCTACAGGCTGCTCAGGACGGCTTGCGACCGAGGTGCCCGCGGGTCCACTCCACCGCGTCCGCGTACCGGGCCTCGGCGCCGTGCCGGGTCGGCGTGTAGTACCGCCGGTCCTTCAGCTCGTCCGGGGCGTACTGCTGGGCGGCGATGCCCTCGGGCAGGTCGTGCGGGTACACGTACCCCTGCCCGTGTCCCAGCTTGCCGGCGCCCTTGTAGTGGCTGTCGCGCAGGTGGGCGGGGACCGGGCCGGCGTGGCCCTTGCGCACGTCCTCCAGGGCGGCGCCGATGGCGGTGGTGGCGGCGTTGGACTTGGGGGCCAGCGCCAGGGCGATGGTGGCGTGGCTGAGGGTGAGGGCGGCCTCGGGAAAGCCGATCATGGCGACGGCCTGGGCGGCGGCGACGGCGATCTGCAGGGCGTTGGGGTCGGCCAGGCCGATGTCCTCGCTGGCGGAGATCATCAGGCGCCGGGCGATGAAGCGGGGGTCCTCGCCTGCCTCGATCATCCGGGCCAGGTAGTGCAGGGCGGCGTCGACGTCGGAGCCGCGGATGGACTTGATCAGGGCGCTGGCGACGTCGTAGTGCTGGTCGCCGTCGCGGTCGTACTTCACCGCGGCCCGGTCGACCGTCTCCTCCAGCGTGGTCAGGGAGATCGCCGTCTCACCCTTGTCCAGTGCGGCCCCGGCGGCGGCCTCCAGGGCGGTGAGCGCGCGGCGGGCGTCACCGCCGGCGATGCGCAGCAGGTGCTCCTCGGTGTCCCCGGGGAGGGTGACGGCGTCCTTGAGCCCGCGCTCGTCGCTCAGCGCGCGGCGGAGCAGGCCCCGGACGTCGTCGTCGGTGAGGGGTTCGAGGGTGAGCAGAAGGGAGCGGGAGAGCAGCGGGGAGATCACCGAGAAGTACGGGTTCTCGGTGGTGGCGGCGATCAGGGTGACCCAGCGGTTCTCGACGGCCGGGAGCAGGGAGTCCTGCTGGGCCTTGCTGAAGCGGTGGATCTCGTCGAGGAAGAGGACGGTCTCCTTGCCGTACCCACCGACCGCGCGGCGGGCGCCGTCGATGACCGCGCGGACCTCCTTGACGCCCGCGGTGATCGCCGACAGCTCCACGAAACGCTTGTTGGTCGCCTTGGAGACCACGTACGCCAGGGTGGTCTTGCCGGTGCCCGGCGGGCCCCAGAGGAACACGGAGGACGGTCCGGCCGGGCCTGAGGCGCCCTCGCCGACCAGGCGGCGCAGCGGCGACCCGGGCTTGAGCAGGTGCTGCTGGCCGACGACCTCGTCGAGGGTGCGTGGGCGCATCCGCACGGCGAGGGGGCTGCCGGTCGGGTCCTTCTCCTGGCGTTCTTCGGCTGCGGCGGTGAACAGATCGGGCTCCACGCTCTGAACCCTAAATGACCGCACTGACAAGCGAGCCGCCCGTCAGCTGGTCCAGAAGTCCCACCAGCGGGTGAGGATCATCATGCCGATGATGCCGATGTGCAGCACCGGCAGGACCCAGGTGAACTCGCCGAAGAACCCGCGCAGCCAGCCCGGCGCGGGCAGGAAGCCCTTGCGGACGTTGAAGGACGTCACGTACCAGAACATCAGGATCGTGGCGACCCAGGCCAGGCAGCACCACAGGCACAGCGAGTTGATCCGGTACAGGGACTGGAACTGCAGCCACGAGACGAACGCGACGCCGAACAGGCAGCCCGCGTTGAAGGTGAGCCAGTACCAGCGCGGGTAGGTGGCGCGGGCGAGCAGGCTCACGCCGACGCAGATGACGATGCCGTAGGCGACGAGGCCGAGCATCGGGTTGGGGAAGCCGAAGACGGAGGCCTGGTCGCTCTCCATGATGTTGCCGCAGGAGACGACCGGGTTGAGGCTGCAGCCGGGCGTGAAGGTGGTGCCGGCGATCTTGGCCTCGAGAATCTTCTGCTTGTCGATCGTGATGACCCACGCGGCGAGCAGCCCGGCCGCGCCCGTGATCACCAGCAGCAGGGCGAGGGCCCGGCTGCCGCCCTCGGTGCGCGGGGTGCGGGTGCTGGTGTCCGGCGCGGACTCTGCCACGGTGGAGACGTCCTTCACTGTCGTCTTGCTCATCACGCCGATTCCGTCACTGGGGAGTGGGACCTGCTTCGGGCAGGGGCCATTGTGCCGCACGACCCTGTATGGGCACCGTTCGATGACCATATGAACGGATCGGCGATCACTCCGGAGCGGCGCGTTCCGGCCAACACCCGTTCTCCAGGGGCACACGCGAACGAAACGTGTACCCCTGAAGGGGACACCGGGCTCCGGTCCCTAGCCGAGACGGGACTCCAGCTCCGCGACGATCTCGTTGACGCCGATCGCGGTCTGCTCGCCGGACTCCATGTCCTTGAGCTGGACGACGCCCTCGGCCAGGTCGCGCTCACCCAGCACCAGGGTGTAGCGGGCCCCTGAGCGGTTGGCCGCCTTCATCGCGGCCTTGAGTCCCTTGCCGCCGTAGGAGAAGTCGGCCGCGACGCCGTTCTTGCGCAGCTCGGTGACCTTGGCGAACAGGATCCGGCGGGCCTCCTCGCCCAGCGGGACCGCGAAGACGGAGGTGGCGGACGGGATGTCCAGTTCGATGCCCTCCGCCTCCAGGGCGAGGACGGTGCGGTCGACGCCGAGGGCCCAGCCGACCGAGGGCAGGGAGGGGCCGCCGATCATCTCGGACAGGCCGTCGTAGCGGCCCCCGCCGCCCACCGCGGACTGGGAGCCGAGGCCGTCGTGGACGAACTCGAACGTCGTGCGCGTGTAGTAGTCCAGGCCGCGGACCAGCTTCGGGTCGTCCTCGAAGACGACGCCCGCCGCCGTGATCAGCTCGCGCACCTCCTCGTGGTACGCCTTGCAGGCGTCGCACAGGTAGTCGCGCAGCAGCGGGGCGTCGGTGAGCTGCTTCTGGACGTCGGGGCGCTTGTCGTCCAGCACGCGCAGCGGGTTGATCTCGGCGCGGCGCAGCGTGTCCTCGTCCAGGTCGAGACCGCGCAGGAAGTCCTGGAGCGCGGCCCGGTAGACGGGGCGGCACTCCTTGTCGCCCAGGGAGTTGAGCAGGATGCGGAAGTCCCGCAGGCCGAGCGCGCGGTAGGACTGGTCGGCCAGGATGATCAGTTCGGCGTCCAGGGCCGGGTCCTCGGCGCCGATCGCCTCGGCGCCGACCTGGGAGAAGTGGCGGTAACGGCCCTTCTGGGGACGCTCGTAGCGGTACTGGGAGCCCGAGTACCAGACCTTCACCGGCAGGTTGCCCGCCTTGTGCAGGTTGGCCTCCAGGACCGCGCGCAGCACCGGAGCGGTGGTCTCCGGGCGCAGGGCGAGCCGGTCGCCGCCCTTGGTCTCGAAGACGTACATCTCCTTGGTCACGATGTCGGTGGACTCGCCGACACCGCGCGCGAAGAGCTCGACGTTCTCGAAGCCGGGCGTCTCGATGTAGCCGTAGCCGGAGTTGCGCAGCGGGGCGGCGATCGCCTCGCGGACGGCCAGGTACTTGGCGGAGTCCGGCGGCAGCAGGTCGTACGTGCCCTTGGGGGCCTTGAAGGTGCTCACGGAAGGTCTCGTCACATTCCTCGTCGGGGCGCGTCCGGTGCGCCCTGGCCGGCGGCCACCTGCCGCAGATACGGGTTGGTGGCGCGTTCCTGGCCGATGGTCGTCTGGGGGCCGTGTCCGGAGAGCACCACGGTCGAGTCGTCGAGCGGCAGGCACACGCGTGCCAGGGACTCGAGCATGTCGTCCATGGAGCCACCGGGGAAGTCGGTGCGTCCGATGGAGCCGGCGAACAGCAGGTCGCCCGAGAACATGACCGGCGGGATGTCCGCCGTCTCGGGCAGGCCGAAGGTCACCGACCCCTTCGTATGGCCCGGGGCGTGCGCGACGGTCAGCTCCAGGCCCGCCAGCGCCAGCTTCGCGCCGTCGGTCAGCTCCTTGACGTCGTCCGGCTCCCCCACGGTCAGCTCGCCCATGAGCGGCATGCCGATGGTGCGGCCGATGCCCTTCTCGGGGTCGCTCATCATGTAGCGGTCCTCGGGGTGGATCCAGGCCGGCACGTCGTGGGCGCCGCACACCGGGACGACCGAGGCGACGTGGTCGATGTGGCCGTGGGTGAGGACGACGGCGACCGGCTTGAGACGGTGCTTCCTGATCGCTTCCTCGACTCCGGGGGCCGCCTGGTGGCCCGGGTCGATGATCACGCACTCCTCACCGGCGGCGGGGGCGACGAGATAGCAGTTCGTCCCCCAGGCACCGGCGGGGAACCCGGCAATGAGCACGATCGTCCTTCGTTTGTGTCGGTAAGGGTGGGCTTGCGAACCGGCCGCGCCCGTGGTCAGAGCCTACCGGCGGTGCCGATTCCTCAGCGAACCCATATACGGTACGGGGCTACACGCCCACGGTCGGCTCATCGCACCCACGCGTACCGGTCGGCACACGAAGACGCATGAGGAGAGAACCCGGTGGTCACCCAGGAGCAGCGGCGGCGTCAGCTCGCCCGGGAGAAGTTCTTGCGGCAGCAGCAGCGACGTACCTCCGCACGACGCAAGGCGCGCATGCGCAACGCCGCGATCGCTTCGGTGCTCGGCGTGATCCTGATCGGCAGCGTCGCGCTGTACACGACCGGCGTGGTCCTGGGGGACGACGACGACAGCAAGACGAACGCGAGTGCGGAGGTCACGCCGAGCGCCTCGGCTCCGAGCAAGGCGCCGGACCCGTGCGAGAAGCCCGCCGAGGGCAAGGTCAAGACGCAGACCTGGAAGAAGGAACCTGCGATGACCGTCGACAAGTCGGCGAAGTACACGATGAAGCTGGCGACCACGTGCGGTGACATAGGCATCGCGCTGAAGACGGACGCGGCACCGCACACCGTCAACTCGTTCAACTTCCTGGCCGGCAAGGGCTTCTTCGATCACACGCCGTGCCACCGCCTCACCACCAACGGCATCTTCGTGCTGCAGTGCGGCGACCCGACGGGGCAGGGCAACGGCGGTCCGGGCTACAACATCCCGGACGAGAACCTGAAGGACAAGAGCCTCAAGTCGAACACGTACCCGGCGGGCACGGTGGCGATGGCGAACACGGGACAGCCGGACTCCGGCGGCAGCCAGTTCTTCCTCGTGTACCAGGACAGCCCGCTGCCGCCGAGCTACACGCCGTTCGGCACCATCTCCGACGAGGGCATGGCCGTGCTGAAGAAGATCGCGAAGGCCGGGGAGAGCACCGGCCAGGGTGACGGAGCGCCCAACGCGACAGTCGTGATCGACAAGGCCACCGTCACGAAATCCTGACCCTCATCAGCGAAAGTTCGGTCGTGCGGGATGCGGACAGGCCCCCCGCCGGTCGCCTATGTTGGCCGTGACGAAACTGTGGACGATGCCCGGGGGTAGCGAAGCCCTCCGCAGGCATCATGTGGAGGAGGCGCTGTGAGCAGCGACCCGTGGGGCCGCGTCGATGAGACGGGGACCGTGTACGTGCGTACGGCCGACGGCGAGAAGGTCGTCGGATCCTGGCAGGCAGGCTCCCCCGAGGAGGCGCTGGCCTACTTCGAACGCAAGTACGAAGGCCTGGTTGTCGAGATCGGCCTCCTCGAGAAGCGGGTGAAGACCACCGACCTGTCGGCCAAGGACGCCCAGGCCGCCATCGACCACCTGCGCGAGCAGGTGGACGCGCACCACGCGGTCGGCGACCTGGAGGCCCTGCGGACCCGGCTGGACAAGCTCGTCGCGCTCGTGGAGGCACGGCGTGAGGAGCGCAAGGCCCAGCGGGCCAAGCAGTCCGACGAGGCGCGCGGTGCCAAGGAGGCCCTGGTCGCCGAGGCCGAGGAGCTGGCGCGCTCGGACCAGTGGCGGTCGGCCGGTGAGCGGCTGCGGTCCCTGGTGGACACCTGGAAGGGCCTGCCGCGCCTGGACCGCAAGTCCGACGACGAGCTGTGGCACCGCTTCTCGCACGCGCGCTCGGCGTTCTCCAAGCGCCGCAAGCAGCACTTCGCGCAGCTCGACGCGCAGCGCGAGGAGGCCCGGCGGACCAAGGAGCGGCTGGTCACCGAGGCCGAGGCGCTGTCGAACTCGACGGACTGGGGACCGACGGCCGCGCGCTACCGCGACCTGATGTCCGAGTGGAAGGCCGCGGGCCGGGCCCAGCGCGAGCACGAGGACGACCTGTGGAACCGTTTCCGCGGTGCCCAGGACGTGTTCTTCGCCGCCCGCAGCTCGGTCTTCGCCGAGCGGGACGCCGAGCAGTCGGAGAACCTGAAGCTCAAGGAGGAGCTGGCCGAGGAGGCCGAGAAGCTCGTCCCGGTCACCGACCTCAAGGCGGCCCGCGCCGCGTTCCGTTCGGTCAACGAGCGCTGGGAGGCCATCGGCCACGTGCCGCGCGACGCCCGGCCGAAGGTCGAGGGGCGGATGCACGCGGTCGAGCGGGCCCTCCAGGAGGCCGAGGAGGCCGAGTGGCGCCGGACCAACCCGGAGGCACGCGCGCGTGCCGAGGGCCTGACCGGTCAGCTCCAGGCCGCCGTGGACAAGCTGCGCTCCCAGGTCGAGCAGGCGCGCGCCCAGGGCAACGACGCCAAGGCCGACAAGCTCGCGCGTGAGCTGGAGGGCCGCCAGGCGCTCCTCGACCAGGCGCTCAAGGGCCTGCACGAGTTCGGCGGCTGACGGTCGCGGACCGGACACGAGAGGGGCTCCCGTACGGCGCGTACGGGAGCCCCTCTCGTGTGTGCGCCTGTACGGCCTCCTACGACGGCCTGCGCGCCGACGTCACCCGGTACACGTCGTAGACGCCCTCCACGCCGCGTACGGCCTTCAGGACGTGCCCGAGGTGCTTGGGGTCGCCCATCTCGAAGGTGAAGCGAGAGGTGGCCACGCGGTCGCGGGAGGTCTGGACGGCCGCCGAGAGGATGTTGACGTGCTGGTCGGACAGCACCCGCGTGACGTCCGACAGCAGCCGGGAGCGGTCCAGCGCCTCGACCTGGATGGCGACCAGGAAGACGGAGGACTGGGTGGGCGCCCACTCGACCTCGAGGATGCGCTCGGGCTCGCGGGACAGCGAGTCCACGTTCACACAGTCGCTGCGGTGGACGGACACGCCGCTGCCGCGGGTGACGAAGCCGATGATGGGGTCCCCGGGTACGGGAGTGCAGCAGCGGGCCAGCTTGACCCACACGTCCTCGACGCCCTTGACGACGACGCCCGGGTCGGCACTGGTCCGGCGCTTGCGGCCACGGCCGCGGGCCGGAGGCACCGACTCGTCGATCTCCTCGGTGGCCGCCTCCTCGCCGCCGAGCGCCGAGACCAGTTTCTGCACGATGTTCTGCGCGGAGACATGGCCCTCGCCGATCGCCGCGTACAGCGCGGAGATGTCCGAGTACCGCATCTCGTGCGCGAGCGTGACCAGGGAGTCGCCGGTGAGGATCCGCTGGATCGGCAGGTTCTGCTTGCGCATCGCGCGGACGATGGCGTCCTTGCCCTGCTCGATCGCCTCGTCGCGGCGCTCCTTGGAGAACCAGCCGCGGATCTTGTTGCGGGCGCGCGGCGACTTCACGAAGCCCAGCCAGTCGCGGGAGGGGCCCGCCCCGGCCGCCTTGGAGGTGAAGACCTCCACCAGGTCGCCGTTGTCCAGGGTGGACTCCAGCGGCACCAGCCGCCCGTTGACCCGTGCCCCTATGGTGCGGTGGCCGACCTCGGTGTGGACGGCGTACGCGAAGTCCACGGGGGTGGCGCCGGCGGGGAGCGCTATGACGTCGCCCTTGGGCGTGAAGACGAAGACCTCGTTGCGGGAGAGGTCGAAGCGCAGGGACTCCAGGAACTCGCCGGGGTCCTCGGTCTCCTTCTGCCAGTCGAGCAGCTGCCGCAGCCACGCCATGTCGTTGAGGTGGTCGTCCTTGCTCTTGCCGGACGACTTGGGGGCGTCCGTGCGCACCTTGGAGGCGCCCGCGACGGCCTCCTGCTTGTACTTCCAGTGCGCGGCGATGCCGTACTCCGCGCGGCGGTGCATGTCGAAGGTGCGGATCTGCAGCTCGACCGGCTTGCCGCCGGGCCCGATGACCGTCGTGTGCAGCGACTGGTACATGTTGAACTTGGGCATCGCGATGTAGTCCTTGAACCGCCCCGGAACCGGATTCCAGCGGGCGTGGACGGTGCCGAGCGCCGCGTAGCAGTCGCGGACGGTGTCCACCAGGACGCGGATGCCCACCAGGTCGTAGATCTCCGCGAAGTCACGGCCGCGGACGATCATCTTCTGGTAGACGCTGTAGTAGTGCTTGGGGCGGCCGGTGACGGTCGCCTTGATGCGCGCCGCGCGCAGATCCTGCTGGACCTCGTCGGTGACGACGGCCAGGTACTCGTCGCGCTTGGGCGCGCGCTCGGCGACCAGGCGGACGATCTCGTCGTACATCTTGGGGTAGAGGATCGCGAAGGCGAGGTCCTCCAGCTCCCACTTGATGGTGTTCATGCCCAGCCGGTGGGCGAGCGGCGCGTAGATCTCCAGGGTCTCGCGCGCCTTCTTCTCCTGCTTCTCGCGCTTGAGGTAGCGCATGGTGCGCATGTTGTGCAGGCGGTCGGCGAGCTTGATGACCAGGACGCGCGGGTCCTTGGCCATGGCGACGACCATCTTGCGCACGGTCTCGGCCTGCGCCGCCTCGCCGAACTTGACCTTGTCCAGCTTGGTGACACCGTCGACGAGCAGGGTGACCACGTCGCCGAAGTCGCGGCGCAGGTCCTCCAGGCCGTACTCGGTGTCCTCGACGGTGTCGTGCAGCAGCCCGGCCATCAGGGTGGCCGGATCCATGCCCAGCTCGGCGAGGATGGTAGTGACGGCGAGCGGGTGCGTGATGTACGGGTCGCCGCTCTTGCGCTTCTGGCCGCGGTGCCAGCGTTCGGCGACCTGGTAGGCGCGCTCGATCTGGCGCAGGGTCGCCGTCTCGATCTTCGGGTCGTTGCCGCGCACTATGCGCAGCAGCGGCTCCAGGACCGGGTTGTACGGGTTGGCGCGCTGCACGCCGAGGCGGGCGAGGCGGGCGCGGACGCGGTTGGAGGAGCCGGAGCGGGCGGGCTGCCCGGCTGGGGCGCGGACCACGGGCGCGTTCTGCGGGCGTTCGGCCGGCAGCGCCTTGGGGCGCGACTGCTGCTCCGCCGGCTTGTCGACCGGTGCGGCCGGGGCGTCCTGGATGGGTCCGCGCGTGTCGTTCTTCGCCTGGGGCCCGCTCGGCGCGGGCTTCGCCGCGGACGCCGAGGCGGACTCGGGCTTTGCGGCGGTCAGTGGCTGGGCCTCGTCTGGCAAGAGGACTCCTCGTGCGCGATCCGGGTCCCCCGGTCAGGCTCCGGATACCCCATGGTAGCGATCCTGCCCTCCAGGATCGCCTTCTGGCCAATGTGAAGGCCTTCAACCCCTGCAACGCCTGAGGCGGGCGCCGGATTCCTCCGGGCCCGCCTCGGGCCTGCAACGGGCGCCCCTCGTGCTCCCGGGCGGCTCAGACCGTGAGCAGCGCCTTCAGCGGCGCCCCGGCCAGAGCGGGCTCCAGACGGGCCCGCCCGCCGAGGAAGCCCAGCTCCATCAGCACGGCGAGGCCCGCGACGTCGGCACCGGCCCGGCGGATCAGCTCCAGCGAGGCCTCGGCGGTGCCGCCGGTGGCGAGGACGTCGTCGACGACCAGCACCCGGTCGCCCGCGGTGAGGTCCTCGGCGTGCACCTCGATCTCGGCGGAGCCGTACTCCAGGTCGTACGCCTGGCTGAGCGTGGCTCCGGGGAGCTTCCCCGCCTTGCGTACGGGGATGAAGCCGAGGCCCGCCCTCAGGGCCACCGGGGCGCCGAGGATGAAGCCGCGCGCCTCCAGGCCGACGACCTTGGTGGCGCCGGTGTCCCGGGCCACGTCGGCGAGGGCGTCGGTGAGCGCCGTGAAGGCCGCCGGGTCCGCCAGGAGCGGGGTGATGTCCTTGAACACCACGCCCGGCTCCGGGTAGTCGGCCACGTCACGGATGCGGCTGAGCAGCAGCTCCGTGATGTCGGTCGTCTCGGTCATCGGCGCTTCCCCGAGGGTCGGCCGCGGCCCCTGCCGCGGGACGCGGGCTGGTTGCGGGGGCCGACGACCGCGGGTGCGGCGTCGTCCGGCTCGTCGGCGTCGTACGCCCCCTCGTCGGCCGCGGACTCCGCGGACTCGCCCTTGGCCGCCGACTGGGCGCGCTTGGCGAGGACCCGCTTCCTGAGGGCCTTCATCTGCGGCTCGGCCTCCTTGAGGTCGGCGACGAGCGGCGTGGCGATGAAGATCGACGAGTACGCGCCGGCCGCGAGACCGACGAACAGCGACAGCGAGATGTCGTTGAGCATGCCGGCGCCGAGGACGCCGCCGCCGATGAACAGCAGGCCCGCCACCGGCAGCAGCGCGACCACCGTGGTGTTGATGGAGCGGACCAGGGTGCTGTTGATGGAGCGGTTGGCGATCTCCGCGTAGGTCCAGCGGGTCTGCTTGGTGATGTCCCGCGTCTGCTCCTTGAGGCTGTCGAAGACGACGACCGTGTCGTAGAGCGAGTAACCGAGGATCGTCAGCAGACCGATCACCGTGCCGGGTGTGACCTCGAAGCCGACGAGAGCGTAGATGCCCACCGTGATGGTGATGTCGTGGATCAACGCGACGAAGGCGGCCAGCGCCATCCGCCACTCGAACGCGATCGCCAGGTAGATCACCACGAGGACCATGAAGATCCCGAGGCCCTGCCAGGCCTTGTTCGCGATCTGGTCACCCCAGCTGGGGCCGACCAGGTCGGCGTTGATCTTCTCCGCGGGGACGTCCAGGTTCTTGGAGAGGTCCTCCTTGATCTGGTCCGACTGCTGGGTGTCGGTGCCCGCGATCTGGATGCGGAGGCTGCCGTCGCCGAGCTTCTGGACGATCGCGTCGTGGCCGGACGCCTCCTCCGACCAGGTCTCGGCCTGGGCGACCGAGGCGCTCATGTTCTTCGGGGTGGTGAAGACCGCGCCGCCCTGGAACTCGATGCCCATGTGCAGGCCGCGCACCGCCAGGCCGACGATGGCCGTGATGGTGATGAGGATCGAGATGCCGTACCAGATCTTGCGGTTCTTGACGAAGTCGTAGCCGACCTCGCCGTGGTGCAGTCGGGCGCCGAGTGTGCCGAGCTTCGACATCTCTCACGCCTCCTTCGGGTCGACAGGGCCGGCGGCAGGACGGGACGGACGGCGGGTGCGGCGCAGCGGGGGCTTGGCACCCAGGGCCTTGGGGTCGAGGCCGGACCACTTGTGACCGCTGGAGAAGAACCGGCGCCGGGCCATCAGCGTCAGCAGCGGCTTGGTGAACAAGAACACCACCACCACGTCGAGCAGGGTCGTCAGACCGAGCGTGAACGCGAAGCCCTGCACCTTGCCGACGGTGACGATGAAGAGCACCGCGGCGGCGAGGAAGGACACGAAGTCGGAGACGAGGATGGTGCGCCGGGCGCGCGGCCAGGCCCGCTCGACGGCCGGACGCAGCGTGCGGCCCTCCCGGATCTCGTCGCGGACGCGTTCGAAGTACACGATGAACGAGTCCGCCGTGATGCCGATGGCGACGATGGCACCGCACACGGCCGGCAGGTTCAGCGCGAAGCCGATGGTCGGGCCGAGCAGCGCCATGATCACGTAGGTGAGACCGGCCGAGACCAGCAGCGAACAGACGGCGATGAACGACAGACCGCGGTAGTAGAACAGCAGGTAGAGGACGACCAGGGCGAGACCGATGGCGCCCGCGATCAGACCGGCCTTGAGCTGCTCACCGCCGAGCGCGGCGGTGACGGTGGTGACGCTGTCCTCCTTGAAGGTCAGCGGCAGCGCGCCGTAGGACAGCATGTTGGCGAGGCTCTGGGCCTCCTCCTGGTCGAAGCTGCCGGAGATCTCCGCGTTGCCGCCGGTGAGCGCCTGGCTGACGTACGGGTCGGAGACGACCTCGTTGTCCAGGACGATGGCGAACTGGTTCTGCGGGGACTGGTTCTGCGCCAGCTTGCCGGTGATGTCCGCGAACTTCTTGCTGCCCTTGTCCGTGAACTTCATCGTCACGGTCCAGCCGGCAGCGGTCTGCGTGTTGTAGACGGCCTCGGCCTCGTCGACCTCGGTGCCGTCCACCGCGGCGGGGCCGAGGATGTACTTCTGCCACTGGCCCTGCGAGTTCTGACCGCAGGCCACCGTCTGCTCGCCGGGCTTGGCGCCCTTGCCGGCCTGGGCGCGGGCGCCCTTGTCGGTGCAGTCCAGGGCCGCGTACTGCTGCTGCAGCTTGGCAGCGGCGGCGTCGCCGGGGGCGCTGGTGCTCGGGGACGGGGAGGCTCCGTCGGAGCTCTTCGCGGACGGGCTGGGGTCGGCCTTGAGGGCCTCGCTGGCGGCGCGGCCCTGGGAGGTGGCGCTCGCCGAGGCGGAGTCGGACGGCGTGCCGCTCGCCTTGTCCCCGTCGGTGGCCTTGTCCCCGTCGGTGGCCTTGTCGGTCGCCTTGTCCGAGGCGCCGCCGGTCTCGCTCGGCGAGGGGCTGCCGGTCGCGTTGGCGCCGGAGAGCTCGGTTGCGAGGACCGGACGGAAGTACAGCTTGGCGGTGGTGCCGACCTGCTGCCGGGCTTCCTTCGAGTTCGTCCCCTTGGGGATGTTGACGATGATGTTCCGGTCGCCCTGGGTCTGGACCTCGGCCTCGGAAACACCCAGACCATTGACACGGCGGTTCATGATCTCGACCGCGGTGTCCATGTTGGTCTTGTTGATCGCGGACTCCTGGCCCGCCTCGGGCACGGCCCGGAGCGTGATGCTCGTGCCGCCCGCCAGGTCGATACCGAGGCGCGGAGTCGTGTGCCCGGAGGCGAACATTCCCCCGGTGAGCGCCACGATGGCGATCAGGATCAGGGCCAGCGAGCGCCCGGGCTTACTCTGAGCGCTCGCATTCTTTCCCTTTTTAGGTGCTGCCACCTTTGCGTACTCCCTCTCGGGCCGCTTCGCGCCCAGAAGGCGTCACCGGCGGCCATCACATGGTGTCCGGATCCGTGCGAGCCGCGCGTCACGCGAAGTGCGCGGGAACCCGTCCCGCGCACCCCGGGGCACGGCTTACTTCGCCTCGGAACCGCCGTCGGACTTCTTCGCCTGCTCGTCCGTCTTCGCCTCGGCGGGTGCGGCGTCGGCCGTCGGCTCGTCGGCCGGCTCGTCGGCGGCCGGCTCGTCGGCGGCCGGCTCGTCGGCCTTCTTGCCGAGGTCGACGGACTTGTCGTCGGAGGCGGCGTCGGTGTCGATGAGGGAGGAGGCGTCGTCGGGGACGACGTCCGCGTCGGACTTCAGGTCGTGCTCGATGCCGTGGACGATGCGGTTGTACTCGTCGTCGGAGAGGACGGCACCGATCGCGTTCTTGGCGAAGAGCAGTTCCACACCCGGTCCGGCGTCGAGAAGGACCGTGTCGTCGTTGACCTCCTTGACCGTGGCGTACATGCCCCCGATGGTGCGGACACCGGTTCCGGGCTGCATCTCGTTCCGCATGGTGGCGGCCTGCTGCTGCTTCTTCTTCGCCGACCGGGTCATCAGGAACATGGCCCCGATGAGCACGATGAACGGGAGGAGGGTCACGAGACTCACGGGTCGGTACTTCCTTCACACGACCGCGATGATGAGCGGCCTGATGGTTGGGGGTGTGTACGCCGCCGACTAGGGCGGCATCGGCGGAGTCTAAGCGAGTCCGCGCGCATGGAACAACGCTCAGCATGGCACCGGGGTTCCTGCTCCGGCGAATGTGCCTCTCGTGACCGGGTCGTCACGCCCCGAACAAGTCCGGTTGTCCGTTTCCTGAACCCTGCGAACGCGGCGGGGTGAGGCCGAGGTGCGCCCATGCGGCCGGAGTGGCCACCCGCCCGCGTGGGGTGCGGGCGAGCAGACCCTCCCGTACGAGGAAGGGTTCGGCGACCTCTTCCACTGTCTCACGCTCCTCCCCCACGGCGACGGCGAGCGTCGACAGGCCGACGGGCCCGCCGCCGAACAGCTTGAGAAGGGCCTCCAGGACCCCCCGGTCGAGCCGGTCGAGGCCCCGGGCGTCGACCTCGTAGACGGCGAGGGCGGCCGCGGCGATCTCCTGGGTGATCAGGCCGTCGGCCTTGACCTGGGCGTAGTCGCGGACCCTGCGCAGCAGGCGGTTGGCGATACGGGGGGTGCCGCGGGAGCGGCCGGCGATCTCGGCGGCGCCGGTGGGGTCGATCTCGACGTCGAGCAGGCCGGCGGAGCGGTGGATCACGCGCTCCAGCTCGGCCGGTCCGTAGAACTCCATGTGGGCGGTGAAGCCGAAGCGGTCGCGCAGCGGGGGCGGCAGCAGTCCCGCGCGCGTGGTGGCGCCGACCAGGGTGAACGGGGGCAGCTCCAGGGGGATGGCGGTGGCGCCGGGGCCCTTGCCGACGATGACGTCGACGCGGAAGTCCTCCATCGCCATGTAGAGCATCTCCTCGGCGGGCCGCGACATGCGGTGGATCTCGTCGAGGAAGAGGACCTCGCCCTCCTGGAGCGAGGAGAGGATCGCCGCGAGGTCGCCGGCGTGCTGGATGGCGGGCCCCGAGGTGATGCGGATGGGGGCTTCCATCTCGGCCGCGATGATCATCGAGAGGGTGGTCTTGCCGAGGCCGGGGGCGCCGGACAGGAGCACGTGGTCGGCGGTCGCCCCGCGCGCGCGTGCGGCGCGCAGCACCAGGTCGAGCTGTTCGCGGACCTTCTCCTGGCCGATGAACTCACCCAGGTCCTTGGGGCGCAGGGCCGCCTCCACGGCCTGGTCCTCGCCGTCGGCGACAGCGCCCACCAGCCGCTCGGCGGCGGCCTCCGCGTCGGTCGTGTCGTCCCAGTTCACTTGATTCTCCTTGCCGTGGCGCACCGGGTCGGTGGTGGCGGGCGTGGTCAGCGGGCGCGGTTCAGCGTCTGCAGGGCGGCCTTGAGCAGCTGGCCCACCTGCGGTGTGCCCCCGGCGGCCTCCGCCTGCGGCGTCACGGCGGAGACGGCCTCGTCGGCCTCGCGGGTCGCGTAGCCGAGGCCGATCAGGGCGGCGTGCAGCTGGTCGCGCCAGCCGGTGCTGACCGGGGCGCCGACGGCGGGAGCGCCGATGGGCTCGCCGAGCCGGTCCTTCAGCTCCAGGAGCAGCTTCTGCGCGCCCTTCTTGCCGATGCCGGGGACGGCGGTGAGCGCCTTCTCGTCACCGGTGGAGACGGCTCGGCGCAGGGCGTCGGGCTGGTGCACGGCGAGCATGGCCTGGGCGAGGCGGGGGCCGACGCCACTGGCGGTCTGGAGCAGCTCGAAGACCTGGCGCTCGTCGTCGTCGGCGAAGCCGTAGAGCGTGAGCGAGTCCTCGCGGACGACGAGGGAGGTGGCGAGCTTGGCGGGCTTGCCGAGCCGGAGGGTGGACAGCGTGTTCGGGGTGCACTGGACGGCCATGCCGACGCCGCCGACCTCGACCACCGCGGCGTCGGGTGCGAGGGCGGCGACGGTGCCGCTGACGAAGGCGATCATGCGGGGCGGCCTTTCGGGGGGTGGGAGGTCTGCGGGCGGCGCGGGCCCTGGGAGGCGTGCAGGGCCACGGCCTGCTGGAGGCGGCTGTGCGCGGGGGCGCGCCAGATGTGGCAGATGGCGAGGGCGAGGGCGTCGGCGGCGTCGGCCGGCTTGGGCGGGGCGGCGAGCCGCAGCAGGCGGGTGACCATGGCACCGACCTGCGCCTTGTCGGCGCGTCCGCTGCCGGTGACGGCCGCCTTGACCTCGCTGGGCGTGTGCAGGGCGACGGGGATGCCGCGGCGGGAGGCGCACAGGATCGCCACCGCGCTGGCCTGGGCGGTGCCCATGACGGTGCGGACGTTGTGCTGGCTGAAGACGCGCTCCACGGCGACGAATTCCGGCCGGTGCTCGTCCAGCCACGCCTCGATGCCCTGCTCGACGGCGACGAGGCGGTGGCCGAGGTCGGCGTCCGCGGGCGTGCGGACGACGCCGACGCCGATCATGGTGAGCGGCCGGCCCGCGACGCCCTCCACGACCCCGACCCCGCAGCGGGTCAGCCCCGGGTCCACCCCCAGCACACGCAACGCCGGCCCCTCCTTTGCGGCTGAACCGCCGCCGCTCTCGCGGACCTGTCTGGTCACCATCGGAGTTGCCCGATTGATGGTTGCGGTCCATGGACGGTGATCATTGACTTGCGTAAGGCTATCGGGTGCCGCCGACAACGCGACGGGCCGACGGGTTGTGTCCCCGTCGGCCCGCTGAGCAGGGGGCGCGTTACGCGTCGACCTTCTCCATGATCTCGTCGCTCACGTCGAAGTTGGCGAAGACGTTCTGCACGTCGTCGCTGTCCTCCAGGGCGTCGATCAGCCGGAAGATCTTCCGCGCGCCCTCCTCGTCCAGCTCGACCTGCATGGTCGGGACGAAGTTGGCGTCGGCGGACTCGTAGTCGATGCCGGCCTCCTGGAGGGCGGTGCGGACCGCGACCAGGTCGGTGGCCTCGCTGAGCACCTCGAAGGACTCGCCGAGGTCGTTGACCTCCTCGGCGCCCGCGTCAAGGACGGCGCCGAGGACGTCGTCCTCGCCCAGCTCGCCCTTTGGCACGATCACGACGCCCTTGCGGTTGAAGAGGTACGACACCGAGCCCGGGTCGGCCATGGAGCCGCCGTTGCGGGTCATGGCGACGCGGACGTCGGAGGCGGCGCGGTTGCGGTTGTCGGTGAGGCACTCGATGAGCACCGCGACGCCGTTGGGACCGTAGCCCTCATACATGATCGTCTCGTAGTCGGCGCCACCGGCCTCCAGGCCGGCGCCGCGCTTGACCGCGGAGTCGATGTTCTTGTTCGGGACCGACTGCTTCTTCGCCTTCTGGATGGCGTCGTACAGCGTCGGGTTGCCGTCGATGTCGGCACCACCCATGCGGGCCGCGACCTCGATGTTCTTGATCAGCTTCGCGAAGAGCTTGCCGCGCTTGGCATCGATGACGGCCTTCTTGTGCTTCGTCGTGGCCCATTTAGAGTGGCCGGACATCTGCCTGTCTCCTTCGCGTAACCCGTCTTTGTACGAACGGAGGAATCCTACAAGGACTCCGCCGCCAGGTTCGCGCGCACCATCTCGGCGAAGAGCCGGTGCACACGGTGGTCGCCGGTCAGCTCCGGGTGGAACGACGTGGCCAGCGCGTTGCCCTGGCGGACGGCGACGATGTGGCCGTCGTGCTGGGCGAGCACCTCGACGGCGGCTCCCACGGACTCGACCCAGGGGGCGCGGATGAAGACGCCCTCCACGGGAGCGCCCTCGACGCCCTTGACGTCGACGGCGGCCTCGAAGGACTCGTTCTGCCGGCCGAAGGCGTTGCGGCGCACGATCATGTCGATGCCGCCGACCGTCTCCTGCCCGGAGCGCGGGTCGAGGATCTTGTCGGCCAGCATGATCATGCCGGCACAGGTGCCGTAGACGGGCATGCCGTCGCGCACGCGCGCGCGGAGGGGGTCCATCACTCCGAAGAGGACGGCGAGCTTGGAGATGGTGGTGGACTCGCCGCCGGGGACGACCAGGCCGTCCACCTCGGCGAGTTCTTCGGGGCGCCTCACCGGCCTGGCCACGGCGTCGGCCACGGCCAGGGCGACGAGGTGCTCCCGTACGTCGCCCTGGAGGGCCAGGACGCCGATGACGGGGGTGTCACTCATGGGTTCGGGTGCCTTACCAGCCGCGGTTGGCGTAGCGCTCGGCCTCGGGGAGGGTGTCGCAGTTGATGCCGACCATGGCCTCGCCGAGGTTGCGGGACGCGTCCGCGATGATCTTCGGGTCGTCGTAGAAGGTGGTGGCCTTCACGATGGCGGCGGCGCGCTTGGCGGGGTCGCCGGACTTGAAGATGCCGGAGCCGACGAAGACGCCCTCGGCGCCGAGCTGGCGCATGAGCGCGGCGTCGGCCGGGGTGGCGACACCGCCGGCGGAGAAGAGGACGACCGGGAGCCTGCCCAGCTCCGAGACCTCCTTGACCAGCTCGTAGGGGGCGCGCAGCTCCTTGGCGGCGGCGTACAGCTCGTTGTTGTCACAGCCGCGCAGCCGGGCGATCTCGTTCTTGATCTGGCGCAGGTGGCGGACGGCCTCGACGACGTTGCCGGTGCCGGCCTCGCCCTTGGAGCGGATCATGGCCGCGCCCTCGGCGATGCGGCGCAGGGCCTCGCCCAGGTTGGTGGCGCCGCAGACGAAGGGGGTGGTGAAGGCGAACTTGTCGCTGTGGTTGACCTCGTCGGCCGGGGTGAGGACCTCGGACTCGTCGATGTAGTCGACGCCGAGGGACTGCAGGACCTGGGCCTCCACGAAGTGGCCGATGCGGGACTTGGCCATCACCGGGATGGAGACGGCGTCGATGATGCCCTCGATCATGTCCGGGTCGGACATCCGGGCCACGCCGCCGTCCTTGCGGATGTCGGCCGGGACCCGCTCCAGGGCCATGACGGCCACGGCGCCCGCGTCCTCGGCGATCTTCGCCTGCTCCGGCGTGACGACGTCCATGATGACGCCGCCCTTGAGCTGCTCGGCCATGCCGCGCTTCACCCGGGCGGTGCCGGTCTCGGGTGCCTGGTTTTCGGAGAGCGTGCTGGACACGGGTACCTCGCTGAGGAGAAGGGGGTTTCTGCAGCAACGAGGAAACGTGAGGCGAGCAGGCCACAGCAAGGGCCAATGACAAGGCGGTGGATCGTTTTCGCCTGCGGGTGCGCTACGCCGCCCGCTCCACCAGGGCCGCCGGCGACTCGTCGTCCATTTCGAAGGCCAGCGGGAAGGGCGCGTGCCCGGCGAGGCGGAACCAGCGGACCTTGCGGTGCTCGCGCAGTCTGCGCGCGGCACCCACCGCGTCGTTGTGGAAGCGCCGGGCCATCGGCACCCGCCGTACGGCCTCGGCCAGTTCGCGGGCGGTCTCCTCTCCCCCGGGCGCCTCGCGCAACACGTCCACCTGGGGTGCGTCGGCGAACACGGCGCGCAGTGCCTGGCTCAGCTCGCTCTCGGCGACCTCCCGCTGCTCCTCCTCGGCCTGCCGGGCGGCGTGTGCGGCCTCGTAGAGAACCATGGAGGCGGCCGGGTCGAGCACACCGGAGGTGGCGAGTTCCTGGGCCACGGACGCCCTGCGCAGCAGCTGTGCGTCCAGGGCGGCACGGGCGGCGTCGATCCGGGCGTGCAGCCGGTCCAGGCGGCCCGCCGTCCAGCTGAGGTACAGGCCGACGGCGACGAGGACGACCAGGATCCAGATCAGGGTTGCGGTCACGGGCCGCAACCCTATCGGTGGACCGAGCGCGTCCGGTGGGGCCCCGTGCGCCGGTGGGTCAGTCCCTCGCCAGGCCGAAGCGGGCCCGCAGGCCCGTCGCGCGGTCGTCCGCCGCCACCGCCGCCGCTCCCGCGGTGACCGTCTCGTAGACGGACAGGATGTCCGCGCCCACGGTGGACCAGTCGAAGCGCCGTACGTGGGCGCTGCCCCGCTCCCGCAGCACGGTCCGGCGTTCCGGGTCGGCCAGCAGGCGTACGGCCGCCTCGGCCAGGGCGTCCGCGTCCTCGTTGGGGAACAGTTCGCCGGCTTCGCCCTGGTCGAGGACCTGGGCGAAGGCGTCCAGGTCGGAGGCGAGGACGGGGGCGCCGGCCGACATGGCCTCGACCAGGATGATGCCGAAGCTCTCGCCGCCGGTGTTGGGCGCCACGTACAGGTCGACGCTGCGCAGGAGGCGGGCCTTGTCCTGGTCGCTGATCATGCCGAGGAACTCCACGCGGGAACGCAGCTCCCTGGGCAGGCTCTCGACGGCCTCCTCCTCGTCCCCGCGCCCGGCGACGAGCAGCCGGGCCTGCGGGCGGGCGGCGAGGATGGCGGGCAGCGCCCGCATGAGCACCGGCAGGCCCTTGCGGGGCTCGTCGATGCGCCCGATGAAGCCGATCGTGTCGCCCTGCCACTCGGGCTTGGGCCGCGCGTCGGCGAAGAAGTCGACGTCGACGCCGTTGGGGATGACGACCGCGTCGCCGCCCAGGTGCTCGACGAGCGTGCGCCGGGCGTACTCGCTCACGGCGATCCGGGCGCTGATCTTCTCCAGGGCGGCCTGGAGGATCGCGTACGCGGCGATCATCGCGCGGGAGCGCGGGTTGGAGGTGTGGAAGGTGGCCACGATCGGGCCCTGCGCCGCCCAGCAGGTCAGCAGGCCCAGCGAGGGCGAGGTCGGCTCGTGGATGTGGATGACGTCGAAGGCGCCCTCGTGCAGCCAGCGCCGGACCCGGGCCGCGGACAGGAAGCCGAAGTTCAGCCGGGCCACCGAGCCGTTGTACGGCACCGGCACCGCGCGGCCGGCGGAGACGACGTACGCAGGCAGCGGGGTGTCGTCGTCGGCCGGGGCGAGGACGGACACCTCGTGGCCGAGCCGGATGAAGTACTCGGCGAGGTCGCGGATGTGGAACTGGACGCCGCCCGGCACGTCCCAGGAGTACGGGCAGACGATGCCGATCCTCACTGGGCGCCCCGCTCTCGGGCCCCGGGCGCCTTGGCGGGGTCGAGGTCCTTCAGCCACAAGCGCTGCAGCATGTGCCAGTCCTCCGGATGGTCGGCGATCCCCGTGGCGAAGGCGTCGGCCAGCGCCTGTGTCATGACAGACGTCTTTTCGGCCCGGGTGCCTGACCCGGGCACCTCGACCGCCGGGTGCACCCGGCCCCGCATCACGGGCGAGTCGTCGTACCAGAGCGTCACCGGCAGCAGCAGCGCGCCCGTCTGCTGGGCGAGCAGGGCGGGTCCGGCGGGCATCCGGGCCGTCTCGCCGAAGAAGTCGACCTCCACGCCGGAGGCGGACAGGTCGCGGTCGGCGACCAGGCAGACCAGGCCGCCGTCGCGCAGCCGCCGGGCCAGCGTGCCGAAGGCGGTGCCGCCGCTGTGCGGCAGGACCTCCATGCCGAGGCCCTCGCGGTAGGCGACGAAACGGTCGTACAGGGTCTCCGGCTTGAGGCGCTCGGCGACCGTGGTGAACGGGATGCCGAGCCTCGTGGTGACCCAGGCGCCCGCGAGGTCCCAGTTGGCCAGGTGCGGCAGGGCGAGTATCACGCCCTTGCCGGCGGCCATGCCGTCGGTGAGGTGGTGCAGGTCGTCGGGGGCGAAGCCGCCCTTGATCCGCTCGGTGCTCCACGCCGGGAGCCGGAACGACTCCATCCAGTAACGCAGGTACGAGCGCATCCCCGCGCGCGAGAGGGCGGCGAGCCGCTCCGGACCCGCGCCGGGCACCACGCGCGCGTAGTTGCTCTCCAGGCGGCGCACCCCCGCGCCGCGCCGCTTCCAGGCGAGGTCGGCGATGGAGTGGCCGAGGCGTACGGCGGCGGGCTCGGGGAGCTTCTTCACGGTGGCCCAGCCGGCGCCGTACAGACCGTCGGTCAGGCGGTCCCGAGCGCTCACTTCGCCGCCTCGGTGCCCTGGCTCTCCTGCGCGGCGGCGTCCGCCTCGGCGGCCTCCCGGCGCACCGTGACCACCCGCTGGACCAGGGTGACGAGGCTGCCGACGGCGACGATCCACAGGGCGACCGGCAGCAGGTACTGGATGCCGGGTACGCCGAACTTGTGCAGTCCGGCGAAGCCGGCGGCGACCAGCGAGATGACGAGGCGCTCGGCGCGCTCGACCAGCCCGTTGACGGCCACCGGCAGGCCGATCGCCTCGCCGCGCGCCTTCGTGTACGACACCACCTGGCCGCTGGCCAGGCAGAAGATCGACACCGCGCACAGGACGTTGTCGTCGCCGTTGCCCGCGTACCAGAGGGCGAGGCCGCCGAAGATCGCGCCGTCGGCGACCCGGTCGAGGGTGGAGTCCAGGAACGCGCCCCAGCGGCTGGAGCGGCCCAGCTGGCGGGCCATGTTGCCGTCGACGAGGTCGGAGAAGACGAAGAGCGTGATCACCACCGTGCCCCAGAAGAACTCACCCATGGGGTAGAAGACCAGCGCACCCGCGACCACACCGGCGGTGCCGATCAGCGTGACCGTGTCGGGGCTGACGCCCCGGCGGATGAGAAACGCGGCGAACGGTGTGAGGACACGCGTAAAAAATGCACGCGCGTACTTGTTCAGCATGGCCTTCCCGACGGTCGGTGTGGCGCCGCGGCCCTTGCTGGCCACCGGCTGGCCCATCGTAGTCACGCGCGCGCGTGAGCGGTGGCCGGGCACCCAGAGCCCTCGGTGAGCGCCCGGTGGGCGGCGGGATCGGGTCCTTCGTATGGACGCGGCGTGACGGGAGTGGAAAGCTCGAAGGACCGCGGGCGTCGCCGGAGCCGCCAGTGCACGCGGTCCCGCGTGTCCGCGCCCACAACGACCTCACCGTGCACGGGAGGCAAGGACATGGGCGACAAGGCACATACCCATCCCGGAGCCGCCGGAAGGGCAACGGCGGCCGACCACCCCACGTCCGTACGGAACGTGGTGCTGGTCGGCCCCTCCGGATCGGGCAAGACGACTCTGGTGGAGGCTCTCGCGCTGACGGCGGGAGCGGTGAACCGCGCGGGCCGCGTGGAGGACGGCGGCTGCGTCTCGGACTACGACGACATGGAGCACCGCCAGCAGCGCTCCGTGCAGCTCTCCCTGGTGCCGGTCGAATGGGACGGCATCAAGATCAACCTCTTGGACACCCCCGGGTACGCCGACTTCGTCGGTGAGCTGAGGGCCGGTCTGCGCGCGGCGGACGCGGCCCTCTTCGTCGTCTCGGCCTCCGACGGGGTGGACGGCTCGACCCGGATGCTCTGGGAGGAGTGCGCCGCCGTCGGCATGCCGCGCGCCATCGTGGTCACGCACCTGGAGGCCGCCCGCGCCGACTTCGAGGAGATGACGCGGATCTGCGCGGAGGCCTTCGGCGGCGACGATCCCGACGCGGTACTGCCGCTGTACCTCCCGCTGCACGGTCCGCCCGCCCCCGACGGGCACGCGCCCGTGACCGGGCTCGTGGGGCTGCTCTCGCGGAAGCTGTTCGACTACGCCCCGGGCGAGCGCGTGGCCTCCGAACCCGGCGAGGCCGACCTGCCACAGCTCGACGAGGCCCGCTCGATGCTGATCGAGGGGATCATCTCGGAGAGCGAGGACGAGACCCTCATGGAGCGCTACCTCGGCGGCGAGCAGGTCGACGTCAAGACGCTCATCGAGGATCTGGAACGGGCCGTGGCACGCGGGGTGTTCTTCCCCGTCCTGGCCGCCGCCCCCGCGGCCGAGGGCGCCCGGCAGGGACTGGGCACGGTCGAACTCCTGGAACTGATCACGCGCGGCTTCCCGACGCCCCTGGAGCGCGCGGCGCCCCGGGTCACCACGCCCGAGGGCGCCGGACGCGAACTGCGGATGTGCGATCCCGAGGAGTCGCTGGTCGCGGAGGTCGTCAAGACGTCCTCCGACCCCTACGTCGGCCGGATCTCGATGGTCCGCGTCTTCTCCGGCACCCTGCGCGCCGACCAGACGGTGCACGTGTCCGGGCACGGGATGACCGACCGCGGTCACGAGGACCACGATGTCGACGAGCGGATCGGCGCCCTGTCCACGCCGTTCGGCAAACAGCAGCGGCCGGTCACGCACGTGATCGCGGGCGACCTCGCCTGCGTGGCCAAGCTGACCCGCGCGGAGACCGGGGACACGCTCTCGGCCAAGGACGATCCGCTGCTGATGGCGCCCTGGGAGATGCCCGACCCGCTGCTGCCGCTCGCCATCGAGGCGCACAGCAAACCCGACGAGGACAAGCTCTCCCAGGGGCTGGCCCGGCTGGTCGCCGAGGACCCGACGATGCGCCTGGAGCACAACCAGGACACCCACCAGGTGGTGCTGTGGTGCCTGGGCGAGGCGCACGCCGACGTGGCCCTGGAACGGCTGCGCAGCCGCTACGGCGTCCAGGTCGACGTCGTACCCCACCGGGTCTCCCTGCGCGAGACGTTCGGCGGCCGGGCGGCCGGGCGCGGGCGGCACGTCAAGCAGTCCGGCGGGCACGGCCAGTACGCCATCTGCGAGATCGAGGTGGAGCCGCTGCCGGGCGGCTCGGGCGTCGAGTTCGTGGACAAGGTGGTCGGCGGCGCGGTGCCCCGGCAGTTCATCCCGTCCGTCGAGAAGGGCGTGCGCACGCAGGCGGCCAAGGGCGTCGCCGCGGGCCACCCGCTGATCGACGTACGGATCACGCTGCTCGACGGCAAGGCGCACTCGGTGGACTCCTCCGACGCCGCGTTCCAGACCGCGGGCGCGCTGGCGCTCAGGGAGGCGGCGGCCGAGGCGCGGATCCACCTGCTGGAGCCGGTGGCCGAGGTGAGCGTGCTGGTCGGCGACGACTACGTGGGCGCGGTGATGAGCGACCTGTCCGGACGGCGCGGCAAGGTGCTGGGCACCGAGCAGACCAGCGGCGGCCGGACCCTGGTCAGGGCCGAGGTTCCCGAGATCGAGATCGGCCGCTACGCCGTCGACCTGCGCTCCCTGTCGCACGGCACCGCCCGCTTCGACCGCCGCTACGCCCGGCACGAACCGATGCCGGCCCAGGTCGCGGACCGGCTGCGCGAGGAGGTGCGGGCGGCGTCCTAGCGCGGCCCGGCCCCCGGTGCGGGCCCGCCGCACCGGGGCCCGCCTTCCGCGGCCGAGGTCCCCCGCCCCGGCGTGCGACGGCGCGGCCCGGCGGCCGATCCGCGCGCGGGGGCGCCTTTGGGCGTCCCGTGACGCAGGACGGTCCCGGCGGATACGCTGATGACCAGATCAACAGGTGTGCGGGGCAGGGAAGTCGGGAAGGCCGCAGGAGCGACAGTGGTGGCGATCGGGGGCGGGAATGACCGTTGACGGCGGTTACGCGGACTTCTTCGGACCGCAGGTGCCGCGCACGGACGACGGCGGCCAGACGGCCACGTTCGCGCTGGCCTCGGCCGCCTACCGGGACAGCGAGGCCGAGGAGATACTCAAGGCCAACAGCGAGTGGCACAAGTCGTCCGTGAGCAAGCCCCGGATCAAGCTGTTCCGGCCCAATCTCGGCGAGGCCTACTCCCGGGCGATCATCGACCGGATGCTGGGCCCCAAGCGGGCCCCGCTCATCCAGTCCTTCGGCACCCAGCCCCAGGTCGTCGTGGAGCACAGTCTCGCGGCGCACCGCATACGCAGGGACCGGGACAACTGGCTCAGTGCCGTCATGGTGCTGTGCGGACTGCTGTTCCTGCCCGGACTGCTGATCTGGCTCCTGGTCTTCCAGATCCGCACCACCATCGCGCGGCGCGAGGACAAGCGGGCCGGGGCGCTCGCCACCGCGCTGCTGCTCGCGATGGCGGTCCTGGCCGTGCTCTTCCTGCTGAAAATGCCCTTCGGCGGCTTCTGGGCCTGGTACGCGCGCGCCTGCGTCGTCGCCCCGGTGATCGGCTGGTTCTGGGCCAAGCGGATCTGCGAGCGCACGGCACGGGACCTCCGGGAGCGCTGGAACGGCCTCCTGTCCGGTGCCGGCGTGGGCGCCAAGGTGCCCGAGGCGGTGCCGAGCAGCCCCGGCGAGACGGCCGCCGAGGAGCTGCGGCAGTCACTGGCCAGGCTCAGCGCCGAGCAGCAGTCCAACTCCGTCTTCTACGCCGGTCCCAAGGGGATCCTCGGCATGGGCACCCGCTGGGGCAACTGGCAGCTCGCCGAGGAGCTGGTCCCCGTCGACCCGGACCGGGAGATCAACCCGTTCCGCAGCTGGGACGTGATCAAGGCCATCCACGACCGGCTGCGGATGCTGGAGCGCGGCCCGCTGCACACCGGCGGCTTCACCAAGCCGACGGTGCGGCACTGGATCGTGACCCCGATCGGTGAGAACGCCGACTCGGTGTCCCGGCCCGAGGGCACGGACGTCGAGGCCTACCAGGTCAAGCAGCACGCGATACAGGAGATCTGCGACAAGCAGCAGTTCGGCGCGGGCGACCGGCACTACCTGGGCGTGCAGTGGACCCTGTGGGACGGCCAGTTGGTCATCTCCATGCTGATCACGGTGACGGTGCTGCACGAGACGCTGCGCATCGAGGTCACCGGCCACGCCCTGGGGCCGGTGCACTCCCTGTTCACCAGCAAGCCCGCGGCCAAGGAGAAGACGGTCCAGAAGTCCGTCAAGTTCTGGGAGACCCGCACGGTGAAGCTCCCGCTGGTCGACACCGACGAGGTGGTGCGGCTGGCCGCGCGGGCCCCGCTGACCTGGTATCCGCCGCTGCTGTACTGGCTGGGCGGCAAGCTCACGCTGCCCGAGCCCTTCGGCCTGCGGCACGCCTGGGCGGACCGGCCGTGGCGGCACCGTTTCATGGCCGACGACGCGCTGCGCGCGGCCACGCCGGTCCTGCGGGCGGTGCACTCGGCGGCGATCAAGGTGCTGAAGGAGAACGGCGTGGACACGGAGAAGTTCGGCGCCCGCGCGGGTGGTCTGAGCGGGGCCGTGCAGGAGGCGGTGCCGAAGAAGGCGGACGTCTACGACGCGTAGGCCTCCGGCGGTCGGGCGGGGGTGTGGGGGTGGACGTCCCTGGGGGCTGCGCCCCCAGACCCCCGCTTCGGCCTGGACGGCCTCGTCCTCAAGCGCCGGACGGGCTCGCTCACCGCCCCCGGACTGAGAGCTAGGCCGTCGGCCAGGCCTCTGCCAGCATCTTGCGGGTGTCGCCCAGGAGCTGGGGCAGGACCCTTGTGTGGCCGATCACGGGGAGGAAATTGGTGTCGCCGCCCCAGCGGGGCACCACATGCTGGTGCAGGTGGGCGGCGATGCCCGCGCCCGCCACCGAGCCCTGGTTCATGCCGATGTTGAAGCCATGGGCGCCGGACGCGGTGCGCAGGGCGGTCATCGCCTGCTTGGTCAGCTCGGCCAGCTCCGCGGTCTCCACGGCGTTCAGCTCGGTGTAGTCGGCGACGTGGCGGTAGGGCACGGTCATCAGGTGGCCGCCGTTGTACGGGTACAGGTTGAGCACCGCGTACACGTGCTCGCCGCGCCGGATGATCAGACCGTCCTCGTCGGACTT
Source organism: Streptomyces sp. NPDC042336 (assembly GCF_055581985.1). Classification (NCBI taxonomy): domain Bacteria; kingdom Bacillati; phylum Actinomycetota; class Actinomycetes; order Kitasatosporales; family Streptomycetaceae; genus Streptomyces; species Streptomyces sp. NPDC042336. The sequence goes on along the minus strand of NZ_JBVJEA010000004.1, from coordinate 287,935 downwards.
GGCCGGGATCGAGCAGAAGGGGCAGCCGTCGTCGGCGCCGGGGCCGCTCGGCTTGTTCTCGCCCTGGATGTAGGCCATCCGGTGGGGCGTCCACAGGCGCTGGAACGCGTCCGGCGTCCCCACTCCCAGCTGCTGCTCCGGCTCACTCGTCATGCGTGCAGCATATGGCGTCGGCGCCGGGAAACTGAAAGGGCCCCCGGGAGCTTTCCCCGGGGGCCGATCCCCGCGTGTGCGGGGAGCGAATCACACCTGAATCCGGCGCTCCACCACGTCGACGAGCTTTGCCAGCGCCTGGTCGCGCGGAATGCCGTTCTCCTGCGATCCGTCGCGGTAGCGGAACGACACCGTGCCCCCGTGCATGTCCTCGTCGCCGACGATGATCATGAACGGGACCTTCTGCTTCTGCTGCGTACGGATCTTCTTCTGCATCCGGTCCGAGGAGGAGTCCACGTCGACGCGCAGCCCCTTGCGCCGTGCCTCCGCCGCGAACTCCTCCAGGTACTGCACGTGCGCGTCCCCCACCGGGATGCCCACCGCCTGCACCGGAGCGAGCCAGGGCGGCATCGCGCCCGCGTAGTGCTCCAGGAGCACCGCGAAGAAACGCTCGATGGAGCCGAACAGCGCGCGGTGGATCATGACCGGGCGGGTCTTGGAACCGTCCGCGGCCGTGTACTCCAGGTCGAAGCGCTCCGGCAGGTTGAAGTCGAGCTGGATGGTCGACATCTGCCAGGTGCGCCCGATGGCGTCCTTGGCCTGCACGGAGATCTTCGGGCCGTAGAACGCGGCGCCGCCCGGGTCCGCCACCAGTTCCAGGTTCTGCTTCTCGGCGACCTGGCGCAGCGTCTCGGTGGCCTCTTCCCAGGCCTCGTCGGAGCCGACGAACTTCTCCGGGTCCTTGGTGGACAGCTCCAGGTAGAAGTCGTTCAGGCCGTAGTCGCGCAGCAGGTTCAGGACGAAGGTGAGGGTCTTGTCCAGCTCCTCCGACATCTGCTCGCGGGTGCAGTAGATGTGCGCGTCGTCCTGGGTGAAGCCGCGGGCCCGGGTCAGACCGTGCACGACGCCCGACTTCTCGTACCGGTACACGGTGCCGAACTCGAACAGCCTCAGGGGCAGTTCGCGGTAGGACCGCCCCCGCGCGTCGAAGATCAGGTTGTGCATCGGGCAGTTCATGGGCTTGAGGTAGTAGTCCACGCCCTCGTCGAGCTGCATGGGCGGGTACATGCCGTCGGCGTACCAGTCCAGGTGGCCCGAGGTCTCGAAGAGCTTCCCCTTGGTCGCGTGCGGGGTGTAGACGAACTCGTAGCCCTCCTCCTCGTGGCGGCGCCGCGAGTAGTCCTCCATGGTCCGGCGGATGATGCCGCCCTTGGGGTGGAAGACGGCGAGGCCGGAACCGATCTGCTCCGGGATGGAGAACAGGTCCAGCTCGCTGCCGAGCTTGCGGTGGTCGCGCTTCTCGGCCTCGGCGAGGAACTCCAGGTGAGCCTTCAGCTCGTCCTTGGTGGGCCAGGCGGTGCCGTAGATGCGCTGGAGCATCGGGTTCTTCTCGCTGCCGCGCCAGTAGGCGGCGGCGTTGCGCATCAGCTTGAAGGCCGGGATGTTCCGGGTGGTGGGCAGGTGGGGACCCCGGCAGAGGTCCTTCCAGCACAGCTCGCCGGTCTTCGCGTCGAGGTTGTCGTAGATCGTCAGCTCGCCGGCGCCGACCTCGACGTCCGCGCCGTCGTCGCTGGAGGCGGCGCCCTTGAGACCGATCAGCTCCAGCTTGTACGGCTCGTCGGCCAGCTCCTCGCGGGCGGCCTCGTCGCTGACCACGCGGCGGGAGAACCGCTGCCCGCGCTTCTGGATCTCCTGCATCTTCTTCTCGATGGCCTTGAGGTCATCGGGGTGGAAGGGCTTCTCGACGTCGAAGTCGTAGTAGAAGCCGTCCTTGACGGGCGGGCCGATGCCCAGCTTGGCCTCGGGGAACAGCTCCTGCACGGCCTGTGCCATGACGTGCGCGGTGGAGTGGCGCAGGATGTCCAGACCGTCCTCGGAGGAGATCTCGACGCCTTCGACGGTCTCGCCGTCCCGCACCTCGTAGGCGAGGTCCTTGAGCTCGCCGGACACGCGGGCGGCGATGACCGAGCGCTCGCCGGCGAAGAGCTCGGCGGCCGTAGTGCCCGTCGTCACCACGCGTTCTTCCCGCTCGGAATCCCGCTGGATGATCACACGGACGTCTGACACCGGTCTCTCCTGACTGAAGGTGGGGCCGCGGCACCATACCGGAGCGCACGCATGAGGGCGATCGTACCGACCCGCACCCGCCCACCGCGAAACTAGGGGGCGCCGCGGATCCTGCCGGGGCCGGCGACAAGGCACCGCCCCCGAAGCCGGCCTGATCCGGACGACACCCCCCTAGTCCCCGCAGTCCCCTCCGTCGCCGCAGGCCTCCTCGAAGAAGGCCGCCACCTCGACGTGCTCCTGGACGGCCTTCAGCAGCCGGTCCCGCTCCGCGTCGTCGACCTGTACGGGGGTGATCTCGCAGGCGCCGGTGAGCCGGCGGAAGCCGCCCCGGCTCTCCAGCCGCCCGAGCACCCGCACCGGCAGCCCGACGAGGTGGGCGTGCCCGGCGATCCGGTAGGCCTCCTCGTCCAGCGCGACCCGCACGTGCGGCACCTCGGCCCCGGCCAGCACCCGGAGCCGTACGGTGCCCGTGCCGCGCGGTCCGGGCCGGCGCATGCGGACGACGGTGCCGGTGATCCGCACCGGCACGGAGGGCTCCGCGCGCAGGTAGCGGGCGGCGGCCTCGCGCAGGGCGGGCAGGTCGCCGGGCGAGAACTCGACGGGTTCGGTGAGGGCGCCGCAGCCCTCGGGGACGCCCGCGGCCGGCGCCCAGCCGACGGCGATGCGGGCGCCCTGGGTGCCCCGGACCAGGGCGACGAGGGACTCGGTCAGCTCGTGGCTGACGCCCGCCGCGACGGCCGCGTCGAAGGCATCCGCTCCTCCGGTGGCCCGACGGTAGTCGACGGCCTCACGGGCGGCGTGGAGGGCCTGGTGAAGGCGTACGGCGAGGGGCCGGCCGGTGCCGACCGGCAGGAACGCCGTGAGACGGCGGCCGCCGGGGGCGGGGCCCACCACGACGTTCTCCAGGGCCGCGCCGGCGGCGCGCCGGTGCCGGGCGCCGTAGTAGCCCGCACGCGCGCGCGTGGCGAGCGCTCCGGCGAGCAGCATCCGACGGGCGGCGGAGCGCAGCTGCTCCTCCGCCGTCCAGGACGCGGTGTCGCCGGGACCCGTCGGTATGTCGCGTTCCCAGCGGATCTCGTCGCTGGGGACGGCGAGGGAGAGCAGGATCTCGCGGGCGGCGGGCGTGCCGCTGCGGTACAGGGCGTGCAGCGCCTCGCCGAGCAGGTCGTCGCTGTCGGGGAAGGCGCGGCTGACCGGCACCAGGAGGCTGGTGACGTCCGCGGCCGGTCCTGGCGGGGTCCAGCGGCCGTAGCGGCCCGCCGCGCCGCCGCGCCGCCGCCAGCCGTGCCGGTGCAGCAGGGCGGTCAGCACGGCCGGGTCGACGGTGCCGGGCTCGGGCGGGCCGCCGTACCGGGGGGTGTCGTCGAGGGCGTCGGCCGGGTGCGGCCGTACGGGGCGCAGGGGTTCGCCGGTCGGGCGGTGCGTCATGGTTTCCCTCCCGTCCCGACCCGCGTCATGATCTCGCACAGCGCACGGTCGTCGAAGATCCGCGCGGTCGGAATCCGCACGGTGGTGCGCCGCCGGCCCGTGACGGGGTGTCCGGCGAGATTCGTCCAGTAGCAGCAGTGCCTGAGGTCGAGCCGGTCGTGGCCGGCGCGCAGCCACTGGTCCCGGGACCGGGGGACGATCATCACGACCAGGATCTTGTGCACCGACACCGGGGTGCGGGCGAGCTTCGCCAGGTGGTCGTTGTCGAGGGTGAAGGAGAAGAAGCGGCCTGGCGGGCTCGGCGCGGTCTGGTAGGTGGCCTTGAGCTGCACCTTGATGGTGACCTCGTCGTCGACGGTGTGCCCGGGGGCGCTGTGGCTGACGTGCCAGTCGATGCCGTTGTCCGGGAAGGGCTGGGAGAGCGAGCAGCCCGCCGCGGCGGCGACCGCGTGGAGGTAGCCGACCTGCAAGGTCTCCATGCAGGCGGTGGTGGCGAGAGAGCCGCGTGAGGGCGCGGTGCGCTCCGGCAGCAGCCCGCCCCGTTCGGGCTGCGCAATGGCCATGACCAACAGCCTTCCAGAACCGGTGAATCCCCGTGGCGGGTCTGTGAACTGCAAAGACCCGTACTCCTGTTGTCTCCTTCCGGCGTACGGCGCAAACAGCCCGGGTATCACCGAACCGGGACAAGGGACGGCGCGTCAGCTGCCGTGCTCGGACGAGGAGTTGAGTGCCCTATGACGAACTGGTTCGAGGGGCCGCTGGCGGCCTTCGACACGGAGACGACGGGTGTGGACACCGAGACCGACCGGATCGTGTCCGCGGCCCTCGTCGTCCAGGACGCGCCGGGACTGCGCCCGCGGGTGACCCGGTGGCTGGTGAACCCGGGGGTGCCGGTGCCGGAGGCGGCGACGGCGGTGCACGGGCTGACCCAGGAGCATGTGCAGCGCCACGGCCGCTGGCCGGCGCCGGTGATGTACGAGATAGCCGAGGCGCTGACCGAGCAGGCCCGCGCCGGGCGTCCGCTGGTGGTGATGAACGCGCCGTTCGACCTCACGCTGCTGGACCGGGAGTTGCGCAGGCACCGCGCCTCGTCGCTGGGCCGCTGGCTGGAGCGGACGTCGCTGCACGTGCTGGACCCGCGCGTGCTGGACAAGCACCTGGACCGCTACCGCAAGGGCCGCCGCACCCTCACCGACCTGTGCGCGCACTACGGTGTGGAGTTGGAGGGCGCGCACGACGCGGCCGCCGACGCCCAGGCGGCGCTGGAGGTCGTACGGGCGGTGGGGCGCCGCTTCCAGGCACGACTCGAGCGTCTCTCCCCCGCCGAGTTGCACACGCTCCAGGCGGTGTGGCACGCGGGTCAGGCGCGCGGCCTGCAGGCGTGGTTCGCGCTCAACGGCACGGAGGAGCCGGTGGACCCGGCCTGGCCGCTGCGCCCGGACCTGCCCGCGGCGGCGTGACCCTTCGTCCCCGGCCCGCGTGAACGCCGGGGCGGGGTGTGGGTGGCGGAGCCCTCACTTCGCGCGGTGAAGCCGCGCAGGAAACGAAGAGAGCGACGTGGTCCGCGGATTCCGCGGACACACGTCGCTGTCGCGAGCGTGGGCGATACTGGGTTCGAACCAGTGACCTCTTCGGTGTGAACGAAGCGCTCTCCCACTGAGCTAATCGCCCGGGAACGCACTGAACAATACAGGGCGCCGCGGGGTTCCATCAAACCGCTTGCCGGCCGCCTGCCAGGTGCGCGGCCAGGCCCTGCCGGCCCGTCCGCATCATGAGGCGGTGGTTGGCACGGAACAGGGGCCGCCCGGGCACGGCGAGGCGGCGCAGCAGCGGCTTGCGCACGACGACCTCCTGGTCGTAGCGGACGAGGGTGGCGGAGCCGCGCGGGGCGACCGTCCAGCGTGCCCAGCCCTCCATGTCGCCGCTCATCGCGACCTCCAGCACCCCCGCGGCCGGCTCCCGGCGCCCCTCCCGCACGGTCGCGGTCAGCTCGTACGGGAGCAGGGAGCGGAAGCGGAGGACGCCGCTGGTGTCGTCGAGCCGGGTGACCTCGCGGACCTGCGGCCACCAGCGGGGGTAGTCCTCGATGCGTTCCAGGGCGCGGTAGACCTCCGGGGCGGACGCGGGCAGCGGCCACAGGCTGCGGAAGCGGTAATGGTTCCAGTCCACCCGTGCAGTGTGCCCGCGCCCGCGCCGGTCAGGGGCCGGCTACGGCATCCTGTCCCCCAGGAGTGCGAGGTTCTCGATGGCGGCGAGGCCGTAGAGGGCGGTGTCGTTGGTGGACACCCAGCTCGCCTCGCCGCCCGGGACCAGGGCGACGGTTCCGCTCAGCTTCTCCGTCGTCCAGGGCGCCGACTCCTTGTAGCCGTCGGAGTCGTAGAACTTCTGCCACGCGCGCGCGGCGAGCTTGTCGTCACCGGTCCGCACGGCGGCGTAGGCGTCGAGGCGCGAGTGACCCTGGAAGAGGATGAGGCTGCCGAAGTCGGTGCCGTAGCGCTCGGCCTGTTCCCTCTTGCTCGCGTTGAAGTAGCGGCAGTAGTCGTAGTACGCCTCCTCGAACTTCGGCATGTCGACGAGGTCGATCAGTTCGGCGCACAGTTCGTTCAGGCCGAAGACGGCCGACAGGTGGGAGACCTCGACCTTCGGCGTGTCGGCGACGGCGAACCGCCCGGTGTCCAGGTCGTACAGGCCGCTGCCCTGGACGAAGCCGTTGGGCTGGGCGGCGATGGTCTCCATCGTGGACAGGACGCGGTCCCTGGCCTTCTCCCACTTGGGGCCCTTGCGTTCCCACTCGGTGAGCCAGGCCGAGACCAGGCCGCTCCAGTCGGTGCCGAAGCCGACCGACAGGGCGTTGCGGTCGGGGGTGTAGGGCTCGGTGCGGATCTTGCGGAGCGGGTCGAGGGCGAGGAAGGTCTCGTCGGAGTCCACGTTGGCGTGCATGAGGTCGCCGACGCGTTCGTCGGCGGTGAGGAAGTAGTAGAAGCGCCGGTAGGTGGTGTTGGCGATGCGCTGCTGCTTGGCGCTGTCGGCGTAGTGCTGGACGCCGTGCCGGGTGCCCAGGCCCGCCCACTTGCCGAGGTGGTAGACGTCGACCTCGCCGGTGTGCCGGGTCATGGCCTCGGCGAAGCGGAAGATGTCGGCGCGGCCGGAGCGCAGGTAGGCGTACCAGAGCCAGAGGTCCGGGGAGAGCTCGGAGTTGTCCCAGGCGTAGCCGCCGATGTCGTACCGCCAGGTGTGCCGGGCGGCGTCGTAGGTGTGCATGATGTCGCCGTAGTCCCAGAAGCCGTACCAGCGGCGTTGTTCCACCTGGTCCTTGTAGTAGGTGAAGAGGAAGTCGAGGTGGTCCTCGATCTTCGCCTTGGCGGGGGTGGAGCGGTCGGGCTCGGAGTAGAGGCCCGGGCCGAAGACCCCGGCCTTGACGAGTTGCCCGGGCGGGGCGGCGAGCTGCGGCAGTACGCGTACCGCCTCGACCTGTTCGGCGAGCCGCTCGGCGCTCGGGGTGGCGGCGTTGGCCCAGAAGAGGAGTTCCGAGGTGCGGGCGATGCCATAGGGGGTGCCGAACTCCGGTTCGTAGTCCTCGTAGGTGATGTTGAGGCCTTCGAGCTGCTCGGGGAAGGTGTCCTGGCCCATGCCGTCGTGGTAGAAGCGCAGGTCCATCGGCTGGGCCTCGGGGGACCACAGCCAGAGGGTGACCTCGGCCTCGTCGGTCCGGGCGTCGCGGATGTCGAGCTGGGCGGGGTGCTTCTCCCAGAAGTCGCGCAGGCCGAAGGAGAGGCCGCCGCTCGCGCCGCCGACGTAGCCGAAGCCGGAGGCCCGCCGTCCGCCGCCCGCGCCGATCCAGCCGTGGCCCTTCTTGGTGCGCTTGCGCAGGGTGAAGCCGTCGGCGGAGAGCTGGGCGAGGGTGTAGTCGCCCCATTCGGGGATGTACTTCAGGCGGGTGGTGACCCGCTGGTCCCAGGTGGCGGGGTCGGGCAGCTTCTCGCCGGCGAACTGGGCCGCCTGGACGGCGGCTCCCGGGTCGCGGCGCAGCCCGGTGATGCCCTTGACGGCCTCGCGGAGCAGTCCGGTGCCCTCGCCGCCGATGCGGATGTGGCGGTCGTAGGCCTCGTCGCGCATCGGGACGGTGAAGCGGACGCCGAGGCCGCGGATGAAGTCGCCGCTCGCCCGCCCGGGCTCCTGCCGGCCGTCGAAGGTGATGGTGTGCACCATCCGGAAGGAGTCGGCGCCCGCGTAGAAGTAGAGGCGGATGGAAAAGGGCAGCCAGCCGCGGTGGCCCTTGCGGTGCTTGCCGTCGATGCGGACGACGGCGCGGACCGGGCCCTCCTGCTCGACCTTCACCTCGTCGACCGCCCCGTCGAAGCGCTCGTACTTCACCGTGCCCTGGTCGCCGTCCTCGATCTCGGGCTGGCGCAGCAGGACGAGGCGGCCGTTTCTCGCGATCTCCGTGGAGCCCCGGGTGACCGACTTGATCAGCGCCGATCCGGACGTGCCGATGCTGGCGGTGATGACACCGGTCGATATGTCGATGGTGCCGCCACGCCGGGCGACGGTGATCTTCTGGGCGGGCTCGGCCGGGGTGCCGGCGGTCAGGGTGAGCTTGCCGTTGCCCGAACCGACGGCGTGGGCGGTCCACTTGAGGGAGCCGTCGGGCCAGTGGGCGAGCGGCCAGGACTGCACGGGTACGGCCCCGCCGTCCGCGTCCGTGACGGCGAACGACTGGTCCGCCTGGAAGGTGCCCCTGGGCCAGGGGACGCCGACGGTGGAGCCGGGGGCGGCGCCGAGGCCGCCGTCCTCCAGCCAGGTCAGGGTGACGGGGGCGTCGTCGGCGACCGGGGCGGCGGGCGCGGCCTGCGCGTTCTTCGTGCCCAGCGCCCAGCTGAACTGGGCGGCGGCGCCGGCGGCGGCGGCCGCCTTGAGGAGGGACCTGCGGGGGATGGGGGACATGGCCGTTCCTTTCCGTACCGGGGTGCGGGGCGGGTCGAGGGCATGGCTGTGGGAGGTGCCGTCGAGCCGTAGTGAATGTCAAGGGCATGACAGAAAATGGGGCGGGGCCGGGCACCCTCCCGGGAGCGGCGGCGGCCCCGGACCGCGCCGGTCAGCGGCGTCGGTAGCGCTCCTCCACCGCCACGGCCGCCGCGGCGACGGCACCCAGGACGGCTACGGCCAGCGGTGCGCTGAACCAGGCGGAGCAGACCACGACGGCCAGCCCGGCGACGAGGAGGAAGGAACCGGCGGGGTCGAGCACGGTGCGCCGGCCCGCTCGCGCGAGCAGCGACCGCCAGGAGGCGCCGGGGTGCCAGTCCGCCGCCGCGCGCAGCCCCGCGACGGCCGCGCCGATCAGGGCGAGGACACCGACGGCGCCGACCGCCGGGCCGCCGGGCAGACCGTCCCGTACGGCCCGTACGTCGATCCAGACCACCGCGAGGGCTGCCCATCCGGCGACCCCGACGAGCCACCCGCGGCGCACCGCCGCCCGGAAGTCGGCGACGAACTCCCGTCGGCCGCCGCGCTGGTGGGCCAGCCGGCGCCCGAGGTGCCGCGCGCCGGCCGCGAAGGCGGCGGGGTAGGTGACCAGCGGCAGCGCCGCCACCGCGATCCACACGCCGGTGAGCAGGCACTCGGCGAACAGGGCGAAGCCCTGGGCGAACCGGGACTCCCCCGGCTCCGGACGGGCCTTGGCACGCGCTTCGGTCATCACGGTCCCCCTCAGCCCTTCAGGCCGGACGTCGCCATGCCGTCGATCAGATAGCGCTGGAAGGCCAGGAAGAAGGCGAGGACCGGCAGCAGGGCGACGAGCGACATGGCGATCATCCCGCCGTAGTTCGCCAGGCCCTCCTGGTCCACGAACATCTTGAGGCCGAGGGAGATCGTGTACTTGCCGGGCTCGTTGAGGTAGATCAGCGGGCCCATGAAGTCGTTCCAGGAGTTGATGAAGGTGAAGATCGCGCTGGTGATCAGCGCCGGCCGGCACAGCGGGAGCACGATCGACCAGTAGATGCGGAAGTGCCCGCAGCCGTCGAGCCGGGCGGCCTCGTCCAGCTCCCTGGGCAGGTTGCGCATGAACTGCACCATCAGGAAGACGAAGAACGCCTCGGTGGCCAGGTACTTGCCCAGCAGCAGCGGGGTGTACGTGTTGATCATGTCCAGGTTGCGGAAGAGCACGTACTGCGGGATCAGCAGCACGTGGTACGGCAGCAGCAGCGTGCCGATCATCAGCGTGAACAGCAGGTTGCGGCCGGCGAACCTGATCTTCGCGAAGGCGTACGCCGTCAGCGAGCAGGACACCACGATCCCGATGACGGAACCGACGGCGAGGAAGAGCGAGTTGAGGAAGAACGTGGAGATCGAGATGTCCGCGATGCCGTCGGCGAGGCTCGTGTAGTTGGACGTGATCGGGTCGCCCGGAAAGAGGTCCAGGCTGCCGACGATGTCGCCGCTCTCCTTGAAGGAGCCGCCGATCACCCAGAGCACCGGGTAGAGGATCACGGCGAGGATCGCCAGCGAGCCCAGGTGCCAGGCGAGCGACCCGGGCAGCCGGCGCCGGAGCACGGCCGCCCCGGTGGACCGGGACGGTGGGGCTTCGGTGGCCGGAGTGACATCGGTGGCCTGCGCGCTCATCGGCCGCCCTCCTCGTAGTGCACCCAGCGCTTCTGTGACCAGAACAGCACCGCGGTGACCAGGGCGACCGCGACCAGCAGCATCCACGCCATGGCGGAGGCCAGGCCCATGCGGCTGTTCTCGAAGCCCTGGACGTACAGGTAGCAGGTGTAGACCATCGTGCCGTCCGCCGGACCGCAGGCGTTGCCTCCCGCGCCGCCGCCGACGATGTAGGCCGAGCTGAAGATCTGGAAGGAGTGGATGGTCTCCAGCAGGACGTTGAAGAAGAGGACCGGGGAGATCATCGGCAGGGTGATGTTCCAGAACTGCCGCATCTTGCTCGCGCCGTCCACGTCGGCCGCCTCGTACAACTCGCGCGGCACCTGTTTCAGACCGGCCAGGAAGATGACCATCGGGGCGCCGAACTGCCAGACGGTGAGCGCCACCAGGCTGTAGATGATCAGCTCCGGGTCGCCGGTCCAGCCACCGGCGTCGATCCCGAAGAACCGCTGTGTACGGTCGACGATCGCGTCGTCCGAGAAGATCGCCTTCCACACGATGGCGACGGACACGCTCGCGCCGATCAGCGACGGCGCGTAGAACGCGGCCCGGTAGAAGGCCTGTCCGCGCCGCTTCTGCGCCAGCAGGAGGGCGACGCCGAGCGCCGCGATCAGCTTGATCGGTGTGCCGACCACGACGTACCACAGGGTGATGCGGACCGAGTGGCGCCAGCGCGGGTCGCCGAACATCTCGGAGAAGTTGTCCAGGCCGATCCACCTGGGTGCGTCGAACAGGTTGTAGTCGGTGAACGCGAAGTACAGCGAGGCGGCCATCGGGCCTGCCGTCAGCAGCAGGAACCCGGCGATCCAGGGGGACATGAAGAGGTATCCGGCCAGGTTCTCCCGGCGGCTTCGTCGCTTCGGCCCGGCGGGGCGCGGGGACTTCACCGGACCGTGCCGCGGCCCGGCGTCCGCCCGGCCCTCCATCGCGGGGGCGTGTGTCACGGCGCTTCCCATCAGCCGGCGAGAGCCGTCTTCGACTCGGTGAAGAACTGCTTGACCGCGTCCTCGACGGACCGCGAGCCGAGCGCCATCTCCTCGGCGATGCGCAGGAACGCGGCCTCGCAGATGTCGGCCCCGTTGGGGTGCGGGGTGATCCGCTCCAGGACGCCGGCCTCGACGAGCGACTCCTCGTAGGCGGCGATGGCCTTGTTGACCGGGTCGGCCGGCCGGTACGCGTCGTACTGGGCCTGCGTGGTGGGGACACCGCGGTCGTAGCCCATGATCTTGGCGACCTCAGGGTCGTGGACCATGAAGTCGATGAACTGGGCGACCTCCTTGGGGTGCTGGGTGCGCTTGTAGGCGCTGAGCATCAGCGAGCCGAGGTACTGCCCGGTCTTCTTGCCGTCCGTGGTGGGGATCGGCGCGAGACCGTACTCGCTCTTGCCCTCGGAGGTGTAGCGGACGGTGAAGTTGTCCCAGGTGAACTCGCTGCCGGCGAGTTCCGCGGAGAGCGCCGACTTGGGCTTGATCTGGGCGACCTTCTTGGCGTCGGCGAACAGGCCGGACTTCACGCCCTTCTCCGCCTTGGTCCACCACGCGGTCAGGTCCGCCTCGGTGAAACCGAGTCCGTCCTCGGTGAAGAACGCCTTGCCGTTCTGACGCAGGTACAGGTCGTAGAGGTACATGACGCCGTACATGCCGCTGTCACCGGCCCGGCCGGTCCTGTCGCGGACCTTCGTCATCGCCTCGTCGAAGTCGTCCCACGTCCAGCCCTGTTCGGGTTTGACGCCGGCCCGGGTGTAGACGGGCTTGTCGATGACCAGGGCCATCGAGTTGGAACCGACGGGCACGCCGAGGAGTTTTCCGTCGATCTCGCCGAATTTCTCCAGGCCCGCGCGGAAGCCCTCCATGGAGAGGTTTCCCGCCTCGACCTGTCCGCCGAGATCGAGCAGGACATTCTTGGCATCGTATTTGCGGAGAAATCCGATGGCATTCTGGAAGACATCCGGTGGATTCCCCCCGGAGGCCTGGGTGTTGAACTTCTTCCAGAAGTCCGTGTACGGCTGGAAGTCGGTCTTGACCTTGATCTTCGGATACTTCTTCTCGAAGAGCGCGATGGTCTTGTTGATGCGTTCCGCCCGGTCCTCGGCGCCCCACCAGGAGTAACGGATCGTCACCGTTCCGTCCCCCGAACCGCTCCCGCCGCCGCACGCGGTGGCCGTGGCGCCCAGCCCCGCGACGGCCAGCGAGGCACCCGCCGCTTTGAGGATCGTGCGCCTCCCGGCCTGCCGCTCCGCATTCCCGCCCTGCTGCATACGAGCCTCCCCGCGACGTCGCGTCCGCCTCATGAATCGTTTCAAGTAAGCGCTTGCTGGCACAAGGTACGAAGGGCCCGGGGGCGCGTCAATGATTCGGACAGGAATTGATGGGCGCGGTCGCGGCCGGTCCCGGTCACCCGTCCCGCACACCCCGTTCGGCGGCTTCGAGAACCCACAGGTCGGCGCGGCGCGACCGACCGGCCGAACGCCGGCCAGGCAGCGGAGCACCCCGGCCGGGAAGGTCACGGTTGGGTGAAGGCGGGCCGAAGCGGAATGCCGGGACGCCCGGAGGGACCACACACGAAGGCGGCCCGGCTCACGATCGTGAGCCGGGCCGCCTGATGATCCGGTGGGCGATACTGGGTTCGAACCAGTGACCTCTTCGGTGTGAACGAAGCGCTCTCCCACTGAGCTAATCGCCCGGACGCAGGAAGAACATTACCCCATGTCAGGGGCGTCCGTGACCAGCGGGGGCCGGGACGGCGCACCCCCGCCGGCGCTCACTGGTCCTTGATCTTCCAGGGCATCTGGAGGCCGAACTTCCACAGGTAGATCCCGGCCAGCACGGCGATGATCACCACGCCGATCGAGGTCAGGATGATGTTCCGGCGCCGCACCTTCGGATCGAGGGCACGCTGCGCCGCCTCGGTGACCTTGCGCTTGGTCCAGCGCAGCACCAGCTGGGCCCAGACGAACTCGGTCGCCCAGATCGCCATGCCGCCGAAGATCACCACCCAGCCAGGTCCGGGCAGCGGCAGCATGATGATGCCGGCCACCACGACCGCGAGGCCGACGACGAAGACGCCGACCTGCCAGCTCAGGTGCAGCGCACGCCGCGCCTTGATGAATTCCGGTGCCCGCGAACCGAGCGCCCGCTCGGCCGTGGCCTCGTCCGTCCCCGTACGGTCTGCCGCCACGGCCGTTTCGCCGGGCTTGTTACTCCCCGTGTTCATACGGCCAAACACTACCGGAGCGAAACCTGTCACCGGAATGGGCGTACGGCCCGAACGAGCTCTCGGCCGGAAGAGTTACGTAAACGCACGCAAAACACTCAGAGGGGTTTACAACGGCACCGTAGGTGGCATGTCGATTTCGCCGACGTGCGAATCCCCGAGCGCACACTGAGCGAAAGGCCCTGGCGCTTATGAACACCACGGTCAGCTGCGAGCTGCACCTGCGCCTCGTTGTGTCGAGCGAGTCCTCCCTGCCTGTCCCCGCAGGCCTGCGGTACGACACGGCCGACCCCTACGCCGTGCACGCCACCTTCCACACCGGAGCCGAGGAGACCGTCGAGTGGGTGTTCGCCCGCGACCTCCTCGCCGAAGGTCTCCACCGCCCCACAGGCACCGGCGACGTCCGGGTCTGGCCGTCCCGCAGTCACGGCCAGGGCGTCGTGTGCATCGCTCTCAGCTCCCCGGAGGGCGAAGCACTGCTCGAGGCCCCGGCGCGGGCCCTGGAGTCCTTCCTGAAGCGCACAGACGCCGCCGTGCCCCCCGGCACGGAGCACCGGCACTTCGACCTCGATCAGGAGCTCTCGCACATCCTGGCGGAAAGCTAGGGCGGGGCCCCGCGTGAAGCCGCCCGTCGCCGTCGACTCGGGGTGACGGCACGGGCCCGGACAACCGCATACGGCACACAACGGCGTCGTCGCCGCGGATCTCCGCGGGGGCGGCGCCGCCGCGTGCGCGGCACCGGGAACGAAGGCGGGCCTGCCGCCGTTGTAGGGGCAACCGGCGGCCGGAACCGGCTCGCGGCCGGTTCGCCCGCCGCGCCAGCCACTACCATCGGCCAGCATCGGCGGGCGTCCGCCCGACCCCCAGGCCAGGGAGCGAAACGTGCTGATCACCCACGACACCCGGTGCGCACTCGACACCGTGGTGGATCTGGTGAACACCGCGCCGGAGGACGAATCGGCTCCGGACGGACTGCCGCACGTCGCGGCCCTCCAGGAGTTCGTGGGAACGCACGAGATCAGCGAGGTCGGCGTGCTCACGGACCTCGACCTCTCGGCGGTGCGGGGGATCCGCGGACGGTTCGCGGCGGTCTTCGCCGCCCCCGACGCCCGAACCGCCGCGGGACTCATCAACGACCTGGTCGCGGCCGCCGGCACCACGCCCCGGCTCACCGACCACGACGGCTACGACTGGCACATCCACTACTTCGCCCCCGGCGCCTCCGTCGCGGACCACCTCGCGGCGGACTGCGGGATGGCCCTGGCGTTCTTCGTGGTGGCCGGGGAGCAGGAACGGCTGCGCCGGTGCGAGGCCCCCGACTGCCGGCGCGCCTTCGTCGACCTCTCCCGGAACCGCTCGCGGCGGTACTGCGACAGCCGCACCTGCGGGAACCGCCTGCACGTGGCCGCCTACCGGGCCCGGCGCAAGGAGGCGGCGGGCTGACACCGGCTCGGGGCCCGTGCGGACGCGGGGGACGCGGATGCGCGGACGGCGACGCGGCCCCCGGCGGGTGGCGCCGGGGAGCGCGGGTACGGCTCACAGCAACAGCAGATCGTGCAACGAAGCCATGAGCAGCAGACACCCGATCACCGCCAGGAAGATCATGAGCGGTGGCTGGGATAGGGCGAAGAGGCAGCCGCGTGGTTCGTCCTGCACCCGCGCGGTTTCGCTCTGTCTCGTGTCCAGCTGGGAATCCAGCTGAGTGGTGTCCGGCATCTCGCCGCGATGATGACGCAGCGGGCGGGGTCTACGCGATCAACACGCCCGTTACGACCACGTGTTGGTTGAATGTCGCGATGTCCGGTCGGAACGTGATCATTCCGGAGCACGCGCTGTCGCCCTCGGACCGCTGTGTCGTTTCAGCCACCGGGCGCCGACCGTCAGGTCCGGTGCTTCCGGTGTTTCCGGTGCCTCATATCCCGTGTTTCTTGAGGATGGCCTCGATGTCGCTGAAGTCGTCGTCACCGCCCCGGGACGCCTTCGCCGGACGGGGCGCGGGCTCGGCGGCCGGACGGGAACCAGTGCCCAGGGAGGGTGCGGAGGCGCCGGGAGCCACCGCGTCACGCCGTGTCGCGGCCCGGGCCTCCTTGCGCTCCTTGCGGGTGCCGCCGCGGCGGCGCTCGACGGCGCGCAGGGTCATGAAGAGCACCCAGGCCACCCCCAGCACTCCGAAGCCGGCCCAGGCCACCGGGCTGAAGGCCGTGTCGGCCAGCCACTCGACGACTCCGGTCATCACCAGGCCGATCGGGACCAGGGAGTAGGCGGCGATACGGGCGGCGGTCAGGAAGCGCTTGCGGTACGCGGTGACCGCCGCGATACCCAGGCCCGCCGCGGACACCGCGGAGCAGACGGTCTCGGCAATCATCCGGTCCTCCAGGGCTGGGCTCGGTCGGGCTCGAGTACTTCGTCCCTTCCATCCTGCACCGTCCGCCCGCCGTGAGGCCATGCCGGGAGGCCGAGATCAGGGAGATCTAGGGGTCGGCTCCTCCGCAGGTGCCGGGGCGGGTACGAGGCCGGTTGGGGCGGCACGCCGCGGACTGGGAGGATGGAGGGCATGAGCGACTCCTCCCCCGCCCGTCCCGCCGCGCCCGTCCTCGACGTCTGGTGCGAGCTCCAGTGCCCGGACTGCCATACCGCCCTGGACGACCTCCGCGCCCTGCGCGCCCGCTACGGCGACCGCCTGGACGTGCGGTTGCGGCACTTCCCGCTGGAGAAGCACAAGCACGCCTTCGCCGCCGCGCAGGCCGCCGAGGAGGCCTTCGCCCAGGGCAGGGGCTGGGCGTACGCCGAGGCCGTTCTGGACCGGGTTCCGGAGCTGGACCGCGAGGGAGAGGCCTTCCTGGTCGAGGTGGCCCGGGAACTGGGGCTGGACGCGGAGGAGTTCGACACGGCGCTGATCGACGGCCGGCACATCCTGATCGTCGACGCCGACCAGGCCGAGGGCAAGGCGATCGGCGTGACCGGCACCCCCACGTACGTGATCGGCGGCGAGCGCCTCGACGGCGGCAAGAGCCAGGAGGGGCTGCGCGAGCGCGTCGAGGAGATCGCGGACCGGCTGCTCGCCCAGCAGCGGGGCTGAGGACGGCGGCGGGTCCGGGACCGGCCGCCCGCCGTCACAGCAGCGGCTTGCGGTAGATGTACCGCGTGGTCTCGTAGCCGAGCGACTCGTAGAGCCGTTCGGCCGCGGTGTTCCCCGCGAAGACGTTGAGGCCGATCAGGGGCAGCCCGGCGGCGATCGTCCGGGCCTCGGCCAGCAGCATCAGGGTACGGCCGTGGCCCCGGCCCCGGTGGGGCGCGTCGGCCTCGACGTCGAACACGAAGGCCCCGTCCTCCCGCAGCGCCAGCCACAGGATCCCGACCCGCTCGCCCTCGTGTTCCAACACGCTGAACAGCATGTTCTCGGTGTCCAGCCCCTGAGGCAGCAGCACTTCGTGATCACGGCGGGCCTTCTCGCGCGCGTCGGCCTCGGGCACGCCCCGTTCCATCCAGGTGCGGGCGTACCGCTCGGACTCGTAGGCGTGCCAGGCGGCGAAGTCCTCCGGTGTCATGGGCCGTGCCGCGCTGCCCGGGGGCAGGGCGGGCGGGGTGGTGCCGAGCGGCTTGCTCATGGTGCGGTTGCGCAGGACGTAGCCGAGTGCCTGCGCGAGCCGGGTGCCCGCCTCGGCGTCACCGGCGACGCCCGCCTCGATCTGCCGGCAGCCCCAGGAACGCGCCACCTCCTCGGCGGCGAGCGCGGCCACCGTGCCCCGGCCGCGCCGGCGGTCCGGCTCGTCGACGCGCAGCTCGTGGATCACGGCCACCGAGTCGCCGAGGGAGGGTGAGGTGCCGAGGTGCAGCACGCCGACGGGGCGGCTGTTCACGCACACCTGGTAGTGGCGCGATCGGGTCCCGTCGGCGGTGCGCTGGAGCGGCTCGGTCGGCCGCAGGGTCGTGGTCATCACGGCAGTTCTACCCACCGTGGACGAGAACGGCAGCCGAATATCGGCGGCTTCGCGGTTCCCGGTCGGGGATGCGGGGTCATGGATCCAGGTCGTCCCCGGACCGCTCCTCGAAGATCCGCATGGCCTTGGCGGTCACCGGTCCCGGGGTGCCCGGCAGTTCGCGGTCGTCGACGCGGTGCACGGCCTGTACGTCCCGCAGGGTCGAGGTCAGGAAGACCTCGTCGGCGCGCTCCAGGACATCCAGCGGGAGGTCGGTCTCGCGGGCCCCGGTCCACTCGACCACCAGGGCGCGGGTGATCCCGGCGAGGCAGCCCGAGGCGACCGGCGGCGTGTGGATCTCGCCGTCGAGGACGACGAAGACGTTCGAACCGGTGCCCTCGCACAGCCGGCCCACCGTGTTGCCGAACAGCGCCTCGGAGGCGCCCCGTTCGCGGGCGCGGGCGAGGGCGACGACGTTCTCGGCGTAGGAGGTGGTCTTCAGGCCGGTGAGCGCGCCGCGCTCGTTGCGGGTCCAGGGGACGGTGACGACGGCCGTGGAGTCGGGGCGGCGGGCGGCCTCGCCGAGGGCGACGACCAGGGTCGGGCCGTGCTCGCCGCGGTCGGAGCCGAGGGGGCCGTGGCCTCCGGTGTAGGTGATGCGCAGCCGGCCCAGCGGCATCGGGTTGGCGTCGAGGACCGCGGCGCAGGCGCGGCGCACCTCGTCGAGGTCGGGGTCGGGCAGGCCGAGGCCGCGGGCCGAGCGGGTCAGCCGGTCCAGGTGCCGGGTCAGCGCGAACGGCCTGCCGTCCACCGCCTTCACCGTCTCGAAGATGCCGTCGCCCACGGTCAGCCCGTGGTCGAGGACGGAGACACGGGCTGACCCGATGTCCTGCAACCTGCCGTCGAGCCAGATCTTCACGTCGCCAGCGCCTCTCCGGTTCCGTTCGCCTCGTACGCCCCCGACGCTACCGCGAGCAGCCGGGAGGCCTTCAGTTCGGTCTCCCGCCACTCGCCCTGCGGCTCGGAGCCCCAGGTGATGCCGGCACCCGTGCCGAAGCGCAGCCGCGCGGCGCCGTCGGTGGACCGGTCGATCCAGAAGGTGCGGATGCCGACGGCCAGCTCGCCCGTCCCCCGGTCGGCGTCGACCCAGCCGACGCCCCCGCAGTACGGGCCCCGGGGCGCGGTCTCCAGCGATTCGATGATCCGCAGGGCGCTGGACTTGGGCGCGCCGGTGACGGACCCGGGCGGGAAGGCGGCGTCGAGCAGCTCAGGCCAGCCCGCGTCCCGGGACAGCTCGCCACGCACCGCGGACACCAGGTGGACGAGGCCCGGGTGCTTCTCGACGGCGCACAGGTCGGGCACCGTGACCGTGCCCGTGGCGCAGACCCGCCCCAGGTCGTTGCGGACCAGGTCCACGATCATGACGTTCTCGGCGTAGTCCTTCTCCAGCAGGTCGGCCTCGGTCCGGCCGGTGCCCTTGATCGGTCCGGACTCGACCGTCCGGCCGTTCCGACGCAGGAACAGCTCCGGCGAGGCGGTGGCGATCTCGACGCCGTGTCCGGGCAGCCGGATCGTTCCGGCGTACGGCGCCGGGTTGCCGCGGGCCAGCAGCGCGGTGAGGGCATCGACGTCGGCGCCGGGATCCACGGGCGCCGAGAGCACCCGGCAGAGGTTGGCCTGGTAGACCTCGCCGGCGGCTATGTGCGCGCGGATGCGCCGTACGCCCGTCGTGTACGCGGCGCGGTCGAGCGAGGACGCCCAGTCGCCGACGGCGGGGCCCCGCCACGCTCCCGGTGTGGGCGCGGGCACCGGCTCGGTCCGTACGTGCGCGAAGCGTGCGCAGGTCAGGCGGCCCTCGAAGTCCGCGCAGACCGCCCAGAACCCCTCGGAGTCCAGGGCCGCGGGATCGCTCGTGACGTCGAGGAGACCGGTGGCGAGACGGTCGCCGAAGCGGGCGAGGGGAGGGAGGTCGAGCACGCTGCCGAGTCTAGGCCGGTGGCCCTGAGATGACCCGAACGTGTCCTTCCGGGTGCCCTGACCTGGTCCGCGAGCGGACGCACCGCAGCACGCTGCACAAACGCGTTTTTGTACTGGCCCCGGAATCCGCTAGAGTTCATCACGTCGCCGGGCCGCGCAAGCGGACCGAACCGACAGGCGGACGTAGCTCAGTTGGTAGAGCGCAACCTTGCCAAGGTTGAGGTCGCGAGTTCGAGCCTCGTCGTCCGCTCGCAGGAACAGGGGGCCTCCCGGGCCTTCTGCACTCCTGGTGGAGTGGCCGAGAGGCGAGGCAACGGCCTGCAAAGCCGTCTACACGGGTTCAAATCCCGTCTCCACCTCCAAGGACGATTAGCTCAGCGGGAGAGCGCTTCCCTGACACGGAAGAGGTCACTGGTTCAATCCCAGTATCGTCCACTGATCCGCCAGGATCACTGATCCGTACGGATCCCCGCGCGATTAGCTCAGCGGGAGAGCGCTTCCCTGACACGGAAGAGGTCACTGGTTCAATCCCAGTATCGCGCACGCAGTAATCGCACCACTCCCGGACGATTAGCTCAGCGGGAGAGCGCTTCCCTGACACGGAAGAGGTCACTGGTTCAATCCCAGTATCGTCCACCCGGAACGAAGCCCCCGGCCGCCTCGAACGGCCGGGGGCTTCGTCGTGTGCGGGCCCGCCCGGGCGGGCCCGCGGGCGACGGATCAGCTGGAGAAGAGCATGCGGCCGAAGCTCTTCTGGCGGTGGTGGCCGTAGTGACCGTGGCCGCCGTGCTGCGGGGCGCCCCAGGCCGGAGCCTGGGCCGCCGGGTACGCCTGCGGCGCGGCGGGCGGGGGCGGCGGCGCGGGCTGGGACCACTGGGCCTCCAGGCGGGTCAGCGACTCCAGCTCGCCGTAGTCGAGAAAGATGCCGCGGCAGCCGCTGCACTGCTCGATCTGAACGCCGTTGCGGTTGTATGTGTGCATCGGTGCGTGGCACTTGGGGCACTGCATGCTCGGCTCAACTCCTCGCCGGTCGGTCCTGCTTCGCGTATCGCCAGGACAGACTCTGTCCCGCCGCGGGTCGGTTGCACCCTACTTCGCGGAACTTCGGCTCAACCCCGTGGGGCGACGGGCCGGACGGACGCCATGCGCGCGCAGGCGTCGACGAGGCAACGCTCCACTTCGTCCAGCGGCCGGTCCTCCAGGGCCGCCTTGGTGACGGCCCGAGCGGCGGTCTGCGCGGTGAGGGCGCGGGCCGGGACGTCCAGGGCGGGCCAGGGGTCGCCGTCGGCGGGGACGGCGGGGCCGCCGGAGGCGCGGTAGGCGGTCAGGAAGCGGTGCCACTCCTCGGACGGCAGCAGCCCGCAGGCGTACCAGGCCGCGGGGCGGGCCAGGTCCCAGGCCGGGACGCCGGTGCCGAGGTCGTCGACGTCGATCAGCAGCCAGGGTCCCGCGGGGGCGGGGTGGCGTATGAGCTGGCCGAGGTGGAGGTCGCCGTGGCAGAGGGTGGTCGTGTCCGGCATGGCGGCCTCGTCGCGTGCCCAGGCGGGCAGCGCCGCCCAGGCCGCGAGTACGGGCGCGGTGGCGGGGTGGCCGGGTGCGGTGTCCCGGAGGCGGGCTGCGGCCAGGGCCGCCTTCGCGGGGCCGCGCATGGGCGGTACGGGGGTGGGGGCCGGCGTGCGGTGCAGGCGGGCGAGGAGGGTGGCCGCGGCCTCCCACGGAGCGGCGTCCGGGTCCTCCGGGTCGACAGGCGTGCCGTAGGGCCAGTACGTGACGAGCCGCCCGTGCAGGTCGGCGGGGGCCGGGGAGAGCGGGGGCAGGAATACGCCGGGGAGGCGGGCGGCCGCGGTGACACGGAGGGACAGCTCGGCGTGGCCGGCGTCCGCGGCGTGGGCCTTGGCGACGGTGCCCCCGTGCCGGACGACGGTGGCGTCGGGGCGGTCGGCGAGGGTGGCCGCGCCGCAGGGACAGGCCGGGGTGCGGGCGTGGGCCGTCTCCCTGGCGCGGGCCTCGAGGGCGGGGAGGAGAGCGGGGGCGTCCGTGGTCACGTGGGTGAGGGTACGCAGGCGCGGCGTGCGGCCGTGCGCGCCGGCTGGGTCGAGCACCGGTCCTGCCTCGCAGGCGGCCGGAGGGAACGGCAATGCCGGCGCAGCTCCCCAGCTGCGCCGGCATTTCTTGCCGTCCGCCGCACCCCCGTCCCCACGGGGTTTCATGGATGGATGTCCCCGCCCGGACCGCTCTTCCGGGCCTGGGGTCGCCGCTCAGCGCCCCAGCACCACACCCACGGACGACGCCTGTGTGGCCACTGTCTCCCACCCGTCGAAGACGAGGAGGAGCAGGACCGCCAGGGGCAGGGCCATGAGCGTCGCCACCGCGGGGTGGCGACGGCCTTGACGGCGGCTTTGCCGTGTGCGGACCAGCGTCCGCGGAACCGTCTGGGCCATGGTCCCTCTCCTGACCGTTTCGTTGTCTCGTTGCAGCGGCGGGTGTCTGACCTCGGGGGACGAGTGCTGCACCCGCCGCTTGACCTCAAATCTATGCGTCGGGCGTGCGCCGGACGTCATGCCCTCGTACCGATTGCCGGGCCTCCCGGAGGATGAGCCCTCACCTGCCGAGTACTCCCCTGGGTGGAGACCGGCTCCCGGGTCTCGGGGTCTTCCCGGACGGGGTGCCCGCCCTGTCCGGGTATCTCCGGGCTGTCCGGTGACTTCCCTCACTCCGATCACCTCCCGGCACGCCTCCGCCCCCGCCCCGGGGCCCACCCCGCCCACCACCGCGCCGTACGTGCGTGGCCCCTCCCCTCCATCCCCGGCCTTCCCCGCCCGGTCGCCCACTCCCGGCCCAATCCCCCCGCCCCTGCGGTCGGTTGGGATCAGGGGTGCGGCGTGGCGACTCCGTCCACGCGTTCGCTGACCACCTCTCAACTCTCGCACCGGGTACTGACAATCCGTTCTCGTGAGAGGGCGCGGCCTCTGCGCGCGGGCGGCCGTGGAAACGTAAGCTGTGGCACGTCACAGGGACCGGGCAGCGGGGATGAACATGGCGATGATGCGCCTGAGGCGCGAGGACCCGCGCGTCGTCGGCTCGTTCAGGCTTCACAGGCGGCTCGGCGCGGGTGGAATGGGCGTGGTCTACCTGGGCTCCGACAAGAAGGGGCAGCGGGTGGCGCTGAAGGTCATCCGGCCCGACCTGGCGGAGGACCAGGAGTTCCGGTCACGGTTCGCGCGTGAGGTCTCCGCGGCCCGGCGCATCCGGGGCGGCTGCACGGCCCGGCTGGTCGCCGCGGACCTGGAGGCGGACCGCCCCTGGTTCGCCACGCAGTACGTGCCCGGCCCCTCCCTGCACGACAAGGTCGTGGACGGGGGTCCGCTGGTCGCGGCCGACGTCGCGGCCGTGGGCGCAGCGCTGTCCGAGGGCCTGGTCGCCGTGCACGAGGCCGGGGTGGTGCACCGGGACCTGAAGCCGTCCAACATCCTGCTGTCCCCGAAGGGGCCGCGGATCATCGACTTCGGCATCGCCTGGGCCACCGGTGCCTCCACCCTCACACACGTCGGCACCGCGGTCGGCTCGCCCGGGTTCCTGGCGCCGGAGCAGGTGCGCGGGGCCGCCGTCACCCCGGCCACGGATGTGTTCTCGCTCGGTGCCACGCTGGCATACGCGTCGATGGGCGACTCGCCCTTCGGGCACGGCAGTTCCGAGGTGATGCTCTACCGCGTGGTGCACGAGGAGGCCCAGCTGCACGGCGTCCCGGACGCGCTCGCCCCGCTGGTGCGGGCGTGCCTGGCCAAGGACCCGGAGGAGCGCCCCAGCACCCTGCAACTGTCGCTGCGGCTCAAGGAGATCGCCGCCAGGGAGGCCCAGGGCATGGCCGACGTACGGCCGCCCGCGCCCCGCAGTGGTGAGGCGGACGTGCCCACGGGGCGGCTCGCCGACACCTACCCGGAGCGTGGCCCGCGGCGTCCGCAGGGCCGGCCGGGCGCACCGGGCACTCCCCCGCCGCGCGGCACGTCGGGGTCGCGTGGACCCGCGCCCCGGGGGTCCGTTCCGTCGCGGGGCGGAGCGCCCTCCCGGGGCGGGGCACCCTCGCGCGGTGGCACACCGTCACGGGGCGGCGGCGCGGGGGGCCGGTCCGGGCCCAGGCCCACGCCGTCCTCGCGCGACACGACCGGCCGGAACCCCTCCCGCAACGACGGTGGCCGGTCCGCACCGCGCAGCGGAGCCGGCCGTACGGGGCCCAGGACGACGGGGACCAGGTGGCGGCGGCCCGCCAATCCGCGGCTGCTGCGGCAGCGCCTGTTCGTGTTCGTGGTGGTGACGCTGCTGGTCGCGCTGGGCATCGCCGCCGCTCAGGGCTGTCAGGGGCCCTCGCGCGGGCTCGGCGACGAGCGGGGCGGCGTGCGGGCGACGCAGCAGGAGCGGGAGTCGCAGCAGGGGCGGGTGGCACTCCGGGAGCGGGGAGTCGTGCCCGGCGGTCCTCCGGAGCAGCGCGCGTCCGGGCTCTGAGGCCGCGCCCGCACGGGCGCCTATGCCGAGGGGCGTCCCGCCGTCACCGCGTAGAAGGCGACCGCGGCCGCCGCGCCCACGTTCAGGGAGTCGACGCCGTGGGACATCGGGATGCGGACCCACGTGTCGGACGCCGCCAGGGCTCGTCGGGACAGGCCGCTGCCCTCGGCGCCCAGCATGAGGGCCACCCGGTCCATGCGGTGCGGGGCGACCGCGTCGAGGGGCTCGGCCCGCTCGTCGGGGGTGAGGGCGAGGAGCGTGAAGCCCGCCTCTCCGACCGTCGCCAGACCGGCCGGCCAGGTGTCGAGGCGGGCGTACGGCACGGAGAAGACCGCGCCCATCGAGACCTTGACGCTGCGCCGGTACAGGGGGTCCGCGCAGTCCGGGGAGAGCAGGACCGCGTCCATGCCGAGCGCGGCGGCGGAGCGGAAGATCGCGCCGATGTTGGTGTGGTCGTTGACGGACTCCATGACGACGACGCGACGGGCGGTCGTCAGGAGGTCGGCGGCCGGGGACAGCGGCTTGCGCCGCATCGAGGCGAGGGCGCCGCGGTGCACGTGGTAGCCGGTGACCTGCTCGGCGAGCGCCGGGTCGACGACGTACACCGGGGCCGGGGCCTCGTCGATGATGTCGCGCATGGTGTCGACCCACTTGGCGGACAGCAGCATCGAGCGCATCGCGTAGCCCGCCTCGCCGGCCCGCCGGATGACCTTCTCGCCCTCGGCGATGAACAGGCCCTCGGCGGGTTCGCGGCGGCGCCGCAGTTCGACGTCGGTCAGGTCGGTGTAGTCGTGCAGGCGCGGGTCGTCGGGGTCGTCGATCGTGACGATGCCGGCCACGTCACACCGTCCCGTGCGGGCCTACGGCGACGACCTCGCCGACGACGATGACGGCGGGCGGCCTGACCTCCTCGGCGACGACCACCTCGGCGACGGTGGCGAGGGTCGCGTCCACCCGGCGCTGGGCGGCCGTGGTGCCCTCCTGGACGAGGGCGACCGGGGTGTCGGGGGACTTGCCGTGCGCGACGAGGGTCTCGGCGATCCTGCCGATCTTGTCGACGCCCATCAGGATCACGAGGGTGCCGGTCAGCTTCGCCAGGGACGCCCAGTCGACCAGGGAGCGCTCGTCGTCGGGGGCGACGTGCCCGCTGACCACGGTGAACTCGTGGGCGACGCCCCGGTGGGTGACCGGGATGCCGGCCGCGCCGGGGACCGAGACGGAGCTGGAGATGCCGGGGACGACGGTGCAGGCGATACCCGCCTCGGCCAGCGCCTGGGCCTCCTCCATGCCCCGGCCGAAGACGAACGGGTCGCCGCCCTTCAGCCGGACGACCGCCTTGCCCTGCTTGGCGTGCTCGATCAGCGCGTTGTTGATGGCCTCCTGGGCCATGAAGCGTCCGTACGGGATCTTGGCCGCGTCGATGACCTCGACGTGCGGCGGCAGTTCGGCGAGCAGGTCGCGGGGGCCGAGCCGGTCGGCGATGACGACGTCGGCCTCGGCGAGCAGGCGGCGGCCGCGGACGGTGATCAGGTCGGGGTCACCGGGGCCGCCGCCGACCAGGGCGACGCCGGGTGTGCGGATGCGCCGGTGCGGGGCGACGAGGGTGCCGTCGCGCAGGCCCTCCACCACCGCGTCGCGGATGGCGGCGGTGTGGCGGGGGTCGCGGTGGCGCGCGTCGGTGGTGAGCACGGCGACGGTGACGCCCTCGCTGTGTCCGGTGGCCGGGGTCCAGGCCGTGGCGCGGTCGGCGTCGTCGGAGCGGACGCACCACACGCGGTGCCGCTCGGCCTCGGCGGAGGCGGCGTTGTTGGCCCCGGTGTCGCTGGTGGCGATCAGGGCGTACCAGGCGTCTGCGAGGTCGCCTTCGGTGTACGGGCGCCGCTCCCAGGTGATCTCCCCCGAGTCCGCCATGGCCTCGACCGAGGGGGTGGCGTCGGGAGACACGAGGCGGATGTCCGCGCCCGCCGCGATCAGGGCCGGGAGACGGCGCTGGGCGACCTGCCCGCCGCCGAGGACGACCACGCGGCGGCCGGCGAGGCGGAGGCCTACGGGGTAGGCGGGGTGTTCGGCCATGAGGGGACGGCTCCTCTTGCGGCGGTGTCGCTGACGTGCGGATTTTACGGCGGGGTGGCGGGCGGGGCCCGGGTGGTCCGGTGGGTGGACCACCAGTCCGGTGGATGGACCCCGGTCGCCGGGTGGGGCTGGGAGCACGGCGGCCCCGGCGGGGGCCCGGCACCGTGGTCCCGGGCCCCGCGTCGTGCGACGGCTGCTTCGCGTACTTCTCGGCCGTTCGGTTGTTCCCGGCAGCTGCTCGGCAGTTTCTCGGCTACTTCTCGGTGACGCCCGCCGAGTCGAACGTCGCCACCTCGTGCATCGCCCGTGCCGTGCTCTGCACCATCGGCAGGGCGAGCAGCGCGCCCGTCCCCTCGCCGAGGCGGAGGTCGAGGTCGACCAACGGACGCAGGCCCAGCTTGTTGAGCGCGGCGACGTGGCCGGGCTCGGCGCTGCGGTGTCCGGCGATGCAGGCCGCGAGGACCTCGGGGGCGATCGCGCGGGCCACCAGGGCGGCGGCACCGGCGCTGACGCCGTCCAGGATCACCGGGGTGCGCAGGGAGGCACCGCCGAGCAGCAGGCCGACCATGGCCGCGTGCTCGAAGCCGCCGATCGCCGCGAGCACCCCGATCGGGTCGGCCGGGTCCGGCTGGTGGAGTTCGAGGGCGCGGCGGACGACCTCGGTCTTGCGGGCCAGCGTCTCGTCGTTGATGCCGGTGCCGCGGCCGGTGACCTCGGCCGGGTCGGCACCGGTGAAGACGGAGATGAGCGCGGCGGACGCGGTGGTGTTCGCGATGCCCATCTCGCCGGTGAGCAGCGCCTTGTTGCCCGCAGCCACCAGGTCGCGGGCGGTCTCGATGCCGACCTCGATGGCCTGCTTGGCCTCCTCGCGGGTCATCGCCGCGCCGGTGGTCATGTCGGAGGTGCCCGCGCGGACCTTGCGGGGCAGCAGGCCCGGCGTCGCGGGCAGGTCGGTGGCGACACCGACGTCCACGACACACACCTCGGCGCCGACCTGGGTGGCGAAGGCGTTGCAGACCGCTCCGCCGCCCAGGAAGTTGGCCACCATCTGGGCGGTGACCTCCTGAGGCCACGGGGTGACGCCCTGGGCGTGCACTCCGTGGTCACCGGCGAAGACGGCGACGGCCGCGGGCTCCGGGATGGGCGGCGGGCACTGCCGGGACAGTCCGGACAGCTGGGCGGAGATGATCTCCAGCATGCCGAGCGCGCCGGCCGGCTTGGTCATGCGCTTCTGCCGCTCCCAGGCCTCGCCGAGCGCCTTGGCGTCCAGCGGGCGGATCTGCGCGACGGTCTCGGCGAGCAGGTCGTGCGGTGCCTCGCCGGGCAGGGCGCGACGGCCGTACGTCTCCTCGTGCACCACCCAGGACAGCGGGCGGCGCTTGGACCAGCCGGCCTGCATCAGCTCGGGCTCGTCCGGGAACTCGTCGACGTATCCGACGCACAGGTAGGCGACGACGTCCAGGTGCTCGGGCAGGCCGAGGGCGCGGACCATCTCGCGCTCGTCGAAGAAGCTGACCCAGCCGACGCCGAGGCCCTCGGCGCGAGCTGCGAGCCACAGGTTCTCGACGGCGAGCGCGGAGGAGTACGGCGCCATCTGCGGCTGGGTGTGGCGGCCGAGGGTGTGCCGGCCGCCACGGGTCGGGTCGGCGGTGACGACGATGTTGACCGGCGTGTCGAGGATGGCCTCGATCTTGAGTTCCTTGAACTGCTTGGCCCGGCCCTTGGGCAGCGACTTCGCGTACGCGTCGCGCTGACGCATCGCCAGTTCGTGCATCGCGCGCCGGGTGTCGGCGGAGCGGATGACGACGAAGTCCCAGGGCTGCGAGTGACCGACGGACGGCGCGGTGTGCGCGGCCTCAAGAACGCGGAGCAGCACCTCGTGCGGGATGGGGTCACTGCGGAAGCCGTTGCGGATGTCGCGGCGCTCGCGCATGACCTTCAGTACGGCCTCGCGCTCGGCGTCGTCGTAGGCGGGAGCCGCCGGGCCGGCGGGCTGCCGGGCTGCCACGGCCGCAGGCGTGCTCACGTCGTGCGGGTCTTCCTGGGGGGCGGGCTGCGCGTCGGGGGCCCCCGCTTCGGCGGGTTCGGCGGGTTCGGTCACGTGGTCGTCCTCGCCGGCGCCCCGGGTGTCCAGGTCGTCGACGCTCTGGACGACTTCGGGATCGGCCTCGCGCGGCGCCGGTACCCCGGCCGCGGCGTCCTCGACCACCGGGGCCGCGGCGACGGGCTCCGCTGCCGGAGCCGCCGGCGGGACCAGGACCGCCTCCGGGGGCGTGGGCGCGAGGTGCGGGGTGGTGGGCACCTGACCGCCGTCGACGGGCATGAACTGGGCCACGGGCTGGGCGGGCTGCGGTTCCTGGAGGGCGGGGGCCGCGGCGGGCAGGGGCTCCGCCGCGCCGTCGGCCACGGCTGTCGGCTCCTGCTCCTGCTCCTGCTCCTGCTCCTGCTCCTGCTCCTGCTCCTGCTCCTGCTCCTGGGGCATGGTGGCGTCCACGAGGGACTGGGGGCCCTGGGCCGGCTGTGGTGCGGGGGCCTCGACGGCCTGCGGCTCCGGACCGGCTGCCGGGGACGGCTGGGGGACGGCGAACTCCGGCGCGGGCAGGACGTCCGGCTGCGCGTCCGGCGCTTCCTCCGGGGCGGGCCGGGCCTCCGGCTGTCCGGGTTCCACCTGGACCGGAGCAGCCTGCTCCGGAACCGGGGACGGCTCGGGCGCGACCGCTTCGGGCACGACCGCCTCGGGTGCCGCGACGGGCGCGGGTTCCGCGACGGACACCGACGCGCCGGGCGCCTGGACGTCGCCGGGCTCGGGCTCGGGTGCCGGGGAGGGCGGGGCTTCCTGCGGCTCGGGGGCCTCCGGGGTGTTGCCCACCGGGGGTTCGCCGAGTGCCTGCGGGGCTTCCGACGGGGCTTGCGCCGGTGTCTGCGCCGAGGCTTCCTCCGGAGCCGACTCCGCGGGGACCAGCTGGGCCACCTGGGCCACCGGCTCCCCCGGCGTCTGCTCGGGCCCGGCGTGGTCCTCGGCCGCCGCCTGGACAGACTCGGTCACAGGGGTCGCGGGGTCCATGGGCTCGGCGGGGGCCGTCTCGGGATCCGGTACGGCTTCCTCCGCGGGGGTGGTCGCCTGCTCCGCGTCGGTCGGCGCCACCTCCTGCGGTACGGGCGCTTCCTGCGGTGCGGAGACCGCCTCCGGCGCGGGAGCCTCCTGCGGTTCGCCGGGCTCGCCGGGGCCCCCGGACGTCCCGCCGGTCGCCGCCACGGCCTCCGTCGCCACGCGGGTCACGAGCGCCTCGGCCGCGCCCACCGGCTCGGCCGACTGCTGCTGCTGCGGTACCGGAACAACCGTTTCCGCATGCCCCGCCCCGGCGTTCACCGGGGCCTCCTCGGCCTGCGGCGCCGCCTGCGCTCCCCAGGGGGCCGCCGCCTGCGGGGTCGGCACGGCGGCCTGCGGCACGTCGAGGTACTCGGGCCCCGCGGTCGGCGGGCCCGGATGCCGTACCGGCACGTCGGCGGGGCCGCGGTCGGCGAGGGAGCGGACCGGGCTGGCGGAGGTGTCCGGGATCGGCGGACCGAGGTGGAGGGGCCTGCGCGGCGGGGCCGGGGCGGACGCGGGGTCCTGCGCCGGATCGGGCAGCCGGACGCCGCCGAGGTCGACCGAACCGCTGTCACGGCCGGACATCTCGTGCGGGCCGGGCTGGTGCACGGCCTCGACGACCGGCTCCGGCGCCGGCGGCGCGACCTCGTTGCCCCAGGCACTCTGGGCTCCCGGCAGCAACAACAGGTCCTCGTCCTCGGCGGTGGTCTCGGAGAGGTAGGTGTACGCGCCGGGTGCGGGGACGCCCGGCTGCTCCACCATGCCTGCGTTCTCCGGCAGCCCCTCGCCCGGGATCTGGCCGGTGTCGGTCATGCGTAACCCCTCGCCCATCGGTTAGTGCTTCTACGACCAGCTCACCCGGGACGGCGCACCGACCGCCCGTAGTGAAGAACGAGCGGGCATGCCCAGCGGCACGAACGACCCGCGGGAAATGACGACAAAGCCATTGAGTGGCATTGTCGCGGTCGTTCCCCCGCCACGACAGCTTGATCCGCGACGGCCCGCTGTGGACTGCGCCACGTTGCGCGTCCTCCGGTTCTGCCGTACCACACCCGCCCCCGAAGGTGCGGGTTTTTACGGACATCGACCGACGAACTGCCGGGTGTCCGCATGCGGTACAACAATCCGCCAGCCTACCCCGCGCGGTATGAACAACCGATCACGGGGCGCGGTCACGGCGGGACCTCAGCGGGCGGCCTCGCGCCGCACGATCTCTCCGCTGAGCAGGAACGCGACGCTCCGCTCCGTCTCCGTCCAGGCCCGGGTGTCGAGTCCGACGGACTGCAGCAGGGCGCACTCGACGCGGTACCCGTGCTCCGTCAGGTCCCTGCCCACGAGTTCGGCCGCGTCGCGGGTCGCGGCGTGCGCCACGATGCGCTGCGGGCGGCGGTCCGCGACCGCGGAGACCACGGCCGCTCCCCCGCCGCCGACCCGGACCACGTCCGGTTCGGGGAGGTTCTCCAGGATGTGCGGGGCGTTGCCGTGCACGGTCTGGAGCTGGACGCCGAAATGCCGTGCGGTGGCCTCGGTGCGGGCACATGCGTCCCGGTCCCGGTCGACGGCGATGACGGCGGCGCCGCCGCGGGCGGCCTCGGTGGCGAAGGCGCCGCTGCCGCAGCCGATGTCCCACACGAGGTCGCCGAGGCGCGGACCGAGCCGGGCGAGTTGGGCGGTGCGCAGCAGGTCGGTCTCGCCCTCGCCCAGTTCGCCGCCGTAGGCCGAGGCGGGCAGCGACCAGCCACGCGGGCCGGTGGCGGGGTCGCGGCCGGCGATCCAGCCGGTGCCGTCGCCCGCGGCGGCCGGACCGGCGCTGCCGCCCGCCACGATCACGACGTTCGGGTCGCGCCAGGCGTGGTCGGCGGCCTTGTCGGAGGTGACGACGGTGACCCGCTCGCGGGTGGTGCCCAGTTCCTCGCAGATGACGAAGGTGCGGTGGACGCCCTCCATCAGCAGGCCGAGTTCGGCCGGTCCTGCGCCCGGTGAGGTGAGGACCGCGACCTTGGTGTGGGCCCGGCACACGTTCACCGCGCGGCGCAGGGTGCGCGGGTGGGCGACGACCACATGGGCGTCGTCCCAGGGCATCCCGGCGCGGGCGAAGGCGGCGGCCACGGAGGAGACGGCGGGGACGACCTCGACCTCCAGGCCGAACTCGGGGGCCCGCAGGGTGCGTACGACGCCGAAGAAGCCGGGGTCGCCGTCGGCCAGTACGACCGTCGTACCGCGATGGGCGGCGAGTCGGCGGGCGGCGAGGGCGACGCTCCCGAGACGGATGCGTTCGGCGGCGGGCGGCACCTCGGGAAGTGCCAGGTGGTGGGCGGCGCCGGCCACGAGGGTGGCGGCACCCAGTGCTGAGCGTGCCGCGGCGGTCAGTGGCGAACCGTCCCAGCCGATCACCGTGACCCGGTCGGCCATCGTCGTCAGTCTCCAGGGTTTTCGCAGGTCGTGGTCGCGGTACCGTCACGGGTGCGCCCCGTGAGCGTACCTGGTGCGGCCTGGGTCCGGGGTGGTGGCGCCGGTCGGCCCCGTCTGTCAGTTCCAGTCCGTGAAGGTGGTGAAACCATCGGTGTCGGTCAGCTGCCCGGTGGTGCCCTCCAGGTCCTCCGGCAGCAGGCTCCACACGATGAAGTCGGTGCGTACGTCCGTCCAGACGCCGTCCTCGGTGCGTACGCGGGCTATACAGGCGCCGCGCAGGACACCCTCGCTGATGCAGCCGATCTTCTGGGCGACCTGCTGGGAGGCGGTGTTGTCGGCCGCGGTGCGCAGCTCGACGCGTTCGAACTTCTGGTCGCCGAAGAGCCACTGGGCGGTGGCGAGGGCCGCCTCGGACGCGTACCCCTCACCCCGGGCCCAGGGGGCGATTATGTACGAGAGTTCGGTGGCCCGTACGTGCCAGTTGGTCTTGGTCAGCTGGATGACACCGACCAGCCGCTGGGTGAGGAACTCGGTGACGGCGAGGTCGAGTCCCCGGCCGGCGGTGCGCTCGGCGGGGGCGTACTCGCCGATCCAGGTGGCGGCGTTGTCCTCGGTGAAGGGCTGGGGTACGTGGGTCCAGGCGGCGACCTGCTCGTCGTTCATCATCGCGGCCAGCGCGGGGACGTCGTCCTCGTCGAGGGGGCGCAGCACCAACCGCTCCGTGCTGATGGAGATGTTGGGGAAGGTGCTCGTCATGCGCCGCTCCGTAACCTGTGTGACCGTCAGGGCCTGCTCGAACTGCCCAGCATGCAGCATGAAAGCACTCAACCACACCACCGGGTCCGCCCCGTGAGCACGGAGCGGACCCGGTGGATGACGCGGGGATCGGCCCGGACGGCGGTCCGCAGGGAGGCTCGGCCGGAGGATCAGAAGGAGGGCAGGACGGCGCCCGCGTATTTGTCCTCGATGAACTTCTTCACCTCGGGCGAGTTGAGGAGCTTCGCGAGCTTCTTGACGCGCGGGTCGTCCTCGTGGCCCTCCTTGACGGCGAGGAGGTTGCTGTTCGGATTGCCCTTGGCGCTCTCCAGGACGAGGGCGTCCTGGGCGGGCTTCAGGTCGGCCTCGATGGCGTAGTTGCCGTTGACGACCGCCGCGTCCACGTCGTCCAGGGAGCGCGGGGTCTGGGCCGCCTCCAGCTCCTTGAACTCGAGCTTCTTCGGGTTCTCGGTGATGTCCGAGGGGGTCGCCGCGGTGCCGACGCCGTCCTTGAGGGTGATGATCCCGTTGGCGGCGAGCAGCTGAAGGGCGCGGCCCTCGTTGACGGTGTCGTTGGGGACGGCGACGGTCGCACCGCTCTTCAGGTCGTCGGCCTTCTTCACCTTGTGGGAGTAGAGGCCGAGGGGCTCCAGGTGCACGTCGACGACGGACACGATGTGGGTGCCGTTCTTCTTGTTGAAGTCGTCGAGGTAGGGCTGGGTCTGGAAGTAGTTCGCCCCCACGGAGCCGTCCTCCGTCGCCGTGTTCGGCGTGACGTAGTCGGTGAACTCCTTGACCTCGAGGTCGAGGCCCGCGTCCTTCGCCAGGTTGTCCTTGACGTAGTCGAGGATCTCGGCGTGCGGGGTGGGGCTCGCGGCGACGACCAGCGGACCGGAGGTGTCGGAGGCGGAGTCCTTGTCGGAGCCGCAGGCGGTCAGGCCGAGGGTGAGGGCTCCGACGGCGAGGACGGCGGTGGTGAACTTGGCGGTGTTACGCACGAAAAGTGCCTTTCCTGAGGTGGTGCGACCCCGTCCCGGTGGGGCGGGGAGTCTGGGGAGTGCGGTCAGGCGACCTTGCTCACGTCGGCCGCGGCGGGCTCCTTGGCCCTGAGCAGCCGGAGCCCGGGCGCCGCTCCGCCGCGTCCGCCGCGGCGGTGCAGGGTGCGGGCCGCGTAGTCGCCGGCGAACTGGATGAGGGAGATCGCGACGGCGAGCAGCGCGACGGTGATCCACATGAAGCCGGGCTCGAAGCGCTGGTAGCCGTAGCGGACGGCGAGGTCGCCGAGGCCGCCGCCGCCGACAGTGCCGGCCATGGCGGAGTAACCGATGAGGGCGATGATCGTGGTGGTGGTGGAGGCGATCAGGGAGGGGAGCGCCTCGGGGACCAGGACCTTGCGGACGATGGTCCAGGTGTTGCCGCCCATGGACTGGACGGCCTCGACGAGCCCTCCGTCGACCTCGCGCACGGCGGTCTCGACGAGCCGCGCGAAGAACGGGATGCCGCCGATGGCGAGCGGCACGATCGCGGCCTCGCTGCCGATGGTGGTGCCGGTGACCCAGCGGGTGAAGCTCATCAGCGCGACCATGAGGATGATGAAGGGCATCGAGCGGCCGATGTTCACGATCTGCCCGATGACCTTGTTGACCAGGACGTTCTGCAGCAGGCCGCCGCGGTCGGTGAGGACGAGGAGCACGCCGAGCGGAAGTCCGAGGACGACGGCGATCAGGGTGGACCAGCCGACCATGATCAGGGTCTCCCAGGAGGCCTGCTCCAGCAGGGGCTGCATCTGCGACCAGGTCACTTGGCACCTTCCTTCACCGGCGAGGCCGACGCGGTCGAGAC
This sequence comes from Streptomyces sp. NPDC042336, assembly GCF_055581985.1. Taxonomy (NCBI): domain Bacteria; kingdom Bacillati; phylum Actinomycetota; class Actinomycetes; order Kitasatosporales; family Streptomycetaceae; genus Streptomyces; species Streptomyces sp. NPDC042336. The sequence continues at coordinate 253,846 of NZ_JBVJEA010000004.1, read as the reverse complement.
GCCGGCCGGGTCCGGCGTCTCGTTCACCACGTCGATCTGCAGCCCCTGTTCGCGCAGGAAGCCGACAGGCACGACGTTGTCCTCGTAGCGGCCGGGCAGTTCGATGCGCATCCGGCCGACCTGGAGGCCGCCGACGGTGTCGATGGCGGCGCCGAGGATCGATATGTCGATGTTGTAGGTGCGGGAGAGCTGGGAGATGACGGGCTGGGTGGCGGCCTCGCCGTGGAAGGTGACGTCGAGGACGGTGCGGTCCTCCGCGGAGGCGTCGCCGCCGACCGGGAAGAGCGCGGCGGCCAGTTCGGAACCGGGGGTGGCGAGGAGTTCGCCGACCGTGCCGGACTCGACGATGCGGCCGCGGTCCATGAGTGCGGCCGAGTCGCAGATGCTCTTGACGACGTCCATCTCGTGGGTGATGAGCAGGACGGTCAGCCCGAGCTGCCGGTTGAGGTCGCGCAGCAGCTGGAGGATGGAGCGGGTGGTCTCCGGGTCGAGGGCGCTGGTGGCCTCGTCGGAGAGCAGGACCTTGGGGTCGCCGGCCAGGGCGCGGGCGATGCCGACACGCTGCTTCTGACCGCCGGAGAGCTGGGCGGGGTAGGCACCGGCCTTGTCGGCGAGGCCGACGAGGTCGAGCAGTTCCAGCGCCTTGCGGGAACGTTCCTTCCCCGACTTCCCGAGGATCTCCAGCGGCAGTTCGACGTTGTCCCGCACGGTCCGCGAGGAGAGCAGGTTGAAGTGCTGGAAGACCATGCCGATACGGCTGCGCGCCTGCCGCAGTTCCCGGCCCGCGCGGGGGCCGCGACCGGCCAGCGCGGTGAGGTCCCGGCCGTCGACGGTGACCGTGCCGGCGGTGGGGCGCTCCAGGAGGTTGACGCAGCGGATGAGCGAAGACTTGCCGGCGCCGGACTGGCCGATGACGCCGTACACCTCGCCCTCGCGGACGTGCAGGTCGACGCCGTCCAGGGCGGTGACCTCGCGGCCGCGTGAACGATAGACCTTGGTGAGGCCCGATGTGGTGATCACGTGGGTTTCCGTCACTGTCGAGTGCGCGGCGCGGTGGTGTGCGCCGGGCACGGGGCGTTGTTCTTCGGGTTCTTGGGGGCCTTCGGAACGCGGCACGGTTCTCGCGGTGGCGGTGCGCCATGGCGGTGGGACCGGGGAGAAACGTGTGCGCGGGGCGTGGCTCGGGCCGCGTGCGCGTCGGGCGCGGGCGGGCATGAGCGGGCGCTCGCTTCGGGGCGCGAGGCTCAGGTGGTGCGGGGGCCCTCTAGAAGGCGCACATTCGGCGGCACATACAACGAGCACCGGGCGTCGTCGTCGCCTCGGTCGCAGGGGTGCGGTCGCTCGTGGTGCTCATGCCGATCAGTAAAGCAGACGTATGCCCCTGGCCGGAGACCGCCGTCCGGATACTGGACAGCGGTGGACAGCAGGCGGTCCCAGGGATTCCGATCAGCCTCGGGCGGTGATCTCGATTCCGCCCTCGGTGACCAGTGCCGACAAGGCCGGGAGGCCGGTGACCACCAGGTCGGCGTCGAGTTCGCCGGCCCGGTGGGTTGTGGCCAACGCCACGGTCCCCGTGCCGGCGGCGACGAGGGCCGTGGTGAGGATGCCGACGGCGCAGAGCCGCGCCTCGGCCGGGCCCCGGGGCCGGGGACGGCGGGCCTTTTGGGCCGTAATAGGCTCGCTGCCATGCTTGACGTCCTGACGCTGGTGACCGGCGTCGCCGCACTGCTGCTGGCCGCCTGGTGCGGCTGGGCCGCCTACCGTGACCAGCCGACGAAGGACTGGCACTTCATCGGCATGGCCGTGGTCTCGGCGCTGGCGCTGATCCAGCTGGTGGTCGGCGTCGTGCAGCTGGCGCGGGGCGAGGATCCGGAGCAGGGCACGACGATCTTCGTCGCGTATCTGCTGGGCGCCTTCGCCTGTGTGCCGGCGGCGGGGTTCATGTCGCTGGCCGAGCGCACCCGCTGGGGTTCGGTGACGGTCGCGGCCGGCGGGGTCGTCCTCGCCGTCCTGGAGGTCCGGCTGTATGACATCTGGGGAGGCTGAGATGGTGGCCACGCAGGAGAACACGCAGGAGAAGCGGACCGGGCAGCGGCTGATCGGCGGGCCCGGCATCCTGCTGGTGTGGCTGTACGGCGTGATGGTCGTCGGCGCGGTGTCGCGGTCCGCGTACCAGATCGCCACCGAGTTCGACCGGGCCCCGCTCGCCTACGCGCTGTCGGCCCTGGCGGGTGTCGTCTACGGGTTCATCACCTACACCCTGGTGCGCGGCGGCGAGACGGCCCGCAAGGCGGCGCAGGTGTGCTGCGCCGCCGAACTGGTGGGGGTGCTGACGGTCGGCACCTGGACGCTGGTGGAGCCGTCGGCCTTCCCCGACGCGACCGTGTGGTCGGACTACGGGATGGGGTACCTCTTCATTCCCGTGCTGCTGCCGCTGTCTGCCCTGTACTGGCTGCGCCGGGCCCGCACCGCGTAGCGGTCGCCGGGACCCGGCGGCAGCTCAGGCCGTGGTCGCGTACGTCTCCGCCGGCTTCTCCAGGACGATCATGGGTACGCCGTCGGTGCCCTCGGCGGTCCCCACCGTCTCGTAGCCGACCCGGCGGTACAGCCGCAGGTTGCCTTCGCTGCGGTGCCCGGTGTGCAGCCGGAACCGCTTGGCGCCACGCTCCTCGACCAGGGCGGACTCGGCGGCCCGCAGCAGCCGGGCTCCGATGCCGTGCCCCTGGAGGCGGGGGTGGACGCAGAGCTTGCCGATGGCCGCCGCCCCGTCCTCGGTCACCCGCCCCCGCACCGAGCCGACGACCTCGTCGCCGAGCCGCGCCACGAAGACGCAGTCGGCGGCGACCTCCTCGCGCACGGAGTCCAGGGTCTGGACGAGCGGGTCGATGCGGTAGTTGGCGTACAGCGCCGCCTCGCTCTGGAAGCAGAGGTACTGCAGCCGGAAGATCTGCTCGGCATCCTGTTCGGTCGCCGCCGAGATGGTCACGCTCATGCCCATGTGCGCATGCCTCCCGCTCACCTGATCACCTGTGGTCCCCCACTCCTATCCCCGTCCTCAGCCGGCCGCAACCTCCGGCGTCAGCAATCGCCGCAGACATCCCAGACATCGGGAGCGTTCCGGGCCAAGACTGCCCTGTGAGATACCCAACTCCCCCGCGATTTCCCGGTATGTGAGGTCCCTGGGCGACAACAGGGCCTCCATCAGGCGGGGGCAGCGGCCCGGCAGCCGGCGCACGGCGTCGCGCAGCGCGCGGTGCCGGGCCGCGGCAAGCGCAAGCCGCTCGGGCTCGTGGGCGTCCACGGCGACACCGGCGGGTTCGGTCCCGTACGGCCGCTCGTTGCGGGCCGTGCGGCGGGTACGGCGGACCTCGGTGCGGACGGCGCCGCGCAGCCAGCGGTGCGGGTCGGGGGGCGGGCCGTCGGCCGCCAGGCGTTCCAGCAGGCGCAGCCAGACCGCCTGTTCCAGGTCGCCGGGCTCGGTTCCGGACGCATATGCCTCGGCCGAGGCCTCGGCGGTGAGCAGGGGGCGCAGAGAGGTGAGCAGGTCGTGCGTCATATGCACGTCGACGCGGCCGCCCGGGCGACGGGTTGCCCGGGCGGCCCAAGGTCACCCCAACCGGGTGTGTGCGCTCAGCCGTTGACGAAGTCCTCGCGGGCCAGCACACCCGTGTCCGGGTTGTCGGTGAAGATGCCGTCGATGCCGGTGGCGAAGTACGTCCGGAACGCGCCGAAGACGTCGCCGTAGGCGTCGGGGTCGCCGCCCTTGCGGAACTCCGCGGGAAGGAAGGGGTTCTCGTTGCGCATGGTGTACGGGTGCAGGATCAGGCCCGCTCGATGTGCGTCGCGGACGAGCGTCGTCGGCTCGGTGAGCCGCCCGGCGGAGTCCTTCGGGATGATCAGGTCAAGGGTCGGGCCGATGCCCTGCGCGTAGGAGGCGATCTCCTTCAGTCCCTTGGGCGTGACGAGGTCGGCCGTGGTGCGCGGGTCGCCGGTCTCGACGAAGTCCCAGGGGCGGGTGTTCGCGCCGGACAGCAGGACGGCGAGGGGGTTGCCGACGAGTTTGTTCATCCGCTGGATGCTGGTGGGCTCGAAGGACTGGATGATGACGGGCGAGTTCTTCCGGTCCTTGCCGTACTTGCGCAGCAGCCGTGCCAGGCGCTCCTCCGTGCCCAGGCCCAGTTTGCGGAAGTAGGTGGGGTGCTTGAGTTCGGGGTAGATCCAGACCTGCTTGCCGCGCTTGCGGGTCTGCTCGTTCTGCCAGCGGAGCACCTCCTCGAAGGTGGGGATCTCCCAGCGGCCGTCGTAGAGGGTGATGTGCGGGCGGTTGGCCGGGATGCGCTCGGTGGCGCGGAGCGTCTTGAGCTCGGCGAGCGTGAAGTCCTCGGTGAACCAGCCGGTCGTGGAGACCCCGTCGAGCAGTGTGGTGCGCTTGCGGTCGGCGAACTCCGGGTGGTCGGCGACGTCCGTGGTGCCGCCGATCTCCGGCTCGTGCCGGCAGACGAGGTGACCGTCCTTGGTGGGCACCAGGTCGCCCGCCTCGACGATGTCGGCGCCCAGGTCCAGGGCCAGCTCGTAGGAGCCGAAGGTGTGCTCGGGGCGGTAGCCGCTGGCACCGCGGTGACCGATGACGGTCGGTACGGGCAGGCTCTGCACACCGCCGCCGTGCCGGGCGTCGGCGGCTCTCGCCGTCCCGGGCAGGCCCAGTACGGCCCCGCCCGCGCCGAGCACCGCCGCCCCGAGGAGCGCCCGCCGTCCGGTGCCGCCGCCCGCCCGCTCGTCCGACTCCTGCGTTCCCATGGGGCCCTCCTGCCGTCGACCGTTCCGTGCGGGCCGATCGTAGGGGCGCGTACATGACGAGCGGGAGACCGCGGCCCGAACACGCGGGTGCGCGGGGATGTCGTGTGGGGCGCGGACGCTGACGTGCCGTCGGCTTGACGGCGGCGTGCCGGGGTAGGCGAAGGGCACGGGCTCCGTGACGGCACCCGGGCGGCGCGCCTCACCCGGTGCGCGGCCCGGATGTGCTTCGATCCGGGCCGTGGCCGCGCTGCGGACCCGGTCCTCGCGGACGCGACCTGCCTCACATCGCCGCGTGCGTGTTACCGCCGCGCAACGCCCACGCGCCGCAGGTGAACACGCGTCAACGGCGTGTAAGACCCGGGTGACCCGAGGTGCGTGACCCCCCGGGGCCCGAGTAATGTCCTCACCTGCACAGACTCATACCGCATCCCCGACACCGGAGGGCCCGTTGTCCCGCTTCGTGTTCATCAAGGCAGTGCTCGGCCCGATCATGCGCCTGATGTTCCGCACACGGGTGGAGGGTGTGGAGAACATCCCGGGCGAGGGTCCGGTGATCCTGGCCGGCAATCACCTCACCTTCATCGACTCGATGATCCTGCCGCTGGTCTGCGACCGGCAGGTCGTCTTCATCGGCAAGGACGAGTACGTCACCGGCAAGGGCCTCAAGGGCCGGCTGATGGCCTGGTTCTTCACCGGCGTCGGCATGATCCCGGTCGACCGCGACGGCGGCCGGGGCGGGGTCGCGGCGCTGATGACCGGGCGGCGGGTGCTGGACGAGGGCCGGATCTTCGGCATCTACCCGGAGGGCACCCGCTCCCCCGACGGCCGTCTCTACCGGGGCCGCACCGGTATCGCCCGGCTGACCCTGATGACCGGCGCCCCGGTGGTCCCGTTCGCCATGATCGGCACCGACAAGCTCCAGCCGGGCGGCGCAGGCCTGCCGCGGCCGGGCCGGGTCACGGTCCGCTTCGGCGAGGCGATGGAGTTCTCCCGCTACGAGGGCATGGACCGCGACCGCTACGTCCTGCGGGCCGTGACCGACTCCGTGATGACGGAGGTCATGCGGCTGTCCGGCCAGGAGTACGTGGACATGTACGCGAGCAAGGCGAAGGCGGCGTAGCGCCGCGGACCCGCGTACGCGATGCGGCGGACCGCCCGGTGGGCGGTCCGCCGCATCGCGTTTCCGTGTCGTGGCGCTACGGGTGTTCCACCCCGTCCTCCAGGCGCTGGCCCCGCAGCAGGTACCAGGACGCCGCGGCGGCGGCCAGGAGTACGGCGGCGCCGACGCCCGCCGCGAGGGCCAGGCCGTCGACGAAGGCCTGCCGGGCGGAGTCGAGCAGTGCCTGGCCGGCGGGCGCCGGGAGCCCGGCGGCGGCGTGCACCGCACCGCCCAGTGACTCGTGGGCCGCGGCCGGGGTGCCGGCGGGGCCGGTGAAGTCGCGGTAGACGCCGGTCACGATGGAGCCGAGCACGGCGATGCCGAGGGCGGCGCCGAGTTCGTACGCCGTCTCGGAGACCGCGGAGGCGGCGCCCGCCTGTTCCCCGGGCACGCTGGAGAGGATCACGTCGGCCGTGACGGTGAAGGCGAAGCCCGCGCCGAGGCCGACGACCAGCAGGGCCGCGCCGAGCAGCGGGTAGCGGGTGTGCTGGCCGATGACGGTCAGCGCGGCGAGCGCGAGTCCGACGGCGGCGAGTCCGCCGGAGACCACGGATCGGACCGAGAAACGCCGGGCCGCGCGCCCGGCGATCAGCCCGGCCACCACCGCGCCGACGGCGGCGGGCAGTTCGGCCAGGCCCGCCTCGAAGGGCCCCCTGCCCTGGACGAGTTGCAGGTACTGGGACAGGAAGAACACCAGTCCCGACAGGCCCAGGATGGTCAGCAGGTCGGCCAGGACCGCGCCGCTGAAGCCGCGGTTGCGGAACAGCCGCATGTCGAGCAGCGGGACCGGCATGGTCAGCTGGCGGCGGACGAAGCCGTAGAGCGCGGCGGCGCCCAGCAGGCCCGCGGCGAGCGTGGCCCAGGCGAACCCGTGGGCGGCCGCCTCCTTGACCGCGTACACGACGCCGACCATGCCGATGAGGGACAGGACGACGCTGGCCAGGTCCCAGGGGCCCGGGTTCGGGTTGCGGGACTCGGGCAGCAGTCTGACGCCGACGACGACCAGGACGGCCATCACGGGCAGGTTGATCAGGAAGACGGAGCCCCACCAGAAGTGCTCCAGCAGGAACCCGCCGACGACCGGACCCACCGCCGCGCCGGCGGAGGCCGCCGCGCCCCAGATGCCGACGGCGAGGCTGCGTTCGCGCGGGTCGTGGAAGAGGTTGCGGATCAGGGCGAGGGTGGCGGGCATCAGGGTGGCGCCCGCGACGCCGAGCAGGGCCCGGGCGAGGATCATCACCTCGGGCGTGTGCGCGTAGGCGTTGAGGACGGATATCGCGCCGAAGGCGGTGGCGCCGACGAGCAGGATCCGCTTGCGTCCGATGCGGTCGCCGAGGCTGCCCATGGAGACGAGCAGGCCGGCGATGACGAAGGAGTAGACGTCGCCGATCCAGAGCAGCTGGGTGCCGGAGGGCGCGAGGTCCTCGCTGATGTAGGGGGTCGCGAGACCGAGGACGGTCGCGTCGACGGCCACCAGCAGCACGGCCAGCACCAGGACGGACAGCGCCAGCCAGCGGCCGGGGCGCTTCACCGCCTCGGTCGGGTGGGCCGGCTGCAGGGTGCGGGTCATGGTTCCTCTCTCCGGAGTGCGCCGCCGAGCAGCAGCTCGACGATCATGTGGGTGAAGTCGTTGCGGGCCACGCGGCCCTCGGTCACCGCCCAGGCGCCGGAGGCCAGCAGGCCGTACAGCGCCTCGGTGAGCCAGGCGGGGGTGAGGTCGATGCGGAACTCGCCGCTCTCCTGGCCCCTGCGGAACAACTCGGTGAGCCCGGCGTCGATGCGGGTCCAGCCCTCGTTCTGCTCCTCGCCCTCGAACAACTGGTTCTCGGTGTAGAGGAAGGCGAGCAAACCGGCGGAGGGCTCCATCGCGCGGACCAGCCGGCGCACCGCGTCGGCCGCCGGGCCCTCGTCGGTGCGGGCCGCTCTCAGCGCGGCCTCGCACTCGGCGATGCCGAGCGACTCCAGCGCGCGGACGAGGGCGTCCCGCCCGGCGAAGTGCCGGTGCAGGGTGGCCCGGCTGAGGCCGGCGGCCCTGGCGACCTCATCCATGGTCGCGGTGGATTTCCGGGTCAGCAGGGCGGCGGCGCTGCGCAGTACCTGGTCTCGATCGACGGCCATGAGACAACGATAACCCATATGAGACATTGCCGTATCACCCCGGGCATGCGTGACTCACCTCTCGGGCGGTCACGGGTTCTGCGGTTTCGGCGGGGCTGCGGTCTCAGTGCCAGGGCAGCTGACCGCGGCGCGCCCAGTAGGCGTGCGGGTCCTCGGCCAGTACGCCGAGGCGTGCCACCTGGTCGTCGTCGAGGTCGACCACGGCGGCGTGCAGGTTGGAGCCGAGCTGGTTGACGGTCGCCGCGCCGGACAGCACCACACCGGCCCAGGGCTGCCGCAGGACCAGGGCGAGCGCGACCGCGTCGCAGCCCAGGGCGGTCTCCTCGGCGACGGCCTTCAGGACGTCGGGGGCGTGCGGCTCCGCGAGCCGGCCGTTGGCCATGCCCTCCTTGACGATCACGGTGAGCCCGGCCTCGTGCGCCTCGGCCAGCGCGGGTCCGGCGGAGGTCTCCAGCGCGTTGTACGTCGACTGGACGGTGCGGAAGAGGGGCTCGCCGTCGACGGTCACCGCGAGCGCGGCGCGGATGGTGTCGGCCTGGGCGGGGCCACTGGTGGAGAAGCCGACGGTGCTGCCCTGCGCGGCGGCCTCGGCCAGCCTGGCGTGCAGCTCCTTGTCGGTGAGGGCGGGGCTGTCCGGGGTGAGCGAGTGGATCTGGTACAGGTCGAGCCGGTCGCCGAGCAGGGCGTCGGTCTCGGCGCGCTGGCGGTCGTAGGTGGCGACGCCGTGGTCCTTGACCTCGTGCTTCTCGGCGTCGGTGGACCAGTCGGCCGTGTAGGTGTAGCCCCACTTGCTGCCGACGACCACGTCGTCGACGTCGGGGCGGTCGCGGAGCCAGCCGGCCAGGAACTCCTCGGAGCGGCCGTAGGAGCGGGCCGCGTCGAAGTAGCGCACGCCCTGCGCGTAGGCGGCGTCGAGGAGGTCGTGGGTGCGTTCGCGCAGCGCCTCGACGGTGCGGTCCTCTCCGAGGTCGCGGTCGCGGCCGAGGTTGATGTAGCCGGGGCGGCCGACGGCGGCGAGACCCAGCCCGATGTGACAGGTGGGGGTGGTCGCCGCGGCCAGACGGGCGAAGGGCATCGCGGGCTCCGTTCGGTCGACTGCTGAAGCGGTTGGGCTGCTGAGCTGTTGACCAACGTAACCGCGATGCCCTCCGGGCACACCGGCTGTTGCTTCCGGCCGCTACTTCTTGGCGTCCGCCCAGGCGTGCTGGGCGGCCACGTCCGCCTTCACCTCGGCGAGCTGGACGGCGACCGCGCTGGGCGCCGTACCCCCGCGGCCGCTGCGGGAGGCGAGGGCACCGGGGACGTCGAGGACGGTGCGGACCTCGGGGGTGAGGTGGGCGGAGATCTTGGCGAACTGCTCGTCGGTCAGCTCGTCCAGCTCCTTGCCGTCGGCCTCGGCGACCTTCACACACTCGCCGGCCACCTCGTGCGCGACCCGGAACGGCACGCCCTGCTTGACCAGCCACTCGGCGATGTCGGTGGCCAGCGAGAACCCGGCCGGGGCCAGCTCCTCCATCCGCTCGCGGTGCACGGTGAGCGTGGCCATCATCCCTGTGAAGGCGGGGAGCAGGACCTCCAGCTGGTCGATGGAGTCGAAGACCGGCTCCTTGTCCTCCTGGAGGTCGCGGTTGTACGCGAGCGGGAGGGCCTTGAGGGTGGCCATCAGACCGGTCAGGTTGCCGATCAGCCGCCCGGACTTGCCGCGGGCCAGCTCGGCGATGTCCGGGTTCTTCTTCTGCGGCATGATCGAGGAGCCGGTGGAGAAGGCGTCGTGCAGGGTCACGAAGGAGAACTCCTTCGTGTTCCAGATGATGATCTCCTCGGCGATCCGGGAGACGTTCACGCCGATCATCGCGGTGATGAAGGCGAACTCGGCGACGAAGTCCCGGGAAGCCGTGCCGTCGATGGAGTTGCCGGCGCTGCCGCGCTCGAAGCCGAGGTCGCGGGCGACGGCCTCCGGGTCAAGGCCGAGGCTGCTGCCCGCGAGCGCGCCCGAGCCGTACGGGGAGACGGCCGTGCGCTCGTCCCACTGGCGCAGCCGCTCCGCGTCCCGGCCCAGCGCCTGGGCGTGGGCGAGCACGTGGTGGGCGAAGAGCACCGGCTGGGCGTGCTGGAGGTGGGTGCGGCCGGGCATGGCCACGTGCGGGTGGGCCTCGGCGAGGCCGATCAGCACGTCCTGGAGGTCGGCGATCAGCGAGCCGACGGTCCGGGCGTGGTCGCGCAGGTACATCCGGAAGAGGGTCGCCACCTGGTCGTTGCGGGAGCGGCCGGCGCGCAGCTTGCCGCCGAGGTCGGGGCCGAGGCGCTCCAGCAGCCCGCGCTCCAGGGCGGTGTGGACGTCCTCGTCGGCGATGGTGCCGGTGAAGGAGCCGTCGGCGACGTCCGCCTCCAGCCGGTCGAGCCCGGCGATCATCCGGGTCAGCTCGTCCTCGGTGAGCAGCCCGGCCTGGTGCAGCACGCGCGCGTGGGCGCGCGAACCGGCGATGTCGTAGGGCGCGAGCCGCCAGTCGAAGTGGACGGACGCGGACAGCTTCGCCAGTGCCTCGGCGGGACCGTCGGCGAAACGGCCGCCCCAGAGCCGGACGTCACCGCTGTTGCTGCTCACTAGGGTCGCTCCTCACCGTACGATCACTGTCCTGCATGAGTATGCAGAACTCTGCATGTTTCGTCAATCTTGCAGGTTGGCGCCGCCCACGGCGCCCCGCACCCCCATAATCGTTAGACATGGGAAAGACTTATGAGCGCATAGACGGCAGACTCCGTACCTTCATCGAGGCCCAGCCCCTCTTCTTCACCGCCACCGCTCCGCTGGCCGGCGACGGCACGGTCAACCTGTCCCCCAAGGGCCTCACGGGCTGCTTCGCGGTGCTCGACGAACTGACCGTGGCCTACCTCGACTTCGCGGGCTCCAACGCGGAGACCATCGCCCACCTGCGGGAGAACGGGCGGATCACCCTGATGTGGTGCGCCTTCCAGGGCCCGCCGAACATCGTCCGGGTGCACGGCCGCGGCGAGCCGGTCTTCCGCGACGACCCCCGCTTCCCGGACCTGCTCACCCACTTCCCGGACATCGACACCACCGCGCACGGACTGCGCGCGGTCATCGTCGTGCACGCCGAACTCATCCGCGACACCTGCGGCTACGCCGTCCCCTTCATGGCCTACGAGAGCGACCGGGACCTGCACGGCAAGCGGTTCGCGCGGGAGGACGACGCCTCGCTCAGCGCGTACTTCACCAAGAAGGAGCACATCGCCTCCAGCATCGACGGCCTCCCCGGGCTGCCGTTGCCGCTGCCTCCCTCTACCGTCTGAACCATGCGCCCCGGTGCCGTCGCCGCCCTCGTGTCCACTTCCCTCCTCCTGCTCGGCGCCGCCCCCGCCGACGGGACCGCTCCCGCGCCGCTTCCGGCCCGGATGGCCGACACGGGCGGCGGCACCCAGCTGATCACCGCCGTCGCGCCGGACACCGGCTCGACCACGGGGACCGTCACCTGGTGGGACCACGTGGGCGGGCGCGACGGGCGCTGGGTGGCGGCCGGTTCCGCGCCGGCCCGCTTCGGGTCCGGCGGACTCACCGACGGGCCGGCGCGCGTCCAGGGCACCGGCACCACCCCGACCGGCCTGTACGACCTGCCGTACGCCTTCGGCACCGAGCCCGCGCCGCCCGGCACGGCGTACCGGTACCGCCCGGTCCACGAGGACTCCTGGTGGTGCCAGGACAACGCCTCCCGCTCCTACAACCGCTGGACCGAGCCGCTTCCCGCCGACTGCCGGGCCACCGAGGCCGAGCACCTGGTCACCTATCCGGCGCAGTACGCCCACGCCCTGGTCGTCGGCTTCAACTACGAGAGTCCGGTGCGCGGCCGCGGCGCGGGCATCTTCCTGCACGTCGAGGGGCGCGGGGCGACGGCCGGCTGCGTGTCGGTGCCGAAGGAGGCCATGCGGCGGATCCTGCGGTGGGCCGAGCCGGGGGAAGCACCGCACATCGCGATCGGCACCTCGCACGGGGCGACGGCCGTCACCCGGTACTGAACACGGACGGCATCAGCGGAGGGCATTACCGGCACGGGCTGAACGCTCGCCCGGCACGGCGCGTATCTGTAGGCCAAGGGCCGAGTCCCCCACGGAGGAACCGTGACCACCACGCTCGCCGGCGGCCGTGCCGCCCGCCGTCAGACGATGCGGCGCATCCGTCCGCGCCGCTCCCCCGCCGTCCCCCTGCTGCTCGCCGTATGGGCGGGCGCGGCGGGCGTGTTGTGGCTGTGGTGGCGCAACACGCCCGCCATCTCCGACGACGCCGGCAAGATCCTCGGCGCCGGGCGGATCACCGGACTGCTCGCCGGGTACCTCATGGCGCTGGTGGTGCTCCAGATGGCCCGGGTGCCGGCGCTGGAGCGGCGCGTCGGGTCCGACCGGGTCGCCCGCTGGCACGCCATGACCGGCCGCTACACCCTCTGCCTGGTCCTGGCCCACGTCTTCCTGATCATGTGGGGGTACGCGGCACAGGCCGGCAAGGGCCTCGGCGACATCGTCGCGCAGACGGTCGACTCGGTGAACCAGCTGCCGGACATGGGCAAGGCGGCCATCGGCACCGGTCTGCTGGTCGTCATCGGGTTCCTGTCCGTCGGCCCCGTCCGCCGCCGGATCCCGTACGACGCCTGGTACCACGTGCACCTGCTCACCTACGCGGCGGTGTTCCTGACCTTCTGGCACCAGCTGACCACCGGCAACGACTTCGCCGTCGAACCGGTCGCCAGGACCGTCTGGTACGCCCTGTACGGCTCGGTGACCGCACTGGTCCTCTGGTACCGGGTCCTGACCCCCCTGCGTCTCAACCTGCGGCACCGGATGCGGGTGGAGGCGGTGATCGAGGAGACGCCGGGAATCGTGTCGGTGCTCATCGGCGGGCGCCGGCTGCACCGGATGGGCGCGGAGGCCGGGCAGTTCTTCCGCTGGCGGTTCCTGGCGCCGGGGATGCGGTTCAGCTCGCACCCGTACTCGCTGTCGGCGGCGCCCCGCCCGGACATGCTGCGGATCACCGTGAAGGCGATCGGCGACCACAGCGCCCGGCTGCGTGAGCTGACGCCCGGCACCCGGGTGTGGGCGGAGGGCCCGTACGGCGCCCTGACCGCCCAGCGCCGCAGCCGCGGCAAGGTGCTGCTGGTGGCGGGCGGGGTCGGGATCACGCCGATGCGGGCGCTGTTCGAGACGCTGCCCGGCGCGTCCGGCGACATCACGCTGCTCTACCGGGCCAACAGCACCCAGGACCTGGCGCTCTGGGACGAGCTGGCCGGGATCGCCGACGAGCGCGGGGCCCGGCTGATGTACGCGGTCAACAGCCCGGACGGGGAGCGTCCTGACATCTCGGCCGAGACCCTGGCCCGGAAGATCCCGGACGTCGAGCGCCACGACGTCTTCCTGTGCGGGCCGCCCGGCTTCGCCCAGTCGGTGTACGAGGCACTGCGCGGCGCGGGGGTCCCCGCTCGCCGTATCCACCACGAGTCGTTCGAGATGTGAGCGACGGACAGACATCAGGAGTCCAGGACAGATGAGGAAAAGCCACCCCGTTCGGCGTGCCGTGCTCGCCGGGGCCGCCACCGTGTCCGGGATCGTGCTGCTGCTGTCGCTGAAACCGGCGTCCGACCCGGGCTCCGCCTCGGCGGCGGGCGGCGCGGCTCCGCCCGTGGCCGCACCGTCGCCGCAGGGCGGCCGGGGCGCCGGGGCCGCCGGCACCGTCACGGGCGACGCGGCCAGTACGCAGTACGGTCCCGTGCAGGTCCGGCTCACCGTGAGCGGTGGGAAGATCACCAAGGCCGAGGCGGTGCAGGCGCCCAGGGGCGGGCAGAGTGACCGGGTCACCGCCGACGCCGTGCCCAGGCTCAACCGGGCGGCCGTCGCCGCGGGCACCGCCGACATCGACGCGGTCTCCGGCGCCACCTACACCAGCGCCGGGTACGTGAAGTCCCTCCAGTCGGCGCTGGACAAGGCGGCCGCGGCGGCCGGCTCCGGAGCCCCCGGGAAGGGCGCGGGCACGGGCGCCGGACAGGGCACGCAGGTGCTCACCGGCGACGCCGCTCAGACCCAGTACGGGCCCGTGCAGGTCCGGGTGACCGTCAGCGGCGGGAGGATCACCGACGCCGAGGCGCTCCAGGCGCCCAAGGGCGGCCGCAGCGACCAGGTCACCGCCGACGCCGTGCCCAGGCTCAACCGGGCGGCCGTCGCCGCGGGCACCGCCGACATCGACACGGTCTCCGGCGCCACCTACACCAGCGCCGGATACAAGCAGTCCCTCCAGTCCGCCCTGGACCGGGCCGGTGGCTGACACCGGAGCCGGTTCCGCACGGGCTCCCGCCGCGGTGCGTCACGTGGAGGAGGCGATGGGGACCGTCTTCTCCTTCGACGTCCGCGGCGGGGAACCGGCGGCCGTCCGGGCGGCACTGGACGAGGCGGTCGCCGGGGTGCACCGGGCCGACGAGGTGTTCAGCACCTACCGGGACGGCAGCGAGATCTCCCGGCTGGCGCGCGGGGAGATGACCGTCGCCGCGTGCGCTCCGGAGGTCGCCGAGGTGCTGGAGCTGGCCGCCGAGGCCGAGCGGGTGAGCGAGGGCTGGTTCAGCACGCGGTACGAGGGACGGCTCGACCCGACCGGGATCGTCAAGGGCTGGGCCGTGGAACGCGCCGCGCGGCGGATCGCGGCGGCGGGCGGTACGAGCGGGGTCAGCGTCAACGGCGGCGGGGACGTGCAGTTGCTCGGCACGCCGGGCGCGGCGCGACCGTGGCGGGTCGGGGTGTCGGACCCGCTGCGGCCGGGCGGGCTCGCGGCGGTCGTCTCGGCGGCGGGGGCGGCGGAGCTGGCCGTGGCGACGTCCGGTTCCGCCGAGCGCGGCGCGCATGTCGTCGACCCGCGCACCGGCCGCTCCGCGGTGACCGACCTGCTGTCCGTGACGGTGGTGGCACCCCGGCTGACGTGGGCCGACTGCTGGGCCACGGCGGCGTTCGCGATGGGGGCGCGGGAGGGGCTGCGGTGGCTGGAGTCGCTGGAGGGGGTGGAGGCGCTGCTGATCACCGCGGGGGACGAGGTGCGGTGCACGGGGGGATTGGCGGGGTGGTTGGGGTGACCGGTGCGGAAAGCCGGCCGGTGCTGTAGCGAGGTACCGGCGTTGTCACTCACCGCGTTGGCGGGGCGCCGCTGCAGTCGCCCTGGCTGCAGCCCCCTGGGGGCGCGGGGAACCGCGCGAACAGCCACGACGTGGCCGCAGTCGGCAGACCTCCGCACCGCCTCCTTCAGTTGCCGTTCTGGGCCAGCCGCAGCAGATGATCCGCCAGGGCCTGCCCACCCGCGGGCTCCCGGCTGATCAGCATCAGCGTGTCGTCGCCCGCGATCGTGCCCAGGATGTCGTGCAGCTCCGCCTGGTCGATCGCCGAGGCGAGGAACTGCGCCGCCCCCGGAGGGGTCCGCAGGACCACGAGGTTCGCCGACGCCTCCGCGGAGATCAGCAACTCCGCGGAGAGCCGCCGCATCCGCTCCTCCTTGGCCGACTCCCCGAGCGGCGCCCGCGGGGTGCGGAAACCGCCCTCGCTGGGCACCGCGTAGATGAGGTCGCCGTCGGTGTTGCGGATCTTCACCGCGTTCAGCTCGTCCAGGTCCCGGGAGAGCGTCGCCTGGGTGACGGTGAGCCCGTCGTCGGCGAGCAGCTTCGCCAGCTGGCTCTGCGAGCGCACCGCCTGCCGGTTGAGGATGTCCACGATCCGGCGGTGGCGTGCGGTGCGGGTCTGCGGCAGGGCGGGCCCGGCCGTCTGCTCGTGCTCCTGCGCGTGGCTCATCGTCGTCTCATTCTCCGGATCGTCCGTCCCCGTGGGCCGCGTCGGCGGCCTGGTCAAGGATGCCGGGCAGCGCCCCGAGGAACGCGTCCACCACGTCGTCGCCGAGGTTCAGCGCGGGCATCAGCCGTACGACATCGGGTGCGGGCGCGTTGACCAGGATTCCGGCGTCCTGAGCCGCCTGCTGCACCTGGGCGGCGAGCGGCTCGGTGAGCACGATACCGAGGAGCAGTCCGGCGCCCCGGACGTGGGCGATCAACGGGTGCCCCAGGGCCTCGATCTCGCCGCGCAGCCGCTCGCTCTGCCGCTTGACGTTGTCGAGCAGTCCCTCGTCCTCGATGGTGTTGAGGACGGCGAGTCCGGCGGCGCAGGCGACCGGGTTGCCGCCGAAGGTCGTGCCGTGGTGGCCGGGCTGGAGGAGGTCGGCGGCGCGTCCGAAGGCGACCGTCGCGCCCAGGGGCAGTCCGCCGCCGAGGCCCTTGGCGAGGGTGACGACGTCCGGCAGGACGCCCTCGTGAGCCTGGTACTCGAACCAGTGACCGGTCCGGCCGATGCCGGTCTGCACCTCGTCCAGGACGAGCAGCGCTCCGGTGGCGGCGGTGATGGCGCGGGCCGCCTTCAGATAGCCGGGGGGCGGCACGACGACGCCGTTCTCGCCCTGGATCGGCTCGATGACCACCAGTGCCGTCTCCTCGGTGACCGCCGCGGCCAGCGCCTGCGGATCGCCGTACGGTACGTGCGTGACGTCGCCGGGCAGCGGCAGGAACGGTTGCTGCTTGCCGGGCTGGCCGGTCAGCGCCAGGGCGCCCATGGTGCGGCCGTGGAAACCGCCCTGGGTGGCGACCATGTGCGGCCGGCCGGTCAGCCGGCCGATCTTGAAGGCGCCCTCGTTGGCCTCGGCGCCGGAGTTGCAGAAGTAGACCCTGCCGTCGCGGCCGAAGTGCTGGAGCAGCCGTTCGGCGAGGGCGATGGGCGGCTCGGCGATGAAGAGGTTGGAGACGTGGCCGAGGGAGGCGATCTGCCGGCTCACCGCGTCCACCACCGCCGGGTGGGCGTGGCCGAGCGCGTTGACCGCGATGCCGCCGACGAAGTCGAGGTACTCCTTGCCGTCGGCGTCCCAGAGACGGGCGCCCTCGCCGCGCACCAGGGGCAGGCGCGGTGTCCCGTAGTTGTTCATGAGGGTGCCCTGCCACCGCTCGGTCAGCTCCGTGTTGCTCACGACTCCCCCTCTTCGTCCGGCACGACCATCGTGCCGATCCCCTCGTCGGTGAAGATCTCCAGCAGGATCGAGTGCTGGACCCGGCCGTCGATGACACGGGCGGTGGTGACGCCGCCGCGTACGGCGTGCAGGCAGCCCTCCATCTTCGGCACCATGCCACTGGACAGCTCGGGCAGCAGTTTCTCCAGCTCGGACGCGGTGAGGCGGCTGATCACCTCGTCGGAGTTCGGCCAGTCCTCGTAGAGGCCCTCGACGTCGGTGAGGACCATGAGAGTCTCGGCGCCGAGCGCCGCAGCGAGTGCCGCAGCCGCCGTATCAGCATTGACGTTGTAGACATGGTGGTCGTCCTGGGAGCGGGCGATGGAGGAGACGACCGGGATGCGGCCGTCGGCCAGCAGCGCCTCGATGGCGCCGGTGTCGATCGCGGTGATCTCGCCGACCCGGCCGATGTCGACGAGTTCGCCGTCGATCTCCGGCTGGTGCTTGGTGGCGGTGAGCGTGTGCGCGTCCTCACCGGTGAGGCCGACGGCGAGCGGTCCGTGCTGGTTGAGCAGCCCGACCAGCTCGCGCTGCACCTGCCCGGCCAGCACCATCCGCACGACGTCCATGGCGTCCTCGGTGGTGACGCGCAGGCCGGCCTTGAACTCGCTGACGATGCCGTGCCGGTCGAGGGCGGCGCTGATCTGCGGGCCGCCGCCGTGCACCACGACGGGCTTGAGGCCGGCGTGCCGCAGGAAGACGACGTCCTGGGCGAAGGCCGCCTTGAGGTCCTCGTCGATCATGGCGTTGCCGCCGAACTTGATGACGACGGTCTTGCCGTGGTGCCGGGTCAGCCAGGGCAGCGCCTCGATGAGGATCTGGGCCTTGGGGAGCGCGGTGTGCTTCCGCGTGGGTCCGCTGCTCATGACGAGTACGCGCTGTTCTCGTGGACGTAGTCGGCGGTGAGGTCGTTGGTCCAGATGGTGGCGGTGGCGTCGCCCGCGGCGAGGTCCGCCACGATGTGGACCTCGCGGTAGCGCATGTCGACCAGCTCCCGGTCCTCGCCGACGCCGCCGTTCTTGCAGACCCAGACGCCGTTGATGGCGACGTTGAGCCGGTCCGGTTCGAAGGCGGCGGACGTGGTGCCGATGGCGGAGAGCACCCGGCCCCAGTTCGGGTCCTCGCCGTGGATGGCGCACTTGAGGAGGTTGTTGCGGGCGATGGTGCGGCCCACCTGGACGGCGTCGTCCTCCGTCGCGGCGTTCACGACCTCGACCTTGATGTCCTTGCTGGCACCCTCGGCGTCCCGGATGAGCTGTTGCCCGAGGTCGTCGCAGACGGTGCGGACGGCCTCGGCGAACGCCTCGTACGGAGGGGTGACGCCGGAGGCGCCCGAGGCGAGCAGCAGCACGGTGTCGTTGGTGGACATGCAGCCGTCGGAGTCGACCCGGTCGAAGGTGACCCTGGTGGCGTCGCGCAGGGCGCGGTCCAGGACCTCGGTCTCCAGGTCGGCGTCGGTGGTGATCACGACGAGCATGGTGGCGAGGCCGGGAGCGAGCATGCCGGCGCCCTTGGCCATGCCGCCGACGGTCCAGCCGTCCTTCGTCACGACGGACGTCTTGTGCACGGTGTCGGTGGTCTTGATGGCGATGGCGGCCTTCTCGCCGCCGTGCTCGGAGAGCTGGCCGGCGGCCGTCTCCACGCCCGGGAGCAGCTTTTCCATGGGCAGCAGGACGCCGATGAGCCCGGTGGAGCACACGGCGACCTCGCCCGCCCCCGTCCCGAGCACCTCCGCGGCCTTCTCGGCGGTGGCGTGCGTGTCCTGGAAGCCCTTGGGTCCGGTACAGGCGTTGGCGCCGCCGGAGTTGAGCACGACGGCGGTCAGCTCACCGCTCTTGAGGACCTGCTCGGACCACAGGACCGGCGCGGCCTTGACGCGGTTGGAGGTGAAGACGCCCGCGGCCCAGCGTCGGGGGCCGGTGTTGACCACGAGGGCCAGGTCGGGGTTGCCGCTCTCCTTGATCCCGGCGGCGATGCCCGCCGCCGTGAACCCCTTCGCTGCCGTCACACTCACGGCGCAACTCCGATCGTCGTCAGTCCGGTGGTCTCGTCGAGACCGAGGGCGATGTTCATGCTCTGGACGGCACCGCCCGCGGTGCCCTTGGCCAGGTTGTCGATGGCGCTGATGGCGATGATCCGGCCCGCGGCGTCGTCGTAGGCGACCTGCACCTGGACGGCGTTGGAGCCGTACACGGAGGCGGTCGCGGGCCACTGCCCCTCGGGCAGCAGGTGCACGAACGGTTCGTCGGCGAGGGCCTTCTCGTAGGCGGCCCGCACCGTCTCGGCGGTGATTGCGGGCTTCGCCTTCGCGGTGCAGGTGGCGAGGATGCCGCGGGGCATCGGCGCGAGGGTCGGCGTGAAGGAGACGGTGACCGGCTCCCCCGCCACCTCGCGGAGGTTCTGGATCATCTCGGGGGTGTGCCGGTGGCCGCCGCCGACGCCGTAGGGCGACATGGAGCCCATGACCTCGCTGCCCAGCAGGTGCGGCTTGGCCGCCTTGCCGGCGCCGGAGGTGCCGGACGCGGCGACGATCACGGCCTCGGGCTCGGCCAGCGACGCGGCGTACGCCGGGAAGAGGGCCAGGGACACGGCCGTCGGGTAGCAACCGGGTACCGCGATGCGCTTGGACCCCTCCAGCGCGGCGCGGGCACCCGGAAGTTCGGGCAGGCCGTACGGCCAGGTGCCGGCGTGCGGCGAGCCGTAGAACCGCTCCCAGTCACCGGCGTCCTTCAGCCGGAAGTCGGCGCCCATGTCGACGACGAGGACGTCGGGACCGAGCTGCTCGGCCACGGCGGCGGACTGCCCGTGCGGCAGCGCGAGGAAGACGACGTCGTGACCGCCGAGCACCTCCGGCGTCGTCGGCTCCAGCACCCGGTCGGCCAGCGGCAGCAGATGCGGCTGCAGCGCGCCCAGGCGCTGCCCCGCGTTGGAGTTGCCGGTCAGGGCGCCGATCTCGACCTCGGGGTGGGCCATGAGCAGACGCAGCAGCTCACCGCCCGCGTACCCACTCGCTCCGGCCACCGCCGCACGTACCGCCATGGGAAACCCTCCTCCTCGATGGCATGACTATACGTTTCGCTGCACGTTTATGCAACGCACCGTGGCATGGACCGCCCGGCACTACGCCTTGACGGCCTCCGCGATCCGCAGCGCGGCCTCGGCGGGTGCGAGGTGCGTGGTGTCCACCACCTCGGCCTCGGCATGCAGCCAGGTGCGGGCCGCCTCGGCGTAGGGCTGGAGGTACTGGAGACGAAAGGGCGAGTTCGGCCCCACCACGGTGTCCCCCGCGATGCGCCCCCGCAGGGTGTCCTGATCGGCGTGGAGGACGAAGTGCCGCACGGGAATCGCGTGTGCGGCGAGGCCGTCGGCGATCTCCCTCCAGTACTCCTCGACCAGGACGGTCATCGGCACCACCAGGGTGCCGCCGGTGTAGTCGAGCACGTGCCGGGCGGTCTCGACGACGAGCGGCCGCCACGGCGGCCAGTGCTGGAAGTTGTCCGTCCCGGGCAGCCCCGGCGTGATGTCCATGAGCGTCTCGCCGACCTTCTCGGCGTCGAACACCCGGGAATCCGGGAGCAGCCGCTGCAAGAGCGCGGCGGTGGTCGTCTTGCCGGCGCCGTGGGTCCCGTTGAGCCATACGATCATGCGTCCCCACGCTAGCCCGGACCGACGGCGCGACGGGCGGTTTCGTCGCCGGTCCGGGTGGCGGGCCGGCGGGCTACCTCTGTCGGATCCTGAGGAACGTCACCGAGTTCGCCGGGAAGGTGTACGTGAACGTGCTCGCCGCCCCCGAGAAGGTGGACGTCACCGGGGTCACCGGGGTGTCCGTCTCGGTGTTGACCGCGTCCTGGTCGGCGGCCAGCGTGGTGACGCGTGCCCTGGACGCGACCTTGGCGCCGCCGAGGTCTACGGCGGTGCGGGCGGCCGTGTCCTGGGCGTTGACGACCTTGACGATCATTTCGCCGGTGCGGTCGTCGCGCGTGACGGTCTGGCGGAACGGCTCGGCCGGCTTGTCGTCGGTGAAGCTGCCCCACTCCTCGCCGTCGAGGTAGAGGGTGACCTGGCGGCCCCGGACCTTGACGTCGATGTCGTAGGCGCGGCCCGTCTCGATCGACCCGGCCTTGGACAGGAGCGTCGACTTGCCGCCGTCGGAGGCGTGCTCGACGGCGGACTGGGTGTTGTTCCAGCCGCCCAGGTTCCACCAGTAGTGGTTGCCGGTGTCCTTGACGCCGAAGGCGACCAGGAAGCCCTCCTTGCCGGACTTCTTCGTGGCCTTCACATGCAGGTCGTAGTCGTGCCAGGCCGGGTCGCCCGCCGTGACCATGGTGTTCTCGGCCGCCGTGTCCGTCTGGACGTACTGGCCGTCCTGGACGGTCCAGTTGCCGGAGCCCGAGTGGGTCCACCGCGAGGCGTCACCGGAGAAGTCGTCGGACAGGAGCGTCTCCCCGTCGGCCGAGGTCACC
Source organism: Streptomyces sp. NPDC042336 (assembly GCF_055581985.1). Lineage (NCBI taxonomy): Bacteria > Bacillati > Actinomycetota > Actinomycetes > Kitasatosporales > Streptomycetaceae > Streptomyces > Streptomyces sp. NPDC042336. The sequence goes on along the minus strand of NZ_JBVJEA010000004.1, from coordinate 232,230 downwards.
CTCACGTCGTCGTACGCCGCACTCGTCGCCCAGGTCGACAGGCCGACGGCGCCGGTGATGGGGCCGCTGACGTCGGGGGTGCCGGTGGCCTTCGAGGGGACGACGCGGTCGCCGGTGTTGTTCATGAACAGCTTCTGGACCTCGTAGTTGGCCGAGCCCCAGGACGCGTGGTTGTTGAACCAGATCATGTCCGGGCTCCACTGCACGTAGTCCTCGTTGGCGAGCAGCGGGGCGTAGGAGGCCAGTTGGACCACGTCGGCGTTGCGCTCCAGGCCGGTCATGAACGCGGCCTCGGCGAGGGCGTTCTTCCAGGCGTTGCCCTGGGAGGCGTACTCGCCGAGGAAGACCTTGGGGCCCTTCCGGTCGTAGGAGTCGTAGCGGTCGTTGTTCTGGAGGAACCACTGCGGGCTGTTGTAGTAGTGCTCGTCGACCATCGCGACACCGGCGTCGCGGTTGAGCCGCCAGGCGGTGTCGAAGGTGGCGCCGGAGTCGTCGGGGCCGGAGTTGGAGACGACGGTGATGTCCGGGTACTTCGCCTCGATGGCGGTGCGGAACCGTTCGAAGCGGGCGAAGAACTCCTTCGGGAGGTTCTCCTCGTTGCCGACCTCGAGGTGGGTGAGGTGGAAGGGCTCGGGGTGGCCCATCTCGGCGCGCTTGCCGCCCCACTCGCTGGTGCGGGGGCCGTTGGCGAACTCGATGAGGTCGAGGGTGTCCTGGATGTGCCGCTTCAGCAGGGCGTCGTCGTCGACGGCCTGGTTCTGGCCGCAGCCGGTGACCAGGGCGGGGACGACGGGCAGCGGCATGGCGCCGATGTCCTCGGCGAAGCGGAAGTACTCGTAGTAGCCGAGGCCGTAGCTCTGGTTGTAGCCCCAGAAGTTGGCGTTGGTGGCCCGCTCCTCGACCGGGCCGATGGTGTCCTTCCACTGGTAGCTGCGCTTGCGCTGCCAGTCGGAGTCCGCGCTGTAGTCCGCCATGGAGCCGGTGTTGACCAGGCAGCCGCCGGGGAAGCGCAGGAAGCCGGGGTGGAGGGCCTCGATCTTCTCCGCGAGGTCCTTGCGCAGGCCGCCCGGCTGCTGCTTGTAGGTGTCGCGGGGGAAGAGGGACACCATGTCGAGGGCGGCGGGAGCGGTCGTGGTGACGGCGAGGCGGCCGCGGTTGCTGGTGCGGGTCGCGGTGAAGGTGGCGGTGTACTTGCGCCACTTCCCCTTCGCCGCCACCTCGCGCGCCTTGGCGAGCATGCCCGCGGCGTCCCGGAGGGCGACGGTGAGGGTGGTGCCGCTCTCGGCGCGGGACCAGACCGAGAAGTCGTACCTCGCACCCTTCTCCACCCGGATGCCGGTGTTGTAGCCCGCGTTGGTGACGGTGGAACCGGCGGCCAGCGAGAGGTAGTTGCGGTTGCGCTCGTTGAGGCGGCCCCCGTCGTTCACCACCTCGGCCGTGCCGTCGGCCGCCCACCCGGTGAGCGGTGTGTACGAGGCGTGGTCGGCGGTGGAGTACTCGAAGGACCGGTTCTGCACGAGCTCGGCGTACAGGCCGCCGTCGGCGGCACGGTTGATGTCCTCGTAGAAGACGCCGTACATCGTGTCGTCGATCGTGGGGCCCTGCCCGGACGGGTCGACGGTGATCGTGTAGTCGGCGACGGCCTCGGCGTGTGCCGGGGACGGCAGCAGGGCCGAGGCCGTCAGGAGGGCGGTGACGCTGAGACCGAGTCTCCAGCGGGTGCGTGACATGGATACTCCGCGGCTCTCACTAGAAGTCGTTCGAGTTCGTTCGAGATATCGGACATTGGTCAGCACTTCGAACGGCAAGATAGGGAGGGGGTCGCGGCGCGTCAATGGGTCGCGCGGCAACGAGTGGGCCGGAGCGGGAAAGCGAGTCGAAATGGGCGAGTTGTGGCCGGTGCCCGACGTACTGGCGTACCTCGCGGGGCGCTGGCGCACCGAGCGGTCGGTGCGGGATCTGGCGAGCGGCCTCGAGGGCTGGTTCGAGGGGGTCACGTCCTTCGACGCACTCGACGGCGGCGGGCTGGTCGGCCGCGAGTCGGGCGCCTTCACCTGGCAGGGCGTGACCCGGCCGGCCGAGCGCACGCTGCGCTACCGGCCGGGCGGCGCGCCCGGCCGCGCCGACGTGCGCTTCGCGGACGGCCGCCCCTTCCACGGGCTGGACCTGACCTCGGGGCACCACGTGGCCGACCACCCGTGCGCCGCCGACCTCTACCGGGGCGAGTTCACCGTCCGGGGCCCGGACCGCTGGCGGACCGTGTGGCGGGTGGGCGGCCCGGCCAAGGACCTGCTGCTCACGACGGATTACCTTCGCGAAACGCCGGGTGCGTAGCACCCTGGTCCGGTGCGCCTTCGAAACGCAGGCTCCAGCGGCCCGCCCGGCCCGTCACGGTGGTCGCCGACAGCGGGCGGACGTCCAGGTTCCAGTACGTTCCGGGCGGCGCCTTCAGCGCGTAGACCAGCGCGGCCCGGATCACCGAGGGCTCGGCCACGGCGACGATCCGGTCGCCGTCCTCGCCGGGGCGGGTGTCGAGCCAGCCGCCGACGCGGGTGATGAAGCCCAGCAGCGACTCCCCGCCGTGCGGCGCCGAGCGCGGATCGGCGAGCCAGGCGTCCACGGCCGCCGGCTCACGGGCCATGGCCTCGCCGAGTGTCAGACCGCGCCACCGGCCCATGTCGCAGTCCCGCAGGGCGAGTTGGGCCAGCGGAGCACAGCCGAGGGCGTCACCGGTGGCGCGGCTGCGGGGCGTGGGCGAGCAATAGCGCAACTCGGCCGCCGCCAGCGGCAGCAGGTCGCCCGCGGCGCGCACCGCCTCGTCCCAGCCGGCCCGGTCCAGCGGCCGGTCGTCGTCGAAGCGCTCCGCCAGCAGCGGTGAGCTGCGCGCAGCCGCGACGAACGTGACCCGAAGCGCCATGCGGTGATGGTGGAGTGCGAAGGTGTCCAGGTCAAGGGGTGTTACCTGCGGGTTACCCAGGGTGTGCCACGGCTCACCGACCGAAGGCGAAGGCCATCCACTGCTCCGGCCGGTCCAGCGCCCTGAACCCGAGCTTCTCGTAGACGCCCTGCGCGTCGTGCGTCGCCAGCAGGATGCGCCGCAGCCCGTGGGGCGCCAGGTGCTCGCGCACGGCCGCGACCAGCGCCGTGCCCAGGCCCTTGGCCCGCACCGACGGGTCGACGTACACGTCGCAGAGCCACGCGAAGGTGGCCAGGTCGGTGACCACCCGGGCGTACGCGACCTGCTCGCCGGAGACCGCGTCGTACACCCCGAAGTTGAGCGAGGCCCCGATGGCCCGGTCCTGCTTCTCGCGGGTCCGTCCCAGGGCCCAGTACGCGTCGGTGGACAGCCAGTGGTGCACGCGCCCGGCGTCGATGCGGTCCGGGTCGGCGGAGATCTCGTAGCCCTCGGGGAGCCTCGGCGTGTCGGTCATGCCGGGATGCTCGCAGGGCCGGGGACAGCGCGTCGACCGGATATCCCCCGGCCTCCGTCAGCCGCCCCACACCTCCTGGCAGGCGGTGCGCAGGCGCCGTACCCCTTCCGCGATCTCCGCGACGTTCGCGACCGCAGCGAAGCTCAGCCGGACATGGGCGGCCGGGGGTTCGGCGCTGAAGTACGGGCGGCCAGGCGTGATCGCGACGCCCGCGCGCAGGGCGGCCGAGGTCAGGGCGTTCTCGTCGGCGCCCTCCGGCAGGCGCGGCCACAGGTGGTAGCCGCCGGAGGGGATGCGGGCCAGGGAGATCTCGGGGAGCTCCAGACGCAGGGCGGAGGTCATGGCGTCCCGGCGGGCCCTCAACTCGGCCGACACCGCGCGCAGATGGCGCGGCCAGGCGGGCGACCCGACGAGTTCCAGCGCCGCCTCCTGAAGCGGCCGGGGCACGAAGAAGGTGTCGACGATCTGGATGGCGCGCAGGCGCTCGAGGACCGGCCCGCGCGCGGCCAGGGCGCTCACCCGGAAGCTGGGCGAGGTCGCCTTGGTCAGCGAGCACACGTGGACGACGACGCCGTCCGGGTCGTCGGCGGCGAGCGGGGCGGGCAGCGGGCCCGCGTCCTCGTGCACCAGCCGGCGCACGAAGTCGTCCTCCACGACGAAGGCACCGGCCGCGCGCGCGATGCGCAGCACCTCCGCGCGCCGCTCGGGCGCGAGCACGGCTCCGGTCGGGTTCTGGAACAGGGGCTGGCAGACGAAGACGCGGGCACCGGTGGCGCGGAAGGCGTCGGCGAGCAGAGCCGGACGTACGCCGTCGGCGTCCACGGGAACGGGCACCGGGCGCAGTCCGGCCGCCCGCGCGATGGCCAGCATGCCGGGGTAGGTCGGGGACTCGACGAGCACGGGGGCGCCGGGCGGGGCGAGCGCGCGCAGCGCGGTGGCCAGCGCGGACTGGCCGCCCGCGGTGATCAGCACCTCGGCCGCCGTGATGGCGCCGCCGATGCCGCGCGCGAACCACTCCCTCAGCTCCGGCAGCCCTTCCACCGGCGGCCGGCCCCAGGCACCCGGCCGCCGCCCGGCCCGGGCCAGGGCCGCCGCCATCGCCCGCTCCGGCTGCAGGGACGGGTGCAGGTAGCCGCCGTTGAACTCCACGACACCGGGTGGCGGGGCGGCCAGCGAGACCAGGACCCCGGAGGCGTCCACGGATCGCGGTACGAGGTCGGCGGCCCCGTCGGCGCTGAGCGCGACCTCTTGCCAGGAGGTGTCCCCGGCGGGTGCGGCCGAGGGGCGCGGCGCGGCACGGAAGGCGCCGGCGCCGGGCCGGGTGACGACCAGCCCCTCGGCGGCCAGCTGGGCCAGGGCACGGGAGACCGTCACGGGGCTCACCCGGAACCGGTCGACGAGGGCCCGGCTGGACGGGAGCTTTCCGCCGGGCGAGTAGCGGTTCAGCTCCCGTCGCAACACGGTCACCAGGTCAGCGACGCTGCTACGCTCTTGCATGAGAGCACAGAGTAGCGCTACCGCATCGCCCCGGATAGCAGTCGGCGCCGCGAGCGCGATGCCCGGCGGCGCCTCCCTCGGCACCGTCCAGGCCGCCCTGGGCGTCGTCGCCTTCTCCCTCACCTTCCCGGCCACCGCCTGGGGTCTGGAGGGCTTCGGCCCCTGGTCCCTGATCGCCGTGCGCAGCGTCCTGGCCGCCGCCGTCGCCGGTGCCTGCCTGGTGGTCCTGCGGGTGGCACCGCCCGAGCGGCGGCACTGGCTCGGCCTCGGGGTGGTCGGTGCCGGGGTGGTGCTGGGCTTCCCCCTGCTGACCACGCTCGCCCTGCAGACCTCGACCACCGCACACGCCGCCGTCGTGGTGGGGCTGCTGCCGCTGACCACCGCGCTGCTGTCCGCCCTGCGCGTCGGCACCCGCCCCTCGCGCACCTTCTGGATCGCGGCCCTGGCGGGCGCGGCGGCCGTGATCGCCTTCACGGTGCAGCAGAGCGGCGGCGCGCTGACCTCGGCCGACGCCTACCTCTTCGGGGCGCTGCTGGTGTGCGCGGCCGGTTACACGGAGGGCGGCCGGCTGGCCCGTCAGATGCCGGGGTGGCAGGTCATCGGCTGGGCGCTGGTGCTGTGTCTGCCGCTGACGGTGCCGATGGCGGCGGTGGCGCTGTCGGCCGAGCCGGTGCACCTGACGGCGCACAGTGTGACCGGGCTGCTGTGGGTGGCGATGGGTTCGCAGTTCCTCGGCCTGGTCGTCTGGTACCGGGGCATGGCGGCGATCGGCATCCCGAAGGCCAGCCAGTTGCAGCTGGCCCAGCCGCTGCTCACACTGGTGTGGTCGGTACTTCTCCTGGGCGAGCACCTGCCGGTGGCCGCTCCGCTGACAGCCGCGGCCGTACTGGTGTGCATCGCGGTCACCCAGCGGGCCAGGGGTTAGCCCCGGTCAGACCCTCAGATCCTCAACCCCTCAGACCCTGCCCCCGGGCGGCACACAGGTGAGGAGGCCTCACGGATGCACGCAACCAAGGGCGACCAGCTGGTCCAGCACGGCCGGGTGGTCGGTGAGCACGACAAGGTCGCGGAGATCGTCGAAGTCATGGGCGACAAGGGCACTCCCCCGTACCGGGTCCGGTTCGAGGACGGTCACGAGGCCGTGTGCTCGCCCGGCCCCGACTCGGAGATCCGGCACAGGGAGACCCATCTGTAGCGCGGTGGCCGCGCCGCGCGCGGGAGCGGCTCAGCGCGGGACGGTGGCCGGCTGCGCGTAGTGGTCGGCGGCCACCCGCGCCATCGCGCCGCCGCGGTCCTCGGCGACGTCCTTCGCGGAGAAGTAGACGTGCCCGCGGACCTCGGGGTGGCGCGCGGCCAGCGCGAGGTGGCGGGACAGCTCGGCCGGGTCCTGCCAGGCTGCGGGCTGGGCCGGGTCGCCGGACTTGTACAGCGCCTCCCCCACGTACAGCTGGGTGCGGCTGCCCCGGGCCACCTCGGCCCACCAGGGCAGCAGCTTCGCGTAGTCGGCGCCGTCCATCCCGATGTTCCAGTACAGCTGCGGCACGACGTAGTCGATCCAGCCCTCGCGCACCCACTTGCGGGTGTCCGCGTACAGGTCGTCGTAGGTCTGCACGCCCGCCCTGGTGTCGGAGCCGCGTTCGTCGGTGGCGGCGTTGCGCCACACGCCGAAGGGGCTGACGCCGAAGCGGGCGGCGGGCCGGACCTCCTTGACGCGCTGTGCGGTCTCGCGCACCAGGCGGTCGATGTTGTCCCGGCGCCAGTCGGCCTTCGTGGCGAAGCCGGTGCCGAAGGTGCCGAAGGTCCCGCCGTCGCCGAAGCTCTGGCCCGCCACCGGATAGGGGTAGAAGTAGTCGTCGAAGTGGACCCCGTCCACCGCGTACTTCGCCACCGCGTCCATGACCGCGTCCAGCACGAAGGCCCGGACCTCGGGCAGCCCGGGGTTGTAGTAGAGCTGCCCGCCGTACGGCACCACCCAGCCGGGGTTCTTCCGTGCGGGGTGGGAGGAGACGAGGTGGGCCGGGTCGTCGTGGGTGGCGACGCGGTACGGGTTGAACCAGGCGTGCAGGTGAAGGCCGCGGGCGTGGGCCTCCTCCACGGCCGTGCCCAGCGGGTCCCAGCCCGGGTCGCGGCCCTGACTGCCGGACAGGTACTGCGACCACGGCTCGTGCGCCGAGGGCCACAGCGCGTCGGCCGTCGGGCGCACCTGGAGGATCACCGTGTTGAGGCGGTGCCGGACCGCGTTGTCGAGGTGCTCGATCAGCTCCGCGCGCTGCTCGGCGGCGCGCAGCCCCGCACGGGTGGGCCAGTCGCGGTTGGCCACGGTGGCCAGCCACATCCCGCGCATCCCGGCGGCGGCGCTGCGCGGGGGCGCCGGCTTCGCGGGACCCGGGGCCGCCGCGGACGCCTCGGGCACCAGCGTGAACGCCGACAACGCCGCCACCGTGAAGGCACGGCGCGATACACCGCCCATGGGAAGACCTCCTGAACGCAGTGGATCCGTACGGTCACGGATCGTGTACGGGGCCTCAGCATGCCCGACCCGGGAGACGGATCCGTGACCATTCGGGGGTAACGTGCTCGATCGGAGCAGGCGACGGGGACCCCGGCATGCCTGCTGCCAGCCGTGGAGTCAGCGAAAGGGACGATGTGACCGGCATCTCGGGAGATATCGCACGCGTCGGCGTGGTGGGCTGCGGTCAGATGGGAGCGGGCATCGCCGAGGTGTGCGCCCGCTCGGGTCTGGAGGTGATGGTCGCCGAGACCACCGGTGAGGCTCTGGAGATCGGCCGCACCCGGCTGTACAACTCGCTGACCAAAGCGGCCGAGCGCGGCAAGATCACCGAGGAGGAGCGGGACGCGACCCAGGCGCGCCTGAGCTTCACCACCGACCTCGGCGAGTTCGCCGACCGTGATCTGGTGATCGAGGCGGTCGTCGAGAACGAGCAGGTCAAGACCGAGATCTTCCAGGTGCTCGACCAGGTCGTGACCCGTCCGGACGCGATCCTGGCCTCCAACACCTCCTCGATCCCGCTGGTGAAGCTGGCGGTCGCCACCTCGCGGCCCGACCACGTCATCGGCATCCACTTCTTCAACCCGGCCCCGGTCCAGCAGCTGGTCGAGCTGATCCCGGCGCTGACCACCTCCGAGGGCACGCTCAGCCGGGCCCAGCTGTTCACCGAGAAGGTGCTGGGCAAGCACGCGATCCGCGCCCAGGACCGCTCCGGCTTCGTGGTCAACGCGCTGCTGATCCCCTACCTGCTCTCCGCGATCCGGATGTTCGAGTCCGGCATCGCCAGCCGCGAGGACATCGACAACGGCATGGAGATGGGCTGCGCCCACCCGATGGGTCCGCTGAAGCTGGCCGACCTGATCGGCCTGGACACGGTCGCCTCGGTGGCGTACTCGATGTACGAGGAGTACAAGGAGCCGCTGTACGCCGCTCCCCCGCTGCTCCAGCGCATGGTCGACGCGGGCCGCCTCGGCCGCAAGAGCGGCTCGGGCTTCTACGCCTACGGCTGATCGCGTCCGAGCCTGAGGTGGCGCAGCAGGAGTAGCGCGGCCGCCATGTTGGCGGCCGGGACCTCCCCGCGGGCGACGAGGTCGGGTACGAGCTTGAGGGGCACCCATTCCCGGCGGTCCGACTCGAAGTCGTCCACGGGGTGTCCGACGTACGTGCCCTCGTCGCTCCAGTAGATGTGGTGCCGGGCGTCGGTGAGACCGTTGGAGGGCTCCACACTCATCAGGTGGTGCAGCGGTCCCGGCCGCCAGCCGGTCTCCTCCTCCAGCTCCCTGGCCGCCGCCACCGCGACGTCCTCGCCGTCCTCGACGACGCCGGCCGCGAGTTCCCAGCCCCAGCTGTCGGTGATGAAACGGTGCCGCCACAGCAGCAGGACCTCGGCCGCCTCGTTCACGACCGTGGCCACGGCCACGGGACGCATACGTATCAGGAAGTGGTCGAGGTGCCGGCCGTCCGGTAAGGCGACATCGGCGAGATTGACGCTGAACCAGCGATTTGAATACACATTCTGTTCGCTCTGTTTCGTCCACTGCACGGTTCTGCCACCTTTCTTTGAGTAGGTGGCAATATCGCAGCAGCAGCCGTCCGGCAGCAGGCGTACGACGGCCGCTCACGGCGCAGGGGTGGGCGCAGGGTCGCGCGGACGGGCCGCCTACAGCGGTACGCGCAGTGCCCCGTCGATGAGTTCGGCGGCCTCCGCCGTGCCCGCGCAACCGCTGCTCACCAGGTGCTCGCGGACCGCGCGCAGTCGGTCGCGCAGCCGCTGGGACTCCATTCCCCGGGCCTGCTCGGCCATCCGCACGGCGGTGGCGACCGCCTTGTCGGCGTTGCCCTGGCGCAGCTCGATCGTGCTGAGCATGGCCAGCCGGTGCACGCGGCCCCGGTCGTGCGCGGGGGTGTCGACGGCCGCCGTCGCGTGCTCCCCGGCCGCGGCGAGTTCACCGAGGCTCAGCAGCGCCTCCGCCACCTGGACGTTGACCAGCCCGGGCTGGACGTAGCCGGTCTCGTCGGGCTCGTACCCCCGCCGGATGCGCTCGGCGGCCTGCTCGGCCCGGCGGATGCAGGCGAGCGCGCCGCCGCCGTCGCCCAGGTGCGCGTACGCCTTGGCCTGCATCGCGTACAGGTCGGAGGCGAGCGCCGGGGTGATGTGCCGGCCGGCGGCGCGCAGCGCGGCCTCGGCGAAGGCGACGGCCTGTCGGTACTCCCGCATGAACAGCGCCTGGTTGACCAGCAGCGCGATGACGTAGGCGCCGAGTCCCCGGTCGCCGCTGGCCTTGGCGAGCCGCAGCGCCTGGTGGAAGTAGCGCTGTGCGAGGCCGTGCGCGTCGGAGTCGTACGCGCAGATCCCGGCGACGGCCACCAGGCCCCCGGTGGCCCGGTGCAGCTGCCGCCCGGTGGCGTCGGTGTAGCTGCCGCGCAGCAGCGGCGCGGCCTCGGAGTTGAGGAAGCCGACGATGCGGGCGCGGGTCGCGATCCCGCCGGCCTTGCGGTACATCTGCTCGTAGTGCGTACGGGCGCAGCGCACCGTCTCCAGGTCGGCCGCGGTGACCCGGTGCCGCCCGCCGCGGGAGACGTCGGTGTCCTCGGGCGGGTTCTCCCACTCCCACACCGGCAGCACGGCGGGCGTGCCGGTGAGGGCGGGGGCACCCAGGATGTGCGGGCGCTGCTGCTGGTCGGAGCGCCACAGGGCGGTCGCGCGCTCCACGAACCCGGACAGCGAGCCGGTGTGCGGGGCGGCGGGTTCGCCGGGCACGCCGAGGCCGATGTCGTCGAGGGTGACGGAGCGGTGCAGCCGGGACGCGAGGACCTCGCAGATCAGGTCGGGCACCTGGCCGCGCGGCCGCTGCCCCTTCAACCACCGTGCGACGGCGGTGTGTTCGTACCTCAGTGCGAGCCCGCGCGCCCGGCCCGCCTGGTTGACGTGCGCGGCCAGTCCCGCGTGCGAGATCCCGGCCTCGTCGAGGATCGCGTCGAGCAGGGTGTTGGGCTGCATGGGTGCCCCCCGGTGCATCGGTGCCGACAGCGTAGTGCGTCGGTCTTCACACGGGGTGTGAACGCAGTGCGCGCATCCGCAGCGTGTGCGCGCTGTCGCGGAGAGTTCCGGGCCGGTTGACTGAAGGACCTCGAAAGAGGCCGGCCGGGCCGCCGGCTCCCCCTCGTACAGTGCGGCGGCCCGTTCCCACGCCGTCCGCCCGGCTGCCTGCCCGACACTCCGTGGCGGGGCGGACGGCTCCGCCGGCTGTGCGGTGCGACTCATCGCCCTTCAGATGAGGGCGCGTTCTCGGCTGCGGGCACGTCGTGGCTGGTCGCGCAGTTCCCCGCGCTCTTCATCGGCATGACCGCAACGCCTCTCAGAAGGACCGTGCCCCTGAAAAGCAAGGCACGTTCCGCTGAGGACCCCCAAGGGGCGCGGGGAACTGCGCGAGCGACCACGACGCACCCGCGCCGACCGGCAGGAACCCCACGCCCCTTGGGCGAACCGCTAACTACGCAGCACCGCTCCGACCCGCTCGCCCGCGAGAGCGACCGCCGCATCGCGGGCAGCCGACGCCTCGTCGACCGTCAGCGTCCGGTCCCCCGCGCGGAAGCGCAACGCGTACGCCAGGGACTTGCGCCCCTCACCCAGCTGCTCCGCGTTGTCGTACACGTCGAACAGCCGGATGGACTCGAGGAGTTCACCCGCGCCCTCGCGCAGCGCCGCCTCGACATCCGCCGCCGGGACGAACGCGTCGACCACCAGGGCGACGTCCTGCGTCGCGACCGGGAAGGTCGAGATGCCCGGCGCCTGCGGGGTGTCGTCGCCGACCCGTGCCACGGCGTCCAGGTCCAGCTCCATCGCGCAGGTGCGCGCGGGCAGACCCAGCGTCTTCAGGACTCGCGGGTGCAGCTCACCCGCGTGCCCGATCACGCGCTCCTCGCCGTCCACGGTGACCGTCAGCTCGGCGCAGCGGCCCGGGTGCCAGGGACCGTACTGGCCCTTGCGGACGCCCAGCTCGGCGCCGGCCTCGCGGGCGACGGTGCGGGCGGCCTCGACCGCGTCGGCCCAGTCGGCCGGGCGGCCCTTGCCCCACCAGCCGGCCTGCTCGCGGGCGCCGGTCAGAACCACGGCGACGTGCCGGGGCTGGTCGGGCAGCGCGGCGTCCAGCGCGGCGAGGTCGTCCTCGCCGGGGCGCCGGTCGACGGGCAGGTCGGCGGCGACCCGCTGCTCCTCGCGCGGCAGGAAGACCAGGCCGGTCTCGAAGAGCGCCAGGTCGTGCGCGCCCCGGCCGTCGTTGCGGCGCAGCGCGCCCAGCAGGCCGGGCAGCAGCGAGGTCCGCAGCGCGGGCTCCTCGTCGCTGAGCGGGTTGACCAGCTTGACGACGCGGCGGGCCGGGTCGTCGGCGTCGAGACCGAGCTGGTCGAAGACCTGCTCGCCGACGAACGGGTAGTTCAGCGCCTCGACGTAACCGGCACCGGCCAGCGCCCGCCCGACGCGGCGGTGCAGCCGCTGCCGGGGGGTGAGGCCGCGGCCCGCCGGGGGCCTGGGCAGCGTGGAGGGCAGGTTCTCGTAGCCCTCCAGGCGGATGACCTCTTCGGCGAGGTCGTTCGGGTCGGTGAGGTCGGGCCGCCAGGACGGCACGGTGACGATCAGCTCGTCCTGGCCGTAGACGTCGCAGCCCACCTCCTGGAGGCGTCGTACGACGGTCTCGCGGCCGTACTCCACGCCCGCGACCTTGTCCGGGTGGTCGGCCGGGACGCTGATGGTGTGCGGTGCGGACGGGGCGCTGATCTCGGTGACCCCGGCCTCGGCGGTGCCGCCCGCGAGCAGCACCAGCAGGTCCACGGTGCGCTGCGCGGCAGCGGCGGCGGCCTGCGGGTCGACTCCGCGCTCGAAGCGGCGAGACGCCTCCGACGACAGCTTGTGCCGGCGGGCGGTGCGCGCGATGGACACCTGGTCGAAGTGGGCGGCCTCGATGACCACGTCACTCGTCGCGTTCTCGGTGTCGCCGTGGTCCGCGATCTCCGTGTTGGCGCCCCCCATGACGCCCGCGAGGCCGATGGGGCCGCGGTCGTCGGTGATGACCAGGTCCTCGGCGTGCAGCTTCCGCTCGGTGCCGTCCAGGGTGACGATCTTCTCGCCCTCCTGGGCCCGGCGTACGCCGATGGTGCCCTGGACCAGGGAGCGGTCGTAGGCGTGCAGGGGCTGGCCCAGCTCCATCATCACGTAGTTGGTGACGTCGACGGCCAGCGAGATCGGGCGCATGCCGACCTTCTGCAGGCGCCGCTGGAGCCAGATCGGCGAGCGGGCCTCGGCGCTGAGGCCGGTCACGGTACGGGCGGTGAAGCGGTCGCAGCCGGTGGGGTCGGCGATCTTCACCGGGTAGCCGTAGGCGTTGGGGCCGGGCACGTCGAGCAGGGCGGGATCGCGCAGCGGCAGACCGTAGGCGATGGCGGCCTCGCGGGCGACGCCGCGGATGGACAGGCAGTCGCCGCGGTTGGCGGTGACGGCGATGTCCAGCACCTCGTCGACCAGCTCCAGCAGCTCGATGGCGTCCTTGCCGACCTCGGTCTCCGGCGGCAGCACGATGATGCCGTGCGTGCCGTCGTCGCCCATGCCCAGCTCGTCGCTGGAACAGATCATGCCGTGGGACGTCTTGCCGTAGGTCTTGCGGGCGGAGATCGAGAAGCCGCCGGGCAGGGTGGCGCCGGGCAGGACCACGACGACCTTGTCGCCGACGGCGAAGTTCCGGGCGCCGCAGACGATCTCCTGGGGCTCACCGGTGCCGTTGGCCTGGCCGACGTCCACGGTGCAGAAGCGGATCGGCTTCTTGAAGCCCTCCAGTTCCTCGATGGTCAGCACCTGGCCGACGACGAGGGGGCCCTTGAGGTCGGCGCCCAGGTGCTCGACGGTCTCGACCTCCAGACCGGCCGAAATCAGCTTGGCCTGCACGTCGCGGCCGGTCTCGGTGGCCAGCAGGTCGACGTACTCCCGCAGCCAGGAAAGCGGGACCCGCATCAGATCTCCATCCCGAACGGCCGGGTGAACCGGACGTCACCCTCGACCATGTCTCGCATGTCCTCGACGTTGTGGCGGAACATCAGCATCCGCTCGATGCCGAACCCGAAGGCGAAGCCGCTGTACTTCTCCGGGTCGACGCCGCAGGCGACGAGCACCCGCGGGTTGACCATGCCGCAGCCGCCCAGCTCGATCCAGCCCTCGCTGGAGCAGGTGCGGCAGGGCCGGTCGGGGTTGCCGACGGAGGCGCCCTTGCAGACGTAGCAGAGCATGTCCATCTCGGCGGACGGCTCGGTGAAGGGGAAGAAGTTCGGCCGCAGCCGGGTCTTCATCTCCGCGCCGAACAGCGACTGGACCATGTGGTCCAGGGTGCCCTTGAGGTCCGCCATGGTCAGGCCCTCGTCGACGGCGAGCAGCTCGACCTGGTGGAAGACGGGGGTGTGCGTGGCGTCCAGCTCGTCGGTGCGGTACACGCGGCCGGGACAGATCACGTAGACCGGCAGCTCGCGGTCGAGCGCCGAGCGGATCTGCACGGGCGAGGTGTGGGTGCGCAGCACGACGCCGGACTCGGATCCGCCCTCGGGGCCCGCCACGAAGAAGGTGTCGGCCTCGCCGCGGGCCGGGTGGTCCGGGCCGATGTTGAGGGCGTCGAAGTTGAACCACTCGGCCTCGGCCTCGGGGCCCTCGGCGACCTCGTAGCCCATGGCGACGAAGATGTCCTCGATGCGCTCGGAGAGCGTGGTGAGCGGGTGCCGGGCGCCGGCCGGTACCCGGTCGTAGGGCAGCGTGACGTCCACGGCCTCCTCGACCAGGACCCGCGCGTCCCGCTCCGCCTCCAGCTCCTCCTGGCGGGCGGCCAGCGCCTTGTTCACGGCACCGCGGGCCATGCCGACGCGCTTGCCGGCCTCCGCCTTGGCCTGCGGGGGCAGGGCGCCGATCTCGCGGTTGGCCAGCGCCAGCGGGGAGGTGCCGCCGGTGTGGGCGACCTTGGCCTCCTGGAGCGCGTCGAGGGAGTCCGCGGCGGCGAAGGCGGCGAGCGCCTCGTCCCGCATGCGCTCGATCTCTTCCGGTTTCAACGCCTCGACCTCGACTGGGTCGTACGACTTATTCGGTGCCGACATCTCTTCCCGTGCTTCCGATTGGCTGGCTGGGACGCCCCGTCTACGGTCAGCAGACGCGGCGGAGACGCTTCGTCGACGCTTCGTCTGCGGATCTGGACGCAAAGGTGCCAAAGACCGAGTCTAACGGGGCTGTGGAACGCGGATTACGCCCGTGGGGGTCGTCGGCCGCCTCTGGTGCTTCTCAGCTGAGGTACGCCGGTGCCGCCACGGGCAACGTAAATCGGAACTCGGCGCCGCCGCCGGGGGCGCGGCCGACCGTGATGGTGCCGCCGTGGGCCTCGACGATGCCCTTGACGATGTACAGCCCGAGGCCGGTGCCACCGCGCTTGCTGCCCCGCCAGAAGCGGGTGAAGACGCGGTTCATGGACTCCTCCGGGATGCCCGCCCCCTCGTCGCTCACCGTGACCGACGTGCCGGTGTCCTCCCCTTCGCGGGGGGACGCCGTGGGCGTGACGTCAATGGTGACGGTTCCCTCGCCGTGCCGCACGGCATTTTCCAGCAGGTTGCTCAGCACCTGGTCGACCTTGTCGGGGTCGGCCCACAGGTCGGGCAGCGGCTGGGCGAGACGGAGCAGGAACCGGTCGGCCTCCTGGCCGGCGGCGACGTACGCCTGGATGTGGCGGCCGACGGCGGCGCCGATGTCGACGGGCTGGCGACGCACCTCCAGGCGGCCGGAGTCGATCCGGGAGATGTCGAGCAGCTCGGCGATGAGGCGGGTGACGCGGTCGGCGTCGGCGTCGACGGTCTCCAGCATCAGCCGCTTCTGGTCGTCGGTGAACCTCTCCCACTTGGCCAGCAGGGTGGCCGTGAAGCCCTTGACGGAGGTGAGGGGGGAGCGCAGTTCGTGGGCGACGGTGGCGATCAGCTCGGCGTGGCTGCGCTCGGTGCGGCGGCGGGCCTCGGTGTCGCGCAGGGTGACGACGACGCGGTGGACGGGGCCGAGGCGTTCGGTGCGCACGTAGCGGGCGGTGACCAGGACCTCACGTCCGCCGGGCAGCAGGAGGTTGCGCTCGGGCTGGCGGACCCGGATGGCGAGGCCGCCGTAGGGGTCGGTCAGCTGCCACCAGCGGCGGCCCTCCAGGTCCTCCAGGGGCAGGGCGCGCTCCAGGGGCCTGCCGAGGGCCTCGGCGGCGGGGGTGGCGGTGATGCGGACGGCGGCCGCGTTGAAGCAGATCACCCGGCCGTGCTCGTCCGCGACGACCAGGCCGTCGGGCAGCTGGTCCGGGTCGATGCCGAGGTCGGCGGGATCGCCGGACGTACGGGGCGCGGGCGGACGCGGCACCTGGCGTGCTCCCGGTGCGCTGCTCGTGCCGACGCTCATCCCCGTACCCCACCTCTCAACCGCGCAGGGGCCTTGAGCTGGTCACCCTACTAGCTCTCGGTGACGGAGCGGCACCCTCCGGCGGCACGCTGTGCACGCGCCGACGCGTAGAGACATACGGCGGCGGCGGTCGCGAGGTTCAGACTCTCCGCCTTCCCGTGGATCGGGACGCGCAGGACGGCGTCGGTGAGGGCGCGGGTCTCCTCCGGGAGCCCCCAGGCCTCGTTGCCGAACACCCAGGCGGTGGGCCCGCCCATGGTGCCGGCGTCCAGCTCGGCGTCGAGGTCGTGCTCGCCCGCGCCGTCGGCGGCCAGCACCCGCACCCCGGCGTCCCGCAGCCCGGCGACGGCCCGCTCGACGGGGACGCCGACGGCGACCGGCAGGTGGAACAGCGAGCCGACGGAGGCGCGCACGGCCTTGGGGTTGTACAGGTCGACGGAGGCGTCGGTGAGTACGACCGCCTCGGCCCCGGCGGCGTCGGCGCAGCGCAGCACGGTGCCCGCGTTGCCGGGGTCCCGCACGTGCGCGAGGACGGCGACCAGCTTGGGCCGGGCGGCGAGGATCTCCTCGAAGGGCGTGTCCAGGAACCGGCAGACCCCGACGAGACCCTGCGGGGTGACGGTGGTGGAGATGTCCTCGATCACCGAGTCGGCGGCGAGGTGCACCCGGGCACCGACGTCACGCGCGGCCCCCACGATGTCGGCGTACCGCTCGGCGGCCTCCACGGTCGCGAACAGCTCGACCAGCGTCTCCCCGTACCCCGCGGCCTCCCGCACGGCCTGCGGCCCCTCGGCCAGAAACAGCCGCTCCTTCCCCCGGAAGTTCCGCTTGCCCAGCCGCCGTGCGGCGGCCACACGGGGGGACCGGGGAGAAATCAGCTCGGGGCTGACAGGACGCACTCTCGCTCACCTTCACATCTGAATCGCCACGGACTGCAACGCGCCCCCGAAGGGGCGCGGGGAACTGCGCGACCAGCCACGACGCACCCGCGGCGGACAACGAACCGAACAACGGCAACCGAAGGGACCCGCAGGCTCACAGCCTGCGGGTCCCTTCAACTACGGCTCAAGCCGGCGCAGCGTCACGCGGCCTTCGGCGCGTTCACGTCGCTCGGCAGCGCCTTCTGCGCGACCTCGACGAGCGCGGCGAACGCGTTGGGGTCGTTGACGGCCAGCTCGGCGAGGATCTTGCGGTCGACCTCGACGTTGGCGGCCTTCAGGCCCTGGATGAAGCGGTTGTACGTGATGCCGTTGGCGCGGGCAGCGGCGTTGATGCGCTGGATCCACAGCTGGCGGAAGTCACCCTTGCGCTTCTTGCGGTCGTTGTAGTTGTAGACCAGCGAGTGGGTGACCTGCTCCTTGGCCTTGCGGTACAGGCGCGAACGCTGACCGCGGTAGCCGGAGGCCTGCTCGAGGATCGCCCGGCGCTTCTTGTGGGCGTTGACTGCCCGCTTGACGCGTGCCACTTTTTAACTCCTTGTAGCGGGGCCGCGGTGGTCCTCACGCGGCCCGGTATCGAATGGGTCCCGGTCCTGCCGTACGGCGCTCAGTGGCGCCCGTACGTCACTTGCCGAGAAGCTTCTTGATCTTCGCGGCGTCGCCCGGGGCCATCTCGGCGTTGCCGGTGAGGCGACGCGTCACGCGGGACGACTTGTGCTCGAGCAGGTGGCGCTTGCCGGCGCGCTCACGGAGCACCTTGCCGGAGCCGGTGATCTTGAAGCGCTTGCTGGCACCGCTGTGCGACTTGTTCTTCGGCATAGCGCCGTTCTCTCCTCGTCGGTGGCGCTCCGGTGCCCGGTCGTGAAACCGGGCACGGTGGGAGCGTCGCTCTTGTATCGGTTGAGTCCTGGGGACTGGCGTCCCCCGGGGTCACGCGTCGGCGGGTGCCTCGGCCGGAGCCTCGGCGTCCTCGACGTCGTCGGCCTCCGCGGCATTCTGCGACTTGCCGGGGTTGGCCTTCGCGTCCGCCTTGCGCGCTTCCTGCGCCTGGCGAGCCTCGGCCATCGCCTCGGTCTTCTTCTTGTGCGGACCGAGGACCATGATCATGTTCCGGCCGTCCTGCTTCGGGTTCGACTCCACGAAGCCGAGGTCCTGGACGTCCTCCGCGAGACGCTGCAGCAGTCGGTAGCCGAGCTCCGGCCGGGACTGCTCGCGACCACGGAACATGATCGTGATCTTGACCTTGTCGCCCTGCTTGAGGAACCGGACGACGTGACCCTTCTTGGTGTCATAGTCGTGCGGGTCGATCTTCGGCCGGAGCTTCATCTCCTTGATGACCGTGTGCGCCTGGTTCTTGCGCGCCTCACGGGCCTTCATGGCCGACTCGTACTTGAACTTCCCGTAGTCCATGAGCTTGCACACGGGCGGACGGGCGTTCGCCGCGACCTCGACGAGATCGAGGTCGTACTCCTGCGCAAGCTCCAGGGCCTTGGCAAGCGGGACAATCCCGACCTGCTCGCCGCTGGGACCGACAAGTCGCACCTCGGGAACGCGAATCCGGTCGTTGATGCGGGGCTCGGCGCTGATGGATCCTCCTCGGTAGCACCACGCGACGGTCTGGCGGACAGCCGCGTAACGTCTGTGTTCGATAGACCTAACCGCGCCGGCGCACAAAAAATGCCCCGGACGATCACAGGCGGGGCTCCTCGAACTGCTACCGGAGCACCGCCGCGATGACCGCGGGGCGCGACTTCGGGCTGGTCACCGCCGTGGGACGGGGCCGCCTGACCGGTGACCCGCCGTCCGGAGGACGGCCAGGTGGGAGTTCGAAGCCTCCACTTGTGGGCCGGATCCGCTGCCGTGGGCGTACGTGTCCGACCGGTCGTTACACAAGGTTAGCAGCTCGGCGGGGGAAGGGCTAACCGAGTCCGGGTGGGGTGCGCTCCCCCGCTGCGCCTATCGTGTGCGGCATGAGTGAGACCCCCGCTGAATCATCGGCGAATCCCGACTTCGACGCCATGACCCGCGACATCGCCGAGGTCCCCGCGGTCGAGGTGATCGTGACGGTCGCCGTCAACCTGATGAGCGCCGCCGCCGTGAAGCTGGGCCTGACCGAGGAGGGCGACGCGCACAAGGACCTGGACGAGGCCCGCAAGCTGGTGCACGCGCTGGCCGGTCTGCTGGACGCGACGGCCACCGAGATCAGCTCGTTCCACGCGGCGCCGCTGCGCGACGGCCTGAAGTCCCTCCAACTGGCCTTCCGCGAGGCCTCGCTCGTCCCGGACGAGCCGGGCCAGGGTCCGGGCGAGAAGTACACGGGCGCGGTCTACGGCTGACCGCCGCCCGCCGACCTCGCAGGAGCTATCCCCGCACGTACAAGGGCTCGCCCGGCGGCGTCGCCCCGGCCGGCAGCAGTGCCAGGTCGAGGCCGCGCACCAGGCGGGCCCTCAGTGTGTCGTCGGCGGCCAGCCGCTCGGCGACGGCACGGGCGGCCCGCGCCGCGTCGGCGGCCGGGTCCAGGACCAGCGCCAGCGTGCCGTCGGCCCGGCCGGGCCCGAGGTGGGCGCGGAGCACGGCGGGCTCGTCGGCCAGGGCGGTGCGCACGGCACCGGCCACGGCCGGGTCCGCGAGCGGATCGGTCGTCGTACGCCCCTCGGCCAGCGCCAGCAGCACCGCTCCGGTCAGCTCGAACGGCACGGGTCCGGCCAGGTCCAGTACGACGGTGTCCGCCTTCTCGTGCGCGGCGGCCTGCAGCGCCTGGTGCACGGGTACGGCGACGGGGCGGGCCGCGGGGTCCCAGCGGGCGAGCGACTCCGTGGACGTGAAGGCGGGCAGCGCGGTGCGGTCGCCGGCCTTCAGGGTCGGTACGGCCATGTCGCTGGTCTTCTCGTGGCGCAGGCCGTTCTCGTCCTCCTCCACCTCGCCGAGTACGGCGACGACGGGCACGAGCAGCCGGGCGCCCTTGAGCGCCTCCAGGACCGGGCCCACGGCGGCGCGGTCCTCGGCCCAGGCGGCGAGCGCGGCACTCAGCCGGGGGTCGGCGGAGCCGTCGTCGTCGGAGAAGGCGGAGTCGGGGATGTTCTTGTTCGCCACGGTCCCGACCTTATCGGGGGGTGCGTACGGCGTTCCTCACCGGCCTCTCGGGGATCTCTGGCCGGGACGGAGGGCACGGCGGCGCCGTATCGTCGTCGGCCTCGGCACCCTCGGGCGGGGAGGCAGCGGTGGAGACGGTCGAGCCGGTCGAGCCGGTTCAAACGGTGGCGGACGGTGACGCGCGGCTGGCCGCGGCCATGGCGTCGGTGACGGTGCCGGACCGCGCCGAGGTCTCGGTGGCGGTGCTGGACCCGGACTCGGGCGAGGGCGCCTCCTACGGGACGGGCGCCTTCGACACGGCGAGCATCGTCAAGGTCGGCATCCTGGCGGCGCTGCTGCTGCGGGCGCAGGACGCGGGGCGTTCGCTCACCGCGTCGGAGAAGTCGTACGCCACCGCGATGATCGTGGACAGCGACAACGACTCGGCGTCGGCGCTGTGGCGGGCGATCGGGGCGGCCGACGGGCTCGACGCCGCGAACGAGCGCTTCGGTCTGACCGGCACCGACGGCGGCGACGGCCCGCTGTGGGGCCTGACCCGGACCACCGCCGCCGACCAGATCACGCTGCTGCGACAGGTGTTCGTGGCCGACGGCTCGGCACTGAGCGCGGCCTCGCGGGCGTATGTGCGCGGGCTGATGGAACGGATCGCGGACGGTCAGCGGTGGGGCGTGTCGGCGGCGGCCGACGCGGCCGGTGGCACGGGCGGTTCGGCGTGGGCGCTGAAGAACGGCTGGCTGCGGCGCAGCACCACCGGGCTGTGGGTCGTCAACAGCGTCGGGCGGGTGGAGAGGAGCGGCCACGGCTACCTGGTGGCGGTGGTGTCGCGGGGCAGCGGTACGCAGGCCGAGGGGATCGCGCTGACCGAGGCGGCGGCACGGGCGGCGGTGTCCGTGTTCACGGACGCCGAGCCCGCCGGCTAGAGGCCGCTCCGGGTGATCAGTAGTCCTCGTGGCGTTCGCGGCGGCCGCGCCACAGGACCACGGCCGCGACCACCAGGACGCCGCCCGCGCCCCCGGCCAGCGGGGCGGCCCAGGCCGAGGTGTCGTCGTCGGAGGCGGGGGCGTCCGGCCCCGTGCCGAAGTACTCGTCGCCGTACGCCGCCGCCTTCAGCCCCGCGGGCTTCAGCCGTCCGGCCGCCTCGATGGCGGCGGCGGGGTCGACGAAGCCGAAGCCGCGGGAGTCGTCGCGGCCCTCGGCGGGGGCGTTGCGGGCGGTGTCCTCCAGGACGGACTTGACCTGGGCCGGGGTGAGGCCGGGGTGGGCCGCCTTCACCAGGGCGGCGGCCCCGGAGACGAAGGCGGAGGCGGCGCTGGTGCCCCAGCCCTCGTAGTAGCGGTGGTCCGGATCGGCGATGATCACGTCGACGCCGGGGGCGCTGACCGTGGCGTACCAGCGGCGGGTGGAGAAGGAGGCGCGGGTGCCGTAGCGGTCGACGGCGGTCGCGGCGATCACGCCCGGGTAGGCGGCCGGGTAGGAGATGTGGTCGCCCTTCTCGCCGCCGTTCCCGGCCGAGGCGACGACGATCACGCCCTTCCTGAGGGCGTACTGGATGGCCTCGTCCTCGGCGGGCTCCGGGTGGGCGGAGGCGGAGTCGTCGCCCAGGGAGAGGTTGATGATGTCGGCGCCGTGGTCGGCGGCCCAGCGGATGCCTTCGGCCAGGGCGTTGCCGCGGGTCTTGCGGGCCTCGGCGCGGGAGGGGTCGCCGTCCTCCAGGATCACGCGCAGGGGGAGGATCTTGGCCTCCGGGGCGATGCCCATGACGCCTTCGGTGTTTCCGGTGCCGTGTCCGTGACCGGCGATGATCCCGGCCATGGCGGTGCCGTGCCGGGCCCAGGAGCGGTCGCCCTCGCTCGCGCCGAAGCCGACCAGGTCCTTGCCGGTGAGGACGTTGCCGGTGAGGTCGGGGTGGTCGGCCTCGACGCCGGTGTCCAGGACGGCGACGGTGACGCCCGCGCCCTTGGTGGTGCGCCACGCCTCCTGGGTGTGCATGGCGTCCAGGGCCCACTGCTGGGCGCGGATGCCGTCGGCGTGCGCGGCGGGGGCCGGGACGAGGACGAGGGCGGCGGCGAGGAAGAGGCTCAGGGCCCCCGTCCTGCGGCGGAGGTCTGCGGGGGTCACGACGGGTGCTCCGTGGGCGCGCCGACGTGTCTGCGCAGGGCGCGTTCGACGCGGTCGGCGAGGCCCTGCGCCTCGTGGCCGAGACCGGCCTGGGCGGGCGCCGACGCGGCGCCGGACTCGATGGCCTCCTCGGCGGGTTCGGGTTCGTCGACGGTGCGGCCGTCGGACCAGCCGGACACGGCGTAGACGACGACGGGGGCGTCGGTGAGGACGGAGACGGTCCAGGAGGCCCGCTGCGGTGCGCCGAAGCCCGCGGCGACCGTGTCCTTCGCCGCGTACGGCAGGGGCATGAGGTCGTCCCGGCGGCCGAGGCCCTCCTTCTCGAACCGGTCCGCCAGCGCGGTCATGGCGGCGGCGTCACCCTTGGTGAAGAGCAGGCCGACGGTGGTGACGTGGCTCTGGGTGGCGTCGGTGTAGGTGGCGCGCAGCAGCCGCGAGCAGCCGACCGGGTCGAGCACCTTGGCGAGGAGCCGGTCGAAGGCGCCGGCGCAGTCGCCGTCCGGGGCGACGGCGACCCGCGTCCAGGTGCGGTCGGCTCCGCCGGGTCCCGCGCCCTTGCCCTGGACGGTGGGCGGGAACAGCTGGTCGACGGGCACGCTGTGCCACAGGTCCCCGGCCTCGGTGTACGCACTGCGCGCGCCGTCGTCCCCGGAGTCCCCGGCGAGCCAGCTGCCGGTGACGGCTCCGGTGAGGAGGCCCACGCCGAGCACGAGGCAGACGGCGGCGGCGACGGCCTGCGGCCGGGGCCGTCCGCCGAGCGGACGCGGCCGGGCCGGACCGTCGTACCCCTCGGGCTCCCCGAAGGAGACCCGGGGGCGCACGTCGTCCGGGCCGCTCCACGAGAAGGCGGGGTCGGGGGTGGCGGGGACGGCGGGGCGCTCCATCGGGCCGGGGGGTGGGGAGGGTGCCGGCCGTGGCGCGTCGTGCGGTTCCGTTCGAGCCGCGGACTCCGGTCGCGGCTCCGGTCCCGATTCCGCCGGGACCGGGCGCAGGCGTGCGGTCGTCTCGGTCGGGGCCTGCGCGGGAGCACCCGGACGGCGGGGCGGGGCGTCACGGCCGACGGTCGGCGCGGCGTCGGGGAAGCGGGCGGAGGCCCGGGGTGGCGGCGCGGCGTCGGCGGACCGGGAGTCGTCGAGCCGGAAGCGCGGGTAGCGGGTGCGGACACCGGCACCGCCGTCCCGGCCGTCCGCCGAAGCCACGTCCACACGTCCGTCACCGGCCGCCGTACGCCCCCCGGGTGAGGCCGCGTCGCTGTCCCGCCGCGGTCCGGACTGCGCCACCTCGGCGCCGCCGCCCCGCTCCACCGCAGGCGCCTGAGCCGGGCGGGGCGGAACGCCGGGACGGGGCGGAACGGCCGGGGGCGGCGGCGTCGCCGGAGGGGACGGGGGCTCCGGGTGGGGCGAGGCCGGCCGGGGAGGCGCGCCGGGTCCCGGCGTGGAGGACGCCGCGGACGACGGACCGGGCGCGGGCGCCGGGCGCGGCGGCTGCCCGGGGTGGGGCGGGGTCTGCGGGCGGGGTGGGGTGTCGGGGTGCGGGGGAAGGGAGGCGCGGCGCGCTTCCGTGCTCATGCACCCCCCGTTTCCTCGGGCCCGGCCCGTTGCTCCCTCACGGGCCGGAGACGGTGGTCCTGACCGCGGTCTCCTGCCCGGCCCGGCGCGGAACCGATCCGTCCCGGGCACGCATACCCGCTCGGGAGGACCGCCATCCGGCACGGGCTCCGGGCCCTGCCGCCGGGGTCGGGTCCACCCGTGCGTGCGCGTCACTCTACGGCGTGAGCCCGCCGGAGGGGGAACCAGTCCGCCCGCCCGTGGCATTGGCCCGGATCGTCCCCCTACCCCGCGGTAATCCTGTCTGGCAGGCTGCGTCCATGACCGCACGCGCCGCCGACCGGGCCCGTTACGACCGGGCCACCGCCCATCTGGACGCCCCCGTGGCCATCGTGGACCTGGAGGCCTTCGACGCCAACGCGGACGACCTGGTCCGCCGGGCCGGTGGGAAGCCGGTCCGGGTCGCCAGCAAGTCCGTACGCTGTCGTGCGCTGCTGGAACGGGCCCTGGCCAGGGACGGTTTCGCGGGCGTCATGTCGTTCACGCTGGCCGAGTCCCTGTGGCTGGCCCGCTCCGGTTTCGAGGACGTGCTGCTCGCCTATCCGTCGGCGGACCGTACCGGGTACGCCGAGCTGACCGCCGACCCGAAGCTCGCCTCCGCCGTGACGGTGATGATCGACGACGTGGCCCAGCTGGACCTCGTCGACGCGGCGCGCGAGGGCGACGGCGGCCGGGAAGTCGTGCGGGTGTGCCTGGAGTTGGACACCTCGCTGAAGCTGTTCGGGGGCCGGGTGCGGGTCGGGGCCCGGCGCTCGCCGCTGCACTCCCCCGCCGAGGTCGCCGACCTGGCCCGCGCGGTGGCCCGCCGGCCGGGTTTCGAGGTCGTCGGCATCATGGCGTACGAGGGGCATGTCGCCGGGGTCGGCGACTCGGTGGCGGGGCGTCCGGTCCGCTCGCGTGCCGTGCGGCTGATGCAGGCCGCCGCCCGCCGGGAACTCGCCGAGCGGCGCGCCGCCGTGGTGCGGGCGGTCCGGGCCGTGGTGCCCGGCCTGGAGTTCGTCAATGGCGGTGGCACGGGCAGCGTGCAGCACACCGCCGCCGAGGCCGCGGTGACGGAGATCGCGGCCGGTTCCGGACTGTACGTGCCGCGGCTGTTCGACAACTACACGTCGTTCAGCGGCCGTCCGGCGGCCCTGTTCGCCCAGCCCGTCGTACGGCGGCCGGGGGTCGGGGTGGTGACCGTGCTCGGCGGCGGGTATCCGGCCTCGGGCGCGGCCGGAGCCGACCGGCTGCCGGTGCCCTGTCTGCCCGAGGGGCTGCGCTACGACCCCCAGGAGGGCCCGGGCGAGGTGCAGACGCCGCTGCTGGGCTCGCCCGCCGACGACCTGCTCATCGGCGACAAGGTGTGGTTCCGGCACGCCAAGGCCGGGGAGCTGTGCGAGCGGTTCGACACGCTGCACCTGGTGGAGGGGGACGCGGTGACGGCGACGGTGCCGACGTACCGGGGCGAGGGGCACACCTTCCTGTAGCGCGGGCGCCGCGGGCCGGTCAGGGTGTCGGGCCGATGCCGCTGCCCACGCCCCCGCCGGTGTCCGCGTCGCCGATGGGCCGGATCCCCTTGGTGATGGTGTCCATGCCGGTCAGCGGCGGTCCGTCCTCGCCGGCGTCGAAGACGTAGCGGACGAGGATCGGGGACTCGGTGCCGACGGTCGAGGGGAACACCATGGACTGCACGTAGCCGCCGGGTCCCTTGGCCGTCTTCACCCGCCAGCGCACGTAGTACCCGGCGCGTCCGGCGACCGCGACGGGACCGGACGCCACCTCCTCGTGGGACGCGATGCCGCCGAAGGGCTTGTTGCCGATCAGATCGCGGTCGTAGGCGTCGTCGGCCGCGTCCTCGATGTCCTGCCGCGCGAGGATCTTCGGGGAGGACTCGGCGTTCGCCGTGACGGTGCGGGAGATGACGAGGCCGTGCCGGCACACGCTGCCGTCGGCGGGGCAGTCGTAGGTGCCGTCGGTGGTCATCATGACGTCGTCCTCGGCGACGTACTCGGGCCGCACCCAACCGTCCGGCAGCGGGAAGGTGACGCCGTTGAGCTGGTCCTCGACCAGGGCCGGGTCGTCGGCCGAGGGCGCGGAGGCGGTGGGTGCGGAGGCGCTGGGTGAGGGGGAGGGCGGGTCGCTCACCGGCGCGGGGCCGGTGGCGGTCACCGTGGCCGGTGGGGTCTGCGTCCGCGGGCTGCCGCCGCCGTCCTCGCCGAGCACGACCACGCCGGTGACGATCGCCGCGACCAGCACGGCCGCCGCGGCGGTGAGGGCGACGGCCTTGCCGCGTCCGCCGCCGTCCGGTGCACCGCCGGAGGACAGGGGCACCGCCGGCCCGAACCCGACGGGCTCGGGAGCGCGGCGGTGCTCCGTCCAGGCGGTGCCGTCCCACCAGCGCTCCTGGTGCGGGGCCAACGGGTCGCGGTACCAGCCGGGCGGCGGCGTCATGCTCATCCCGGCACTGTAGGACGCCACGCGCGGGGATCTACAGCGGTGTGACGTACGCCCCGGAGATCCCGCCGTCCACCAGGAAGTCGGTGGCGTTGACGAAGGAGGAGTCGTCGCTGGCCAGGAAGGCGACGGCGGCGGCGATCTCGTCGGCCTCGGCGAAACGTCCCACCGGAATGTGCACGAGGCGGCGCGCGGCCCGCTCCGGGTCCTTGGCGAACAGCTCCTGGAGCAGCGGGGTGTTGACCGGTCCCGGGCACAGCGCGTTGACGCGGATGCCCTCCCGCGCGAACTGCACGCCCAGTTCCCGGGACATGGCGAGGACGCCGCCCTTGGAGGCGGTGTACGAGATCTGCGAGGTGGCCGCGCCCATCCGGGCCACGAAGGACGCGGTGTTGATGATGGACCCCCTGCCCTGGCGCCGCATGTAGGGGATGGCGGCCTTGCAGCACAGGTAGACGGAGGTGAGGTTGACCTCCTGGACGCGCTTCCACGCCTCCAGGCCGGTCTCCAGGATGGAGTCGTCGTCGGGCGGCGAGATGCCGGCGTTGTTGAACGCGACGTCGACGCTGCCATAGGTGTCGTACGCCGCCGCGAACAGCGCCTCGACCTGCCCGGGGTCGGTGACGTCGGCCTTGACGAAGGTCCCGCCGGTCTCCTCGGCCGCGGCCTTGCCCCGGGTCTCGTCCACGTCGCCGCAGACGACGTGGGCGCCCTCGGAGGCCAGTCGGCGGACGGTGGCGAGGCCGATGCCGCTGCCCGCTCCGGTGACGACGGCGGTACGGCCGACGAGCCTGCGGCAGACGATGTCTTCGCTCACTGTGCGGGGCCCTCCGTGCTCGATGGGGTGGTGCTGATGAAGACGTTCTTGGTCTCGGTGAACGCGGTCAGCGCGTCCGGGCCCAGTTCGCGGCCGAGGCCGGACTGCTTGAACCCGCCGAACGGTGTCCAGTAGCGGACGCTCGCGTGGGAGTTGACGGACAGGTTCCCGGCGCGCACCGCGCCCGACACGCGCAGGGCGCGGCCCACGTCCCGGGTCCACAGTGAGCCGGACAGGCCGTAGTCGGTGGCGTTGGCCAGACGGATCGCGTCCGCCTCGTCCGCGAAGGGCAGGACGACGGCGACGGGCCCGAAGACCTCCTCGACGGCCACGCGCGCCCGCGCGTCGACGCCGGTGAGGACGGTGGGCGGGAACCAGAAGCCGGGGCCGCCCTCGGGTGCGCTGCCGCGGATGCCGACGGCGTCGGCGGGGACGTGGGAGCGGACGCGTTCCAGCTGGGCGCGGGAGATCAGCGGGCCCATCTGGGTCTTCTCGTCGGCCGGGTCGCCGACGCGGACGGCCTCGATCGCGGGGGCGAGCAGGTCGAGGAAGCGGTCGTACACGGACCGCTGGACGAGGATGCGGGTGCGGGCGCAGCAGTCCTGGCCGCTGTTGTCGAGGAAGGACATGGGCGTGGCGGCCGCGGCGGCCTCGATGTCCGCGTCGGCGAAGACGATGTTGGGGCTCTTGCCGCCGAGTTCGAGGGTGACGGGTTTGAGGAGCGCCGCGCCCTTGGCGGCCACCCGCCGGCCGACGGCCGTGGACCCGGTGAAGACGATCTTGGCGACACCCGGGTGCTCGACGAGCGCGTCCCCCGCGACCGGGCCGTGCCCGGGCAGCACCTGGAACAGGTCCTCGGGAAGGCCCGCCGCCAGGGCGAGTTCGGCCAGGCGGAGCGCGGTGAGCGGGGTCGTCTCGGCGGGCTTGAGGAGGACCGCGTTGCCCGCCGCGAGCGCCGGTGCCGTGGCCCAGGCCGCGATCGGCATCGGGAAGTTCCAGGGGGCGATGACTCCGACGACGCCGAGGGGTTCGAGGAGCGTGACGTCCAGACCGCCGGCCACCGGGATCTGGCGTCCGGTGAGCCGCTCCACTCCCCCGGCGGCGTAGTCGAGCAGGTCGCGGACGTTGCCGGCCTCCCAGCGGGCGTTGCCGATCAGGTGCCCCGCCTCGCGGACCTCCAGGCGGGCCAGCTCCTCCAGGTGCTCGTCGACGGTGGCGGCGAAGCGGCGCAGCAGCCGGGCCCGGTCGCCGGGGGCGAGGGCTGCCCAGGCCGTCTGCGCCCGTGCGGCGCGTGCGACGGCGGCGTCCACGTCGGCCGCGGAGGCGGCGGGGACGGTGGCGACCGGTTCTTCGGTGGCGGGGTTCAGTACCCGCAGCTCGTCGGGGAGCTTCTCCAGCGACTCGGACAACGGTGCCTCACATGCGTTCGAAGGAGCGGCGCAGTTCCCAGTCCGTGACGGCGGCGTCGTACGCGTCCAGTTCGACGCGCGCCATGTTGCGGTAGTGGGCGACGACCTCGTCGCCGAAGGCGGCCTTGGCGAGGGCGCTGTTCTCCCACAGCTCGGCGGCCTCGCGCAGAGTGGTGGGGACGTGCTCGAAGTCGGCGGCGTACGCGTTGCCGGGGCAGGGTTCGGGCAGCTCCAGCCGCTGCTCGATGCCGTGCAGTCCGGCCGCGACCAGGCCGGCCACCGCGAGGTACGGGTTGACGTCGCCGCCGGGGAGCCGGTTCTCGAAGCGGAGCGAACGGCCGTGGCCGACGACGCGCAGGGCGCAGGTGCGGTTGTCGTGGCCCCAGGCGACGGCGGTGGGGGCGAAGGAGCCGGGCTGGAAGCGCTTGTAGGAGTTGATGTGCGGGGCGTAGAGGAGGGAGAACTCGCGCAGCGCGACCAGTTGTCCGGCGAGGAAGTGCCGCATGACCTCGGACATGCCCTCGCCGTCGGCCATCGCGTTGCGGCCGTCGGCATCGGCGAGCGAGAGGTGGATGTGGCAGGAGTTGCCCTCGCGCTCGTTGTACTTGGCCATGAAGGTGAGGGACATTCCCTCCTGGGCGGCGATCTCCTTGGCGCCGGTCTTGTAGACCGCGTGCTGGTCGCAGGTGACCAGGGCCTCGTCGTAGCGGAAGGCGATCTCGTGCTGGCCGGGGTTGCACTCGCCCTTGGCGGACTCGACGGTGAGACCGGCGCCGGCCATCTCGTTGCGGATGCGGCGCAGCAGGGGTTCGACGCGGCCGGTGCCGAGCACCGAGTAGTCGACGTTGTACTGGTTGGCCGGGGTCAGGCCGCGGTAGCCCGCGTCCCAGGCGTGTTCGTAGGTGTCCCGGAAGACAATGAACTCCAGCTCGGTGCCGACCTGAGCGGTGTACCCGTGCCCGGCGAGCCGCTCCAGCTGGCGGCGCAGGATCTGGCGGGGTGCGGCGAGCACCGGGGAGCCGTCCTCCCAGGCGAGGTCGGCGACGACCATCGCGGTGCCCTCGTTCCAGGGCAGCCGGCGCAGGGTGGCCGGGTCGGCGTGCATGGCGAAGTCGCCGTAGCCGCGGTCCCAGGAGGACATGGCGTAGCCGTCGACGGTGTTCATGTCGGCGTCGACGGCGAGGAGGTAGTTGCAGCCCTCGGTGCCGTGTTCCAGGACTTCGTCGAGGAAGAAGCGCGCGGCGAACCGCTTGCCCTGGAGGCGGCCCTGCATGTCGGGGAAGGCCAGGACGACGGTGTCGATGTCACCGGCGGCGACGAGGGCGTGCAGTTCCTCGACCCCGAGCGGGGGTGTGCGGTCTGCCACGGGGAGAGCCTCCTTCTGGCCGGGAGCCATAAGGTATTGCCGGGAACCTTTGGTTGGGAAGGGGGCGCGGCCGCGTGCGGGAGGAATCCGGCGGGAGTGCCGGGAGCGTGACGGACCGGCTGGCGCCGGTGCTGCGGCCGGTGCGGGCCGGAAACGGCTTCGAGGAGGCGCTGGAGCAGATCCTCCAGGTGGTCCGGCTGGGCCTGGTGGCGGGGGGCGAGCGGCTGCCGGCCGAGCGGGAGCTGGCTCAGCGGCTGGGGATCAGCCGGGTGACGCTGCGCGAGGTGCTGCGGGTGCTCCAGGAGCAGGGGCTGGTCGAGGCGCGGCGGGGGCGCTACGGCGGAACGTTCGTGCTGCCCCGTGCGGACGCGGGCGGCGAGGACGAGCTGCGGCGCCGGGTGGCCGGGGTCGACATCGAGGACGTGCTGCGCTTCCGGGAGGTGCTGGAGGCGGGCGCGGCCGGGCTGTGCGCGGAGCACGGGCTGACGGACGCGCGGGCGGCGCGGCTGCGCGAGGCGCTGGCCGGCACGCGGGACGCGCCGCTGGCGCGGTACCGGCGGCTGGACACGATGCTGCACCTCACCCTGGCGGAGCTGTGCGGCTCACCGGCGCTGGCGGCGCAGTACGCGGCGGTCCGCGCCACCCTCAACGACCTGCTGGACTGCATCCCGCTGCTGGTGCGCAACCTGGAGCACTCCCAGCGCCAGCACGCGGCGCTGGTGGAGGCGGTGCTCGACGGGGACGCGGACGGGGCGCGGGAGATCGCGCGGGAGCACTGCGCGGGGACGGCGGCGCTGCTGCGCGGGTTCCTGACCTGAACGCCTTGCCGTGACCGTGCCCTCCGGCAAAGGTATGAGAACGGTTCTTTGTCTGGAGGACGGATGGCCGACCGGCCGCTGATCGGTGTCAGTACGTATCTGGAGTCCGGTGCTCGCTGGGGCGTGTGGGAGCTGGAGGCGGCCCTGCTGCCGGCCGGGTATCCGCGGCTGGTGCAGCGGGCGGGCGGGCTGGCCGTGATGCTCCCGCCGGACGCGCCGGAGCACGCCGCGGCGACCGTCGCCCGCGTCGACGGGCTGGTGATCGCGGGCGGCCCGGACGTGGAGCCGGTCCGTTACGGCGCCGAGCCCGACCCGCGCACCGGACCGCCGGCCCGGGCCCGGGACACCTGGGAGCTGGCGCTCATCGAGGCGGCCCTGGCCGCGGGTGTACCGCTGCTGGGCGTCTGCCGGGGCATGCAGCTGCTCAACGTCGCCCTGGGCGGCACCCTCGTCCAGCACATCGAGGGGCACGCCGAGGTGGTGGGCGTGTTCGGCGGCCACCTGGTCCGGCCGGTGCCGGGGACCCGGTACGCCGCCGCCGTGCCGGAGGAGACGTTCGTGCCGACGTACCACCACCAGGCGGTGGACCGGCTCGGCACCGGCCTGGTCGCCTCGGCCCACGCGGCGGACGGCACTGTGGAGGCCGTGGAACCGCCCTCCCACCCCGCCTGGGTCCTGGGCGTGCAGTGGCACCCGGAGATGGGCGAGGACGCCCGCGTGATGCGGGCCCTGGTGGACGCGTCCCGAGCAGGCTGAAACACCCCGGCCGCGCACCCAGCCACCAGCCGACCGCCCCGGCATCGCCCCGGCCGCCTCGCCCCGCGCCCGTGTAGGCCGTCGAGCCGCCCCCGGCCCCGGCGCACCCTCGCCGGCAGGCTGAGCGGGACCCGACGCCGCACCCACCACCAGGCAGCCGACGGGGCCGGGACCGGACTGGTCCGGGGCGTGCGGCACCGTGGGGCCGTCGAGGCGCCCTTCGGCGTCGGCGGGTGTGCCGGTGCGGCCCGTCCGCCGGGACGAGTCCGGCCGCGCGTCTACGCGCGGGTCAGGGAGAGGAGTTGGCGGGCCGGGCCGGTGGGGCGGTGGCCGGTGGGCCACACCGCTCGCAGGTCGCGGGCCAGGACGACGTCCGCCAGGGGGACGCTCACCAGGCGCCGGGTGGTCAGTTCCTCGCCGACGGCGAGTTCGCTGAGGACGGAGGGTCCGGCACCGCCCACCGCGGCCGCCTTCACCGCCGTGGTCGAGGACAGTTCGATCAGGGGGCGGGCCAGTCCGCCCAGCGCCGCGTCCAGGACCTGCCGGGTGCCCGAGCCCTTCTCCCGCAGGATCAGCGGGGTGGCGGCCAGCTCCGCCGCCTCCAGCGGGCGCCTGCGGCGGGCCCAGGGGTGTCCCGGCGCGGTCACCACGATGAGCCGGTCGTGGCCGATGACCGCGGAGTCGAGGCCGGTCGGCACGCTGACCCCCTCCACGAAGCCGAGGTCGGCCTCGTCGGCCAGCAGGCGCTCGGCCACCGCCGTCGAGTTGCCCGCGAGCAGCGACACCGCCGTGTCAGGCAGCTGGGTGCGCAGCGCGACCAGCCAGCCCGGCAGCAGGTACTCGGCGATCGTCATGCTCGCCGCGACCCGCAGCCGCGAGTCCCGCCGGTCCCGCAGCGCCTGCGCGCCCGCGTCGAACGCCTCGGCGGCCTCCACGATCCGCCGCGCCCAGTCCGTGACCAGCGCGCCCGCGTCGGTGAGCCGGGAGCCGCGTGGCGAGCGGTCCACCAGGGCGACACCCAGCTGCCGTTCCATCGAGCGGACGCGGCTGCTGGCGGCCGGCTGGGTGATGCCCAGCTCGCGTGCCGCCCCGCCGAGGCTGCCCAGGCGCGCCACCGCCAGCAGCAGCTCCATCGCACCGAGGTCCGGTACCCGGTGTGCCAGCGAACCCGTCACGTGCCGTGCCCGGGTGTCGTGCCCGCCCTGCGCGGCGCCCGTGCCGCTGCCCGTACCGCTGTCCGCACCACTGCTCATAACCCCAGCTTATGCCCTCATAGGGACATGGTCCCTGGTCAGGGGCTTCACCCGCGGCGACGGTGGAACCATGGTCACCGCAGCCCAGCACCGCTCTCCCGCACCGCCTCCCTCCCCCGCCGCCGGCCCGGCCGTCCGGCGGGTCCCGGCCGTCCGTCACCTGGGGCCCAACTGGTACGCCTGCGTCATGGGCACCGCCATCGTGGGTACGGCGGGAGCCGCGCTCCCCGGGCACGTGCCCGGCCTGCGCGCCGTCTGCACCGCGGTCTGGGCGCTGTCCCTCCTCCTGCTGGCGGTGCTGCTGTTCGCCCGGTCCCTGCACTGGCGGCACCACCGCGACCAGGCCCGCGCCCATCTCCTGGACCCGGCCGCGGCCCCCTTCTACGGCTGCCTGTCGATGGCCCTGCTGGCCGTCGGCGGCGGCGCCCTGACCCTCGGCCGGGACTGGATCGGCACCTCGGCCGCGGTCGCCCTGGACACCGCGCTCTTCACCGCCGGTACGGCCATCGGGCTCGCGGCGGCGGTCGCCGTGCCGTACCTGATGGCCGTACGCCACCGGATCGAACCGGGGTCGGCCAGTCCGGTCTGGCTGCTGCCGCTCGTCGCGCCGATGGTGTCCGCCGCAGTCGGGCCCCTGCTCGTCCCGCACCTCCCGCCGGGACAGCCCCGCGAGACGCTGCTGCTCGCCTGCGTCGCGATGTTCGGCATGAGTCTGTTCGCGACGCTGCTGACGCTGCCGGTCGTCTTCGGGAGGCTGCTCACCGGCGGCCCGCTGCCGCTCGCGCTCACCCCGTCACTGTTCCTCGTCCTCGGACCGCTCGGGCAGTCGACGACCGCCGTGGGGAAGTTCGCGGAGGCGGCGCCGGGGGTCGTGCCGGGACCGTACGCCGAGGGCTTCTCGGTCTTCGCCGTGCTGTACGGGGTGCCCGTGACGGGGTTCGCGCTGATGTGGCTGGCCCTCGCCGCCGCACACGTCCTGCGGGCCCGCCGGGAGGGCATGCGCTTCTCGATGACGTGGTGGTCCTTCACCTTCCCGGTGGGCACCTGTGTCACCGGCGCCGAGGCGCTGGCCCGGGAGACGGGTCTGGTCGTCTACGACGGGCTCACCGTCGCCCTGTACGCCCTGCTCGTCGCCGCCTGGGCCGTTGCCGCCGTGCACACCGCCCGGGGCCTGCTCAGCGGCGTGCTGCTCGCAGCGCCGCGGCCAGCGCCCGGGGCGCCTCGGCCAGTGACGGCCCGTACCACGTGAGGCAGCGCCCGTCGACGAGGGCGCAGGGCAGGCCGGGGAAGGCCTCCGGACCGTCGTCGGCGGCGAAGCGGTAGGGCTCGTCCGGCAGCACCACGACGTCCGGGCGGGCCGCCCGCAGCTCGTCCACCGGGATCTTCGGATAGCGCTCGGCATGGGCGGCGTACAGGTGGTCGACGCCGAGGCGGGCCAGGACGTCCCCCGCGAAGGTGTCGCGGCCCAGCACCATCCAGGGCCTGCGCCACACGGGCACGACGGCCGTGGTGCGCCGCTCGGGGGCGGGCGGGTCGGCCCAGGCGGCCTCGGCCTCGTCCAGCCAGCGGGGCCGGGAGGGAGCACCGCACGCGGTCAGCACCCGGTCCAGCTCGGTGAAGGCCTCAGGGACGGTGCGCACCTCGGTCACCAGCACCTCCACGCCCGCCGCTCGCAGGGCGTCGAGGTCGGGGGCGCGGTTCTCCTCCTCGTTGGCGACGACCAGGTCGGGGGAGAGGGAGAGGACGCGGTCGGTCTTCGGGTTCTTGGTGCCGCCGACGCGGACGACGTCGAGCCCGGCCGGGTGGGTGCACCAGTCGGTCGCGCCGATCAGCGCCCCGGGGACGGTACGGGCCACCGCCTCGGTCAGCGACGGCACCAGCGAGACCACCCTCACCGGCGCGGCCTCATCGGCGGGGCCCTTCCCGGACCGCCTCGATGTGCTCGGCGACGGCGACGACGATCAGCCGGGTGTCCGGCACCGTGGCCCGCCAGCGGTGCCGCACCCCGCCGGTGAGGTACAGCGTGTCGCCGCGTCCGAGGCGGTAGGCGCGGCCCTCGGCCTCGATCTCCACGGCGCCCTCGGCGACGAACATCAACTGGTCGTTGCGGTACTGCAGTTCCCGCCCCGCGTCGTGGTCGCCGGTGAACTCGGAGGCGTGCATCTGGTGGTGTCCGCGCACCAGGGAGCGCACCCGGGGTGCCAGCTCGGGGTCGGGGTCCTCGGCGCGGACCACGTCGACGCTGCAGGCGGGGTCGGCCGCGGCGAGCAGTTCCACGGCGGTGGTGCGCAGGGCGTCGGCCACCTTCTCCAGGGAGGTCTGGCTGGGCCGCGCCCGGTCGTTCTCGATCTGGCTCAGGAAGGGCACGGACAGGCCGCTGCGCTCGGACACCACGGCGAGGGTGAGTTCGAGGTCCCGGCGCCGGCGCCGTACGGCCGCGCCCACCCGGAGGTGCTGATCTTTGTGGTCGCCCATCGCTCCGGCTCCCTCCTTCACCCGTCGTCGTACCGTCTCCGTGCCCCGTGCGGGGCGCCGGCCTCCTGATGAGTTCTCTGCACCCTACGCATGTTCGGCAAACCGTTTCATGCGGCCGTCACATCGATGTCACGGTGCGGTGGCCGCGACCTCACGTTTCTCGCCACCGGTGGACCGGTCCGCGCGCCCGTGACGCACGCCTTACCGGTTCAAGGCGCGGACGGCCTCCCGTGTTCCCGTCGGCCGCTCGCGCCCTGGCGGGGGCAGCTCGGGCGCGGGGTTGGCGCTCCGTGGTTGGCCGAATCCTTACCGTGTCCGGGGACCCGGACGACCCGAGGGGTGGGCCCGGTGGCGCGCCGTCAGGTGGCGTCACCGGGCCCACCCCTCGGGGTGACCGTCATGGAGCGGAGCACTGCGGACCACCGCGCGGTACCGCGGCCCGGACCGCTACGGGGTCATCCGGCCCACCATGTCCGGGTGCTCCTTCAGCCAGGCCGCGACGGCTTCCTCCTCCTTGCCCTGGCCGCGGTCCTTGATCTCGGCCTCCAGGCTGCCCAGCTCGTCCTCGCTCATCTTGAAGTTCTTGATCCACTCGGTGAGCTGCGGGTACTGCTCGGGGAAGTCCTTGCTGGAGATGGTCCGGATCGTGTTGCCCTCGCCGAAGGCCTTCTTCGGGTCCTTCAGCTTGGTCAGCTCGTAGTCGCTGTAGGCCCAGTGCGGCGACCAGAGGGTGACCGCGACCGGTTCCTTCTTGGCGAGGGCGCGCTTCAGCTCGGCCAGCATGGCGGGCGTGGAGCCGTCGACGACCTCGTACTCGTCCTCCAGGCCGTAGCCGGGCAGCACCTCGTTCTTCAGCAGCTGCATCTCACCGGTGCCGGGCTCGATGCCGATGATCTTCCCGTCGAAGAGGTCGCTCTTGCCCTTCAGGTCCGCGAGGGACTTGACGTCCTTCACGTACGAGGGGACGGCGATCTCCAGGGAGGTCGGCTCGTACCAGGTGCCCAGGTCGACGAGGTTGTCCTTGTGCTTGTTCCAGTAGTTGCTCTGGGCGTAGGGCAGCCACGCGTCGAAGTTGAGGTCGATGCCGCCCGAGGCCAGGCCGGTGTAGACCGGGCCGACGTCCATCTGCTTCAGGTTCATCTTGTAGCCGCGGCGCTCGAGGACGTTCTTCCACAGGTAGGTGACGGCGACGTCCTCCTCCCAGGGGAACCAGGCCACGTCGAGGGCCTGCTTGGCCTCGGCGGGCTTGGCGCCGGAGCCGCCCTCGACCGGGGCGAGCTTGTCGACGACGCCCGGGTTGGCCTTGAGCCAGGTGCGGACGGCGTCCTGCTGCTGGCCCTTGCCGGCCTTGTTGATCTCGGCCTCGAGGCTGGTGAGCTGCTTCTCCGTCATGGAGAAGTCCTTCAGCCACTTGGCCACGACCGGGTTGTCCTCCGAGAAGCCCTTGCGGGACAGCGAGTGCACGCCGTCGCCCTTGCCCCAGGCGCCCTTGGGGTCCTTCAGCTTCTTCAGCTTGTAGTCGTTGTACGCCCAGTGCGGGGACCACAGCGTGGTGACGATCGGTTCCTGCTTGCTGTAGGCCCGCTTCAGCTCGGCCAGCATCGCCGGCGTGGAGCTGTCGACGACCTTGTACTCCTTGTCGAGGCCGTACTCCTTGAGGACCTTGCTCTTGAGCAGGTTCATCTCACCGGCGCTGGGCTCGATGCCGGTGATCTTCCCGCCGAAGAGGTCGGCCTTGCCCTTGAGGTCCTCGAGGGAGTCGATGTCCTTCATGTACGCCGGGACGGTCAGCTCCAGCGACGTCTCGTCGTACCAGGAGCCGAGGTCCTCGAGCTGCTTGCCGTACTTCTTCCAGTACTGCTCGTGGGTGGTGGGCAGCCACGAGTCGGTCTGGAAGTCGATGTTGCCCTGGGCGAGCGCGGTGTAGAGCGGGCCGGCCTCGAACTGCTTGGCCTCGACCTCGAAACCGCGCTGTTCGAGGATCTCCTTCCACAGGAACGTGGAGGCGACGCCCTCGTCCCAGGGGATGTAGCCGATGGAGACCTTCTTGCCGCCGCCGACGTTCTTGCCGCCGGCCGCCGTGTCGGCGTCGTCGCCGCTGCCGCCGAACATGCCCATGCCGCCGGCCACCAGAGCGAGGATCACGATGCCGATCACGGCGACCTGCGGCTGGGGGCGGTAGGACCAGATCTTCAGGCCCTTGGCGGCGCGCGCCTTGGCGGCGGCGCGGCGGCCCAGCGGGGAGACGTGCGTGCCCAGCGCGCTGGTCATGCGGTCCAGGTAGATCGCCAGGATCACGATGGCGACACCGGCCTCGGCGCCGAGGCCGACGTTGAGCTGGCCGATGGACTCCATGACGTCGCCGCCGAGGCCGCCGGTGCCGACCATGCCGGCGATCGCGGCCATGGACAGGCCGAGCATGATGACCTGGTTGACGCCCGCCATCACCGTGGGCAGCGCCAGCGGGAGCTGGACGCGCAGCAGGGTGTTGCGGGGCGTCGTGCCGAACGCCTCCGCCGCCTCGACCAGTTCCTTGTCGACCTGGCGAATGCCCAGCTCGGTCATGCGGACGCCGGGGGCGAGGGCGAAGATCAGGGTGGCCACGATGCCCGGGGCGGAGCCGGTCCCGAAGAACAGGATCGCCGGAATCAGGTAGATCATCGCGGGCAGCGTCTGCATGAAGTCCAGGACCGGCCGGACGAAGGCGCTCACCCGGTCCGAGCGCGCCGCCCAGATGCCCACCGGCACCGAGATGACCAGGGCGATGATCGTGGCGACCAGCAGGAGCGCCAGGGTGACCATCGCGTTCTCCCACAGACCGAGGGAGTCGATGAAGGCGAATCCGACGAAGGAGAGGACACCGGCGACGGTGCCGCGCAGCCAGAAGGCCAGCACGGCGAAGATGCCGGCGAGCAGCAGCGGCTCGGGGGCCTGGAGGAGGGCGTTGATGCCGTCGTAGGCGCCGGTGAAGACGCTCTTGAAGAAGGTGAAGAGCCAGGAGACGTTGTCGAGCAGCCAGTCGACGCTGCTGTTGACCCAGTCGCCGAGGGGGATCCTAGGCACGGCTGATCACCTTCTTGCCGCCCTTGTCCCGCGGGCTGTCGCAGACGCCGGGGACGACGTCGTCCTCGTCGCCGAGGAAGCCGATGAGCCGCTGGGCCGGGACGACGCCGACCAGTCGGCGGTCGCCGTCGACCACGGCCACCGCGTGGGGCACGCGGGCGCTGATCGCGCACAGCTCCGAGAACGGTGTCTCGGGCGTGGCGGTCTCGCAGTCGCAGTCCGCCTCGTCGCCGCGCACGTCGGTCTCCATGACGGAACCGGCGGTCAGGACGCGGGAGCGGTCGACGTCCTTGGTGAAGGAGGCGACGTAGTCGTTGGCGGGACGTATCAGGATGTCCTGCGCGGTGCCTATCTGCACGATCCGGCCGTCGCGCATCATGGCGATGCGGTCGCCCAGGCGCATGGCCTCGTTGAGGTCGTGGGTGATGAAGACGATGGTCTTCTTCAGGGTCTTCTGCAGGTCGAGCAGCTGGTCCTGCATGTCGCGGCGGA
The DNA here is from genome assembly GCF_055581985.1 of Streptomyces sp. NPDC042336. Lineage (NCBI taxonomy): Bacteria > Bacillati > Actinomycetota > Actinomycetes > Kitasatosporales > Streptomycetaceae > Streptomyces > Streptomyces sp. NPDC042336. The sequence continues at coordinate 193,706 of NZ_JBVJEA010000004.1, read as the reverse complement.
TCAGCGGGTCGAGGGCGCTGAAGGACTCGTCCATCAGCAGCAGGTCGGCGTCCGTGGCGAGCGCGCGCGCCAGGCCGACCCGCTGCTGCATGCCGCCGGACAGCTCGTCGGGCCAGGACTTCTCCCAGCCGGCCAGGCCGCACAGGGCGAGCGCCTCGTCGGCGCGGCGTTCGCGCTCGGCGCGGGGCACGCCCTGCACTTCAAGACCGTAGGCAGCGTTGTCACGGACGCTGCGGTGGGGGAAGAGCGCGAAGTGCTGGAAGACCATGCTGATCTTCTTGGAACGGACCTCGCGCAACTCGCGGTCGCTGAGCTCGGTGAGGTCCTGGCCCCCGAAGCGGACGTGCCCGGCGGTCGGCTCCGACAGACCGTTGAGCATGCGCAGCAGCGTGGACTTGCCTGATCCGGACAGTCCCATGACCACGAAGATCTCGCCGGGCTCCACGGTGAAGGACGCGTCGATGACGGCGGCGGTGGTGCCGTCGGCGCGCAGTTCCTCCCGGACGTCCCCCTGGTCCTTGCGGACATCTTCCTGGCGCAGTCGTTCGACTGCCTGGTCCTGTTTCCTGCCGAAGACCTTGTACAGGTTCTCGGCCTCTAGTCTGGCTGACACGCTTACCTCTTGGCTCGGGGGCAGGGACGGGGCCCAAAGCTCCCCTAACAGTTGAATGCATCAACCAGCTTCGGCCCGGCTGCGCGCCTGCCCCGATCTTTATGTGCCAAACATTTGAGTGATTCAGTTCACAGCTCCTCCGTCACTCACCCCCACCACCTGCGGCATGATGCGAGGCGTGACCGGACGACTGATGCTTCTCGACACCGCCTCCCTCTACTTCCGCGCCTACTTCGGCGTGCCGGACTCGGTACGGGCGCCCGACGGCACGCCGGTGAACGCCGTGCGCGGCCTGCTGGACTTCATCGACCGCCTGGTGCGGGACCACCGCCCCGACCAGCTGGTGGCCTGCATGGACGCGGACTGGCGACCGCACTGGCGGGTGGAGCTGATCCCCTCCTACAAGGCGCACCGGGTGGCCGAGGAACGCCCGGCCGGCCCCGACGAGGAGGAGGTGCCCGACACACTGTCCCCGCAGGTGCCGGTCATCGAGGCGGTCCTCGACGCGCTCGGCATCGCCCGCGTCGGCGTGGCCGGATACGAGGCGGACGACGTCATCGGCACCTACACCGCCAGGGCCACCGGCCCGGTGGACATCGTCACCGGCGACCGCGACCTCTACCAGCTCGTCGACGACGCCCGTGGCGTGCGCGTGCTCTACCCGGTCAAGGGCGTCGGCACGCTCAACCTCGTCGACGAGGCCGCGCTGCGCGAGAAGTACGGCGTCGACGGCGCGGGGTACGCCGATCTGGCGCTGCTGCGCGGCGACCCGAGCGACGGCCTGCCCGGCGTGCCCGGCATCGGTGAGAAGACGGCGGCGAAACTGCTCGCCGAGTTCGGCGACCTGGCCGGGATCCAGGCCGCCGTCGACGACCCGAAGGCGAAGCTCACCCCCTCGCAGCGCAAGCGGCTGACCGAGGCCGGGCCGTATCTCGCGGTCGCCCCGAAGGTCGTCCGGGTGGCGGACGACGTGCCGCTGCCGGACACCGGCACGGCGCTGCCGCACGGCCCGCGCGACGCCGAGGCGCTGGAGGCGCTGGCGGCCCGCTGGGGGCTCGGCGGGTCACTGCAACGGCTGCTGACCACGCTCACCGCCTGAGCGGAGGCACGCGGTACCCGCTTCCATGAGCCACCGACAGGCTCGGGATGCTAGCTTAGGTATACCTAACTCAGGGAACCGCACGCAGGGAGCAGGGAGGCCGTCATGGCAGACCGTCCGGCACGCAAGCCGCGCAAGCCGCACACCGCGCAGGTCGTCCGCACCGAGCGGCTGACCCCGCACATGCAGCGCGTGGTGCTCGGCGGCGAGGGGCTCTCCGCGTTCGCGGCGGACACCTGCACCGACCACTATGTGAAGCTGCTCTTCCCCTCCGGGGGCGCGACCTACCCGGAGCCCTTCGACATGGAGCGCATCCGCGAGGAGTTCCCCCGCGAGCAGTGGCCGGTGACCCGGACGTACACCGTGCGCCACTGGGACGCCGAGCACCGCGAGATGACGCTGGACTTCGTGATCCACGGCGACGAGGGGCTGGCCGGGCCCTGGGCGAAGCGGGTGCGGCCGGGCGAGACGATCCACTTCATGGGCCCCGGCGGCGCCTACGCCCCCGACCCCGCCGCCGACTGGCACCTGCTCGCCGGTGACGAGAGCGCGCTGCCCGCGATCGCCCGCTCCCTGGAGGCGCTGTCCGACGGCGCCCGCGCCTTCGCCTTCGTCGAGGTCGAGGGGCCCGAGGAGGAGCAGAAGATCGACTCCGACGTGGAGGTCGTCTGGCTGCACCGCGCCGGCCGTCCGGTCGGGCAGGCCCTGGTCGAGGCCGTGCGCGCGCTGCAGTTCCCCGAGGGCCGGGTGCACGCGTTCGTCCACGGCGAGGCGGCCTGCGTGAAGGACCTGCGCCGGTACCTGCGGCTGGAGCGCGAGATCCCCCGCGAGGACCTGTCCATCTCCGGCTACTGGCGACTCGGCCACAACGAGGACGGCTGGCAGGCCTCCAAGCGGGAGTGGAACGCCCGCATCGAGGCCGAACAGGAGGGCGCGACGGCAGCGTAGCGGCCCGCCGCCTCTTTCCCCGCACGCACGGCGGGCCCCGGCGCCCGCCCCGGGACTCCGGCCCCGCACACGTGCGCGTGCCGGCGCACACCGTGCCACTCCGACGGCGCGACGCCACGCCCCGGACGCCGCCCCGGCCAAGCCCGCGCCCGGAGCCGCCCGCTCCCCCTTGGGCCGGCTCCCCGCATCCCCCTGCACCGCCACCCGCGGCACCGCCCCTGCCCCCACCGGGCCCTGGCAGCCCCACAGGCCACGAACCCGTCAGCCGCCGCGTACGCACCCGTGCGGGCGCATGTCGCCACCGACCCCAGGAACGAAGGGGCAACGCCCCGGCCCTCAGCGCCCTCCCCGGCGAACCCGGCGCGGGAAACCGGCCCCGCCCGCGCGGCACCGCCCCTGACCAGCCCCGCGAGCTACGAACCCGTCAGTCGCCGCGTACGCGTGCGTGCAGGTGCATGTCGTGCCAGCCGTCCGCGTGCAGCAGGGCGCTGCGCTTGGTGCCCTCCAGGGCGAAGCCCGTCTTGTCGGCGACGCGGCACGAGGCCTCGTTGGCCACGGCGTGCGAGAGTTCCAGGCGCTGGAAGCCGATCTCGTCCAGGGCCCAGTTGGCGAGGGTGCGGGTGGCCCGCGCGGCGACGCCCCGGCCGCGGGCTTGCGCCGTCGTCCAGTACGCGACCTCGGCCACCCCGTCCCCGAGCACCCACTCGCGCAGCGCGACCCGGCCGAGCAGTCGGCCGTCCGCCGCGTCCGTGACCGCCCACTGGGCGCCGGACTCCGCTTCCCAGGCCCGTTGCCACTCGGTGATCCAGCCCCGCACCTCCTCCTCGGAGTCGGCAGCGCGGACGTGCCACCGGCGCAGCACCGGGTCCTGGAAGGCCGCGTGCACGGCGGGCGCGTCCTCGGTGCGCCAGGGGCGCAGCACCAGCCCGTCGCTGGTGGGAAGCGTGGGCTGCGGGGTGCGGGAGAGGGTCCCGGCGGCGAGGACCGGGCGGGTCAGGTAGGGCATGGACGGCATCCTGCCAACGGGGCCGACCGGCGGCCCAGCGGTTTTCCGGAACGCTCACCTCTGCCTCGGTCCCCGGCGCAGGTCACCGCCTCGTACGCTGGCAGTGATGAGACGCCGTACCCCTCCCCCGCCCTCGCCCCTGCCGCAGCGCGACGGCATCGACGCGGTGCGGGTGCGGCTGCCCGCGGACGGGCCGTGGTCCACGGTGCGGGAGCACCTGACGGAGCGGCTGTCGGGCGCGGGCGCCGGTGTGGTCGACGGCATGTTCGACGCCGGGCTGTTCGTCGGGGCGGACGGACGCCCCGTGCCGGGCGACGCGCCGTACCGGCCGGGGATGTTCGTGTGGTTCCACCGCGAGCTGCCCCCCGAGACGCCGGTGCCCTTCCCGCTGGAGGTCGTGTACCGCGACGAGCACATCGTCGTCGTGGACAAGCCGCACTTCCTGGCCACCACCCCGCGCGGCGGCCACGTCACGCAGACCGCGCTGGCACGGCTGCGCCGGGAGCTGGGCGTCCCCGCGCTCGGCGCCGCGCACCGTCTGGACCGGCTCACGGCGGGGCTGGTCCTGTTCACCGTGCGCCCCGAGGAACGCGGCGCGTACCAGGGGCTGTTCGCCGACCGGCGGGTGCACAAGGAGTACGAGGCCGTCGCCCCGTACGACGCGGCGCTGGCCCTTCCCCGGACGGTCCGCAGCCGGATCCTCAAGGAGCGCGGGGTGCTCGCCGCCCGCGAGGTCGACGGCGAGCCGAACGCCGTGACCCGCGTCGAACTGCTCGCCCACCGGCTGGACCGCGGCCTCGGCCGCTACCGGCTGGTCCCCGGCACCGGCCAGACGCACCAGCTGCGCGTGCACATGAACGCGCTCGGCGTGCCGATCCTCGGCGACCCCCTCTACCCCGAGGTGGCCGACCCCGTGCCGGCCGGTGACTTCCGGCGCCCGCTGCAACTGCTCGCGCGGGAGCTGGGATTCACCGACCCGGTCACGGGGCGCGAGCAGCGCTTCCGCAGCGGCCGGTCCCTCGGCGCCTGGACGGCGTACGAGGACTGGGCGGCGTAGGCGGACCGGGCCGGGCCGGCCGTCAGTAGCCGCGCCACCAGCGCAGGAAGCGCTGCCAGGCACCGCGGGGCGGCGGCGGTTCCGCGCCGGGCACCCGCTGGGGCTCGGCGGCCGTGACCGACACGGGCTGCGGCTGCTGGGACGGCAGCGGCGGCTGCGTCCGCTCCTCCGGCTGCGGCAGGCCGACGTGCCAGTCGGCGCGCGGTGCCGGGGCCGGGGCGTGGCTCGGCTGCTGCATGATGTCCTGCTGCGCCCTGGGCTCGAACCGCACCGGCAGTTCCACCAGGTGCCGGGAGGCGATCGAGGACCGCCACCGCAGGTCGTCCTCGTCGCAGTCGAGCTGGACGTCGGGCAGCCGCATCAGCAGCGCGTCGATGCCGGCGTCGGCGATGGCCCGCCCGATGTCCTGTCCTGGGCACTCGTGCGGGCCGCCGCCGAAGGCGAGGTGGGCGCGGTTGCCCATCATGCTCGCGTCCAGGTCCGGACGGATGCGCGGGTCGACGTTGCCCGGGGCGATGCCGAGCAGCAGGCCGTCACCGGCGCGGATGCGCTGCCCGCCGAGTTCCGTCTCCTGCTTGGCGAAGTAGGCGAAGACGGTGCTGAACGGCGGCTCGTCCCACAGGGACTGCTCGACCGCCTGGGGCACCGTCATCTGGCCCCCGTTGAGCTGCGCGCGGAAGCCGGGGTCGGTGAGCACCACGCGCAGCACGTTGGCGATCAGGTTGACGGTCGCCTCGTAGGCGGCCAGCAGGACCACCCGCAGGTGTTCGCGGACCTCGTCGTCGGTGAGCCCGGCCGGGTGGGTGACGAGACGGCCGGCGATGTCGTCGGCCGGGTCGGCCCGGCGGGCGGCCGTGAGCCGGCCCAGTGCCTCCATGACGTAGGCGTGGCTGGCGATCGCCGTCTCGGTGCCCTTGAGGGTGTCGCGGGCCGCCTCCACCAGCCGGTCGTTGTACTCCTCGGGCATGCCGAGCAGATGGCACATCACGCCCATCGGCAGGTGCTCGGCGAACTGGCTGACCAGGTCGGCCCGGCCCTCCTCGCAGAAGCGGTTGACGATGCGCTGGGTGTAGCGCTTGATGTGCCGGCGCAGCTCCCGGTAGTCGAGGTCCGACATGGCGCTGGTGACCGCGCCGCGCAGCCGCTTGTGTTCGTCGCCCTCGGCGTGGGAGCAGATGGGCTGCCAGGCGATGTGCGGCATCAGCGGGTGGTCGGGCTTGACCATGCCCTCGTTGAGCGGGGTCCAGATCCGGCTGTCGCGGCAGAACTGGGAGGGGGTGCTCACCATGTGCAGGTTCTCGGCGTGCCCGAGGACCACCCACACGGGTACGTCGTCGTGGAGCAGCGCGGGCGCCACCGGCCCGTGCTGCTCGCGGAGCTTCTCGTACAGCTCCTCCAGGTCGTCCGCCGCGTGCAGCCGGTGCAGTCCGCCCGGCCCGAGGCCGTGCGCGGGGCAGCCGGGCGGTGGTTCGAGCAGGGGTTCGCCCGTTCCGGTCGGGGAGTGGCGTTCAGGCGTCACAGTCTCGCTCCGCAAGCAAAAGGTGTGGTCACGTCAAAGGCGGGGTGTGGGTGGGCGCGCGGTCAGGTGAGCGCGCCCTTCATGGCGAGGGCGTGCAGGAAGCGCATCAGGGTCATCAGGACGTCCCGGCTGGAGGCCCGGCGCCGCACGTCGCAGTCGAGGATGGGGATCTCCTCGGGCAGGTCGAGCGCGGTGCGCAGTTCCGTGACGGGATAACGGGGCGCGTCGGGGAAGGTGTTGACGGCGACGACGAAGGGCACACCGCGCTCCTCCAGGCGTCCCATCACGTCGAAGCTGACCTCCAGCCGGCGGGTGTCGACGAGGACGACCGCGCCGAGTGCGCCCTCGAACAGCCCGTTCCACAGGAACCAGAAGCGCTCCTGGCCGGGCGTGCCGAAGAGGTAGAGCACCAGTTCGTCGGTGATGGTGATGCGGCCGAAGTCCATGGCGACGGTGGTGGCCGTCTTGGAGGCGGAACCGTAGTTGTCGTCGACACCGATACCGGCCTGGGTCATCGTCTCCTCGGTGGTCAGCGGTCTGATCTCGCTGACCGAGCCGACCATGGTGGTCTTGCCGACTCCGAAGCCGCCCACGATGACGATTTTCACGGCGGCCTCGGCCGTGTGCGGCAGCCGGTCCTCGGTCCGGGGGCCCGGGATCGTGTCAGAGCTTTTGAAGTCCATGCATCACCGCTTCGAGGAGGTTTCGGTCGGCGACCTTCTGGCGGACGATCGGGGCGCGGGCCTGCACCAGTTCCGCCGCCAGCAGGTCGGTGAGCAGCACGGTCACCACACTGAACGGCAGGCTCAGGTAGGCCGACAGCTCGGCCACGGACAGGGGTGCGGCACACAGCCGCAGCAGGGCGGCCTGTTCCGGGGTGGCGGACACCGGGGGGTCGGCACGGGCCACGATCAGGGTGACGAGGTCGATGTCGGCGCGTTCGCCGCCTCCCTCACCGCCGATGACGAAGAGCCGCTCGGGGTTGCGGAGCTCGCCCTCCTTGGCGGGCGCGCCGTCAGGGGGCGGGGCGGCGGGCCGGTCCGGCCCGGGGGATCGCCTCTGGCGCCTGGGAGGAGTCATACGGTCTGCCCATTGCGCCGTGCGGGACTGGTCAGGTGCGGGCCGATCCGGGCGACCAGGTCGGCCATGCTCAGACCCATCCGGCCGGGTTCGCAGCGGACGTCGGAGAGCACGGCGAGATAGGCGTTGGGACCGGCGGCCATCAGGTAGAAGTAGCCGCCGTTCATCTCGATGAGCACCATCTTCATGTCGCCGTCGCTGGTGGGGATCTCCTGGCTGACGGCGCTCGCCAGGCTCTGCAGCCCGGCGCAGGCGGCGGCGACCCGGTCGGCGGCGTCCGGGTCCCCGGAGTAGCGGGCGATGCGCAGGCCGTCGGCGGAGAGCACCACGATCATCTCGATGCCCGGGACGCCGTCGTAGAGGTCGCGGAGCATCCAGTCGAACTTGCCTTGCTGCTCGATCACTTGAGGTTCCCCTCGTCGTCTGCCGGGGCGTGGGCCGGCTCGCTGCTGCTGGACTGCTGGTGGGCCTGGGTGCTGCCCGTGTGCTGCTTGAGCCCCTCCCAGAAGGCGCCGATGAAGTGACCCGGCGGGAGGCCGCCCTGGTCCTTGTCCTGCGCGGGCTCCGGCTCGGCGGGTGCCGGGATGCCCTTGCGGGCGCGCTCGGCGGCCTGGCGGGCCTCGCGCTCGGCGTCCTCCCGCTCCCACGCCGCCTGCTCGGCGAGGCGCTGGCTGAGCGGCATCTTCACCCGGCTGCGGCGCTGCGGGAGCCCGCCCGCCGTCCACTCGGTCACCTCGGGAACGTCGTCCTCCAGGGAGACCGTCGCGGGGATCCGAGGGCTGGTGGGGCGGCGCTTCTTGGGCTTGCGCTGCGGTCCGGGCAGGGCGTCGGGGCCGGGCGTGGGGATCGAGGTGGCGCCGATGCCGTGGGCGAGGCCGACGCCGGGCTCGGTGGTCATCATCTTGCTGGGCACGATGAGGATGGCGCGGACGCCGCCGTACGCGGAGGCGCGCAGCGAGACGTCCATGCCGAACTGGGTGCACAGCCGGCCGACCACGGACAGGCCCAGGCGCGGGTGGTGGGCGAGGTCCTGCACGTCGGTGCCGCGCTTGGCCTGTTCGAGCAGGCCCTCGATGCGGGCGCGGGACTCCTCGCTGAGGCTGACGCCGGCGTCCTCGATCTCGATGCACACACCGCTCTGCACCTCGGTCGCGGTGACGTGCACCTTGGCCGCGGGCGGCGAGTAGCGGGTGGCGTTGTCGAGGAGTTCGGCGGCGGCGTGGATGACCGGTTCGACGGCGGTGCCCTTGATGTTGACCTTGGCGATCGATGCCAGGTTGATCCGGCGGTACTCCAGGATCCGGGACATGGCGCCGCGCAGCACGCTGTACAGGGCGACCGGCTCGGGCCACTGGCGTCCGGGCCGGCCGCCGCCGATCACGGAGATGGAGTCGGCGAGGCGGCCGATCAGCGAGGTGCCGTGGTCGATGCGCAGGAGGTCGTCGAAGACCTCGGGGTTGCGCCCGTGGTCCTCCTCCATCTCGCGCAGTTCCTTCTGCTGCTGGTGGACGATCGCCTGGACGCGGCGGGCGATGTCGACGAAGGAGCGCTCGGCGGACTCGCGCATGGCGTCCTCGTGGTCGACGATCTCGCAGACCATGCGGACCAGCTTGCGCTGGGGCTCGCCGAGTTCGGCGTAGCTGGGGTCCACCTCGCCCAGGCGGTTCATCATCTCGCGGGGCGTGGCGCCCCGGCGCATGTACCGCAGGACGTTCGGGATGACTTCGGCGCCGAGGCGGACCATCTCCTCGTGGTGGTTCGCGGCCCGGTGTTCCAGATACGCGGTGTGACGGGCGTGCTCGGCGCCGAGGGCCCGCAGTGCCCGGCCGCGGCGCACCGCTTCGGCCGCCGCGGCGATCACCAGGACGGTGGCGACGGCACCGCACAGGCCGACGGCGAGCCGGGCCGGTTCCGTCACGAGGGCGACGGCGGCCCCGGTGGCCGCGGCCATCAGTATGGCCGGCAGCAACAGGGTTCGCGCGTAGGGAAGTTCACGGCGACCTGGAGGGGAATCAACACTCACCATGTAGGCCCTCTGAAAACGAATCGGCGGGGATGGGGGAGCTTGCGGCGGGGTATGTCTGGGAGTTGTCGGGATCTTCGGCGCATTGGGAACAAGCGCGCGAATACACCTCAACTCGGTGCGCTGCGGGCGAGCTTAGTCCGGGGGGATCATCGCCGTGTCATATTCGGCAAGCACCTGAAACGGGCGCGGGGACTGGAGTATGGTCGGGCCCATTTGCACGCCAGGGAGTCATTCGAACACGTGGAGTAATGCCTCAAGGGTGCTCGAAAATCACTCACCGTGATGAGGGAAAGAGGCGCCGGAGCGCGCGAAGGCCCGGCGGGGTTCCCGCCGGGCCTTGGCCGTACTGGGGGTGGGGGGCTCAGCCCACGGACGAGTAGGCGACCACGCCGCGCAGCAGTTCGTCGACCGCCTTGCGCGCGTTCTTCGGGACGGTGGAGCCGTCACCGGGCGCGGCGGCCGAGATCTGGCCGAGGACGTCGATGACCTGCTTGCACCAGCGCACGAAGTCACCGGCCGGCATCTCCACCTCGCGCAGCACCTCGTCGAGGCCCTTGCCGGAGGCCCACATGTACGCCGCCCAGGCGAAGCCGAGGTCGGGCTCGCGCTGGCCGACCCCCTCGGTCTGGCTGATCCGGAAGTCCTCCTCCAGGGCATCGAGGCGGCCCCAGATGCGGACCGTCTCGCCGAGCGCGGCCTTCGCCTTGCCCGAGGGCACCTTCGGCGCCATCGCATCGTCGGCGGCCCGGGACTCGAAGACCAGCGCCGAGACGCAGGCGGCCAGCTCGGCCGGGGACAGCCCCTCCCAGACGCCTTCGCGCAGGCACTCGCTGGCGAGCAGGTCCAGCTCGCCGTAGAGCCGGGCCAGGCGCTTGCCGTGCTCGGTGACCTCGTCGCCGCGCAGGTAGTCCAGCTCGGTCAGCAGTGCGACGATCCGGTCGAAGGTGCGGGCGATGGTGTTCGTCCGGCCCTCGATCCGGCGCTCCAGCTGCGAGGTGTCGCGCAGCAGCCGGTGGTAGCGCTCCGCCCAGCGGGCGTGGTCCTCGCGGTCGTCGCAGCCGTGGCAGGGGTGGGCCCGGATCGCCTTGCGCAGCCGGGCGATCTCCCGGTCGTCGGCGGCCTGGGCTCGCTTCTTGCGGGCCCGCTCGGGCGGGATGTGCCCGGCCTTGGTGCGCAGCGCGGAGGCCAGGTCGCGGCGGGACTGCGGCGAGCGCGCGTTGAAGGACTTGGGGATGCGCATCCGGTCCAGCGCCTCGACGGGCACCGGGAAGTCGATCGACGCCAGCCGCTTGACCTGCCGCTCGGCCGTCAGCACCAGCGGGCGGGGCCCGTCGTGGTGGTCGAAGCCGCGGTGGCCGTTGGACCGCCCGGCGGGCAGCCCCGGGTCGAGGACCAGGGCGAGGCCCGCGTACTTGCCGGTGGGCACGTGGATGACGTCGCCCGGCCTCAGCTTCTCCAGCGCCACGGCGGCCTCGGCACGCCGCTGGTTGGCGCCCTGCCGGGCCAGCTCCTGCTCGCGGTCCTTCAGCTCGCGGCGCAGCCGGGCGTACTCGTCGAAGTCGCCGAGGTGGCAGGTCATGGAGGCCTTGTAGCCCTCCAGACCCTCCTCGTTGCGCTGCACCTGACGGGAGATGCCGACGACCGACTTGTCCGCCTGGAACTGCGCGAACGACGTCTCCAGCAGCTCCCGCGAGCGGTGCCGGCCGAACTGCTCGACCAGGTTGACCGCCATGTTGTACGACGGCTTGAAGCTGGAGCGCAGCGGGTACGTGCGGGTGCCGGCCAGCCCCGCGAGGTGCTCGGGGTTCATGCCGCGCTGCCACAGCACCACGGCGTGCCCTTCGACATCGATGCCGCGGCGGCCGGCCCGGCCGGTGAGCTGGGTGAACTCGCCGGGGGTGATGTCGGCGTGCTGCTCGCCGTTCCACTTGACGAGCTTTTCCAGCACGACCGAGCGGGCGGGCATGTTGATGCCGAGGGCGAGGGTCTCGGTGGCGAAGACGGCCTTCACCAGACCGCGGACGAACAGCTCCTCGACGACCTCCTTGAAGGTGGGCAGCATGCCCGCGTGGTGGGCGGCGATGCCGCGCTCCAGCCCCTCCAGCCACTCGTAGTAGCCCAGGACGTGCAGGTCCTCGCGGGGGATGGAGGCGGTGCGCTCCTCGACGAGGGCCCTGACCCGCTCCCGGGCGCCCTCGTCGTTGAGCCGGAGGCCCGCGTACAGGCACTGCTGGACGGCGGCCTCGCAGCCGGCCCGGCTGAAGATGAAGGTGATCGCGGGCAGCAGCCCCTCGGAGTCCAGCCGCTCGATGACCTCGGGCCGGCTCGGCGTCCACACCCGCGAGCGCTGTCTGCGCTCCCGCTCCCGGTCGGCCTCCTTCATGGCGCGGCCGCGCCTGCGGTCCTGGTAGGACGGGCGGCTGGCCTCCAGGCGCGCCATGCGCGTGAGGTCCGGGTTGACGGCCTTCTTGTGGCCCTCGGCCTCCTCGAACAGGTCGTACATCCGGCGCCCGGCCAGCACGTGCTGGAACAGCGGCACGGGCCGGTGCTCGGAGACGATCACCTGGGTGTCGCCGCGCACGGTGTCGAGCCAGTCGCCGAACTCCTCCGCGTTCGACACGGTCGCCGAGAGTGACACCAGGGTCACGGACTCGGGGAGGTGGATGATCACCTCCTCCCATACGGCGCCGCGGAAGCGGTCGGAGAGGTAGTGCACCTCGTCCATGACCACGTGGCCGAGGCCGAGGAGGGTCTGCGAGCCCGCGTACAGCATGTTCCGCAGGACCTCGGTGGTCATCACGACCACGGGGGCGTCGGAGTTCACGCTGTTGTCACCGGTGAGCAGGCCCACCCTGTCGCTGCCGTAGCGGCGGCACAGGTCGGCGTACTTCTGGTTCGACAGGGCCTTGATGGGTGTCGTGTAGAAGCACTTCCTGCCCTGCTGGAGGGCGAGGTGGACGGCGAACTCGCCGACGATCGTCTTGCCGGAGCCGGTGGGCGCGGCCACCAGCACGCCCTTGCCCGCCTCGAGCGCCTGACAGGCCTCGATCTGGAAGGGGTCGAGGCCGAAGTCGTACATCTCGCGGAAGGAGGCGAGCGCGGTGGCCTGCTCGGCAGCGCGCTGACGGGCTGCCGCGTACCGCTCGGCCGGTGAGAGATCCTCTGTCATCGTGCTTTCGAGCGTACCGGCCCGCACTGACAACCGGACGATCATTATCGGGATCGGCCGTGTGGGGGTTCCGTGGGGGCGGCGACGCCTGCCGTCACCGCCCCGGCGGTCCTCAGGTCACGTCGTCGTAGCCGTTGACCCGGTCCTTCGTGGCCTGCTCGGGCAGGGCACGGGCGGTGGTCACGGGCTCGACCTCGCCGATGTCCTCGGGGGTGAGGTCCAGGTCGGAGGCCTCGTCGTCGTCGGGTCCGAGGGCCTCGCGGCGGGCCTTGCGGCGGTCGTTCAGCAGGGAGACGGTGACCGCGGCGAAGTACAGGACCCAGATCGGCCCGGCCAGCATGAGCATGGTCAGCGGGTCCGTGCTGGGCGTGGCGATGGCCGCGAACAGGGTGATTCCCATGATCATCGCGCGCCACCAGCCGAGCATCCGCCTGCCGGTCAGCACCCCGGTGAAGTTGAGCATCACCAGCAGCAGGGGCAGCTCGAAGGAGAGACCGAAGACGAGGACCATGCGCGTGACGAGATCGAGCAGCTCGTCCAGGGGCAGCAGGTTGTCGACGTCGCTCGGGGTGAACTCGATCAGGACCTTCGCCGAGGTGGGCAGCACCGCGTAGGCGAAGTAGGCGCCGATGAGGAACAGCGGGGCGCCGGTGGCGACGAACGCGTAGGCGTACTTCTTCTCGTTCCTGTGCAGGCCCGGGGCGACGAACGCCCACAGCTGGTAGAGCCAGACCGGCGAGGCCAGCACGACACCGGCCGTCAGGGACACCTTCAGTGCCAGGGTGAAGGGGCCGAGCAGACCGTTGATGGTGATCTGCGCGCACGGCTCCGAGCCGGCCTTCGCCTGGGCCAGCTCGCCGAACGACTTCTCGCAGCCGACCGACTTGAGGATCGGTTCGGTGAGGAAGTTGATGATCTCCTGATAGAAGAAGGCGGCGACCACGGTGACGACGACGATGGCCAGCAGCGCCTTCGCGAGCCGGTTGCGGAGCTCACGAAGGTGCTCCGCGAGCGGCATCCGCCCCTCGGGATCCTTCTCCTTGTTGCGGGCAGGCTTCAGCAACCCACGTTCCCATCTCGTGCGGCGGGCCGGAGGTCACCGGCCCTGCGTCAGCGCTTGGTCGTGTCCGTCGGCTCGGTGACCGGCCGGGAGCTGGTCACGTCGCCGGGGGCGGCCTGGATGGTGCGCTGCGCCGCGGACTGCTCGGGGCCGGGCGGGTCGGCGGGGGCGGCCTCGTCGGACTTGGCCTCGCTCTTCATGGCCTTGGCCTCGCTCTTGAGGATGCGCGCCGACTTGCCGAGCGACCGCGCCATGTCCGGAAGCTTCTTCGCGCCGAACAGCAGGATGATGACGACGAGGATGAGAATGATCTCGGGGGCGCCGAGCCTTCCGAACATAAGTCTTTACCTTCTCACCGAGGCGGCTGGGTGGGGGTGCTGTCCGACCGGCCGGACATACGTCCGATCGATCGTCTTGTGCAGCGATCGTAACGCTCAGGGGTGAACGTGAGGCAATCCCCGTGCGTACTCCCGTCCGCGACCGGGCCTCGTTTTCCTGGCCGCGACCAGCAGCGTACCGCCCGGGGCCGGTGAGGTGACAGGGCGAAGTGCCCCAAAACGCAACTCACACCGGCCCGTCGGGTCACCGGCGCCACCTCGCGGCGGGACGCGGCCCGTTCACAAGGCGTCCACGGCACGGGCGGCGCTCTCGGTCGCCCGCTCCAGGTCCTCCGCGGCCCGGCTGATCCGGCGGGCGGAGTCCGTCACCTGCCGGCCGAGGCGCTCGGCCTCCACGAACACCTTCACGGCGAACACCGCGAGGACGGCGAGACCCAGGAAACCCACGGCAACCGCGAACATCGGCCAGAACATGACGTCGAGACTAGACGGTGGAATGAAGGCGCAGGGTCCTGACCCCGCCGCCGGTGAGCAGCTCCACGACCCGCTCCCCCGCCGGCTTGCGCACGGCCGACCCGCACTCGGGGCAGGTGAACGAGTAGAACGTGGTGCGGCTGGTGGCGCCGATGGCGAGCCGCAGCGCGCTCGCGGCGAGTTCGAAACGGCCCCGGCAGTCGGGGCAGCCCGCCTTGAAGACGACCGGTGACACGCGTCTCATGCCGGCGAACGCCGTCGCCGCCGACATGCCCGGCCCGGACGGCGGTTCGGACGGCCCGGACGGTCCCAGGGGGTCGCTCACAGTGCTCGCTCCTGCCTGTCGTGCTGCCCCTCGACCGCCCCGGCCCCGGCGCGCGCGCCGCTCGGCGCGACCGTCCCGGTCCCGCCGTGCGCCCCGGCCGCCTCGATCCCGTCGTACGCGGCCAGCGCCTCGCGGGCGGCCTGCCGGGCACTGTCGGCGAGCGCCGACGGGGAGACGATCCGGCCGTCGCGCCCCAGCCGCAGCGCCAGCCGCCGCAGGGAAGCGGGGTCGGGGGTGCGCAGGGTGATACGCAGTCCGCCGTCGGGAAGTTCATCGGCGCTGTCGTGCGGGTAGTACTCGGCGACCCAGCGGCCGCCCGGGCCGACCTCCACGACGACCTCGGGGTCCTCCGCGGCGGGCTGCACCAGGCCCTCCGACAGGTCCCGCAGCTCCACCTCCGGCGGCGCGGAGGGCTCGTCCAGGATGCGGATCTCGGCGACCCGGTCGAGCCGGAAGGTACGCCGCGCCTCTGAGCGGCGGCACCAGGCCTCCACGTACGTGTGCCCGACGCTGACCAGGCGGATCGGGTCGATCTCGCGCTCGGTGACCTCGTCGCGGGCCGGCGAGTAGTAGCGGATCCACAGCCGGCGGCGCTCGGAGATGGCCCGGTCGACGTCGGCGAAGACACCGCCCTCGGACTCGAAGGTGACGGACAGCCGCGAGCTGGCACCGGCGGCCTCGCCGGCCGAGGTCTCCACCTTTGCGGTCGCCCGCAGCAGCGCCTGCCGGTCGCTCTCGCGCAGCCCCGGCAGGGTCGCCACGGCCCGGGCGGCCACCAGCAGCGCGGTGGCCTCGTCGGCGGCCAGCCGCAGCGGCTCCGCGGCGTCCGCGCCGAGAGCGGCCGGGTTGTGCCACCAGATGCGCTCGCCGTCGGTGTCGATGTCGAGCAGGTCGCCGCCCCGGAAGCTGGTCCCGCACATAGGAAGCACGTCGAGGTCGGAGACCAGCTCGTCCTCGGTGATGCCGAAGGCGCGCGCCACGTCCTCGACCCGGGCCCCGGGGCGCTCACGCAGATACGTCACCAGGGACAGCATCCGTCGGGTCTGGTCGATGGCGTTCACGGGCCTGACCGGTTTGCCTGCCACTGTGTTGTCCGCTCCCCCTCAGCCCTTGGCCACGGCACGCAGCCGGTCCACCACGTCCGCACGCAACTCCGCGGGCTCCAGCACCACCACGTCCGGGCCGAACTCCACCAGCCAGGCGTCCAGGCCGTGCCCGTACGGAATCTCCAACTCGTCCCAGCCGTCACCGAGTTCCCGCACCCCGGTGGCCTTCGCCCGAAGGGGGTAACCCGCTCCCGTGCGCAGCCGGATCAGCGCGGAACGGTCGGCGGTCTCCCCCGCCCAGCTCGCGACCGTCTCCCGGACGGTGACGACGTCGGGCACCGGTGCGGTGAAGCGCGAGCCGCGCGAACGCACCTTCCCCGTGATCCGCGACAGCCGGAACACCCGCTCGGCCCCCCGGTCGCGGTCGAAGCCCGCCAGGTACCAGTGGCCGCGCCAGCACTCCAGCGCCCACGGCTCCACGTGCCGGGGCTCGGGCTGGGCGGCGTTCGCCTTGCGGTAGTCGAAGACGACCGGCCGGCGGTCGCGGCAGGCCAGCATCAGCGGCTCGAAGGCCGCCTCGTGCACCGGGATGCGGGGCTCCAGCGCGCTGTGCGCCTCGTACGGGTCGACGTCCTCGGGCAGCCCGGCCGCCCGCAGCTTCTGCAGCGCGCCGCTGGCGGCACCGGCGAGCCGGGCCTGCTGCCACACCTTCGCGGCCAGCCCGAGGGCGGCGGCCTCCTCGGCGTCCAGGGTGATGGGCGGCAGCCGGTTGCTGTCCCGCCGGGCCAGGTAGCCGATCTCGCCGTCGAGGCTCTCCACGGTCTCGATGACCAGTCCGAGTTCGCGCAGGTCGTCCTTGTCACGCTCGAACATGCGGTTGAAGGAGTCGTCCGAGGCCGCTTCGAGGTAGGCCTCGACGGACTCGCGCAGCTCGCGCTTGCTGAGTGGCCGCCGTGTCCCGAGCAGACACAGCGCCAGGTTCATCAGCCGCTCGGCCTTGGCAATGGCCATCGACGCCCTTCTCCCTATGGTGCTTACGACGGATGACCGTACCGCCCCGCGGTGGCGCGGCAAAAGCCGAGGGTCCATGCCCGGACAGGCATGGACCCAGGATGACCGGCTCTGATCACCGTCCGTTCGGATGTCGGTCAGACTCCGAGCAGATCGACCACGAAGATCAGCGTCGAGCCGGGCGGGATCGCCGGAGTCGGGCTCTGGTCGCCGTAGGCGAGGTGCGCGGGGATGGTCAGCTGGCGGCGGCCGCCGACCTTCATGCCCTGCACGCCCTGGTCCCAGCCCGCGATGACGCGGCCGCCACCGAGCGGGAAGCGGAACGGCGCGCCGCGGTTCCAGCTGGCGTCGAACTCCTCGCCCGTGCTGAAGGTCACGCCCACGTAGTGGACGGTCACGGTCTGACCGGCCTCGGCAACCGGGCCGTCGCCCTCCCAGATGTCCTTGATCTCGAGGCCCGCCGGGGGCTCGCCGCCCGGGAAGTCGACCTCGGGCTTGTCGATGCTCACGTGTTCAGCTCCTGCTTGTCTGCGGAAAGGCAACGGCCCAAGTCTTACATCCCCGAGGCGTCACATCTTCGCGAGGATGTCCACGGAGAAGACCAGCGTGGAGTCCTTCTGGATGCCGCTGCCCTCCGGCGGGCTGTCGCCGTAGCCCAGGTTGGGCGGGATGACGATGAGGACGCGGCTGCCGACCTTCTTGCCCGTCAGACCCTGCGCCCAGCCCTTGACGACCTGCTGCAACGAGAACGACGTCAGCTGCTTCCTGGCGTACGTGGAGTCGAACTCCTTGCCGCCGTCCCACAGCACACCCTCGTACTGCACGAGCACGCTGTCCTGGGCGCCGACCTCGGCGCCGTCGCCCTCCAGGACGTACTGGGCGGCGAGCTTCTTCGGCGGGTCGGTCTTCGGCACCTCGATGGAGGGCGCCTTGCCGTCGGTGTTGGTGCCGACCTTGGGCAGGGCGGCGTCGTCCTGCGCGACCTTCTTGCCGTCGGCGCTGCTCCTGGCGTTGAAGGTGTCCTGGATGTCGACCACGAACACCAGCGTGTCGTCGCCCTTGATACCCGCCTGCTCGTTGCCCTGCTCCCCGTACCCCCAGGTCGGCGGCACGGAGAACTGGACGCGGCTGCCGGTCTTCTTGCCGGTGAGCGCGTACCGCCAGCCGTCGATGATGCTGCCCTGGGCGAGCTGGATGACCAGCGGGGTCTTGCGGTCGTAGGAGTTGTCGAAGACCTTCGCGCTCTGCCAGACCTGGCCGAGGTAGTTCGCCGTGATGAAGTCGTTCTCCGCGACGGCCTTGCCGCCGCCCGCGATGACCGTCTTGACCGCGAGGTCCTTGGAGGGCTGGCCGCTGCCCTTGGCGACGGTCGGCTTCTCGTCGAACTTCGTCCCCGCCGTGATCGCCGGCAGCGGACCGTCGACGATCTTCGGCGGCGGTGGCGCGGAGGTGCCCGACGCCTGGGGAGACGCACTGTCGCTCGCGTTGCTCGATGAGCCGGAGTCGTCACCGTCACCGCATGCGGCGAGCGTGACCAGTCCCGCGGGGACGGCGATGAGGAGTGAGCGTCGGCGCACGGTGGGGGCCTCGTATCGGTATCGGGTCGGTCCTGTCGGCTGGCGTGCGCGCAACTCTACGGCGTGAGAAGGGCACCGCACGGCTAACGTACGGTGCCCGTGTGGCGTTCCGCCCTTTCGCGCGAAGACGCGTGTCTCACCCGTCCGGCCTCATACCGCCCGGATCACATCCGAACGACTCTGATCACATCCCGGCGATCAGCTTCTCCACCCGGTCGTCCACCGACCGGAACGGGTCCTTGCACAACACGGTGCGCTGCGCCTGGTCGTTGAGCTTGAGGTGCACCCAGTCGACGGTGAAGTCCCGGCGCTGCTCCTGGGCCCGCCGGATGAAGTCCCCGCGCAGCCGGGCCCGAGTGGTCTGCGGCGGAACGGACTTGCCCTCGAAGATCTTCAAGTCGTTGGCGACCCGGGCCGCCTGGCCCTTCTTCTCGAGCAGGTAGTACAGACCACGACGCCGGTGGATGTCGTGGTAGGCGAGGTCTATCTGCGCGACCCGCGGGTGCGACATGGTCATGTTGTGCTTGGCCCGGTACCGCTCCAGCAGCTTGTACTTCATGACCCAGTCGATCTCGGTGCCGATGCGGTCGAGGTCCTCGGCCTCGATGGCGTCCAGCGTGCGGCCCCACAGCTCCAGCACCCGCTCGACGGTGCCCGTGCGGATGCCGCGGCGCTCGCAGAAGTCCACGGCCTTCTCGTAGTACTCCCGCTGCACCTCCAGCGCCGACGCCTCACGGCCACTGGCCAGGCGCACCTTGCGGCGCCCGGTGATGTCGTGGCTGACCTCGCGGATCGCCCGGATCGGGTTCTCCAGGGTCAGGTCCCGCATCACCGTGCCCGCCTCGATCATGCGCAGCACCAGGTCGGTGGCACCGACCTTGAGCAGCATGGTCGTCTCGGACATGTTCGAGTCGCCCACGATGACGTGCAGGCGCCGGTAGCGCTCGGCGTCGGCGTGCGGCTCGTCGCGGGTGTTGATGATGGGCCGGGACCGGGTCGTCGCCGAGGAGACGCCCTCCCAGATGTGCTCGGCCCGCTGACTGACGCAGTACACGGCACCGCGCGGGGTCTGGAGCACCTTGCCCGCACCGCACAGCAGCTGCCGCGTCACCAGGAACGGAATCAGGATGTCCGCGAGCCGCGAGAACTCCCCGTGCCGGGCCACGAGGTAATTCTCGTGGCAGCCGTAGGAGTTGCCGGCGGAGTCGGTGTTGTTCTTGAAGAGGTAGACGTCGCCCGCGATTCCCTCCTCGTGCAGGCGTCGTTCGGCGTCCACCAGGAGTCCTTCGAGAATGCGCTCGCCCGCCTTGTCGTGGGTGACGAGCTCGATCACGTTGTCACATTCGGGTGTGGCGTATTCCGGATGTGATCCCACGTCGAGATAGAGGCGGGCCCCGTTGCGCAGAAAGACATTGCTGCTGCGGCCCCATGACACGACACGGCGGAAGAGGTACCGCGCCACCTCGTCAGGCGACAGGCGGCGCTGTCCCCTGAACGTGCACGTGACGCCGTACTCGTTCTCCAGCCCGAAAATGCGGCGGTCCATGACTGAACATTACGCCTGATGACCCGAACTGAAACGGGGTTCGACGGCACGGTTTGGATCATTTTCCGATGAAGCCGCAACCACCGCTCCCCGCGCGGGAACTGCGAGGACCCGCCCGGTGCACGCCAGCACCAGCAGCGAGACGCACCCCGCCGCCCCCGGCACCGCGAAACCCCACAGCGCCCCGCCGTGCTCCACGACGGGCCCCGCGACGCCCGTCCCCACCGAGGCGCCCACGGTGAACGTCGTCACCAGCCACGAGAACGCCTCCGTCACCGTGCCGCGCGGCGCGTGCACGTCGACGAGCACGAACGCACAGGCGATGCACGGCGCGAGGAACACCCCCGCGAGCACCGTGAGCAGCACCATGGCCACCGCACCCGGCATCAGCATCAGCGGCAGGTAACAGACCGCCAGCAGCGCCACCAGCACCCGCAGCCGCCGCGCCGGCTCACCGGTCCACCGCCGCGCCCCGTAGACGGCTCCCCCGACCAGCGCACCGAGCCCCAGGGCGGCCATCAGCCACCCGTACACGGCGTCACCCCCGTGCTCGTCGGCGTACGGCACCGAGGCGACCGTGATGGACCCGAGCGCCATCCCGATGAACAGGAAGGCTCCCAGCAGCGCCAGCAGCCCGCCCGAACGCAGCGCGCCCAGCCAGTGCGCCTCCCGCGGCGCCGACCGCCAGGCCCGCGAAGGCGGCGACACCACCACCGACAGGGCGCCCAGCACACCGACACCGTTCAGCACCAGCAGCGCGGCCTGCGGCGACCACAGCGACACGCACACCGTCACCAGCAGCGGCCCGACGGTGAACATGACCTCCTGCGCCACGGCGTCCATCGCGTACGCCGTGTGCACCTGGTCCTCCTCGCGGAGCACACTGGGCCACAGCGCCCGCAGCCCGCCCTCCAGCGGCGGCGTGAACACCCCCGCGGCCGCCACGGACAGATACGCGAGCACGGCCGTCCCGGTGCCCGCGAAGGCGAACACGGCCATCGCCAGCGCCGACAGCACCGCGGCCGGCAACTGCACCCGCGGCTGCCCGTGCAGGTCCACCAGCCGCCCCAGCACCGGCTGCCCCACGGCGTTGGCGACGCCGTACACCGCCGCCAGCGCCCCCGCGAGGCTGTACGAACCGCCCTCGGCCCGCACGAACAGCACGATCGCGATCGCCGCGGTGGCGTTCGGCAACCGCCCGACCAGCGTGCCGACGAGCAGCCGCACGGCATGCCGCGCCCGGAGGATGTCCAGATACCCGGCGACCACGACGTACCTCCTTTGTCCTCGCTCCAGCAAGTGTTACGTATAACTCCTGCCGCCATACGTACCATGTCGCCAGTTCAGCAGTCCAGACGAAAGCGCAGGCGAACGGTGGCACGAGGCAGCACCCGCCCCACGAGCCGGGACGTCGCCCAGGCCGCCGGCGTCTCCCAGGCGGCCGTCTCCCTGGTCCTCGGCGACAAGTGGCGCGGCCGCGTGTCGGAACCGACGGCCCAGCGAGTCCGCGACGCCGCCCTCGAACTCGGCTACCGTCCCAACCTGGCCGCACGCAATCTGCGCCTCGGACGCACCCGCACCGTCCTGCTGGTCGTCCCCGCGCTCACCACGGAGTTCTTCGCCGAGGTGTACACCGGCGCCGCACGCGTCGCCGCCGAGCACGGCTTCGGCGTGGTCCTCTACCCCTCACCCGAAGGCGTGGGCCCCGCCCGGGACCCCTTCGCCTCCGCCCAGGCCGCGCTGGACGGTGTCATCGCCTCCTCCATGGCCGCCGACGCCCTCTCCGCCATCCGCGGCGACCAACTCCCGCTCGTCATGCTCGACAGCGACCCGCACGGCAGCCTGGGCGCCGCCACCGTCAACCTGGACATCGCCGACGGCATCCGCCAGGTCACCGAGCACCTGCTGTCCTTCGGCCACCGCAGCTTCCTCCACCTCGCGGCCGACATCCCCTCCTGGACCTTCGAGGTACGCGCCCGCGAACTGGCCTCGCGGCTCGCCGACGTCCCCGGCACCGAGCTGCGCACGATCCGGGCACCCATCTCGATCGAGGGCGCCCTGAAGGCCACGGAGGCCGCCCTCGCCGCGCCCGGACCCCGGCCCACGGCGCTGGTCTGCGACGACGACAAGCTCGCGGCCGGCGCGTACAAGGCGGTCCGGCGCGCCGGACTCCGCGTCCCCGACGACCTGTCCGTCACCGGCCTGGACGACCTCGGCCTCGCCACCGCCATCGACCCCGAACTCACCACCGTCCGCCTCGACGCGGAGGCCTTCGGCGAACGGGGCATGCGCGCACTGCTGGCGGTACTGGAAGGCAGGCCCCCCGAGGAGGGGGACCTGCCGGTGAGCCTGGTGGTACGGGGGTCTACGGCCCCGCCGCGGTGAAGCGAGGGTGAGGTGTGCGCCTACTCCTCGTCCGACCCGGAGTCGCTCTCGGCCTCGGTCTCCGCCTCGCCGTCCGCCGACGCCGCACCCGCACCGGCCTCCAGCAGCCGCGACAGCTGGCCGCCCACGATGCGCTTGAACTTGCGCTTCTGCGGACGCGTCCGGTCCAGCACCGCGACCTCCAGCCGCTCCGCCGGAATCTCCCGCTCACTGCCGTTGGTGTCGCGGGACAGCGCCTGGACCGCCAGCTTCAGCGCCTCGGCCAGCGTCATGCCGTCCCGGTGCCGCTGATCCAGATAGCCGCTGATCTGCTCCGCGTTGCCCCCGACCGCCACAGAACCGTGCTCGTCGACGATCGAACCGTCGTGCGGCAGCCGGTAGATCTGGTCACTGTCCGGACTCTCACCGACCTCGGCGACGACCAGCTCCACCTCGTACGGCTTCTCGGCCTGGCTGGAGAAGATCGTACCCAGTGTCTGGGCGTACACGTTGGCCAGACCACGTGCGGTCACGTCGTCACGGTCGTAGGTGTAACCCCGCAGGTCGGCGTAGCGCACCCCGCCGATCCGCAGGTTCTCGTACTCGTTGTACTTGCCGGCGGCCGCGAAGCCGATCCGGTCGTAGATCTCGCTGAACTTGTGCAGGGCACGGGACGGATTCTCGCCGACGAACACGATGCCGTCGGCATACTGCAGCACGACCAGGCTGCGACCACGGGCGATGCCCTTGCGGGCGTACTCCGCCCGGTCGGCCATCGCCTGCTGAGGAGATACATAGAACGGCGTCGACACCGGTTATCCGTCCCTTTCTGTCGAAGTCACTGGACCACCTGACAACACGAAGACCGGCTCCCGCTACAGCAGCGCGGCCCGCGGACCGTCCGGCTGCTCCAGCCGGGCCTGCAGCACCGCACCGGCCAGCTGGGCAGCCTCGTCCTCGCCGAGCCGGCGGAAACCGTCCTCGGTGATCACAGTGATGATCGGATAGATCCGGCGGGCGACATCGGGACCACCGGTCGCCGAGTCGTCGTCAGCCGCGTCGTACAGCGCCTGCACCACGAGGGTCGTGGCCTGCTCCTCGGTCAGGTCGTCACGGAACAGCTTCTTCATCGCACCGCGCGCGAAGACCGAGCCCGAACCCGTGGTCGCGTAGTTCCGCTCCTCGGACCGGCCACCCGTCACGTCGTACGAGAAGATGCGGCCCCTGCCCCGGTCCACGTCGTACCCGGCGAACAGCGGCACCACGGCCAGCCCCTGCATCGCCATGCCCAGATTCGACCGGATCATCGTCGACAGGCGGTTCGCCTTGCCCTCCAGGGACAGCTGCGCGCCCTCGACCTTCTCGAAGTGCTCCAGCTCCAGCTGGAACAGCTTCACCATCTCCACGGCCAGGCCCGCCGTGCCGGCGATGCCCACCGCCGAGTACTCGTCGGCCGGGAAGACCTTCTCGATGTCCCGCTGGGCGATCATGTTGCCCATGGTGGCCCGCCGGTCACCGGCGAGCACGACACCACCGGGGAACGTGACCGCCACGATCGTGGTGCCGTGCGGTGCCTCGATGACGCCCTGCACCGGCGGCAGCTGCCGGTTGCCCGGGAGCATCTCCGGCTGGTGCTCACCGAGGAAGTCCATGAAAGAAGAGGACCCGGGCGTCAGGAAGGCAGCTGGTAGACGCCCGGTGCTACGAGTGTTGGCTTCCACGCGTTTCCTTCCAGGTAGTCGGCAGCTCGGTACATCGCGTCGGGGTCATCCCTCAACAGACCGAGGCCTGAATTGCAGTTGAAGCACAGTACGCCACGGACCCTACCCGTCTTGTGACAGTGATCCACGTGCACGGCCGGAGCCTTCAGACAAATCACGCAGAGCCCCATCTGAGAGGCGACAATCGCGTCCCGCTCAGTCTCGGTAAGCCCGTAGTGACGCATGAGGTGGCGTGCACGCCCCGCCACAGACCGGCATGCTTTGCAACGTGCCGACAGCCCGTCCAAGGCCGCGGCGTTGCGATGCCACTCACTCCACGGCTTGACCTCGTCACAACTCAGGCAGTGCTTGTGCCCCTCGGGCACGTCCACTCGGCGAACCTTCTTGCCCTGAGCCTCCCGGCGGCGCCGGTATGCCTGGGCGCCGCATTCGCGGCAACGGTCCTGAAGCCTGTCAAGCTTGGACCTGTTCGCCGCGAATGCACTGGTAGGCAAAGTCCGCTTGCATGCCGAGCAATCCTTCTCGGCATCCAAATTGGACATTTATTCCTATTCTCCACCTTTTTGGACAAATGACCGCACGAAGTCCTCGGCGTTCTCTTCCAAGACATCGTCGATCTCGTCCAAGACGGAGTCCACGTCGTCGTTCAGCTTTTCCTGGCGTTCCTTGAGGTCCTCCGATGCCTGCGCGTCCTGCGCCTGCTCCTCGACCTCCTCGGTGGACCGCGTGGCCTTCTGCTGCCCGCCGCCGGTGTCCTTGGTCGCCATAACCCTCACCCCGCTCGGTTCGCCCGACACAGTTGCTCGGTCAAGATCAGACCCTACAAGTCTGGTCCGACATCGACCCCGCACTTCCTCCAACGTACGGGGACCATCTCCATGGTTCCCGGACCTGGGATATTCCACCCTGTCCGGCTGCTTACTCCCCGGTACCCGCTCGGCCGCTCACCCGCCGGACAGGACCCTGACCAGGTCGTCCGCGGTGCGGCAGCGGTCCAGGAGCTCCTTGACGTGATTACGCGTTCCGCGAAGCGGTTCCAGGGTTGGGACCCGCTGGAGCGAGTCCCGGCCCGGCAGGTCGAAGATCACCGAGTCCCAGGAGGCCGCCGCGACGTCGTCCGCGTACTGCTCCAGGCAGCGCCCGCGGAAGTAGGCCCTGGTGTCCTCGGGCGGCTTCGTACGGGCCCGCTCGACCTCGTTCTCGTCGAGCAGGCGCTTGATGCGGCCGCGGTCCACCAGGCGGTTGTAGAGGCCCTTGTCGGGCCGTACGTCGGCGTACTGGAGGTCGACGAGGTGCAGCCGGGGGGCGTCCCAGTCGACGTTGTCGCGGCGGCGGTAGCCCTCCATGAGTTCCCGCTTGGCGACCCAGTCCAGCTCGCCGGCCAGGCTCATCGGGTCGTTCTCGAGCCGGTTGAGGGTGTCCTCCCAGCGGCCGAGGACGTCCTTGGTCTGGTCGTCGGCGTCCGCGCCGTACCGCTCCTCGACGTATTTGCGGGCCAGCTCGTAGTACTCCATCTGGAGCTGCACGGCGGTCAGGGTGCGGCCGCTGCGCAGCGTGACGAGGCGCTTGAGCGTCGGGTCGTGCGAGACCTGGTGGAGGGTGCGTACGGGCTGGTCGACGGCCAGGTCGACGGCGATGAAGCCGTCTTCGATCATGGACAGGACCAGGGCCGTGGTGCCCAGCTTGAGGTAGGTGGAGATCTCCGACAGGTTCGCGTCACCGATGATCACGTGCAGGCGGCGCCATTTCTCGGCGTCCGCGTGCGGTTCGTCGCGGGTGTTGATGATGGGCCGCTTCAGCGTGGTCTCCAGGCCGACCTCGACCTCGAAGTAGTCGGCGCGCTGGCTGAGCTGGAAGCCGTGTTCGTGGCCGTCCTGGCCGATGCCGACGCGGCCGGCGCCGGTGAAGACCTGGCGGGAGACGAAGAAGGGGGTCAGGTGGCGCACGATGTCCGAGAAGGCGGTTTCCCGCTTCATCAGGTAGTTCTCGTGCGTGCCGTAGGAGGCGCCCTTGTTGTCGGTGTTGTTCTTGTAGAGGTGGATGGGCTGGGCGCCGGGCAGCTGGGCGGCGCGCTCGGCGGCCTCGGCCATGATGCGTTCGCCGGCCTTGTCCCACAGGACCGCGTCGCGCGGGTTGGTGACTTCCGGAGCGCTGTATTCGGGGTGGGCGTGGTCGACGTAGAGCCGTGCACCGTTGGTGAGGATGACGTTGGCGAGGCCGATGTCCTCGTCGGTGAGCTGGCTGGAGTCGGCGGCCTCGCGGGCGAGGTCGAAGCCTCGCGCGTCCCGCAGCGGGTTCTCCTCCTCGAAGTCCCAGCGGGCCCGGCGGGCCCGGTGCATCGCCGCCGCGTAGGCATTGACGATCTGGGACGAGGTGAGCATGGCATTGGCGTTCGGGTGGCCGGGGACGGAGATCCCGTACTCCGTCTCGATGCCCATTACTCGCCGTACGGTCATGCGGCCCTCCTTGCCCGGCAGCGCCCGTAGTGGGCGCTGCTCAAGTACCGCTGGCGCTCCGATGCGTATGCGGTGCCCGTCCCCGCACTGCGCGACTCGGCGGTATGGAAGAGCCTAGAACGCCTTGGCGCTGGCGGGGAGATCATTTGCGTCATTGCCTTGCTCCAGCCGGGGCTCCGGAAAACAGTCGGCTGCGGGTACCCACTGAGGGGACCCGCAGCCGCCCCGCCTTTTACAGGTACTGACCGGTGTTCGCCACCGTGTCGATGGAGCGTCCGGTGTCCGCGCCCTGCTTTCCGGTGACGAGCGTACGGATGTACACGATCCGTTCGCCCTTCTTTCCGGAGATGCGGGCCCAGTCGTCCGGGTTGGTGGTGTTGGGCAGGTCCTCGTTCTCCTTGAACTCGTCCACGCAGGCCTGGAGGAGGTGGGAGACGCGGAGGCCCTTCTGGTTCTTGTCCAGGAAGTCCTTGATCGCCATCTTCTTGGCGCGGCCCACGATGTTCTCGATCATGGCGCCGGAATTGAAGTCCTTGAAATAGAGGACTTCCTTGTCGCCATTGGCGTAGGTGACTTCCAGGAAGCGGTTCTCCTCGGATTCGGCGTACATCTGTTCCACCGCCGTCTGGATCATGCTCTGGACGGTGGCCGCCTTGTCCTTCTCGTGCTCCGCGAGGTCGTCGGAGTGGAGGGGGAGGCGTTCGGTGAGGTACTTGCCGAAGATGTCCTTGGCCGCTTCGGCGTCCGGACGTTCGATCTTGATCTTCACGTCTAGCCGGCCGGGCCGCAGGATGGCGGGGTCGATCATGTCCTCGCGGTTGGAGGCGCCGATCACGACCACGTTCTGCAGGCCTTCCACGCCGTCGATCTCGGCGAGCAGCTGCGGGACGATGGTGTTCTCCACGTCCGAGCTGACGCCGGAGCCGCGGGTGCGGAAGAGGGATTCCATCTCGTCGAAGAAGACGATGACGGGGGTGCCCTCGCTGGCCTTCTCACGGGCCCGCTGGAAGACCAGGCGGATCTGCCGCTCGGTCTCGCCGACGTACTTGTTGAGCAGCTCGGGGCCCTTGATGTTGAGGAAGAAGCTCTTGCCGGCGGCCTGGCCGGTGACCTCGGCGACCTTCTTGGCCAGCGAGTTGGCGACGGCCTTGGCGATGAGCGTCTTGCCGCATCCGGGAGGCCCGTAGAGCAGGACGCCCTTGGGCGGACGCAGCTCGTGCTCCCGGAACAGGTCGGGGTAGAGGTAGGGGAGCTCGACCGCGTCGCGGATGGCTTCGATCTGTCCGCCGAGGCCGCCGATCTGCTCGTAGCCGATGTCGGGAACCTCTTCGAGGACGAGTTCTTCGACCTCGCTCTTGGGGACGACCTCGTAGACGTAGCCGGATCGGGGTTCGAGCAGGAGGGCGTCGCCGGGGCGGATCGTGAGTCCGCGCAGGGGCTCGGCGAGCCGTACCACCCTTTCCTCGTCGGTGTGGCCGAGCACCAGGGCGCGCTCGCCGTCCTCGAGGATCTCCTTGAGGGTGACGATGTCGCCGACGCTCTCGTACTCCATGGCCTCGACCACGTTGAGTGCTTCGTTGAGCATCACTTCCTGGCCGCGTCGGAGCTCGTCTAGCTCGACGCTCGGGCCGACGTTCACCCTGAGTTTGCGGCCGCCGGTGAAGATGTCGGCGGTGCCGTCCTCGTTGGCCTGCAGGAAGACACCGAAGCCGGCGGGTGGCTGGGCCAGCCGGTCGACCTCTTCCTTGAGGGCCACGATCTGGTCGCGGGCCTCGCGGAGTGTGCCGGCGAGTCGCTCGTTCTGGGCGGACACGCCGGCCAGGTTGGTCTGCAGTTCGACGATCCGCTCTTCGAGAATTCTCGTGTGTCGCGGAGATTCGGCGAGCTTGCGTCGCAGGACGGCGATCTCCTGCTCAAGGTAGGCCACCTGCCCGGCCGGGTCCTCGGACCCGCGTCCCGGGCGGATGCCGCGGTTCATGTCGTCGTCGTGGGCTGCCACGGTCCTCACCTCCTCCAAGGGGAGCTGGACGCTTCCAGACCCTACCTGGGTGGGTGTCGATTGAAACCCCTAGATCACAAAGACTGTCGGGGTGTGTCCGATCTTCACCCTTGCGCTCTCCCTCACGCCAGGGGAATACCCACGGAACGTGGCGGGAACCCAGGCGGGGGTAGGGTCGAAGTGTTCAACACCCGCCAGAGCTGGCCGGATTCCCGAACGGCTCGACGCAGGAAACGGCAGGAGAGATGAGCGTGCAGCAGGAGGCCGGAGTCGACGGCGAGGCTCTGGAGGTCTGGATCGACCAGGACCTGTGTACCGGCGACGGCATCTGCGCCCAGTACGCGCCCGAGGTGTTCGAGCTGGACATCGACGGTCTGGCCTATGTGAAGGGCGCGGACGACGAGCTGCTGCAGGCCCCGGGGGCGACAACGCCGGTGCCGCTGACGCTTCTCACGGATGTGGTGGACTCCGCGAAGGAGTGTCCGGGCGAGTGCATCCACGTGCGTCGCGTTTCGGACAGGGCCGAGGTCTACGGCCCGGACTCAGAGTGACCAAAATGTGACTTGGCGCGTACGTTCCGTGACCACTGTCTGGTGTGTCACACCCCCTGTCCCCCGGGGGTGCCGGTCAGACGGTGCGTGCCTGTGAGGGCGTGTCGCTGACGAACGCGCCGTTCTTCCACTGCCACTTCACGTCGTCGGTGACGTCGGGGCAGCAACTGGGCACGTCGGCCGTCGAGTAGCCGAGGAGGGTGGCGCGGACGACGCCGTCGCGCACCGCGAGTTCGGTGGCCGTACGGCGGTCCTTGGGGTCCACGAGGGTGGCCACGACGCGGGACTTGCCGCCGTCGGTGCCCCGTGTGATGACGTACACGCCGTCGGGGGGTGTGCCCATGGGTGCGTCGCAGTGCACGACGGCCACGGTTTCGGGGTTTCCGTCGCCGTCGAGGTCGCCGGAGGCCTTCTTCTGCACCACGGCCTTGACCGGGCCGCATTCCAGGGGGAAGGCCACGGTGGCCGGATCCGGCGGCGCGATGTGGGCCGGTGCGCTCTTGGGAGCGGGGGCGGCGGCCTTGTCGGCGCTCTGGGCAGCGGTCGCGGCGTCGGGCTGGAGGACCGAGGACAGCGCGACGACGCCGGCGACGGCCGTGGCGGTGGCGACCCAGTGGATCGGCCGGGTGTGGGTGTGCGAGAGGTCCGGAACGGCGGGGTGCTGCACGAGGAGTGTCTCCTGTGAGGGCTGTGCCGGTGGGGGTGGCCTGCATCGTGCCACACGTCACAGTGCGGGGGAACGGCGGGGTGGGTACTCGTTACGGTTCCCGCGCGGCCGCGTTCTCCCGTCGGGTGGCCGCCGTCAACGCGTCGACGCCGTGGTGGGGTTTGCGCGGGGGTGGGGGCCCCCACCCCCCCGGCGGGGGGGGGTGGGGGCGGGCGGGTGGGCGCGGCCCCCCCCCCCCCCGCGTCTGTGCGTTGTACGCGGCACGGGCCGCCTCAGCGGCCGGAGCCTCCGCCGGCGTTGGGGCCGTCGTAGTCCTCGCCGTAGGCGCCCTTGGCGGGGCGGCGGCGGCGCATGGGCGGCTCGACGCCGTCGGCGAGACGGCGGGCGGTGAGCAGGAAGCCGGTGTGGCCGATCATCCGGTGGTCGGGGCGGACGGCGAGGCCCTCCACGTGCCAGTTGCGGATCATCGTCTCCCAGGAGGTCGGCTCGTTGAAGCAGCCGATCTCGCGGATGGACTCGACGGTCCGGGCGAGCTGGGTGGTGGTCGCGACGTAGCAGCACAGGATGCCGCCGGGCACGAGCGCCTTGGAGACGGCCTCCAGGCATTCCCACGGGGCGAGCATGTCGAGGATGACGCGGTCGACGTCGGCGTCGGACAGGTTGTCCTGGAGGTCGCCTACGGTGAGCTGCCAGGCGGGGTGCGGGCCGCCGAAGTAGCGCTGCACGTTCTGCTGGGCGATCTCGGCGAAGTCCTCGCGGCGCTCGTAGGAGTGCAGCATGCCCTGGTCGCCGATGGCGCGCAGCAGGAAGCTGCTGAGGGAGCCGGAGCCCACGCCGGCCTCCACGACGCGTGCGCCGGGGAAGATGTCGGCGAAGGCGAGGATCTGCCCCGCGTCCTTCGGGTAGACGACGGCTGCCCCGCGGGGCATGGACAGGACGTAGTCGGGGAGCAGGGGGCGCAGCGCGAGGTAGGCGACGTTCCCGGTGGTGCGGACGACGCTGCCCTCGGGAGCACCGATCAGTTCGTCGTGGGGGAAGGAACCCTTGTGGGTGTGGAAGTTCTTCCCGGCCTCGAGCGTGAACGTGTAGTGGCGGCCCTTGGGGTCGGTCAGCTGTACCTGGTCCCCGACCTTGAAGGGCCCGCGCCTGCGGGCGGCACCGGTCGGTTCGGACATGTGACCAGCCTACCGGTCCCGGGCGGGGCCGCCGACCACGGCCGTGGGCGTGCGGTGGTCAGGAGGGGCGGGCCATGGCCTTGACGAAGGCGCGCTCGACGTCGGCCGCGGACAGGACGCCGTAGATCTCGCCGGTCTCCTCGACGACCAGGTACTCGGTGGCCGGGTTGGCGCGCAGGGCGTCCAGGAGTTCCTCGCCGGACAGCTCGGCGGAGACGCGCATGCCGTCGGTCAGGTCCTGGGCGAGGGTGCTGACCGGTACCCAGGGGCGGCGGTGCTCGGGTACGCCGACGATGGCGGCCTCGCGGACCAGGGAGGCGGGGGCGCCCTCGCCGTCGACGACGACCAGGGCGCGGGCCCCGGAGGCGTTGGCGCGGCGCAGGGCCTCGGAGAGGGGGGTGTCGGCCTGGACGGGGACGGCACGCCGGGTGAGGGCGCGGGCGCGCAGCTCGGGGAGGTGTTCGCGCAGGCGGGCCATGCGGAGGCTGTTCCCGGCGCCGGTCCAGATGATCGCGGCGAGGATGGCGGCGAGCAGGGCGTCCATGACGGTGTCCATGCCGACGTCGTCCGCGGCGTCGCTGCCGAGTGACTGGGTGAGCAGCGGCAGGCCGATCAGTACGGCGATGGCGAGGGCGCGGCCGACCCAGGCGGCGGCGATCGTTCCGCTCATGGGCTTGCCGGTGAGCTTCCAGACGACGGCGCGGAGCATGCGTCCGCCGTCGAGGGGGAGGCCGGGCAGCAGGTTGAAGACGGCCACGATGAGGTTGGAGACCATCAGGCCGGCCAGCAGCACCCCGGCGACGCTGTCGGGCTCCACGGGCAGCAGGGCGGCGTAGAAGACGCCGGACAGGACGAGGGAGAGCAGGGGGCCGACGAAGGCCAGCACGAATTCGCGGCCGGGGGTCTCGGCTTCCTTCTCGATCTCGGAGACGCCGCCGAAGAACTGGAGCTGGATGCGGCGGACGGGGAGCTTGAAGCGGAGGGCGGCGACGGTGTGGGCGAGCTCGTGGACGAGGACGGAGGCGTAGAAGGCGACGGCGAAGAAGAGGGAGACGAGGTAGCGGGCGGCGCCCAGCTCGGGCAGGACGCGGTCGAGCTGGCCGCCGAACACCCAGGTGATCAGGATGGCGACCAGGAACCAGCTGGGGGCGACGTACACGGGCACGCCGAAGGGCCGGCCCATCAGCAGCCCGCCCCCGGGTTCCGGTCGGCGCTGCGGGGGTCGGCCCGGGCCGTCGGTGTGGGCCTCGGTGCGGTGGCGTGGGGCGTCGGCGCCGGTGTGGTGAGCGGCGTGCCGGGGGCCCGCGGCCGGTGCGGGGGGCTCGGTGGGTCCGGGGGGCTCGGCGGGTCCCGAGGCGTGCTCGCCGTCCGACGGCGGGTTCGGCCGGGCGCCCGTGTCGCCGGCGGCGCCGGTGTCCGGGTCCGGTGTCCCGGGCGGCGTGTCCGGTGCGGCCCGGACGGGCTCGTCGCGTGCGGCGGGGGTCTCGTCGGGGCCCGGTGTGGCGGGCGGCGGCGACTGCGGACCGGGCGTTTCCGGTTCCGGTGCTCCGGGGCCGGGCGCCTGGGGCCCCGTGGCCGTCGGGCCGGTGGGCTCCCCCGCTGCGGAGTCGGCGGGGTCGGCGGCCGGGGCCTTGGGATGTGCCTGGGGCTCGGCCGACTCGTCGTTGCCGGACCGCGGCTGCCCGCTCCCGCCGCTCACGTCCACGGTGTCCCCTCGTTCGAAGCGTCTCCCGCCCTGCCGGACGAGAGGGTCTCGTGTCGATGGTATGCGTCCGTCGCCGCCCGTTCCGCCCCGGCACCCCTGTGCTTCCCATCCGTCGCACAGGTCACGCCCGCGGGCTGGGTCGCTGTCAGTGCCCGGCCGTAAGGTCTGTGGACATGGAGACGAGTACCGAGGATGTCGCGGAGGACACCGGCGGGCCTGCCCGCCCGGCGGCGACAGGGGTGGACCGGGCGGACGCGGCGGTGGAGTCGGCGACCCCGGCTGCGGCGCCGGCGGCCGACCCGACGGCCGCGGCCCCCTCGCCCGCGCCCGTGTCGATACCGCCCACCTCGCTCTCGCCCTCCCGGGCCGGCGACTTCATGCAGTGTCCGCTCCTGTACCGGTTCCGGGTCATCGACCGGCTGCCGGAGAAGCCCAGCGAGGCGGCGACCAGGGGCACCCTGGTGCACGCGGTGCTGGAGCGGCTCTTCGACGCCCCGGCGGCCGAGCGCACGCCGCCGAGGGCGAAGGCGCTGGTCCCCGGCCAGTGGGACCGGCTGCGGGAGAGCAGGCCGGAGGTCGGTGAGCTGTTCGCGGACGATCCGCAGGGCGAGCGGCTGGCGCGGTGGCTCACCGAGGCGGAGCGGCTCGTCGAGCGCTGGTTCACCCTGGAGGACCCGAGTCGGCTGGAGCCCGCCGAGCGGGAGCTGTTCGTCGAGGCCGAGCTGGACTCGGGGCTGCGGCTGCGCGGCATCATCGACCGGGTCGACGTGGCGCCCACCGGCGAGGTGCGGATCGTCGACTACAAGACGGGCAAGGCGCCCCGGCCGCAGTACGCCGAAGGCGCGCTGTTCCAGATGAAGTTCTACGCGCTGGTGGTGTGGCGGCTGAAGAAGGTCGTCCCGCGGCGCCTCCAGCTGGTCTATCTGGGCAGCGGTGACGTGCTCACGTACGACCCGGTCCTGGCCGACCTGGAGCGGGTCGAGCGCAAGCTGCTGGCGCTGTGGGAGGCGATCCGGCTGGCGACCGAGACGGGTGACTGGCGGCCGCGTCCCACCAAGCTGTGCGGCTGGTGCGACCACCAGGCCCACTGTCCGGAGTTCGGCGGCACTCCCCCGCCCTACCCGCTGCCGGTGAGGGCGGCCGACTCCGGCGCCGTCGAGCAGGGCAGAATGGGGCCGGACTAGCGAGAAGGAGACTTACGTGGCCATCCGCGTCCTACTGGTCGACGACCAGCCGCTGCTGCGCACGGGCTTCCGGATGATTCTGGAGGCCGAGCAGGACCTCGCGGTCGTCGGCGAGGCCGGAGACGGCCTCCAGGCGCTCGACCAGGTGCGGGCGCTGCAGCCCGATGTGGTGCTGATGGACATCCGCATGCCGCGGATGGACGGAGTGGAGGCGACCCGGCAGATCACCGGGCCCGAGCGGGACGGCCCGGCGAAGGTGCTGGTGCTGACCACCTTCGACCTCGACGAGTACGTGGTCGAGGCGCTGAAGGCGGGGGCCAGCGGCTTCCTGCTCAAGGACGCCCCGGCCAATGAGCTGGTGCAGGCGATCCGCGTGGTGGCGAACGGCGAGGCGATGCTCGCGCCGAGCATCACCC
This sequence comes from Streptomyces sp. NPDC042336, assembly GCF_055581985.1. Lineage (NCBI taxonomy): Bacteria > Bacillati > Actinomycetota > Actinomycetes > Kitasatosporales > Streptomycetaceae > Streptomyces > Streptomyces sp. NPDC042336. The sequence continues at coordinate 159,574 of NZ_JBVJEA010000004.1, read as the reverse complement.
GGCGCCTGCTCGACAAGTACGCCACGCACCTGCCCTCCGGGGACGAGCCGGTGCCGGACACCCTGCACACGCTCACGGACCGTGAGGTCGAGGTGCTGAAGCTGGTGGCCCGCGGGCTGTCCAACGCGGAGATCGCCGCGGACCTGTTCGTCAGCGAGACCACCGTCAAGACCCATGTGGGGCATGTGCTGACCAAGCTGGGCCTGCGGGACCGGGTGCAGGCCGCGGTGTACGCCTACGAGAGCGGTCTGGTGCGTCCCGGCGCTCAGTAGCCGCCGGCTGCCCGCGTGGCGGCTCGCTGCCCGCGGCACGTGCCGTGCACGACGCGAAGGGCGCCTTCCTCCGAGCGGGAGGAAGGCGCCCTTCGCGTTTGTCCGGTGCCGGCGTCAGCCGTCCGGGGTCGGCGTCAGCCGCTCACGCCCCGGCCCAGCTCCCAGAGCTGGAGCGAGGAGGAGGAGTTGAGAAGGTAGGCCGTGCCGGTGACGTCGTCGCGGGTGGCGACGTACTGCTTGCCCTGCCAGAGCGGGATCAGCGGGACGTCCTTGGCGGTGATGTCCTGGATCTCGGTGAGGGTGTCCACCGCGGAGAGCCGGTCGGCCTCGCCGCGGGAGGCGGGGATCAGGTTGTTGATGATCTCCGGGTTGGAGTACGGGATGTTGAGGGTGTTGCTCTTGTCGAGGAACGGCGCGATGAAGCTGTCCGCGTCCGGGAAGTCGGGGAACCAGCCCATGCCGAAGACGTCGTACTCGCGGTTCCGCTCCGCCTTGTGGAATTTCTCCCAGGGCGTGCCCTTGATGTCGACGTCGAACAGACCGCTGTCGTTGAGCTGCTTCTGGAGGTGCTCGAACTCCGGCTTGGTCGCGGCCCCGTAGTGGTCCGTCGTGTAGTCCAGCGTCAGCTTGACCGGCGTGGTGATGTCCGCGTCCTCCAGCAACGCCTTCGCCTTGGCGACACTGGGGTCGCCGTACTTGTTGAAGAACGAGTTGGAGTGGCCGGTGATGCCGGCCGGAACCATCGAGTAGAGCGGTTCAGCCTGGGATCCGTAGACCGCCGAGACGAGTTCGCTGCGGTTGATGACCTGGGCCATCGCCGTACGGACGGCCTTGTCCTTGACCGTCGAGGCGTCCGTGTTGAAGGCGAGGTAGCGGATCTCGAGACCGGCCACCTCGACCAGGTCGACGTCGCCGTCCGTGGCCTTGGACAGGCTCTGGATCTGTTCCGGTGTCATCGCGCGGGTCATCACGTCGATGTCGCCCTTGTCGATGGCGTCGCCCATGGCTTCGGCGTCGGCGAAGGACACGAGTTCGACCTTGTCGTTGTTCACCTTGAGACTCCCCTTGTAAGTGGGGTTCTTGGTGAACACGGCCTTGGTCATCTGGTCGCCCTTGACCTCGGCCTTCATCGTGTACGGGCCCGAGCCGGTCAGCTCGAAGCCGTCGCGCAGCTTGTCCTTCTCGTAGTCGTTCGGGTTGACGATGCCGGCGACCGGTGTCGACAGCTTGAACGGGAAGGTGGCGTCTGCGGTGTTGAGGTGGAAGATGACCTCGCGGTCGCCCTTCGTCTCGACGGTGTCGACCGTGGAGAGGATGGAGGCCACCTCCGTGTCGGCGTTGATCTTCCGGACACGCTCGATGGAGTACTTCACGTCCTCGGCGGTGACGGGGTCACCGTTGGCGAATTCCAGGCCGTCTCGCAGGGTGCACGCGTAGCGCTCGTTGCCGGTGTCGGTGAATCCGCACTGCTGGGCGGCCTCGGGCACGGGTTCGCCGTCACCGCGGGGCAGCACCATCAGCGTCTGCGAGGTCTGGCGCATGATGTTCCAGGCGCCGACGTCGTAGGCGTACGCCGGGTCGAAGGGCGCGGTGATCTCTTTCGAGACGTTGAACCCGTCCGTGGTGCCGACGGCGATCGCGTCCCCGTCGCCGCTGCCGCTGTCCGATCCGCCGCAGGCGGCGAGCACCGGCGCGAGCAGGCCGACGACGGCCGGCAGCACCAAAGTCTTGCGGTTCATGCTCGAGTTTCTCCAGAGCTGTCGGTCCGTGTATCCGGCATGCAGGGGTGTCGCGGCGGATCACGGGGGTAGTGGCCGATGTTCTCGCGACGAGATTAGTCCGCGCCCGCACGGGCGCTCGCAGCCACCGGAGTTGAGGGCTCATCACGGAGCGAAACCGGGTGTGGACACACCGAAAACCCGACAGGGGAAGGATTCGTGCAGGCTTTCACCAATCAGGACACAAGGGCCCCTCGACAACGTTCGCCAGGCCGGAAGCAGCACACGTCCGCACCCCTGTCGACCCTTGACAGCGTGGCGAACATCACAGTCTGACTTCGGTCGCTCCTGCCGGAATTCGGCCATCCGAAGCGGCGGAAATGGACCGTGAACATCCCCCGGCGTCGCGCCGGGCGGCCCTTCCCGGAATTGCCGCGCCGACGCCGTCCCACGCTTGGTGAACGCCTAGCGCATTTGTGTCATCAGACCGCGCAGAAATGCCAGGTCGACCTCTTCCAGGGAGGCGACCACCGTGCGCCGGGCGGCCGGGGTGATGGGTGCGACCGAGGGCACTGCCACGACGTGGCAGCCGGCGGACTCCGCGGCGGCGACACCGGTCGCGGTGTCCTCGACGACGGCGCACCGGGCCGGGTCCACGCCGAGTCCGGCCGCGGCCGCCAGGTACGGGTCGGGGTGGGGCTTGGTGCGCGGCACCTCGTCGCCCGCGACGGTGAGGGCGAAGTGCTGGGGGCCGAGCGACTTCAGGACGCGGTCGATGATGCGCCGGTGCGAGGCGGAGACCAGGGCCGTGGGGATCTCGTGCGCGGACAGCTCCGCGAGCAGCCGGGCGGCGCCGGGCATGAGCGGCAGGTCACGGCCGATGCGCTGCTCGAAGCCGTCGTTGAGCAGGACGCTGAGTTCGGCAAGGGTGATGTCGGCGCCGGTGGCCTCGATCAGGAAGCCCGCGCTGCGGGTCATGGGGCCGCCGACCACGACGTGGCGCCAGGAGTCGTCGAGGGTGTGGCCGAGGGAGGCGAAGACCTCCGTCTCGACGTCCCACCAGAAGCCCTCGGTGTCCACCAGGGTGCCGTCCATGTCGAGGAGCACGGCCTGGAGGGCGGAGCCTTCGGCCGTACGGGTTCCGAGCGCGGGGACCGTACTGGTCATCCACGTACCTCCTTGAGGGACGATCAGGCCGGCTCCCACGAAAGGAGCCGGCCTGCGGTGGACCGACCAGTGTACGTCGTGCGGGACGCGAACGCCTGGTGTGGCCGACGGGGCGGGTACGGAGCGCCTAGCGGGCGTTGAAGTACTTCGCCTCGGGGTGGTGGATGACGATGGCGTCGGTGGACTGCTCGGGGTGGAGCTGGAACTCCTCGGACAGGTGGACGCCGATGCGCTCCGGCTCGAGGAGCGCGGCGATCTTCGCGCGGTCCTCCAGGTCGGGGCAGGCGCCGTAGCCGAGGGAGAAGCGGGCGCCCCGGTACTTCAGGGCGAACATGTCCTCCATCTCGGCCGGGTCCTCCCCCGCGAAGCCGAGTTCCGAGCGCACGCGGGCGTGCCAGTACTCGGCGAGGGCCTCGGCGAGCTGTACGGACAGGCCGTGCAGTTCGAGGTAGTCGCGGTAGGCGTTGGCCTCGAACATCCGGGCGGTCTCCTCGCCGATGCGGGAGCCGACGGTGACGACCTGGAAGCCGACCACGTCGACCTCGCCGGACTCCTCAGGGCGGAAGAAGTCGGCCAGGCACAGGCGCCGGCCGCGGCGCTGGCGGGGGAAGGTGAAGCGGGTGCGTTCGTTGCCGTCGTCGTCGAGGACGATCAGGTCGTCGTCCTTGGAGACGCAGGGGAAGTAGCCGTAGACCACGGCCGCCTCCAGCAGGTTCTCCCTCTGGAGCCGGTCGAGCAGGCCGCGCAGCCGCGGCCGGCCCTCGGACTCGACCAGTTCCTCGTACGAGGGTCCCTCGCCGGTGCGGGCCTGCTTGAGGCCCCACTGGCCCTTGAAGAGGGCGCCCTCGTCGAGCCAGGAGGCGTACTCCTTGAGCTGGATGCCCTTGACGACGCGGGTGCCGCGGAAGGGGGGCTCGGGGACGGGGTTGTCGGTGGCGACGTCGGAGCGGACGTGCCCCTCTTCGGGGCGCTCGTCGATCTCCACGGTGGCGGCCCGCACCCGGCGCTGCCTCAGCTCGGGCAGCTTGGCGCCGGGCACTCCCCGCTTGATGCCGATCAGGGCGTCCATCAGGCGCAGGCCCTCGAAGGCGTCGCGGGCGTAGCGGACCTCGCCGTCGTAGATCTCGTGGAGGTCCTGTTCGACGTAGGCCCGGGTGAGGGCCGCGCCGCCGAGGATGACGGGGTAGTCGGCGGCCAGTCCCCGCTGGTTGAGCTCCTCCAGGTTCTCCTTCATGATCACCGTGGACTTGACCAGGAGGCCGGACATGCCGATGACGTCGGCCCGGTGCTCGTCGGCCGCCTCCAGGATCGCGGAGACCGGCTGCTTGATGCCGAGGTTGACGACGGTGTAGCCGTTGTTGGACAGGATGATGTCGACGAGGTTCTTGCCGATGTCGTGGACGTCGCCGCGGACGGTGGCCAGCACGATGGTGCCCTTGCCGTCGTCGTCGGTCTTCTCCATGTGCGGTTCCAGGTGGGCCACCGCGGTCTTCATGACCTCGGCGGACTGGAGCACGAACGGCAGCTGCATCTGGCCGGAGCCGAACAGTTCGCCGACGACCTTCATGCCGTCGAGCAGGGTCTCGTTGACGATGTCGAGCGCCGGACGCTCTTGGAGCGCCTCGTCCAGGTCCTGCTCCAGGCCGTTCTTCTCGCCGTCGATGATGCGGCGCTTGAGGCGCTCCTCCAGCGGGAGGGCGGCCAGTTCCTCGCTCTTGGAGGCCCTCAGCGACTTGGCGGTGGCGCCCTCGAAGAGGGCCATCAGCTTCTGCAGCGGGTCGTAGCCCTCGCGGCGGCGGTCGTAGATCAGGTCGAGGGCGGTGGTGACCTGCTCCTCGTCGAAGCGGGCGATCGGCAGGATCTTGCTCGCGTGCACGATCGCCGAGTCCAGGCCCGCCTTGACGCATTCGTCGAGGAAGACGGAGTTGAGCAGGATGCGGGCGGCCGGGTTGAGGCCGAAGGAGATGTTCGACAGGCCGAGCGTGGTCTGTACGTCCGGGTGACGCCTCTTGAGTTCCCGGATGCCCTCGATGGTGGCCAGGCCGTCCTTGCGGGACTCCTCCTGACCGGTGCAGATGGTGAAGGTCAGGCAGTCGACGAGGATGTCGGACTCGTGGATGCCCCAGTTGCCGGTGAGGTCGTCGATCAGCCGTTCGGCGATCTCGACCTTCTTCTCGGCGGTGCGGGCCTGCCCCTCCTCGTCGATGGTCAGCGCGATCAGCGCGGCGCCGTGCTCCCGGGCCAGCTTGGTGACGCGTGCGAAGCGGGACTCGGGGCCGGCGCCGTCCTCATAGTTGACGGAGTTGATCACCGCACGGCCGCCGAGCTTCTCCAGGCCGGCCTGGATGACGTCGACCTCGGTGGAGTCCAGCACGATGGGGAGCGTGGAGGCGGTGGCGAACCGGCCGGCCAGCTCCTCCATGTCGGCGACGCCGTCCCGGCCGACGTAGTCGACGCACAGGTCGAGCATGTGCGCGCCCTCGCGGATCTGGTCGCGGGCCATCTCGACGCAGTCGTCCCAGCGGCCGTCCAGCATGGCCTCGCGGAACTTCTTCGAACCGTTGGCGTTGGTGCGCTCACCGATGGCCAGGTAGGAGGTGTCCTGGCGGAAGGGCACGGTCTGGTAGAGCGAGGCGGCGCCGGGCTCGGGGCGCGGGTCGCGTGCGGTGGGGGCGGTGTCCCGGACCCGCTCGACGACCTGGCGCAGGTGCTCGGGGGTGGTGCCGCAGCAGCCGCCGACCAGGGACAGGCCGTACTCGCGGACGAAGGTCTCGTGTGCGTCGGCCAGCTCGGGGGCGGTCAGCGGGTAGTGGGCGCCGTCCTTGCCGAGGACGGGCAGACCGGCGTTGGGCATGCAGGTCAGCGGGATGCGGGAGTGGCGGGCGAGGTAGCGCAGGTGCTCGCTCATCTCGGCCGGTCCGGTGGCGCAGTTCAGGCCGATCATGTCGATGCCGAGCGGCTCCAGCGCGGTGAGCGCGGCGCCGATCTCCGAGCCGAGCAGCATGGTGCCGGTGGTCTCGACGGTGACGGACACGATGACCGGCAGGTCCAGGCCCAGGGCGTCCAGGGCGCGCCGGGCGCCGAGCACCGAGGCCTTGGTCTGGAGCAGGTCCTGCGTGGTCTCCACAAGCAGCGCGTCGGCGCCGCCGGCGACCAGTCCCTCGGCGTTGCGCTGGTAGGCGTCGCGCAGGACGGTGTACGGGGCGTGGCCGAGGGTGGGGAGCTTGGTGCCGGGGCCCATGGAGCCCAGCACCCAGCGCTGGCGGCCGTCCCGGGCGGCGAAGTCGTCGGCGACCTCGCGGGCGACGCGGGCGCCGGCCTCGGACAGCTCGTGGACGCGTTCGGGGATGTCGTACTCACCGAGGGCCGAGTGGTTGGCGCCGAAGGTGTTGGTCTCGACGCAGTCGACGCCGGCCGCGAAGTACTCCTCGTGCACGGAGCGGACGATGTCGGGCCGGGTCAGGTTCAGGACCTCGTTGCACCCCTCCAGCTGCTGGAAGTCGTCCAGCGTGGGGTTCTGTGCCTGGAGCATGGTGCCCATGGCGCCGTCGGCGACCACCACGCGGGTGGCGAGGGCCTCTCGGAGGGCGGACACGCGGGTGCGGGTGTCGGCGGGCGGGGTGGATGGCGACGAGGCCATGAAGGGGCTCCCTAGGATGCGACGGCTGTCGGCTTTGCGTCTGCCCGGTGCCGTCCGTCGTGGACGCCCCCGGGGACAACGCACGTCGCCAGGGTAGCCGGGACCGGGGGCGGATGGTCAGGGCGTCCACGAGACGGACGAGGATGGCGGGGCGAATACCCGCCGAACGGATGAGCCGCCCGTCCCGGAACGTCACCGCGACCGCGGTGGCCCGCGCGGTGCGCGGTCCGGTGCGCGGTCCCGGTGCGGGCCTCCGTGGTCACCGGGAGGTGGCCGAAGTGCAACAGTTGCCCGCCGACCATTAGCGGGAGGTCGACATCGACCGGTAGTGTTCGGCATTGCCGAACGACGTCAGCGACGGCGAGGTCGGCACTCGAAGGGGACGGAGGCAGTACGTCGATGGCACGGAACATCCAGTCGCTCGAGCGGGCGGCCGCGATGCTGCGCCTGCTCGCGGGCGGCGAGCGGCGGCTCGGCCTGTCGGACATCGCCTCGTCGCTGGGTCTGGCCAAAGGCACCGCGCACGGCATCCTGCGCACCCTCCAACAGGAGGGCTTCGTCGAACAGGACGACGCATCCGGGCGCTATCAGCTGGGCGCCGAGCTGCTGCGCCTGGGCACGACCTACCTGGACGTGCACGAGCTGCGCGCCCGCGCCCTGGTGTGGACGGACGACCTGGCCCGCTCCAGCGGCGAGAGCGTCCACCTGGGGGTCCTGCACCAGCGGGGCGTCCTGATCGTGCACCACGTCTTCCGGCCCGACGACAGCCGGCAGGTCCTGGAGATCGGGGCCATGCAGCCGCTGCACTCCACGGCCCTGGGCAAGGTGCTGTCGGCGTACGACCCGGTCGCGCACAGCGAGGCGCTGGAGGCCGACCGCAAGGCGTTCACGGACCGGACCGTCTGCGAGCCGGACAGCTTCGAGCACGTCCTGGACATCACCCGCGCGCGCGGGTACGCCGCCGACGTCGAGGAGACCTGGGAGGGCATCGCCTCCGTCGCCGCCCCCATCCACGACCGCCGGCGCATGCCGGTCGGCGCGGTCGGCGTCACCGGGGCCGTGGAACGGCTGTGCCGGGAGGGCGAGCTGCGGCCCGAGCTGGTCGCGGCGGTACGGGACTGCGCCCGCGCGGTGTCGCGGGACCTGGGCGCCGGGCGGTTCTAGGGCAGGATCGACACGGGCCGGGACACCGAGGGTGTTCCGGCCCTTCGTGTTTCCGCGGAACCGGCGTCGCCGCGGATCGATAGTCCCTGACGATCAATAACGATCGTGCTTTCGATAACACAGCTCTTGACGCACGCGTGACACCGAACGAGACTCGCGTCCATCGGTCGGCATTGTCGAACACCTACCGGCAATAAGCGTTAGAGTGTGACAGTGCCAAGGGCCGCCATCGCTCTCATACCGAGGGCGCCGGAACACCCGGAGGGACCCGGGGGTTCGGCTTCCCCTGGACGAAGGACAAAGGAGTCGCGGGTGTCCAGCTCCGACATCTTCATCGGCGAGACCATCGGTACCGCCCTGCTCATCCTGCTCGGCGGCGGCGTGTGTGCCGCCGTCACACTCAAGGCCTCCAAGGCACGCAACGCCGGCTGGCTCGCCATCGCCTTCGGGTGGGGCTTCGCCGTCATGACTGCGGCGTACATATCGGGTCCGCTCTCCGGAGCCCACCTCAACCCGGCCGTGACGGTCGGCATCGCGATCAAGGACGGCGACTGGAGCAACACGCCGACCTACTTCGCCGGCCAGCTCCTCGGCGCCATGATCGGCGCGGTCCTGGTCTGGATCGCCTACTACGGCCAGTTCCAGGCCCACCTCACCGACCGCGAGATCGTCGGCGGTCCCGGCGCGCAGGACCCGACGGCCAAGTCCGTCGAGGCGCAGGAGAAGGGCGCCGGCCCCGTGCTGGGCGTCTTCTCCACCGGCCCCGAGATCCGGAACACGCTCCAGAACCTCGCCACCGAGATCATCGGCACCTTCGTCCTGCTCCTCGCCATCCTCACCCAGGGCCTGAACGACGAGGGCAACGGCCTCGGCGTCCTGGGCGCCCTGATCACCGGGTTCGTGGTGGTCTCCATCGGTCTGTCGCTCGGCGGCCCGACCGGATACGCGATCAACCCGGTCCGCGACCTCGGCCCGCGCATCGTGCACGCCCTGCTGCCCCTGCCCAACAAGGGCGGCTCCGACTGGTCCTACGCCTGGATCCCGGTCGTCGGTCCGCTGATCGGCGGTGCGATCGCCGGAGGTGTCTACAACGTCGCGTTCGCCTGAGCGGCCCCCCGCTCGGCGATCATCGAGCCGCAGACCACGCGCCGTACGCACCGGCCACCCACCACGGAACCCCAGGAGCACACTGTGACCGACGCCCACAACGCCGGAATCGCCTCGCACGGCCACGGGCCGTTCATCGCCGCCATCGACCAGGGCACGACCTCCTCGCGCTGCATCGTCTTCGACCGCGACGGGCGCATCGTCTCCGTCGACCAGAAGGAGCACGAGCAGATCTTCCCGAAGCCGGGCTGGGTCGAGCACGACGCGACCGAGATCTGGACCAACGTCCAGGAGGTCGTCGCCGGAGCCGTCGAGAAGGCCGGCATCACCCGCGACGACATCAAGGCCATCGGCATCACCAACCAGCGCGAGACCACCCTCGTCTGGGACAAGAACACCGGTGAGCCCGTCCACAACGCCATCGTCTGGCAGGACACCCGCACCGACGCCCTGTGCAGGGAACTCGGCCGCAACGTCGGCCAGGACCGCTTCCGCCGCGAGACCGGCCTCCCCCTCGCGTCCTACTTCGCCGGTCCCAAGGCCCGCTGGCTGCTCGACAACGTCGACGGACTGCGCGAGCGCGCCGAGGCGGGCGACCTGCTCTTCGGCACCATGGACACCTGGGTCATCTGGAACCTCACCGGCGGCGTCAACGGCGGCAAGCACGTCACCGACGTCACCAACGCCTCCCGCACCATGCTGATGAACCTGCACACCATGGCGTGGGACGAGAAGATCGCCGAGTCGATCGGCGTGCCGATGCAGATGCTCCCGGAGATCCGCTCCTCCGCCGAGGTGTACGGCGAGATCACGGGCGGCCGCCTCGGCGAACTGCTCGGCGGCATCCCGGTCGCCTCCGCGCTCGGCGACCAGCAGGCGGCCCTGTTCGGCCAGACCTGTTTCTCCGAGGGCGAGACCAAGTCGACGTACGGCACCGGCACCTTCATGGTGATGAACACCGGTGACAAGCTCATCAACTCCTACTCGGGCCTGCTGACCACGGTCGGCTACAAGATCGGCGACCAGGACACGGTCTACGCCCTGGAGGGCTCGATCGCCGTCACCGGTTCGCTGGTCCAGTGGATGCGCGACCAGATGGGCCTGATCTCCACCGCCGCCGAGATCGAGACCCTGGCGATGCAGGTCGAGGACAACGGCGGCGCCTACTTCGTACCGGCCTTCTCCGGTCTGTTCGCCCCGTACTGGCGCTCCGACGCCCGCGGTGTGATCGCCGGCCTCACCCGCTACGTCACCAAGGCGCACCTCGCGCGTGCCGTCCTGGAGGCCACCGCCTGGCAGACCCGTGAGATCGCGGACGCCATGACGAAGGACTCCGGTGTGGAGCTGACCGCCCTCAAGGTCGACGGCGGCATGACCTCGAACAACCTGCTGATGCAGACCCTCGCCGACTTCGTGGACGCGCCCGTGGTGCGCCCGATGGTCGCCGAGACCACCTGCCTCGGCGCCGCCTACGCCGCCGGTCTCGCCGTCGGCTTCTGGAACAGCACCGACGACCTGCGCGCCAACTGGCGGCGGGCCGCCGAGTGGACCCCCCGCATGGACGCGGACACCCGCGACCGTGAGTACAAGAGCTGGCTCAAGGCCGTCGAGCGGACCATGGGCTGGCTCGAGGACGAGGAGTAAGAACCACCATGACCACCCAGTCCACCCTGCAGTCCGTGCCTGCCCTGGGGACGCACCCGGCCTCCGGCTCCAACCCGAGCCGGGCCGAGACCCGGGAACAGCTCTCCAAGGCGTCGTACGACCTTCTCGTGATCGGCGGCGGCATCCTGGGCATCTCCACCGCCTGGCACGCCGCGCAGTCCGGCCTCAGGGTGGCCGTGGTCGACGCCGGCGACTTCGCCGGCGCCACCTCCTCCGCCTCCTCCAAGCTGCTCCACGGCGGGCTGCGCTACCTGCAGACCGGCGCGGTGAAGCTGGTGGCGGAGAACCACTTCGAGCGCCGTGCGGTCTCCCGCCAGGTGGCCCCCCACCTGGCGAACCCGCTCACGTTCTACCTCCCCGTGTACAAGGGCGGGCCGCACGGCGCGGCGAAGCTCGGGGCAGGCGTCTTCGCGTACTCGGCGCTGTCCGCCTTCGGCGACGGCGTCGGCCACCTGCTCTCCCCGGCCAAGGCCGCGCAGGACGTGCCGGAGCTGCGCACCGACAACCTCAAGGCCGTGGCCGTGTACGGCGACGACCAGATGAACGACGCCCGCATGGCCCTGATGACGGTCCGCGCGGCGGTCGAGTCCGGCGCGGTCGTCCTCAACCACGCCGAGGTCACCGGACTGCGCTTCACCAACGGCCGGGTGACCGGCGCCGAGCTGAAGGACCGGCTGTCGGGCGACGAGTTCGGGGTGAACGCCCGCCTGGTGCTCAACGCCACCGGCCCCTGGGTCGACCACCTGCGCCGCATGGAGGACCCGGCCGCGGCGCCGTCGATCCGGCTCTCCAAGGGCGCGCACCTGGTGCTCAAGCGCACCGCGCCGTGGAAGGCGGCACTGGCCACCCCGATCGACAAGTACCGGATCACCTTCGCCCTCCCCTGGGAGGACATGCTGCTGCTCGGCACGACCGACGAGGAGTTCGAGGGCGACCCGGCGGACGTCGCGGTCAACGAGAAGGACATAGCCCAGATCCTCGACGAGGCCGCGTTCTCCATCCGCGACCAGCAGCTCGACCGGGACCTCATCACGTACTCCTTCGCGGGGCTGCGCGTGCTGCCGGGCGGTCCCGGCGACACCGCGAAGGCCAAGCGCGAGACGGTCGTCACCGAGGGCCGGGGCGGCATGCTGTCCGTCGCGGGCGGCAAGTGGACCACCTTCCGCCACATCGGCCGTACGGTGATGAAGAAGCTGGAGGCGCTGCCGGGCCACCCGCTGGGCGACGACTTCGAGCCGATCTCCTCGCTGCCGAAGAAGCTGCCGCTGCCCGGCGTCGCCAACCCGCGCGCGGTCGCCCACCGGCTGCTGGTGGACGGCTCGGCGCCCGGCCCGCGCATGGCGGCGGACACCGCCAGGCACCTGGCCACGCACTACGGCTCGCTCGCCTTCGACATCGCCCGGCTCGCGAACGAGAGCCCGGAGCTGGCCCAGCGCGTCCACCCGGACGCCCCCGAGATCTGGGCTCAGGTCGTGTGGGCCCGGGACAACGAGTGGGCCGAGACGGCGGACGACGTGCTGCGCCGCCGTACGACGCTGACGATCCGCGGTCTGGCCACGGACGACGTCCGCGCGCAGGTCCAGGACGTGCTCGACAAGAAGTAGGGCCGGCGTTCCGGCGCCGGACGGCGGGTGTCCGGACCCCGGGGACGGGGCAGTGATCCGTTCACTGCCCCGTGCAAGGGGGCTGCGGGCGGTCCCTCGGCACGCCGTAAGGTTGGGGGGTACGCGAGGGCACGTCGGAAGGAGGCGCTGGGTGATCGAGCTCGAGGGGGTTCCCGAGCTGGTCGACCCGGTCATGGTGGCCGCGTTCGAGGGCTGGAACGATGCCGGTGACGCCGCCTCCACCGCGGTCGCGCATCTCGACAGGGAGTGGAAGGGCGAGGTGTTCGCGGCGCTGGACGCCGAGGACTACTACGACTTCCAGGTCAACCGTCCCACGGTGTTCATGGAGGACGGCGTCCGCAAGATCACCTGGCCGACGACCAGGCTGTCGGTGGTCCGCGTCGGCGGCGACAAGCCGCGCGACCTCGTTCTCGTCCGGGGCATCGAACCGTCCATGCGCTGGCGTTCGTTCTGCAACGAGCTGCTCGGCTTCGCCCACGAGCTGGGTGTCGAGCTGGTGGTCGTCCTGGGCGCCCTGCTGGGCGACACCCCGCACACCCGTCCGGTGCCGATCAGTGGGACCACGTCGGACACCGACCTGGCGCGGCGCATGGACCTGGAGGAGACCAAGTACGAGGGGCCCACGGGCATCGTCGGCATTCTCCAGGAGGCGTGCACGCACGCGGGCGTGCCTGCCGTGTCGCTGTGGGCGGCGGTGCCGCACTACGTGTCGCAGCCGCCGAACCCGAAGGCCACGCTGGCCCTGCTGAACCGGCTGGAGGATCTGATCGGCGTGCGGGTCCCGCTGGGCGAGCTGCCCGAGGACGCGCGTGCCTGGCAGGTGGGCGTGGACCAGCTGGCCGCGGAGGACTCCGAGGTCGCGGAGTACGTGCAGTCGCTGGAGGAGGCCCGGGACACGGCGGAGCTGCCGGAGGCGTCGGGCGAGGCGATCGCGCGGGAGTTCGAGCGGTATCTGCGGCGGCGGGACGGATCGGGGCCGGGCGGGACCGGTGGTCCTGGTGGGCATGCCACGGCGGACGGCGGCGACGGGCCGGCCGGTACGCCGTTCCTGCGGGACAACCCGAGCGGCCGGAACCGGCCGCCGAAGCCGCCGAAGGCGAGCGGGGACGACGAGGAGTCGTCGGAGGACTGAGCAGAACTGAGCGGAATGGACCAGGGGCCGCTTCCCGGGAAGCGGCCCCTGGTCCATTCCGTGCGCCTTTTACAGCGCCACGCCCAGCAGCGCGTCCACCGCCCGGGAGACAACGCCCGGGGCGCCGATGTCCGTGCCGCCGGTTTCCTGCTGAAGGGCGGCCCAGCGGTCGACCGCGGCGAGGGCGGCCGGCGAGTCCAGGTCGTTCGCGAGGGCCTCGCGGATCTGCTCCACCAGGGCCTCCGCGGACGGGCCGTCGGGGCGGGAGACCGCGGCGCGCCAGCGCTCCAGCCGGGCGAGCGCGCCTTCCAGCACCTGGTCGGTCCACTCCCAGTCGGAGCGGTAGTGGTGGGCGAGCAGGGTGAGCCGGATGGCGGCCGGGTCGACGCCCTCGCGGCGCAGCTGCGACACGAAGACCAGGTTGCCCTTGGACTTGGACATCTTCTCGCCGTCGAGGCCGACCATGCCGGCGTGCACGTACGCCTTGGCCATGGGGAACTCGCCGGTGAGGGCCTGGGCGTGCGAGGCGCCCATCTCGTGGTGCGGGAAGGCGAGGTCGGAGCCGCCGCCCTGGACGTCGAAGCCCATGCCGAGGTGGTCGAGGGCGATGGCGACGCACTCGATGTGCCAGCCGGGCCGCCCGCGGCCGAGGGTGCCGCCGTCCCAGCTGGGCTCACCCTCCCGGGCGGCCATCCACAGCATCGGGTCGAGCGGGTTCTTCTTGCCGGGCCGGTCGGGGTCGCCGCCGCGCTCGGCGGAGAGCAGCCGCATCGCGGCGGCGTCGAGGTGGGAGACGCCGCCGAAGTGCGGGTCGGCCTCGACGGAGAAGTAGATGTCGCCCTCGAGCTCGTAGGCCGCGCCGGCGTCGCGCAGCCGCTCGACGAGCGGGACGATGCCGGGTATGGCCTCGACGGCGCCTATGTAGTGCCGCGGCGGGAGCATCCGCAGCGCCGTCATGTCCTCGCGGAAGAGGGCGGTCTCCTGCTCGGCGAGGGCGGTCCAGTCGACCCCGTCGCGCACGGCCCGCTCCAGGAGCGGGTCGTCCACGTCGGTGACGTTCTGGACGTAGTGGACCTGCCGCTTGGTGTCGAGCCACACGCGCTGCACGAGGTCGAACGCGTTGTAGGTCGCCGCGTGCCCCATGTGGGTGGCGTCGTACGGCGTGATGCCGCAGACGTAGATACGGGCGACGGGACCGGGGTCGAGGGTGACGAGGCCGCCGGTCGCGGTGTCGTGGATCCTCAGGTCGCGGCCCTGACCAGGCAGGGCGGGGACCTCGGAAGCGGGCCAGGCATGCATGTCATGAGCCTAACCGGACGGATGTTCCGTACACGAACCGGACCGGTCCGGATGGCCGGTAAGGCGCTCTTGCGCGGTACCGGCCATTGTGCTGATCAAGGCCTCCGGGTCCTCACACGGGCGGCCAGGGGATGGCCGGCCACTCGCCGCTCGGTTCGGGGTGCTTGCCGGAGGCCAGCAGGGCGTCGACCCGCGCGCGCGTGGCGTCGAGTTCGGCGGGGGTGATGAGCGCGGCGAGCCGGGTCGCCAGGGTGCCGCCGTCCTTCAGCGCCGCTTTGAGGACGTCCAGCGCCTCCAGGGCCTCTCCGGTCAGCGGGTCGCCCGCCCAGCCCCACAGGAGGGTGCGGAGCTTGTTCTCGACGTTGAAGGTGACGCCGTGGTCGATGCCGTACAGCCGCTCCCCCGCCGCGGGCAGCAGGTGGCCGCCCTTGCGGTCGGCGTTGTTGATCACGGCGTCGAGTACGGCGAGCCGGCGCAGCCGTTCGTCGTCGGCGTGCACGAGCAGCGCGGTGCGGCCCTCGCCGACCTCGGCGAGGGCGATTCCCTTCCAGCCGGGACCGGGTTCCTCCTCGTCCACCAGGGCGAGCAGTTCCGTCTCCGGCACCGTCTCGATCCACAGCTGGACCATGCCCTCGCCGTACGGGCCGTCGCGCAGCACGGTGGGCGGGACCAGGCCCCAGCCGGTGGCCTCGGAGACCTCGTAGGCGGCGACCTCGCGCTGGGCGAGGGTGCCGTCGGGGAAGTCCCACAGCGGGCGCTCGCCGGCGACCGGCTTGTAGACGCAGGCCGCCTCGCGTCCCTCGTGCGTCACCGTGCAGTACAGCGCCGCGTTGGACGCGTCACGGATGCGTCCGCGTACGGTCAGTTCGCCCAGGGCGAGCAACTCGGCCGCCGCCGCGTCGGTGGTCACGCTCCGCGGCGGTATCCGTTCTGGCGCGGACATACGTGTCCTTCCGGGTCGAGCGGGAGGCTGCACAGCGGGCACGGCGGCCGCCCGGCGTTGACGACGTCGAGGGCGCGCTTGGCGAAGGCCCTGGCCTGCGCGCCGGTGAGGCGGACCCGCAGCATCGGCGGGCCGTTCTCCTCGTCCTGGAGGAGCCGTTCCTCCGCCTCCGCCAGGTCCTCCTCGGACTCGGCGTCCAGCTCCACGAGGGCCTGCGCCTCGACGATCATGCGCTGGTCCTCACCGTCCCAGGCCAGCGCCATGGTGCCGACCCTGAACTCCTCCTCGACGGGGGTGTCCAGCGGCGCCGTGTCGGCGGGCCCGGTGGGTGCCGTGGCGGGGACGACGGTGCTGCCGCCGCTGCGCCGTACGACTTCGTCCAGAAGCTCGTCCATGCGCTCGGCGAGGGCGGCGACCTGGGTCTTCTCCAGGGCCACGCTGGTCACCCGGGAGCCGGCGGAGGCCTGGAGGAAGAACGTACGGCGCCCGGGCAGCCCGACCGTACCGGCCACGAAACGTTCCGGTTGGTCGTAGAGGAACACCTGACGGGACACGTCCTGTCTCCATGGAAGTCGGGGAAAGCGGAAGATCGGGATCGGGGGCACAGCCGCGACCGGTTCACCCTACTGCGGCGGACGATCACGGTGCGCCCGCACCACCCCCGACCGGGGCCTCGTCACCGGACGGCTCCTCGCGCGGGGCCAGGGAGGCGAAGTCACCGGTGTCGCCGAGGCGGACGAGGAACGGGCGCAGCCGGGTGTAGCGGATCGCGGTGACGGAGCAGGGTTCGACGGAGATCCGCTGGAAGAGGTCGAGGTGGAGGCCGAGTGCCTCGGCGACCAGGGACTTGATGATGTCGCCGTGGGAGCACATGAGGTAGACGGCGTCGGCGCCGTGGTCGCGCTCCACGCGCGCGTTCCACTCGCGTACGGCCTCGGCGGCGCGGGTCTGCATGGCGCGCATCGACTCGCCGCCGGGGAAGGCCGCGGCGGAGGGGTGCGCCTGCACCACCTCCATCAGGGGCTCGTCCTTGAGTTCGGCGAGCTTGCGGCCGGACCAGTCGCCGTAGTGGCACTCCCCGATCCGTTCGTCGGTGTGGGGCCGCAGTTCGGGGCGGGCGTCGAGCAGCGGCCTGATCGTCTCCTGGCAGCGCTGGAGCGGGCTGGTGACGATCTCGGAGAGCGGCAGGCCGGCGAGCCGCCCGGGGAGCGCGGCGGCCTGCGCGGCGCCGCGCTCGTCGAGGGCGACGCCGGGCGTCCAGCCGGCGAGCAACCCCTCGGTGTTGGCGGTGGAACGTCCGTGCCTAACGAGGATCAGCGTGGGCATGCGGCCAGGGTAGGCGTACGGCGCGGAACAGGGGCGCCGGGTCGAGGGGAGAATGGGTTCGGTGATCGTCGACTGCGCCATCTACCGGGACGGGCACCGCACGGACGGGCCCGAGGACTTCTCCGACGCGCTCGGTGAGGCGCGGGAGGCCGGCGGCTTCGTCTGGATCGGCCTGCACGAGCCGACGGAGAAGGAGTTCGAGCTGGTCAGCCAGGAGTTCGGGCTGCATCCGCTGGCGGTGGAGGACGCCCTCAAGGCGCATCAGCGGCCCAAGCTGGAGGTGTACGACGACTCGCTCTTCGCCGTCCTCAAACCGGTGGTGTACGAGCCGGACAGCGACGCCGTCTCCACCGGCGAGCTGATGATCTTCCTGGGGGACGCCTTCGCGGTCGTCGTCCGGCACGGCGAGGGCTCTCCGCTGAAGGCCGTGCGGCAGCGTCTGGAGCACGAACCGGAACTCCTCGGCAAGGGCCCCACCGCGGTGCTCTACGCGATCGCGGACGCCACCGTCGACCACTACCTGGACGTGGCGGTCGAGCTCCAGACCGACCTGGAGGAGCTGGAGGCGGAGGTCTTCTCGCCGGACGGCGGCGGTTCCCGGCACACCGCGTCGCGGATCTACACGTTCAAGCGGCAGGTGCTGGAGTTCCGGCGGGCGACCGGTCCGCTCGCGCCGCCGCTGTCCCGGCTCGCGGGGACGGGCGCGTACGGCGGCGGTGTGCCGTTCGTGAACGACAGGGCGCGGCCGTTCTTCCGGGACGTGAGCGACCACCTCACGCGTGTGAACGAGTCGGTGGAGAGCCTGGACCGGCTGGTCTCGGACATCCTGTCGGCGCACCTGGCGCAGACGAGCGTCCGGCAGAACGACGACATGCGGAAGATCTCCGCGTGGGCCGCCATGGCCGCGGTCCCCACGATGGTCGCGGGGATCTACGGCATGAACTTCGACCACATGCCGGAGCTGCACTGGGTAGGGGGCTATCCGGCGGTGATCGCGCTGATGGCCGTCCTGGAGTGGCTGCTGTACCGGCAGTTCAAGCGCCGGGGCTGGCTGTAGGGGCCGAGGGCTCAGGCGACCTCGGGGGCCGCGGCGGCGGGTCCGCCGAGCGCGTCGCGCCGTTCGGGCGCCCGCAGCGTCACCATGCGCCGCCAGCCGGCCAGCCGCTCGGCGGCGTACATCGCGTGGATGCCCGCCGCGAGCAGCGCCGACCTGGCGCGGGACCAGCCGAGCAGGCGCCCCATGCGGGCCATCACGGCGAGGCTGACGTCACGGTGGACGCGGATCTCGGCGTGCGCGCACTCGCGCAGGGTGCGCCGGATGTACGGGCCGTGCCCGGCGGCGGCGTAGCGCAGCAGTTCCTCGTGGGAGTAGGCGAGGTGGTTGTCCTCGTCGGCCGAGATCATCCGGACCGCCCGGCCGAGGTCGGGGTGGTCCGCGAAGTACTTGACGAGCATCGCCATCTGCTCGGCCGCGCGCTGCTCGGTGACCCTGCTGTGGGCGAGGTAGGTGATGATGTCCCGCACCGTGAGGGGCTGCTCCGCCTTGAGCTTCTCGTGGGCGAGGCCGATGCCGTGCCGCTCCAGGAGCATCGTGTAGTCGGTCTCGGGCGGTACTTCGACGGGTTCGAGGCCGCGCTTCTTCAGCAGGGCGTTGAAGATCCGGCCGTGCTTGTCCTCGTCGGCGCCGTGCCGGGTGATCTTGGGGGCGAGGGCGCGTTCGCTCTCCGGCACCAGCGCCGCGATGCGCGCGTTCTCCCAGCCGCCCTGGGTCTCGCCGCTGGCCGCGATGGAGCAGAAGAGACGGAACGACTCGTCGTTGTCGAGGATCTCCTGGAAAAGGCTCTTGGCCGAAAGCATCGGGGGCACCTCTCTGCCGCTGCGTGGTCCGCGGGTTCCGCACACTCCGCAGTGCACGAGTCAAGTGCGGGCGAGAGGTCACGGCAACAGGTGCGGCGGACGGCTCCGCCGAAAGAGGGACGGCCGGGAACGGCCGGAGGCGTAACCCCGCGCGCGTGGGCGCGTTGTTCCCCGTGACGGCCGTGGCGGGGAAGACCCCCGAGCCCCCACCACGGCCGCAGAACTTCCTCGGCGGTGCCTACGCCAGTCCGGCGCGCTCCAGGGCCTCGGTGCCCGCGCGGAGCGCCGCGAGCCGCTCGTCCAGGGTGAAGCCCGCGGGGGCGAGGGTCAGGGTGGTGACACCGGCCGCGGCGTACGCCTTCATCCGGTCCGCGATGCGGTCGACGGAGCCGAGCAGGGTCGTCTGGTCGATCAGCTCGTGCGGTACGGCCCCGGCGGCGCCCTGTTTGTCGCCGGAGAGGTACTTGTCCTGGATCTCCGCGGCTTCCCGCTCGTACCCCATGCGCTGGGCGAGCTGGTTGTAGAAGTTCTGCTTGCGGCTGCCCATGCCGCCGACGTACAGCGCGGTGTAGGGGCGGAAGGTGTCGGCGAGGGCGGGGACCTCCTTGTCGTCGCCGAGGGCGAGCGGCAGGGTCGGACACACGTCGAACCCGTCGAGGGTCTTGCCGGCCTTCTCGCGTCCGGCGCGCAGGTGCTTGACGGCGGTCTCCTCCAGGTGGTCGGCGGAGGGGAAGATGAGCAGGGCGCCGTCGGCGATCTCGCCGGTCTGCTCCAGGTTCTTCGGGCCGATCGCGGCGATGTACAGCGGGATGTGCTCGCGCTCGGGGTGCACGGTCAGCTTGATCGGCTTGCCGGGGCCGCCGGGCAGCGGCAGCGTCCAGTGCTGCCCCTCGTAGGACAGCCGCTCACGGGTCATCGCCTTGCGCACGATCTCGACGTACTCGCGGGTGCGGGCGAGGGGCTTGTCGAACTTGACGCCGTACCAGCCCTCGGAGACCTGCGGTCCCGACACGCCGAGGCCGAGACGGAAGCGGCCCTTGGACAGGGAGTCCAGGGTGGCGGCGGTCATCGCGGTCATCGCGGGCTGGCGGGCCGGGATCTGGAAGATGGCCGAGCCCACGTCGATGCGCTCGGTCTGGGCGGCGACCCAGGTCAGCACGGTGGCCGCGTCGGAGCCGTAGGCCTCGGCGGCCCAGCACACGGCGTATCCGAGCCGGTCGGCCTCCTGGGCGACGGCCAGGTTGTCCGCGTCCATTCCGGCACCCCAGTAGCCGAGGTTGATCCCGAGCTGCATGGCCGATTCCCCTTACCGATCAGTAACGTGGCTGGTGCCCCGACCTTAGCGCGCGGAATTCGGTTGTCCACAGGCCCCCACAGCACAAGCCGTGGCCAGTAATGTCGGCGTTCATGGAGCAGAGGCATCTCGGCCGCACCGGCCTGCGCGTGTCCCGCATCGGTCTCGGCACCCTGACCTGGGGCCGGGACACGGACGAGCATGACGCCGCGGACCTCTTGAAGACCTTCTGGGAGGCGGGCGGGACGCTCGTCGACACCGCGGACGTCTACGGCGACGGCGAGTCGGAGTACCTGCTCGGCCGCCTCATGGAGGGCCTGGTGCCGCGCCGGGACCTGGTGATCTCGACCAAGGCCGGCAGCGTTCCGGATCCCGACCGCCGCTTCGACGGTTCGCGCGCCCATCTGCTCTCCGCACTGGACGCCTCCCTCGCCCGCCTGGGCACGGACCACGTCGACGTGTGGCACCTGCACGCCTTCGACCCGCACACCCCGCTGGAGGAGACGCTGCACGCCCTCGACGTGGCGGTCAGCAGCGGCCGGGCGCGCTACGCGGGGGTCTCCAACTTCTGCGGCTGGCAGCTGGCCAAGGCGGCGACCTGGCAGCTCGCGGCGCCCGGTGTGCGCAACCGGATGGCGAGCACCCAGATGGAGTACTCGCTGCTCCAGCGGGGCGTCGAGCGGGAGGTGCTGCCGGCCGCCCTGGACCTGGGCGTCGGGCTGCTGCCCTCGTCCCCGCTGGGCCGCGGAGTGCTCACCGGCAAGTACCGCAAGGACGCCACGCCGCCGGACTCGCGGGGCGCCTCGGACCATCTGGCCCCGTTCGTCGAGCCCTACCTCGACGACGCGGCCGGGCACATCGTGGACGCGGTGGCGACGGCGGCGGACGGACTCGCGGTGACCCCGCTCCAGGTGGCGCTGGCCTGGGTCCGCGACCGGCCCGGGGTGGTCGCCCCGATCATCGGCCCTCGCAACGCGCAGCAGCTCACGGCGGCGTTGTCAGTGGAGACCCTTAGTCTTCCTGACGAGATCTGCCGGGCGCTCGACGACGTGTCGGCGCCCGTGCACCGCTATCCCGATCACGACTGGAGCACGCTGTGAGCACGGAGCCCGAGCCCGCCACCGAGGACACCACGGACGCCGTGGACACCGGGCCGGAGACCCCGGGCACCACGCAGGCGGCGGAGTCCGCCCCCGGCACGCGCTCGGGTGAGCCCGCCGGGGACGGGCCGGACTCCGGGGACGCGGACGGGGCGGCCGCGCGGGTGTCCGAGGTCGAGGCCGAGCTGGCCGCCCAGCGGATCGAGCGGGAGCGGATCGAGCGGCGGAAGGCCGAGAAGCAGGGGCCGATCGCCGCCGGGGGCAAGCTCAGCGGCACGGCGGCCGATCTGCTGGCCGCCGTGCGCGCCGTGGAGAGCGGTGAGAAGCCGGCGGCCGCGGTCTTCGGCGACCCCGAGCCCGTGCGCCGCCCCGCGCCGGAGCCGGCGCGCCCGCCCCGGCCGGCGCCCGCCGAGCGGGCCACCGCAGCCGCAGGGCCCGCGGGGCCGGCACCGGAGACCGTGGAGTCGGTGCGGCGCGTACTGGCGGAGGGCGGCGCCCCCGAAGCGCTCGCGCCGCAGACCGCGGCGCTCCTCGGTGAGGGCGCGGGGGACGCGCTGCGCGCGGACCCCTGGCAGTTGCTCCAGGTCGCCGGGGTGCGGCCGGAGCAGGCCGACGGGTTCGCCCGCGCGCTGCTCGGCGCCGAGTGCGGGCCGGACGACGAGCGTCGCGGCCGTGCCGTCACCGTGTGGCTCCTGGAGCAGGCGGCCCTGGCCGGGCACACCGCGCTGGAGCTGCCGCGGCTCACCGCCACGCTGGCCCAGCGCGGCGTGCCGGATCCCGACGCGGCCGTGCAGAGCACCCTCGCGGAGGGCGAGGCACTCGCCTTCCAGGACGCCCTGGACGAGCCGGACGCCCGCCCGGAGCGCGCGGCGAGCGGTGCGGAGGGCACGGAGGCGGAGGGCGGGGAAGGCGGCGAGGAGCGTCCCGTCCGGGTGCTGATCGGTCTGGAGCGGTACGCGCTCGCCGAGGAGAGCCTCGCCGACGGGCTGGCCCGGCTGGTCAACTCGGCGCCCAAACAGGACGGCTCCGCGGCGGACTGGGAGCAGGCGGCCGCCTCCGCGCAGGGCTCCGGGGGCGAACTGATCCGCGCCGTCGCGGGCCACGGGCTGGTCCTGCACACCGGTGGCGAGGCGTCCCTGGCCGAGCCCGCCGCCCTGCTGCGCGCGGCGCACGCCCTGGGCCTGCGGGCCTGGGCCGCCGCGCCCGGCCCGCTCGGCCGCGACCGCTTCGCCGCCCTGCTCGGCGCCCCGTCGGCCGAGCCGCCCTCCTCGGGACCGGCCGCTCCCGCCGCCGTCACCGTGGCCGGGCTGCTGACCGGCGACGAGGGGCCGGGGCGGGACGCCGACGGGGCGCTGGACCTCGACCTGCTCGTCGTGCTCGACGCGCCGCAGCTCGACGTCGAGGCGGGCGCCCTGCTCGCGGAGTCGCTGCCGGACGGCGCCCGGCTGGTGCTGGCCGGGGACCCGGCGGTGCTCTGGTCCGTGGGCCCCGGGCGGGTCTTCGCGGACCTGCTGGCGGCACGGGTCTGCCCCCAGGTCGCCTCGCGGCGCCCGGACCCCGGTCCGCTCGGCGAGCTGGTCTCCGGCATCGGCGTCGGGGAGCTGAGCCAAGTGGAGGCGCCCGGCAAGGAGGTCGTGATCGTGCCGGTGCGGGACGCGGGCGAGGCCGTGCACCGCACTGTCCAGCTCATGGCGGACTCGGTGCCGCGCGCGATCGGCGTCCCGGCCGAGGAGACCCAGGTGATCACGCCGGGCCACGGCGGTGCCGCGGGCACGCGGGCGCTCAACGCCGCGCTGAAGGAACGCCTCAACCCCGGCCCCGGCCGCTTCGGCGGCTTCGACCCCGGTGACCGGGTCGTCCACACCCCCGCGCCGGGCCGGGTGCTGCCGGGCCGGGTGGTCACGGCCGACGCCGAGGGTCTGCACCTGTCGTGCGCGGGCGGAACGGTGGTCGTGCCCAGGGACCGGGTGGAGGGGTCCGTACGGCACGGCTGGGCGCTGACCGCCCACCAGGCGCTGGGCGGCCGCTGGCCCGCGGTGGTCGTGGTGCTGCCCGGCGATGCCGTGCAGGCCCTCAGCCGTCCCTGGATCTACACGGCGTTCGGCCGGGCCGCCCGGCACCTGTCCGTGGTGCACGGCGTGGAGCAGGCCCTTCCCCGCGCCGTGGCGGAGATCCCGGCCAAGCCCCGCACCACCCGCCTGCCGGTACTGCTGGCCCCCCAGATCCCGGTCACCGACTGACCGACGGGCACCCGGCCCGGCCAGGTCACGCACGACCTGGCCGCCGGGCTCCCCGAAGACCACCTGCCGCCGGCAGCCGCGCCCGTCTGCCACCCGCCCGACCGCCCGGTGGCCCAGGAGCCCGGCAGGGAGGCGGCACTGTCCCGAGCGTGGCCGACGGCCCGGTCGAGACCGCCCACGGCCCGGGCAACGGGACTGATCGCGCCGCCGATACCGGCCGCCGACCGACCACGGGCACCCCGCACCCGGCGCAATCCCGCCGGACGCAGCGGGGGCACCGCGCTCGCGGCATCGCCGGGCCCCGGCCAAGGCCGCCCCGGGTGGCTACGAGTGCGCAGGGCGGGCGGGTCGGGCCCGACCGGCCTGGCGCCCGGGTCGGGTCGCCGCGACGGCCGGCTGTCGTCGGGGGCTTCCCGTGACCGCCGTCACCCAGCCGTCGGGCCGGTCGGCGTGGCGTGGCCCGTGCCGCTCAGCGGTCCGCCTCCAGTCGTGCCGGTTCGCCGTCCTCGTCGAGGTCGGTGTCGAGGTCCGGGTCCAGGTCGGTGTCGAGGTCCTCGTCCAGGTCCGCCAGGTCGGCTTCGCCGTCCTCACCGTCCTCGTCGTCGCCGTCGTCAAACTCCTCGTCGAAGACCGCGCTGACGTCGAAACGGCAGACCACCCGCTGCGGGTCGACCTGCTCGAACGGAGCCTCCAGCCACTCGCCGGGCTCGGCACTCTCGTCCGCGGCCGTCACCCAGAGCGTGGAGTCGCCCTCCTCAAGACCGAACTCCTTGTGCCGGGAGGCGATCTCGTCCGGCTCGAACTCGCCGAACAGGAGGCCGAGCGCACCGTGCACCGTGCCCGAGGCCTCCCTGCCGGGCCCCTCCTCGTCCGCCGCCTCGACCCGCCTGGCCTGGGCCATCAGCCGCTGCGGCTCGGCCACCGAGTAGTCGCGGCGGATCAGGACACTCAGCGCGCTGGGTTCCTCGGGGCCCGTGTACGGCGGCAGCGTGTCCTCGCCGGGGATCTCGAAGGGTGTGACCTCGTCGTACCGGTCGTAGAGCAGTTCGTCGTACGCCTCGGCGGCCGCGGCCAGCTCGTTGAACGCGTCGTAGACGGCCGGGTCTTCCTCCCCCGACCGGCGTTCGACCGCGGCAAGGTGGCGGTCGAGCGCGGTCTTGACCGCCTCGGCGGCGGCGCGTACCTCGGCAGCGGTGGGCTGCGCAGCATCAGACATAGTGCAGACGCTATCCGTACCGGGCCCCAGCCCGCACAATAGATTCGATGCCGGAATACGAATTTGTCGATGTGTACCTACCGCGCGGGGTCACCCGCAAGGAGGCGGCACGTCAGCTGACGGACCATGCCGAGTACGGACACTGGGAGTTGTACCGCCTGACCCTGCTGCGCGACGGCAGCCGCAAGGTGCGGTTGCGGCGGCGGATCATCCGCCAGGTGCGCGCCACCTGGTGACGGCGGTGGAGACGGAGCGGGCCCCGCCGGTGCGGAGCCCGCTGCGTGTGCCGGTGCGCCCGTCTCACGCCGAGGCGCGCGCCTTGCGGTAGAGCACCGTGCCCGCGAGCAGCGCGCCGGCGCCCACCGGCAGGGCGAGGCCCAGCGGCAGGTCGCTGCCGGTCTCGGCGAGCGCCGCGTCGCCGGCGGGCTGGGCGACGGTCTGGGTGCCCGGCTGGTTGCCCTCCGTGGAGTCGCCCGGCGTTTCGCCCTCCGGTCCGGACGGCTTGTCCGGAGTGTCGGACTTGTCGGGGTTATCCGGCTTCTCCGGAGGCGTCTCGTGGTCGCCGGGCGGCGTCGAGTGGCCTCCGCCCCCGTTGGCGCACTCGTTGCCGGTGGCCGGGTTGAGGAGACCGACGACGTCGATGCTGTTGCCGCACACGTTCACGGGCACGTCGATCGGCACCTCGACGTGGTTGCCGGAGCCGACGCCCGGCGAGTCCGTGGTGTGGCCGCCCGCCTGGGAGCCCCCGTGCGAGCCTTCGTGCGACCCGTCGTGGCTCCCGGAGTCGCCGTATCCGCCCGAGCCGCCGTGTCCGCCGGAGGCACCGCCGCCCTGGTTGGCGCACGCGTTGCCCATCGCCGGGTTGAGGATGCCGACCACGTCCACCGTGTTGCCGCAGACGTTCACCGGCACGTGCACCGGGGCCTGCACCGTGTTGCCGGACAGAACGCCGGGTGAACCCGAACTCGAGCCGTGCGCTCCCGAGTCCGCGTGGGCGGCACCGCCCGCGGCGGCGATCACTCCGGTGGCCGCCGCCATCGTCATCAGGCCCTTGCGGGTGACCTGTCGCATTTCCTGAATCCCTGCCTTGTCTGGTCCCGTGGTACCGAGAATGCCGAGAGTGCCGTAACTCCGGCGTCGCTGTCGTTCCTCCGCCTCGAATGTCCCCCGAAAGGCCGTCGGCCCCGGAGCGCATGGCGTGCACTCCGGGGCCGGCGGAATCAGACCCTCACGGGGCGAGGCCCAACGTCACTTGTTGATGCAGACGTTGCCGAAGGCGGGGTTCAGCAGACCGATCACGGAGATCGTGTTGCCGCAGACGTTCACCGGCACGTGCACGGGGACCTGAACGACGTTGCCGGAAAGGACGCCGGGCGAGTGCACGGCGGCACCCTGGGCCCCGGAGTCGGCGACGGCCATGCCCGCGCCCGCGAGAACCAGACCACCGGTGGCAGCCGCGGCGGCGACGACCTTCTTGAGCATTGTTCCTCCTAGTTGGCAAACGCGATCCCAAATTGCCGATCGCATCACCTGTAACGAGGAGGGAGTAATGAGGCTACGAGCTTATGAGCGCATTCACTCGTCCCGGTCGCCCCCCGCACGCACGGGCGAATTCAGGACGCGTCGATGAAGCGGTCGAGCACTCGCACGCCGAACTGGAGTCCCTCCACCGGCACCCGCTCGTCAACGCCGTGGAACATGCCCGCGAAGTCCAGCTCCGGGGGCAGCTTGAGCGGCGCGAAGCCGAAGCCCCGGATGCCGAGTTCGTCGAAGGACTTGGCGTCCGTGCCGCCGGAGAGCATGTAGGGGACCGCCTTCGCGGCCGGGTCCTCGGCCACCAGGGCGGACTGCATCGCGTCGACCAGCGCTCCGTCGAAGGTCGTCTCGACGGCCTTGTTGGCGTGCACGTCCTCGCGCCGCACGTGCGGTCCGAGGATCCGGTCGACGTCGGCGAGGAACTCCTCCTCGTATCCGGGCAGGAAGCGCCCGTCGACGTGCGCGGTGGCCTCGCCGGGGATGACGTTGACCTTGTAACCCGCGCCCAGCTGGGTCGGGTTGGCGGTGTTGCTCAGGGTCGCGCCGATGAGCTTGGCGATGCCGCCGAGCTTGGCGAGGGTGCCCTCCATGTTCTCCGGGTCCAGCTCGGTGCCGAGCGCGTCGCCCAGTTCGTCGAGGAAGGCCCGGGTCGTCTTGGTGACCCGGACGGGGAACTTGTGCCGGCCCAGGCGTGCGACGGCCTCGGACAGCTCCGTGATGGCATTGTCGCGGTGGATCATCGACCCGTGCCCCGCGGTGCCGGCCACCGTCAGCTTCATCCAGTGGATGCCCTTCTCGGCCGTCTGGATCAGGTACAGGCGGCGCTGCTCGCTCACGGTGAAGGAGAAGCCGCCCACCTCGCTGATCGCCTCGGTGACGCCCTCGAAGAGGTCGGGGTGGTGGTCCACGAGGTGACGGGCGCCGTACGTGCCGCCGGCCTCCTCGTCGGCGAGGAACGCCAGCACGATGTCCCGCGGGGGCTTGCGCCCGCTGCGCAGCCGGTCGCGGACGACCGCGAGGGTCATCGCGTCCATGTCCTTCATGTCGACGGCGCCGCGCCCCCACACGCAGCCGTCGGCGATCTCCCCGGAGAAGGGGTGGTGGGTCCAGTCGTCCGCGTTGGCCGGGACGACGTCGGTGTGGCCGTGGATGAGCAGCGCGGGCCGGGACGGGTCCTCGCCCTCGATCCGGGCCACCGTGGAGGCGCGTCCGGGGTGGGACTCGAAGATCTTCGGTTCGAGTCCCACCTCGGCGAGCTTCTCGGCGACGTACTCGGCGGCCTTCCGCTCGCCCGGCCCCGAGTGGTCGCCGTAGTTGCTGGTGTCGATCCGGATCAGCTCGCGGCAGAGGTCGACGACCTCTTCCTCGCCGGTGACGCTCCTGGCCGTGCCCGAGTCGCTCACGTGGTTCCTCCCGCTGTCACTGCCGATGTCAGTGCCGATGTCACTGCTGGTGGGTCCCCCTCATCCTCCTCCCTGGGCCGTCCGGGCCCAAGGAGGGGGTGATCGGCCACCCCGGAAAGCCTGGTAATGTTTACGTCGTCGCCAAGGGGGATACCCCGCGCGACAGACACCTTGTCCGGGTGGCGGAATGGCAGACGCGCTAGCTTGAGGTGCTAGTGCCCTTTATCGGGCGTGGGGGTTCAAGTCCCCCCTCGGACACCAGCTGAAACCCCTGCTGAGCAGGGGTTTTCTGCTTTTCCTCTACAGTGGTCGCCATGACCAGCCCCTCCTGCCCCTGCGGGCGGCCCGAGCCGTACGCGAGGTGCTGTGGCCGTTTCCACGCCGGGACCGCCGCCGCGCCGAGCGCCGAGGCCCTGATGCGCTCGCGCTACAGCGCCTTCGTGAAGGGGGACGCGGGCTACCTGCTGCGCACCTGGCACCCAGGGACACGCCCCGCGCGGCTCGATCTCGACCCGGGCATGCGGTGGACCGGCCTGGAGATCCTGGACACGGCCGACGGTTCCGCCTTCCACGCCTCCGGCACCGTGACGTTCCGGGCGTCCTACCGCGGTGGCTCACTGCACGAGCGGAGCCGCTTCGAGCGGGTGGACGGGGCGTGGGTGTACGTGGACGGGGAGTTCCTCGACTGACCTCTCCCCCCGTGCCTCTCCCCGGGCGCCCTACGGTGCCAGGATGTCCAGCTCCTGGAGCGCGCCCTCGGTGATCTCCCGGGTCAGGCGCTCCGCGCGCTCCGCGTCCCGGGCGCGGACCGCCTCGGCGACCTGGACGTGCAGGGTGACGGCGGCCGGGTCGGGGTCCTCGAACATCACGTCGTGATGGGTGCGGCCGGCCAGCACCTCAGCGACGACGCCGCCGAGGCGGGCGAACATCTCGTTGCCGGAGGCGGTGAGGATGACGCGGTGGAAGGCCACGTCGTGGAAGAGGTATTCCTCCAGCCGGTGGCCGCGTGAGTTGGCGACCATGCCGAGCGCGCACTCGGTCAGTTCGGCGCACTGCTCCGCCGTGGCGTGCCGCGCGGCCAGGCCCGCCGCCACCGGTTCGACGGCCGACCTGAGCACGGTCAGGGAGCGCAGCTGCCGGGGGCGTTCGGAGCCGGCCAGGCGCCAGCGGATGACCTGCGGGTCGTAGACGTTCCACTCGCACTCGGGCAGGACGGTGACGCCGACGCGGCGGCGCGACTCGACGAGGTGCATGGACTCCAGCACCCGGACCGCCTCCCGCATCACGGAGCGCGACACCTCGAACCGCTGCGCGAGCTCGTCCGTGCGCAGAACACTGCCCGCGGGGTATGCGCCCGCTGTGATCGCGGGGCCGAGGGTGTCCAGTACGCGGCCGTGCAGCCCCCGGCCCGGTGTGCTCATGCACTCAGCGTACGGGGCACGTCACCAGAACAAAAAGTCAGACTTATATGTCACAGCCTCTTGAATTCGTCGTACCTAATGAGTTTCAGTTGCGTCGACATCAGGTGTCGACGAAGACAGCAGACAGCGAGAGTGCGATGCAGCAACTGCACACCCCCCACGTGGTCGTGGTCATGGGCGTCGCGGGCACCGGGAAGACCACCATCGGTCCCCTGCTCGCGGCCCGGCTCGGCGTTCCCTACGCCGAGGGCGACGACTTCCACCCACCGGCCAACATCGCCAAGATGACGGCCGGCACCCCGCTCACCGACGAGGACCGCTGGCCCTGGCTGGACGCCATCGGCGGCTGGGCGCACGGGCGTGCCGGGCTCGGTGGGGTGGTGAGCAGTTCGGCGCTGAAGCGGTCGTACCGCGACCGGCTGCGGGCCGCCGCTCCCGGTGTCGTCTTCGTGCACCTCACGGGCAGCCGTGAATTGATCGAGGACCGGATGTCGCACCGGCAGGGCCACTTCATGCCGACGGCCCTGCTCGACTCCCAGTTCGCCACGCTCCAGTCGCTGGAGCCGGACGAGGCGGGAGTCGCGGTGGACGTCGCCGGCACCCCCGAGGAGATCACCGAGCGGGCGGTCGACGCCCTGAAGGACCTTCCCGAGCCGGTCCGGTAACCCCCCGCACCCACTCCCCCGGGGCCGTGCCGCCGTCCACGCGTGCGGCCCCGAACTCCCCCCAATCCCCATCACCGCAAGGGAACCACCGTGACCAGACTCAGCGTCGAGATGCTGGCAGCGGACCCCGTCGAGCCGATCACCTCGGCGGGCCACGCCCAGCTGGGCATCGCCGTGCTCCTGGGCATCGCCGTCATCGTCCTGCTCATCACCAAGTTCAAGCTGCACGCCTTCCTGTCGCTGACCATCGGGTCACTGGCGCTCGGCGCGTTCGCCGGCGCGCCCCTGGACAAGGTCATCACCAGCTTCACCGCCGGGCTCGGCTCCACCGTCGCGGGCGTCGGCGTCCTGATCGCCCTCGGCGCGATCCTCGGCAAGATGCTCGCCGACTCCGGCGGCGCCGACCAGATCGTGGACACCATCCTCGCCAAGGCCACGCCCCGCTCGATGCCGTGGACGATGGTGCTGATCGCCTCGGTCATCGGACTGCCGCTGTTCTTCGAGGTCGGCATCGTCCTCCTGATCCCGGTCGTGCTCATGGTCGCCAAGCGCGGCAACTACTCGCTGATGCGGATCGGCATCCCGGCCCTGGCCGGCCTGTCCGTGATGCACGGTCTGGTCCCGCCGCACCCCGGCCCGCTGGTCGCCATCGACGCGGTGGACGCCAACCTCGGTGTGACCCTGGCGCTGGGCGTGCTGATCGCGATCCCGACGGTGATCATCGCCGGTCCGGTCTTCTCGAAGTACGCGGCCCGCTGGGTGGACGTCCCGGCCCCCGACCGCATGATCCCGCAGCGCGCCTCCGAGACGCTGGACAAGCGTCCCGGCTTCGGCGCCACGCTGTCCACGATCCTGCTGCCGGTCGTGCTGATGCTGCTCAAGGCCCTGGTCGACATCATCGTCGACGACCCGGAGAACGGGGTGCAGCGCGCCTTCGACGTCATCGGCAACCCGCTGATCGCCCTGCTGGTCTCCGTGCTCGTCGGCATCTTCACGCTGCTGCGGCCCGCCGGGTTCGGCAAGGACCGCCTCTCCGGCCTGGTCGAGAAGGGGCTGGCGCCCATCGCCGGCATCCTCCTGATCGTCGGCGCGGGCGGCGGCTTCAAGCAGACGCTGATCGACTCCGGTGTGGGCCAGATGATCCTGGAGATCTCCAAGGACTGGTCGATCCCGGCGCTGCTGCTGGCCTGGCTGATCGCGGTGGCGATCCGGCTGGCGACCGGTTCGGCGACGGTGGCGACCGTCTCGGCGGCCGGTCTGGTCGCGCCGCTCGCGGCCGACATGTCGACCGCGCACACCGCCCTGCTGGTCCTGGCCATCGGCGCCGGCTCGCTGTTCTTCAGCCACGTCAACGACGCCGGCTTCTGGCTGGTGAAGGAGTACTTCGGGCTGAACGTCGGCCAGACCATCAAGACCTGGTCCGTGATGGAGACGATCATCTCGGTGGTCGCCGGTGCCCTGGTGCTGCTGTTGTCCCTGGTCATATAGCCGGCCACACAACCGCACCACGCACCAGCCGGAAGGAACGGAAGTACGACGATGACGGCCCACCCCCTCTTCGACATCGGCGGGCGCACCGCCCTGGTGACCGGCTCCAGCCGGGGCATCGGACTGGCGCTGGCCCGGGGCCTCGCGGAGGCCGGCTGCCGGGTGATCCTGAACGGACGCGACGGCGACCGTCTCGCGAAGGCCGCCGCCGGGCTGCCCGGCGAGGTCCACACGGCGGTGTTCGACGTGACCGACGGTCCGTCCGTGGCCGCCGGGATCGCGGAGGCCGAGGAGCGGGTGGGGCCGCTCGACATCCTGGTCAACAACGCCGGGATGCAACTGCGGGCACCCCTGCTGGAGTTCGCGGACGCGGACTGGCACCGCGTCCTGGACACCAACCTCACCAGCGCCTTCCTGGTGGGCCGGGAGGCCGCCCGCCGGATGACGGAACGCGGCCACGGCAAGATCGTGAACATCTGCTCGCTGCAGAGCGAGGTGGTCCGCCCGGGCATCGCGCCCTACGCGGCCACCAAGGGCGCGCTGAAGATGCTGACCAAGGGCATGTGCGCCGACTGGGGCCCGCTCGGCGTCCAGGTCAACGGGCTGGGCCCCGGCTACATCGAGACCGAGCTGACCCGGCCGCTCGTCGAGGACGAGGAGTTCAGCGCCTGGGTGCGCGGCCGCACTCCGGCTGGCCGCTGGGGCCGTACCGAGGACCTGGTGGGCGGGCTGCTGTTCCTCGCCTCGCCCGCCGCGGACTTCGTCGGCGGACAGATCCTGTACGTCGACGGCGGAATGACGAGCGTCCTGTGAGCGCCGGGGAGGGTGCCGCGGGGGCCGTCGTGCCGGGTTGTGTGATCCACGGCGCGGGCGACCTGCGGGTCGAGGACGTGCCCGTCCCCCGCCCGGGCCCGGGTGAGGCGCTGGTCGCCGTGCGCTACGGCGGGGTGTGCGGCTCCGACCTGCACTACTGGCGGCACGGCGGCGTCGGCGACTTCCGCCTGCGCGAGCCGATGCTGCTCGGGCACGAGGTGGTCGGCACGGTCGTGGCGTACGGCTCCCCGGACACCCGCGGTCCGGCGGCCGGCACGTCCGTCGCCGTGCACCCGGCGACCCCGTGCGGGGTGTGCCCGGAGTGCGTGGACGGGCGGCGCAATGTCTGCCGGGACACCCGGTACCTGGGCAGCGCGGCCCGCTTCCCGCACGTCCAGGGCGGCTTCGCGGGGCGGATCGTCGTCCCCGCCGGGCAGCTGCGGCCCCTCCCGGCCGGCCTCGGTCCGCGCCGCGCCGCCCTCGCCGAGCCGCTCTCCGTCGCCCTGCACGCGGTGGGCCGGGCCGGTGACCTGGCCGGGCGTCAGGTGCTGGTCACCGGGGCCGGGCCGATCGGCTGCCTGGTGGTCGCGGCGGCGAAGGCGGCGGGCGCGGCCCACGTGACGGTGACGGACCTGCTGCCCGCGGCCCTGGAGTACGCGCGGGCCGCCGGTGCCGACACCCTCGTACGGGCGGACGACCCGGGCGACCCCGGTTGGCCGGTGGACGTCGACGCGGCGATCGAGGCCTCCGGGGTGGCCGCGGGGCTCGACACCTGCTTGCGGCAGGTGCGGCGCGGCGGCGTGGTCGTCCAGCTCGGCATGCTGCCCCCGGGGCAGAGTCCGTTCGCGGGGAACCTGCTGGTGAGCCGGGAGATCGAGCTGCGCGGGGCGTTCCGTTTCGACGGCGAGTTCGACGCGGCGCTGCGCCTGCTCGCGGCCGAGCCCGCGTTCGACGCGCTGGTCAGCGCGGTGGTGCCGGTACGGGACGCGGCGTCGGCGTTCGACCTGGCCGCGGACCGGAGCCGGTCGTGCAAGGTGCTGCTGGACTTCGGCGCGGCCCCGGCCGCCTGAGCGGTTTGGGGCCGGGGCCCGGACGCGCGTCCGGGCCCCGGCCCTCCCTCTTTCCCGGACCGGTGTCAGGAGGAGGAGGCCTTGTCCAGCTGGAACGCCTCGTTGCCCTGGCCGATGCGGGCGTGCCGCTCGGGGGCGCGGGAGCGCAGGAGCAGGCCCTGCACCACGCCGGCGACCGCGGCGAGGCCGATGATGCCGGGCAGCGCCCAGCTGAGGGCGGAGCCGGGTCCCGCGCCGACGAGGACGTCGAAGTCCTTGACCGTGTAGCCGGCGATCACCAGCAGTGCGAGGCCCGCGACGGTGGAGGTGGCCAGGCGCACGCCCTGGGCCCCGGCGGCGCCGCGCCGGACGAAGAAGGCCACCACGGAGAACGAGGCGGCGGCCATCAGCACGATCACGCCGAGGGCCCCGATGTTGCCGCCCCAGGTGAACAGGTGCAGTACGGGCTCGGTCGGGTCGCCGTGCGGCTTGTCGTCGGCGATCGCGAAGCCGATGACGACGACCGCGGACACGGCGGTCTGGAGCAGCGAGCCGGTACCGGGCGCGCCGCTGGTGCCGCTGGTCCGCCCGAAGGCGGCGGGCAGCAGCCCCTCGCGCCCCATGGCGAAGGCGTACCGGGCGACGACGTTGTGGAAACTCAGCAGCGCGGCGAACATGCCGGTGACGAACAGGACGTGCAGCACGTCGGTGAAGGTGCCGCCGAGCCGTGACTCGGTCAGGAAGAAGAGCAGTCCGGCGCTCTGTTCCTGCGCGGTGCCGACGATCCTGTCGGGGCCGGTGGCCACGGTCAGGGCCCAGCTGCTGAGCGCGAAGAAGACGGCGACCCCGCCGACCGCCAGGAACATGACACGCGGAACCAGCACGTGCGGCCGGCTGGTCTCCTCGGCGTACACCGGCGCCTGCTCGAAGCCGAGGAAGGCGGCGATGCAGAAGCAGAGCGCGGTGCCGACCCCGGCGCCGGTCAGGGTGTCCGGGTTGAAGGCGTGCAGCGACAGTCCCTGCGCCCCCGGGTCGGCGACGGCGGCGATGTCGAACGCCACCACGAGCGCGACCTCGATGAGCAGCAGGACGCCCAGCACGCGCGCGTTGACGTCGATCTTCAGCCAGCCCAGCGCGCCGACCGCGAGGACGGCCAGCAGGGCCGGGATCCACCAGGCCACGTCGAGGTCGGCGTAGGTGGACAGCAGGCCGGAGACCTCGAAGCCGAAGATGCCGTAGATGCCGACCTGGAGGGCGTTGTAGGCGACCAGCGCGACCAGGGCGGCGCCCGCGCCGGCGGTGCCGCCCAGTCCGCGGGAGATGTAGGCGTAGAAGGCGCCCGCGTTGTGGACGTGCCGGCTCATCTCGGCGTACCCGACGCTGAACAGGATCAGCACCACGCCCAGCAGCACGAAGAGCAGCGGCTGTCCGACGATGCCCATGACCGCGAAGGTGGTGGGCATCACGCCCGCGACCACCATCAGCGGGGCGGTGGCGGCGAGCACGGACAGCAGCAGCCCGCCCGTGCCCAGCCGGTCGGCGCGCAGGGCGCGCTCCTCGCCCTTGAAGGTGCTGATGGCGCCACCGCTCGCGGATCTGCTCGTGCTCGAACTGTCCGTGGTCATCGCAGGACGTCCTTCTCTCATGTGGGTGGTGTGCGTCGGGTCGTCGGCGGTCAGCCCGTGCCGAGGGCGCCGGCGCGGGCGGCCCGGAAGGCGGGGAACGGGTCGCGGTCCGGGTACGACCACGGGGCCGGCGTGGCGTGTTCGCCGATGCGGTGGAACAGCGCCGCGGCCTCGGCGCCGCGGCCCTCGCAGGACTTGGCGTGGGCGAGGAAGTTGAGGTCGATCAGCCGGCGCGGGTGGCCGTCCTGCTCCCACTCCAGCCACCAGTCGAAGGCCGCCTTCATCACCAGCCGGGCGCGGCGGCCCACCCAGTGGCCGGAGGCGGCCGGGTCGGGGGACTCGTGTCCGGCGGCGGCGAGCACGCGGTAGCGCTCGGCGTGCGCGACGACCGGGA
This sequence comes from Streptomyces sp. NPDC042336, assembly GCF_055581985.1. Lineage (NCBI taxonomy): Bacteria > Bacillati > Actinomycetota > Actinomycetes > Kitasatosporales > Streptomycetaceae > Streptomyces > Streptomyces sp. NPDC042336. The sequence continues at coordinate 124,415 of NZ_JBVJEA010000004.1, read as the reverse complement.
GGATGGCCAGCGGGGAGTCGGCGGGGGCCTGCTCGGCGGCCCAGTTGGCGAAGTCGTACACCTCGTGCAGCGGGTCGGGGCCGCCGCGCTCGGCGAGCCGGGCCACCATCAGGTGGTGCGCGTGGTGGTGGTCGGCGTACCGGCCGCGCACCTCGTCGAAGACACGGACGACGTCCTCGTCCGCGCCCAGGGAGCGCTCCAGCATGAGGAGCCCGAGCCAGGGCGTGGGATCGTCCGGCACCAGGGCGGCGGCGTCCCGGCACACCTCGCGGACCCGGGCGGGCTTCTCCCGGCCCCGCAGGGCCCGGTGGACCAGGGCGAGGGCGAGCAGCACCGAGGCGTCGGCGGAGTCGGGTTCGGCCAGCAGCCACTCGCGGGCCCAGGCGGCGCAGTGGGACTCCTTGGCGAGCACCGTCACCCGGTGTCCCCGGCGGTCCCAGTCGTCACCCGTGTGGACCAGCAGGGAGCGGACGGACTGCCAGCGCCCCTGAGCCAACGCGGTGCGCCCGGCGGCCAGTTCGGCGTCGTCGAGGGCTTCGTCGAAGGCCTGGGCCGCGCGTTTGCGGCCGCGGCCGAGGGGAGGCGGGGGTGGGGACACCGCGGGAAACTCCCTCACGCGACGCGACAGGTCGTCGTAGCCGGATTGCCATGAACTGATCACGCACAGCAAAGCGGCAGCCAAGGCTTGACGTCAAGAGGAATCAGGTTGTTACACGCGTCAACTCACGTGACTCCAGGGGCACTTGTTGCGACGGCGGCCACCGTCGCCGTCCCGGCCGGCCGCCGCCGCTTCGGTTCCCGAATGCGCCACTCGCCCGGCATCCGGCGCCCACCCGCACTAGAGTCGGCCCCGACGCCCCCGTGACCCGACTGATGATCGAGGTACGCAGCGTGTCGGTTCTCGTTCTGGTTCTCGCCGTGTGCGCCGCGTGCTGTCTGGGTTTCGGTTTCGTCCTCCAGCAGAACGCGGCCCAGCGCGCCCCGCTGGGCGACTTCCTCTCGCCCCGCCTCCTGCTCGACCTCGTACGGGTGCCGCGCTGGCTGGCCGGCATGGGGCTGATGGTGGCCGGTATGGCGCTGGGCGCGCTCGCGCTGGGCGGTGGCGAACTGACCCTCGTCGAACCGCTGCTGGCGACCAACCTGCTCTTCGCCCTCGCCCTCTCCCGCATCCAGACCCGGCAGCCGCTGGGCCGCCAGGGCTGGGCCGGGCTCGCGCTGCTGGCGGGCGGGGTGACCGCGTTCATCCTGGCGGGCGAGCCGCGCGGGGGCAGCGCGGTGACCGACCCGCTGCGGCACTGGCTGATCGTCGGCGTGATGCTGGGCCTGGCCCTTCTGCTCACGCTGAGCGCCGGCCGCCTGCGGCTGACCTGGGGTCCGACGCTGCTGGCCCTGGCCGCCGGTCTGCTGTACGGGGTGCAGGACGCGTTGACCCGGGTCAGTGGCCGGCGCTTCTCGGCGGGCGGCCTCGCCGAGCTGCTGACGGGCTGGCAGCCGTACGCCGTGGTCGTGCTGGGCGTCACCGGTCTGGTCCTGGTCCAGAGCGCCTTCGAGACGGCGCCCCTGCGCAGGTCGCTGCCCGCGCTGACGGCTGCCCAGCCGCTCGCGGGCATCGCCTGCGGGGTCGGTTTCCTCGGCGACCGGCTGCACACCGACGCCGGAGCGCTCGCGTGGCAGGCGGGCGGCCTCGCGTCGGTCGTGGCGGGCATCGTCCTGCTGGGCCTGCACCCGGCGATGCCGCAGGGGACGGGCTCGGGCGAGAGCGGGCGCGAACCGGCGCTGGAGCGGCGCTGAGGCCCGCGGCGGCTGCTTGGATGGGCAGATGAGCTCTGCTGACGAGATCTTGGACATCGTCGACGAGAACGACCGTGTCGTCGGGCGGGCCCGGCGCGGTGACGCGTACGCCCGGGGGCTGCGGCACCGGTGTGTGTTCGTGTGGGCCCGCGACCCCGAGGGGCGGGTCTTCGTCCACCGTCGCACGGCGACGAAGCTGGTGTTTCCCGGGCGGTACGACATGTTCGTCGGCGGGGTGGTGGGCGCGGGCGAGTCCTACGACGAGGCGGCGCTGCGCGAGGCGGAGGAGGAGCTGGGGGTGAGCGGGCTGCCGCGGCCGGAGTTCCTGTTCAAGTTCCTGTACGACGACGGGGCCGGGCGGACGTGGTGGTCGGCGGTGTACGAGGTGCGGGTGACGGGGGCGGTGTCTCCGCAGGTGGAGGAGGTGGCGTGGTACGGGTTCCTGCCGGAGGCGGAGCTGGAGGGACGGCTCGGGGAGTGGGAATTCGTGCCGGACGGTCTGTCGGCGTATGCGCGGCTGCGATCTTGGCGGGACGTGCACTGATCCGGCGTCCCCTCGGCACCCGGCGTGAGTGTGGGCGCGAGGTGGGGAGCGCGGCCCGGCGCAGCGGGGTGCCGCTGCGCCCACCCTCCCCCACTCTCGGCTTCGCTCGAGCGGGGGGACCCCCATCGCCCCAGCGGCACGACTGCCCGCAGCTAGGGGGATGCGGCGGGAGAGCCGCGTACGGCGGGCCGGGGCAGCGCGGCGTCGGCGGGCCGCAGTCGCGCACGGCGAGAAGGGGCCGTGTCGGGGGGTGTCCGCCCGCAGCGGTTGGCGCGTCAACGCCGGGGGAGATCTGTGGCCGACCGATTCCGCGCCGTTCCGAGGACGGACACCCCCCGGCACGGCCCCGACCCACCCACAACGCACCGCGCACCGCGCACCCCCACCGAACCCGCACAGGCCGCCGCAGGCACCCCGCACCGCGAACCCCCACCACCCCGCACAGGCGCCGCAGGCACCCCCCACCGGAGCCGCACAGGCGCCGCAGGCACCCCGCACCCCCCCCACCGCCCCGCACAGCCCGCCGCAGTCACCCGCGACGGAGGCCGGATAGGGTCCCCGGGTGATCGATTTCGTGCGGAGCGTTCGGCTGTGGTTCGTGCCTGCGAAGGTGCGGCAGGAAGGGGGCACCCCCGACTACCGGTTCTCGCTGGCCAATGAGCGTACGTTCCTCGCCTGGCTGCGTACCGCCCTCGCGCTGATCGGCGGCGGGTTCGCGGTGGACCAGTTCCTGCCCGACCTGCGCTGGGGCTGGCGGGTCGGGCTCGCGCTCGCGCTGCTCGCCGCCGGTGTGCTGTGCTCGCTGCGGGCCGTGAACCACTGGGCGCGCTGCGAACGCGCCATGCGCCGGGGCGAGGACCTCCCCGTCTCCCGCTTCCCGGCACTGCTCAGCCTGGTCGTGGCCGTGGTCGCCGTGGTCATGGTCGTCGTGGTCCTCACCGGCTGGGAGGGCTGAGCGTGAGCGGCGCCGACGCGGCCCCGGCGGACCGCGATCCCGGGCTCCAGCCCGAGCGCACCCGGCTCGCCTGGCGCCGTACCACCCTGTCCGGCACCGTCGTCGCGGTACTCGCCGCGAAGACCGCGCTGCACGGGGGTGCGACGACCGTCTCGGTGCTCGCCGCCGCCCTGTGCTGCGTGCTGTGGCTGGCCTTCCTGCGGATCGCCCACGGCCGCATCGGCACCCTCGCCGCGGCGAACAGGCCCCGCGCCCTCACCCCGGCCCACGCCGCCGCGGCGGCCTTGTGCACGCTGGCCCTCGCCGCCTGCGGGGCGTTGCTCGTCCTCTGAGGCCCCCGAGCCCCCCCGGCCCCCGAGCCCCCCCCCGGCCCCCGAGGCCCCCCGAGGCCCTCGAGACCCCGAAGACCCCCAAGGTTCCCGAGGCGGCGAGGCCCCGCAGAACCGGCCGTAACGCCGATCACGTTCGGCCCGCCCACTGGACGGCATACCGACCGGTCGGCATCATGTGTCGGGTACTGTTCACCCGTCCCCCAGGGAGAGACGATGAGCCCCGACCACCCGCCCGGACTCGATCTCGACCGGTTGCGCGTCCTGCTCGACCGCGAGCGGCCCGGTCTGGTGACCGGCCCGCTGTCCGGCCGGCTGATCGAGGGCGGACGGTCGAACCTCACCTACTCGGTCTCGGACGGCACCGCCCGTTGGGTCGTACGACGCCCGCCGCTCGGCCACGTCCTGGCGACCGCGCACGACATGAGGCGCGAGCACCGCGTCATCGATGCCCTGTACCCGACCGACGTGCCCGTCCCGCGCCCGGTGCTCCTGTGCGAGGACGAGGAGGTGCTCGGGGCGCCGTTCTACGTGATGGAGTTCGTGGACGGCACCCCGTTCCGCACCGCCGAACAGCTCGCCCCCCTCGGGCCCGAGCGCACCCGCGCCGCCGTGCTGAACCTGGTGGACACGCTGGTCGGCCTGCACGCGGTGGACCCCGCCGAGGTGGGCCTCGCGGACTTCGGCCGACCCGAGGGCTTCCTGGACCGCCAGCTCCGCCGCTGGGCCAAGCAGCTCGACGCCTCGCGCAACCGCGACCTGACCGGCATCGACGAGCTGCACGCCACCCTCGGCCGGGAGCTGCCCCGCTCCCCCGCCCCGACGGTGGTGCACGGCGACTACCGCCTCGACAACGTCCTGATCGGCGGCGAGGACGACGAGATCCGGGCGATCCTCGACTGGGAGATGTCCACGCTCGGCGACCCGCTGACCGACCTGGGCCTGCTGGTGATGTACAGCAGCCCGCTCGGCATGCCCGACTCCCCCGTCTCCACCACCGCCCAGGCGCCCGGCCACCCCGCCCCCGCCGAGCTGGTCGAGCGGTACGCCGCCCGCTCGGGGCGCGACGTCTCGACGGTCGCCTGGTACACGGCGTTCGCGTGGTTCAAGCTCGCCGTGATCCTGGAGGGCATCCACTACCGCTACACGCTGGGCCAGACGGTCGGCCGCGGCTTCGACCGCATCGGCGACCTCGTCCCCGTCTTCATCGAGCACGGCCTGACCACCCTCCAGAAGGGCTGACCCCGCCATGGACTTCGCGTACGACGCACGCACCGAGGAACTCCGCGCCAAGCTGCTCGCCTTCATGGACGAGTACGTCTACCCGGCCGAGCAGGTCGCCCACGAGCAGCGCGCCCGCCTCGCCTCGCCGTGGAACACCCCGCAGGTCGTGGAGGACCTCAAGGCCGAGGCCCGCCGCCAGGGCCTGTGGAACCTGTTCCTGCCCGACGCCGAGCACGGCGCCGGTCTCACCAACCTCCAGTACGCCCCGCTCGCCGAGATCACCGGCCGCAGCCCGCAGCTGGCGCCGACCGCGACGAACTGCGCGGCGCCGGACACCGGGAATATGGAGGTGCTGGCCCAGTTCGCCGACGCGGCGCAGCAGAAGCAGTGGTTGGAGCCGCTGCTCGCCGGGGAGATCCGCTCGGCGTTCGCGATGACGGAGCCGGACGTGGCCTCCTCGGACGCCACGAACATCACCACGCGCATCGAGCGCGAGGGTGACGAGTACGTCATCACGGGCCGCAAGTGGTACATCTCGGGGGCGATGAACCCCGACTGCGGGATCTTCATCGTGATGGGCAAGACCGACCCGGACGGCGAGGACATCCGCCGCCAGCAGTCGATGGTGCTGGTTCCGCGCGACACGCCCGGCGTGACCGTCAACCGTGCGATGCAGGTCTTCGGATACGAGGACCACTACCACGGCGGCCACGCCGAGGTGACGTTCGACCACGCGCGCGTGCCGGTGTCGAACCTGATCGGCGAGGAGGGCGGCGGCTTCGCCATCGCCCAGGCCCGGCTCGGTCCGGGCCGGATCCACCACTGCATGCGGCTGATCGGCATGGCCGAGCGCGCGATCGAGCTGATGTGCCGCCGCGCGGTGTCCCGCGAGGCCTTCGGCAAGGCGCTGGCCCAGCAGGGCGTGGTCCACAACTGGATCGCGGACGCCCGGGTCACCGTCGAGCAGCTGCGGCTGCTGGTGCTGAAGACCGCCTGGCTGATGGACACCGTCGGCAACCGGGGCGCGCACACCGAGATCCAGGCCATCAAGATCGCCACGCCCCGCGCGGTGGTCGACATCATCGACCGGGCGATCCAGCTGCACGGCGCGGGCGGCGTGAGCCAGGACTTCCCGCTGGCCGAGCTGTACGCCGGGGCGCGGACGCTGATGATCGCCGACGGCCCGGACGAGGTCCACCAGCGCTCGCTGGCCCGCCGGGAGATCAAGAAGTACCTCTGAAGCCGGGCGACGGTCCCCCCTGAGCCTGCGGGGGGACCGTCGGCTCAGGGACGCAGCGCGCGCAGCAGCAGGTCGGCCAGGTGATCGGCGACCTCCTGCGGGCTGAGCGGGCCGTTCGGCCGGTACCAGGTGGACAGGTGGTGGATGGACCCGAAGTGGTAGTCCACCACCAGGTCGGCCGGGGTCTCCTTGGTGAAGACGCCGGTCCGCTGTCCCTCCTCGATGAGTGCGCGGAAGCGCTCGTGGTAGCGCCGGCGCTCGGCGCGCACCTGTTTGTTCTTCTCCGGGCTGAGCTGGTGCATGGAGCGGAAGAAGATCGACGCGTCGTCGAGGTTGTCGATGGTCGTGACGACGACGTCGGCCGCCGCGTCCCGCACCCGCTTCTCGACCGGCGCGTCGGCGTCCGCGAAGGCGTCCAGGCGTTCCTGCTGGAGGCGCAGCACGCGCGCGTACACCTCGTGCAGGAGGTCGTCCTTGGAGCCGAAGTAGTGGTAGAGCGCCCCCTTGGTGACGCCCGCCGCCTCGACGATCTCCTGTACCGAGGTGCGGTCGTAGCCCTGCTCGGCGAAGAGCCGGGTGGCGGCGGCCAGGAGCCGCTGCGGCACCGGAGTGCCGTCCCCGTCCGTGGTCCTGGGCACTGCCGTCACCTGCCTTTCCGTTTTCACTGTCCGTTCACTGCTGCGTCCCGCCGCCGGCGGAACGCAGTTCCCGACGGAGGATCTTCCCACTCGCCGTCTTCGGCAAGTCGGGCAGGATCTCCACCTGGCGCGGGTATTTGTAGGCGGCCAGTCTCTCCTCGCAGTACGCGACGAGTGCGTCCGGGTCCGTGGCGGCGCCCGGCCGCAGGCTGATGTACGCCTTGACGGTCTCTCCGCGGTACCCGTCGGGCACGCCGACGACGGCCGCCTCGCGCACCGCGGGGTGGGTGTAGAGCACGTCCTCGACCTCGCGCGGCCAGACCTTGAAGCCGGAGGCGTTGATCATGTCCTTCTTGCGGTCGACGACGTAGAGCCAGCCCCGGGCGTCCATGAAGCCGATGTCCCCGGTGCGCAGTTCGCCGCCGGGGAAGGTCTCGGCGGTGGCGTCCGGGCGGCGCCAGTAGCCGGGGACGACCTGGGGGCCGCTGACCACGATCTCGCCCTGCTCCCCGAAGGGCACCTCCGCGCCCTGGTCGTCGACGATCCGCGCGACGCTCTCGGGGCCCGGCACGCCGACCGCCAGGGTCCCCGAGACGGGGTCCACCGGGGCCTCCAGGTGCGGCGGTACGGACGCGCAGGGCGCCGTGCACTCGGTGAGCCCGTAGCCGTTGCGGATGTACGGGCCGAAGCCCGCGCGGAACTTCTCCACCAGGGCGGGCGGCAGCGGGGCGCCGCCCGAGGAGATGTTCGCGAAGGACGCGAAGTGCTCGCGGGTGACGGAGGGGTGGGCGGCGAGCGCCATGAAGGCGGTGGACGGACCGACCGTGTAGTGCGGCCGGTGCTCGGCGAACGCGTCCAGGACGACGCCCGCCTCGAAGCGGTACGCCAGGACGAGGGTGCCCACGCTGTTCAGGCAGGCGCCGAACTCGCAGACCATGCCGGTGATGTGGAACAGCGGGGCCAGCGCGAAGTAGACCGGCGCCTCGGGCAGGCCGAGCCCGGTGCGCTGCCGCTCGGCGTTGTACATGATGTTGCGGTGGGTGTTGGTGGCGCCCTTGGGTGTGCCGCTGGTGCCGGAGGTGTAGCTGATGAGCGCGGTGTCGCCGGGCTCCGGGTCGCGGTCTTCGGGTGCCCGGTGACCGGCGCGGGCCACCCGGGCGAGGTCGTCGGCGTCGGGGGCGTCCGGCAGCCGCTCGAACGTCAGCACGCGCGCGTCCTGGCGGGTCTGGAAGTCCAGCTCGCACCCGGTGAGCACGATCCGCACCGGCGAGTCGGCGGCCGTCTCGCGCAGGTACGACGCCCAGGCCCGGTCGGAGCAGATCAGCGCGGCCACCTCGCCGTCCCGCAGGACGTGGCCGACCTCCCCCGACTTGTACATCGGGTTGACGGGCACGACGACCGCGCCCGCCTTCCAGGCGCCCAGGACGGCGAGCACGAAGTGCGGGGAGTTCTGCAGCAGGACCGCGACCCGGTCGCCCCGCTCCAGGCCGCGCGCGGCGAGGTGCCCGGCGACGGAGTCGCTCAGTTCGTCCACCTCACGGTAGGTGAGGCGGCCGTCGAAGTAGGCGAGGAAGACGCGGTCGGGAGCCTCGGCGGCCGCCCTGCGCAGGGCGTGCACGAGGGAGGCGTCGGGGTCGAGCGGGGCCTTCTGCGCATCGGTCAGCAGTGCCAGCCAGGGCTTGGCCGCGTAGCGGGAGCCGGTCACCGGGCCGTCGCCTCCTCCCACTGCCGCTGGAGCCGGTTCATGCCGTGCAGCCAGCGGTCGGGTTCGGTGGCCCGTGCCTGGTAGTACTCCGCCACCTCGGGGTGCGGCAGGATCAGGAAGCGATCCTCCTCGATGCCCTTGAAGAGGGCGTCCGCGACGTCCTGCGGTTCGATCGCGGTGGGCTGGAGCACCAGTTCGCCCGCGCTGCCGCTCGCGGTGAGCATGTCGGTGCGCACCCCTTGCGGACAGATGGCGTGGACCTTGATCCCGCGGTGGCGGTACGTCAGGGACAGCCACTCGGCGAAGGCGTACGCGCCGTGCTTGGTGACGCTGTAGGGGGCGGCGCCGATCATGGTGAGCAGTCCGGCGGCCGAGACGGTGGAGACGAAGCGGCCGCTGCCGCGCTCCAGCCAGTCGGGGAGCAGCTCGTGGGCCGCCCGCACGTGGGCCATGACGTTGACGTCCCAGGCGAGGGCCCAGACCGTCTCGTCCGCGGCCTCCGAGCCCCCGCTGCCGACGCCCGCGTTGGCGCAGTACACGTCGACCGTGCCGCCCAGCGCGTCGCGGGCATCGGTGACGATCGTCGAGGCGTCGCCGGGGACCGCGATGCCGCCGATCTCGTCGGCGACGGCCTTCGCGCGGCCCGCGTCCAGGTCGTTGACGACGACGCGGGCTCCCCCGGCGGCGAAGCGGCGGGCCAGCGCGGCGCCGATGCCGCCTCCCGCCCCGGTGACGACGACTCCGGCATCCTGCACGGCTTCCACCATCGGTCTCCTTCGACACGACTTCGACACGACATCAGTACGACATCCGCGCGGCTGCCACGGAGCCGCGGCGCGGCCGTGGGACGGCCACGACGCCCGCGCGGCGACTCCGCCACAGCGTCAGACTAACCAGTCGGTATGTTCGGCGGAAGAGGTGAACCGCGGTCTACTCCATTCCCTGCGGTCCGGGCGCGGGTTAGCGTGCGTGCGCATGACACCCGCCGCGATCACGGAGGTCACCGCATGACGCTGTCCAGACGGAACCTGCTCGCCACGACGGCCGCGGTGGCGGCCGGCACCACTGCCGCCGCCGCTTCGGCGGGCACGGCGCAGGCCGCGCCCGCGGGGGACGGGGGCCGCCGGCTGCGCACCGGCTTCGAGCGCCTCACCGACGGCGGCTACGCCCCGCTCAGGGGGCAGAAGGTCGGCGTCATCACCAATCCGACCGGCATCACCCGGGATGTGCGCCACATCGTCGACGTGATGCATGCCGACGACCGGGTGGACCTGACGGCCGTCTTCGGCCCCGAGCACGGCTTCCGCGGTACGGCGCAGGCGGGCGGCTCGGAGGGGCGCTACGACGACCCCGCGACCGGGCTGCCGGTCTACGACACGTACCTGAAGAGCGGGCAGCCGCTCGCGGACGTGTTCACGGCCTCCGGCGTGGACACCGTCGTCTTCGACATCCAGGACGTGGGCGCGCGCTTCTACACGTACATCTGGACGCTGTTCGACTGCATGGAGGCGGCCGGGCTGGCGGGGAAGCGGTTCGTGGTCCTGGACCGGCCGAACCCGGTGACCGGGCGGGCGGCCCTCGGTCCGGTCCTGCACAAGGAGTTCGCGACCTTCGTCGGCCGGCAGCCGATCGCGCAGGCGCACGGCATGACGGTCGCCGAGCTGGCGCTGCTGTTCAACGGCGAGTTCCTGACCTCGCCGGTGCCGCTGGAGACGGTGACGATGACGGGCTGGAAGCGCTCGGAGTTCTACGACGCCTCCGGGCTGCCCTGGGTGCCGCCGAGCCCGAACATGCCGACACCGGAGTGCGCGCTGGTGTACTCGGGCACCTGTCTGTTCGAGGGCACGAACCTCTCCGAGGGGCGCGGCACCACCCGCCCGTTCGAGCTGCTGGGCGCGGAGGGCATCGGCGGGGACTGGGCCGCCGCCGCGAACGAGGTCGGGCTGCCGGGCGTGCGTTTCAGGGAGGCGTACTTCCAGCCCACCTTCTCCAAGTTCCAGGGCAGGACCGTCGGGGGCGTGCAGCTCCACGTGCACGACCGGGCCGCCTTCGACCCGGTGCGCACCGGCATCGCCCTGCTGGTGACCGCGAAGCGGACCTGGGACGGCTTCGCCTGGCGGCCGGACAACTGGATCGACAAGCTCACCGGCTCCGCACGGGTGCGCACGATGATCGACGCGGGCGCGGACACCGGCGAGGTGGTGGCCGGCTGGGAGGCGGAACTGGCGGCGTTCCGCAGGACACGCCGCCAGTACCTGCTCTACAGGTGACCGTCGTACCGGCCGGTCACCGGTGGGAGGTGAACTCCACGACCTGCTGGTAGGTCGGCCGGTTCTGCCAGCCGATGCCGCCGTGCTTGATGCCGCCGAGGGTGCGGTGGATCACCGAGTCGGCGCACCACTGGTCCCCCGCCGAGCAGTTGTCGTCGCCGGGATAGACCTGGGCGCCCGTGCGGCCCGCCGCCTCCTCCAGGGTGGAGACCAGGCTGTCCCGGCAGGCGGCGAGATCGCCCGCTCCGCAGTAGGTGTGCGCCAGCGGGCCCTTGACGGACTCGCCGAGCACGGCCCTGATGTCCTTGTCGACATAGCTCCACCAGCCGTACTGGAAGGCGCTGCCGGCGTGGGCGCCGGTCGGGCCGTGGGCGGCGGACGGGGACTCGTCGACGGGCAGGTTGCGGGTGAAGGCGCTGTACAGGTCGCTGCCCAGGCCGGGTTCGAACTCGGCCTTCACCAGCAGCGGCCACCAGGCGTCCAGGGTGCGGATCGCGTCGGCGTGGGCGTACTTCCTGGAACCGGCCGAGGTCTCCGTGCGCAGACCGCCTGCGGACAGCCACGCCTTGAGCCGGTCCACGGCCGTCTTCGCCGCGGGGTCGGTGACCGGCGCGGACTCGACCACCTTCAGCAGGTCGGGCAGGACGTCCTCGGCGCGCAGGTCGGCGAGGGCGGCCTCGGCCATGGCCTTGACCAGCGCGGTGCGGGTGACACCGCCCTGGGCGACCAGCTTCTTCACCCGGTCGTCGAGGAGGTTGCCGCGGTGGACGGAGCCGTTGCCCCAGGAGGCGGCCGGGTAGTCCTTGGCCTGCTTGTTGTTCCAGGAGACGTAGTAGTCCTGGTCGACCGACCGCGGATGGGCCAACGCGCCGGTGTACCGGGCGGTGTTGCCGGCCGGGTCCCAGCCCTGCCACTCGTACGCCGGCCGGGCCCAGACCGGGAACTCGGCGTCGACGCCGTTCGCGCGCACCGGGTTGTCGCCGCTGTTGTAGTACGCGGTGTGCTCGGAGTCGGCGTAGAACCAGTTGAAGGTGTAGTTGATGTGCTGGACGGCGCCCTGGAAGCGCTCCGGGCTGTTGAGGTAGTCCGGGTCGTTCAGCATCTGGAAGCCGATGATCGAGTCGGCCTCGTGGAGGTAGGAGGAGCGCAGGGTGGTGTAGGCGACCTTCTTGCCGCCGACCGTGGCGCGGGACTCGACGGGTCCGTACTTGGTGCGCCAGACGCGCATCGTGTAGGAGCCCGCCGCGGTGGAGTCGGCGACGGTCGGCTTCCAGGCGTTGTGCCGCTCGACCTTCTCCATGGGCGTGCAGGTGCCGCGGTAGAGGTAGTGGTAGTCGTCCTGGCACAGCTCGACGGCGTAGGTGTCGATGATGTCCTGGCCCGAGGTGGTCGCGCTCCAGGCGTAGTCCTGGCCGCGGCCGAGTTCGACGTACATGCTCAGGCCCGCGAAGGAGGCGCCGCGGGCGCTGATGCCGGGGCCCTGGATCTCCTGGAGCATGAGCAACTGCGGGGCGAAGTAGCCGGTCTGCGGTCCGAAGACGGCAACCGGGTGGCCGCTCGCGGTGTGCTCGCCGCTGACGACCAGGGCGTTGGACATGCCGCGCCGCGCCGATGTCACGGCCGCGTCCGCCGCCTCGGCGGAGGCACCGGTCGCGCCCGCGGCGCCGGCGCTGCCGGTACGGTCGTACACCAGCGGTTCCGCCTCGACCGACCCGGCGTCGGGCAGGGCCCGGCCCTGCGGGTCGTCCGGCGTGGGCAGGTACGGGAAGCTGCCGTCCTGCTGGGTGAGGACGGCCTCGGGGTCGTTGCGCTGGCGGAAGGACTCCCAGACCTCGGTGCCCTCGGCGACGCCGTACTTCTCCTGGGCGGCGAGGAGGGAGAGCGCGTTGTTGACCTCGCCGCCACCGCCCGCGCCGAAGAGCGAGCCGATGACGGACGCCAGCGCGATCAGGTCGCTGCGCTTGAAGTGCTCGATGGTGCCGGCGTTGGTGATGGCGTCCTTGTGGCCGGTCAGCACGTACTCGCCGGGGAAGTAGCGGCCCTTGTCGGAGGCGTCGATGTAGGCGTTGACGCCGGCGACGTAGGCGTCCACGTCGGCCAGGGCCAGTTCGCCGCGCTCGCCGGCCTTGGCGGCGGCGCTCTCGATCTGCGCCTCCAGGTCGTCCTCGGTGTAGGGCGCGCTGCGCCAGAACTGCTGCTCCAGGCCCTGGTTGGCGGGGGCGCCGCCGGCGAACGGGGTCAACTGGCCGCGTCCGACGTGGCGGAAGAGGTCCATGAGCCACAGCCGGTCCTGGGCCGCGGCGTAGCCGGCGCCGAACTCGGTGCCGTAGCGGGTGGTGCCGGTGATGTGCGGCACGCCGGTCTTCTTGTCGCGGACGATGGTCACGTCGTCGCGTCCCGCGGGGCGGACGGTGGAGGCGGCCTGGCCGTCGGGGACGCCGAAGGAGGCGTCGTTGAAGAACGTGTTGATCTTGTCGTTGGTGAGGCCCTGGTAGCCGGTGGCGAGGTTCGCGTAGGGGCCGAGCTGGTCCTCGGCGTGCGCGGGCTGGGTGCCGAACGCCTGGTTGAGGAGGATCTGGGCGAGGGTGGCGTTGCCGTTCTGGCCGGGCGGCAGGATGTCGGAACACTGCCCGCCGCAGTGGTCGTTGGCGGCGGCCGGGGCGACCGTGGCCTCGACGGTCGTGTCCCCGGCGGCCATCGCCGGGGAAAGCGGTGACAAAACTCCGGCAATGAGCGCGCATACGGATGCGGCCTTCAGGAACCCGTGGAAGCCGCGGGGAGTTCTCAGTCTGTCGAGGGCGTTGCGTGGGGTGCGCCGTGGCATGGCAGCTCCTCCCGACGGGGGTGTGGCGGGACGTTACCGCCGGTATCCCCGAGTTGGAAGATGAACATGCGTCACTTTTTGGGAGCGAGTGGATCGGCTTATGGGGGACATCGGAAATCGGATGGAGCCGAATCGGTTGTCGATACGTCTATTCGGCGACGTCCGTACGACGACGCCGGAGTGACCCGAGTAACAGGTGCAGGTGTGACGGAGGTGCAGGGCGATGGCCGGTTTCCGAAGTCTGGCGAGACAGGTCCGCGATCCACGGTGCGACCTGGCGCTGCGACGCTATTCACTGCGCAAGTGCCTTGAGCGTTTTGCCCCTTATGGGCACAGGGCGACCTGGGACCATCTCTGCTCCCGGGCCGGGTTCGGTCCCGAGGACCGCTCCCCCGACCCAGCGCGGCTCGTGGCCGCACTGGAGGAGCTGGAGGAGGCGCGGTCGGTGTGGCTGGCCTACGAGGTCGAGTTCGCCGAGCGGCGCAGGAAGGAGAAGCACGACGGGCTGCGCAGGCCGGGCAGCGTGGACGACTGGCACCGGCTGACCTGGGGCGGGTTCGGGGTGGCCTGGTGCGACGACCCCCGGGTCCACCCCGACGGGCCGCTGGCGGAGGTGCTGCGCCGGCTGATCTCGGCGCTGGAGCGTGAACCGGGCTCCGTGTGCCCGGTGTGCGACGGGGAGCGCCTCGTCTGGAAGTACGACCTGGACCACGAGCCCTCGACGGGCCCGGTCTGCACGGACTGCGGCATCCTCGTGCCGCGGCCCGTCCTCACTGCCGACGCGTGCGCGGACGCCCGGCGGGGACGGTTGCTGATGTCGGCATAGCCGGCCGCGGGGGTGTGCCGGGGATGCCGCACCCCCGGTGGCCGGTACGGCACCGGGCCCGGCGGGCGTCGTCAGTGGCACCCGGCACCATGGGGGAATGGTGCAGCTGTGTGTGAACGGGGCGCGGGGGAGCGCCGACGGTGCGGTGGTGCCGCTCTCGCCGGAGGCGGTCGCCGACTCGGTGGCCGCGGCGGTCGCCGCCGGAGCCACGGACGTCCACGTCCACCCGAAGACACCGTGCGGGCGGGACACGCTGTCCACGCGCGTGCTCGCGGCGACGCTGGAGGCGATCAGGGCGCGGGTCCCGGCGTCGGTACCGGTCGGCGTCACGACGGGCGCCTGGGCCGAGCCCGGTCCCGCGGCCCGGGCGGCGCGGATACGGAGCTGGACGGCACTGCCCGACCACGCGTCGGTCAACTGGCACGAACCGGGCGCCGAGGAGACGGCGGCCGCCCTGATCGAGCGCGGGGTGGCGGTGGAGGCGGGCGTCTGGTCCGGCACGGACGGGGCGGCCCGGTTCCTGCGCTCACCGCTCGGACCGAAGGTGCTGCGCGTGCTGGCGGAGGTCACGGACCCCGACCCGGCGACCGCGCGCGACTCGGCGCGCGCCCTGCTGACCGCCCTCGGCCCGGCCCACGGCCGCCCGGTCCTGCTGCACGGCGAGGACGGCGGCGCCTGGCCGGTGCTGCGTCTGGCCGGCCGGCTGGGCCTGGCGACCCGGATCGGCCTGGAGGACACCCTGTTCCTGCCGGACGGCAGCCGGGCCGCGTCCAACGCCGAACTGGTCGCCGCGGGACTGCGGGAGTGCGCCTCGGCGCGCCGGGGCGGCCACTGATGTCGACCGGGCCCGGCTCACCGGACCGTCAGTCGCCGCAACACGGCTCTTCCCGGCCCTGAGCACGGCCCGGCCGCCCACCGCCGGTGGCCGCGGCGGCGGGCGTGGAGGTGGTGGGGGTGGCGGAAGTGGAGGCGGCCGGGCCCCGGCGCTCCACGAGCAGGCGCGAGCCGGCGCGGCGTTCACCGAAGGCGTCGTCGGGGTTGGACAGGACGCAGGTCTCCAGGGACAGGCAGCCGCAGCCGATGCAGTCGGTGAGGTGGTCGCGCAGCCGGTTGAGCTGTTTGATCCGCTCGTCGAGTTCGGAGCGCCAGGACCGGGAGAGCCGGGCCCAGTCCTCCTCGGTGGGTGTGCGGCCCTGCGGCAGCTCGGCGAGCGCCTCGCGGATCGTGGCCAGCGGGATACCGACCCGCTGCGCGGCCCGGACGAAGGCGACCCGGCGCAGCGCGTCACGGCTGAAGCGGCGCTGGTTGCCCGAGGTCCGGCGACTGCTGATCAGGCCCTTGGACTCGTAGAAGTGCAGGGCGGAGACGGCGGCGCCGCTGCGTGCGGCGAGCTGGCCGACCGTGAGTTCTTGGATCTTCTCGGGAAGCTGAGGCACTCCTCAGACCCTACCGACCCGGTCACCCGCGCGAACGGGTCAGGTCCGTTGACAGGGGCTCCGCGGGCGACCATGCTAAGCAGTCGCTTAGAGTCGAGTACACAGGTCGAGCGAGCAGAGAGGCCGGAACATGGCAGAGCCGAGGATCTTCGCGTCCGCCGACGAGGTGAAGGCGGCGGTGGGCGAGCAGTTGGGCCACACCGACTGGCTGGAGGTCGACCAGAAGCGGATCGACCTGTTCGCGGAGGCGACCGGGGACCACCAGTGGATCCACGTGGACCCGGAGAAGGCCGCCGCCGGGCCGTTCGGCACCACCATCGCGCACGGCTACCTGACGCTCTCGCTGCTCCCCCTCTTCGGGCCGCAGCTGATCCAGGTCGAGGGCGTGAAGATGGGCGTCAACTACGGCACCAACAAGGTCCGTTTCCCCTCCCCCGTCCCGGTCGGCTCGCGGCTGCGCGCCACGGCGACGATCACGGGGGTCGAGGACGTCAAGGGCGGCATCCAGGTGAGCGTCGCCTTCACCGTGGAGCGCGAGGGCGGCGACAAGCCGGTGTGCGTCGCCGAGTCCGTGTCGCGCTACTACCTGTAGCTAGGCCGCGCCGGAGCGGTCTCGGGCTCCCACCATCCGCAGCACGAGGTCGGCGTAGAGGGCGCCGACCTCGTCGGGCGTGCGGGGGCCGTTCACGTTGAACCAGCGGGCCACGTCGATGCAGAGCGACAGCACGGCGAGCGTGGTGCCCTTGACGTCCGGCACGTCGAACTCGCCCGTCGCCACGCCGTCGTCGATGATGCCGCGCACCGCGGCGTCGCACTGCCGCCGGAGGGTGAGGATCTCCTCCCGGGCCTCGGGACCGAGCGCGTCCAGCTCGTACTGCACGACCCGCGCGGTGGTCCGGCGCCCGGCGTGCCAGCGGACGAAGGAACTCACGGCGTCGGCGAGCCGTTCGGTCGCACCGCCCTCGCCCTGGGCCGCGGAGCGGAGGATGGCCACCGCCCGGGTGTGGCCGATGCGGCTGATGCGGTGGAGCAGCTCTTCCTTGGTCTTGTAGTGGATGTAGAGCGCGGCCGGGCTCATGCCGGCCCGCCCGGCGATGTCGCGGGTCGTGGTCGCGTGGTACCCGCGTTCGGCGAACGCCTCCACCGCCGCGACCAGAAGCCGCCGGGCCGCGTCAGGCGTGACCTCTTCCCACGGCTCGATGTCGCCGCCCGTCGTCTCGGCCGCCGTACTCATCGCTTGTTCGCCCCTCTCGGTGACAGGAGCACCACCATACCGCCGAAGCTGAGCGGGCGCTTAGGGGCGCTGTCCCGCCGGGGTGCCGCCCGGCTTCTGGAAGGGGTCGTGCTCGACCAGGATCTTGTCCAGTCGCGCCTGGTCGACCCGGCTCACTATCTGGCCGACCTCCTGGCGGTCCCGGATGATCTTGGCCAGCGTGAAGGCCGAGGTGACGAGGTACAGGACGGCGATCGCGAGGAAGGCCCGCACCCAGGCGTCGGCCTGGAGCCGGTAGATGCCGATGGCGGTGGCGGCCATGGCCACCGAGAAGGAGGCGACGGCCTGCCCGTAGAAGGCTGCCGTGTTCTGCTGCTTGACCGGTGTGTCACTCATGGCACGAGGATCGGCGGATGTGGCCGGGGCCACATCCGCCGGCGTACTCAGTCGCGGTACTCAGAAACTCGCCCCCGGAGGCCGGCTCAGAAGGCCGAGACCCCGGTCAGCGCACGCCCGATGACCAGCTTCTGGATCTGGCTGGTGCCCTCGTAGAGGGTCATCACGCGGGCGTCGCGCAGCAGCTTGCCGGCCGGGTACTCGTCGATGTAGCCGTAGCCGCCGAAGACCTGGAGGGCGTTGTTGGCGGCGCGCACGGCGGCCTCCGAGGCGAAGAGCTTGGCCTTGGAGGACTCGACGGTGAAGGGCTGCCCGCGGTCGATCAGGTCGGCGACCCGCCAGGTCAGCAGCCGGGCCGCGTCCACGTCGAGGGCGATGTCGCTGATCAGCTCCTGCACCAACTGGTGGTGGGCGATGGTCTTCCCGAACTGCTCGCGCTCCCCCGCGTACTTCACCGCGGCGTCCAGCGCCGCCTGGGCTATGCCGACGCAGCCGGCCGCGACCGACATCCGCCCCTTGGCGAGGGCCGACATGGCCACCGAGAAGCCCTTGCCCTCGGGCGCGAGCATCGCGGAGGCGGGCACGCGGACGTCCTCCAGGACCAGCTCGGCCGTGGCCTGGCCGCGCAGCCCGAGCTTGCCGTGGACGGTGCGCCGGGTCAGACCGGGGGTGTCGGTGGGCACGAGGAAGGCGGAGACCCCCTTGTGACCGGGAGCGTCGGTGGAGCGGGCGAAGAGCAGCACGACGTCGGCCCAGGTGCCGTTGGTGATGAACATCTTGGTGCCGTTGACGACGTAGTCGTCGCCGTCGCGCACCGCGCGGGTGGAGAGGTTCCCGGCATCCGACCCCGTGCCGGGCTCGGTCAGGCCGAAGCAGCCGACGTACTCGCCGGAGGTGAGCCCCGGCAGCCAGCGCCGCTTCTGCTCCTCGCTCCCCCAGGCGGCGACCGTCTTGGCGACCAGGCCGAGGGAGACGGAGACGATCCCGCGCACGGAGCTGTCGCCGCGTCCCAGCTCCTCCGTGACCAGGCAGTACGCGAGGTGGTCGCCCCCGGATCCGCCGTACTCCTCGTCGACCGTGAGCCCGAGGAAGCCGACCTCGCCGAGCTTCTTCACGATTCCCCGGTCCACCTCCTCCGCGCGGTCCCACTCGACGACATGGGGGGCGATCTCCCGCTCCACGAAGTCCCGGGCGAGCTGCCGTACGGCGGTCTGCTCCTCGCTGAGCTCCAGGTTCATGCCGAGTCACCCCACAGAAAGAAATCTTGAAAGCCGTACATTTAAATTAGCACTGCTAGTTTCAGCTCGCAGCCCTACTATGTGCGCCATGGCCCGACCGCGCAAGCCCCTGCTCAGCACCGACCGGATCGTCGAGACGGCCCGCGCGCTGGTGGACGCGGAGGGCCTCGCGGCCGTCTCCACGCGCCGGCTGGCCGCGGAACTGGGGGTCAGCGGGCCCTCGCTCTACAACCACTTCCGCACGAAGGACGAGATCCTGGAGGCCGTCGCCGACTCGGTGAGCGCGCAGGTCGACTTGTCGATGTTCGAGGACGGCCGGGAGTGGCGGACCGCGCTGCACGACTGGGCCGTCTCCTACCGGACGGCGCTGCGCGACCACCCCAACATCGTCCCGGTCCTGGCCCACGGCCCCGGCCGCCGCCCGGCCGCGCTGCACCTCGCGGACGCCGTGTACGGCGCGATGGTCCGGGCGGGCTGGCCCCCTGCCCAGGCCACCTCCATCGGCGCGCTGATGCGGTACTTCATCATGGGCTCGGCGCTCGGTTCCTTCGCCGGCGGCTTCGTGGACGACGCGGGCGCCTACGACCCCGCCGACTACCCGCACCTCCAGCAGGCCCACCTCCTGGCCGAGCAACAGGAGAAGATCGACGAGCGGGCCTTCGAGACCGGCCTGACGGCGCTGCTGGACGGGCTGGCACAGCAGTACGAGCGGTTCAGGCGGGACGGCTAGGGACGCCCAGGGCGAGCAGGGCGGTGTCGTCGTCGACGCCGTCGCCGAGCTTCTCCAGCAGGGCGGCCACGGCCGCGATCACGTCGCCGGGCGCCGTGGATGCCTGCCGGGCGGCGAAGTCCCGCAGCCGTTCCTCGCCGTAGAGGGTGGTGCGGCCGGGGTCCGTGCGGGCCTCGGTCAGACCGTCGGTGTAGAGCAGCAGGGTGTCGCCGGGGCCGAGGACGGCGGTGGCGGGGGTGAAGGCGGCGTCGGGCAGGGCGCCGACGAGCATGCCGCCGGGGGTGGCGAGGTACTCGGCCCGTCCCGGGCCGTCGACCGGGGCGCCGGCCCGCAGCACGAGCGCGGGCGGGTGGCCTCCGGAGGCCAGGCGGACCGTCGTACGGCCGCGGGCGGCGTCCGGTTCGACGACGCCGACCACGGCGGTGCAGTGACGGGGGTCCGCGTCGACGCCGTAGCGGTCGTACAGGACGGCGTTGAGGGTGGTCAGGGCGCTGACCGGGTCGGAGTCGTGGAAGACGGCCGCCCGCAGGGTGTAGCGGGCGAGGGACGTGACGGCGGCGGCGGGCGGGCCCTTGCCGCTCACGTCGCCGAGAAAGAAGGCCCAGCGCCCCGCTCCAAGGGCGAACAGGTCGTAGAAGTCGCCGCCGAGCCGGTCGGGCGAGGCCGTGTAGTAGTACGAGGCCACGTCAAGACCCGGGACGGCGGGCAGTTCGGCGGGCAGCAGCGCCTGCTGGAGCACGGCGAGGGCGTCGGCCAGCCGGGCCCGGTCCGTCTCGGAGCGCGAGCGTGCCGCCTCCGCCTCCCGCCGCGCCGCCTCGGCCAGGTCGCGGGCCTCGTCGGCGGCGGTCCTGCGGCGCAGCAGTTCCTCCTCGTAGGCGCGCCGGTCCGAGGCGTCGAAGACCGTGGTACGGATCAGTACCGGCTCGCCGTCCGCGTTCCGTTTGACCGCGGCGGACACGAGCACCGGCAGCCGTCCGCCCGCGGCCGTCCGCATCTCCAGCGCGATCCCGCCGATCTCTCCCCGCAGGCCCAGCAGGGGTGCGAAGTGGGTCTCGTGGTAGAGCCTGCCGCCGACGGTGAGCAGGTCGGCGAAGCGCTTGCGGCCCACCACTTCGTCGCGCTCGAGGCCGAGCCAGTCCAGCAGCGTGCCGTTGACCTTGGTGACGGTGCCGTCCATGGCCGTGGACAGGAAGCCGCAGGGCGCGGCGTCGTAGAGCTCCTCGGCGCTGTCCTCCGGGCCTGCCGCGCCGCCGGCCGGAGTCACCGGCTCCTCCCGGCCGCCGGGGGCGCCGGGCGCGGGGTCAGGAGTCCGGCCGGGTGCCATGGACACGGCCCAGGAAGTCGAGTACGGCGTCGGTGGTGGCCTCGGGCGCGCTGAGCTGGGGACAGTGTCCGGTGGCGTCCAGCGTGAGCAGCCGAGCGCCGGGGACGCGCGACCGCACGAACGCGCCGACTCCCCGGGGAGCGATGGCGTCCTCGGCGCACTCCAGGACCAGCGTCGGTACCCTCACCCCCTCCAGGTCCCCCCGGTTGTCCGAAAGGAACGTGGTGCGCGCGAAGACGCGGGCCATCGCCGGGTCGGTCGCGCAGAAGCTGTCGGTCAGCTCCTGGCCCAGTTCCGGCCGGTCGGGGTTGCCCATGATCACCGGCGCCATCGCGGACGACCAGCCGAGGTAGTTGGATTCCAGCGAGGCCAGCAGTTCCTCGATGTCGGCGGGCGTGAAGCCGCCGCGGTACCCGACGTCGTCGATGTAGCGCGGGGAGGGGGTGATCATGACCAGGGAGCCGATCCGGTCGGGCTCGGCGCGGGCGGCCAGGACTCCGGCCATCGCGCTCACCGAATGCCCGACGAACGTCACCCGCCTCAGGTCCAGCGCCCGCAGGACGTCGACCACGTCCTGCGCGTAGCCGTCCAGCGAGGCGTACCGCTCGGGCAGCCAGGCATCCGGGTCGGACCTCCCCGACCCGACGTAGTCGAACAGCACGACCTTGTAGCGCCCGGCCAGCCCGGGCACCACCAGACGCCACATGTTCTGGTCGCAGCCGAACCCGTGCGCCAGCACGACCACGGGGCCGTCCGGATCGCCGGTCACCCTGACGTTGTTCCGGTGCCGTACGTCCGTGTCCGCCATGCCGCCTCCAGCTCGTGCCATTTTCTCCCCTTTTGAAGAAGAATAGATATATAGATGTAGTTATTTCCTTCCCCAGCCATCTCCGGCCGATGCTTCGGCGCTCACCGAACCGTCCGTGTCGCATGCTGGGGGCATGACCTCGAAGGACCCGGGCGCCCCCGGACTCGCGCGACTGGCGGGGCTGATCGCGGACGAGAGCAGGGCCGCGTGCCTGCTGGCGCTGCTCGACGGGCGGGCGTGGACCGCCGGTGAACTCGCCCGGTACGCGGGGGTGGCCGCGTCGACGCTGAGCGAGCACCTCGGCAAGCTCGTCGCGGGCGGGCTGCTCGCCGAGGAACGGCAGGGGCGGCACCGGTACGTGCGGCTCGCCGACGATCGGGTCGCACAGCTCGTGGAGGACCTGGCCGCGCAGGTGGCGCCGCAGGCACGGCGCCCACGCACGCTGCGGGCCGCCGGCGCCGGGTCGGCCATGGCTGCGGGCCGTACCTGCTACGACCATCTCGCCGGGCGGCTCGGGATCGCCGTCACGGACGCCCTGACCGAGCGTGGACTGCTGCGCCAGGACACCGGTTTCGCCCTCACGGACGCGGGCCTCGGCTGGTTCGACGCCGCCGGGATCCCGCTGCGGGCGACCGGACGCCGGCCGCTGGCCCGGGCCTGCCTCGACTGGACCGAGCGCCGCCCCCATCTCGCGGGCGTCGCGGGCGCGGCCCTGTGCCGGCACGCGCTGGATGCCGGCTGGTGCGTGCGCATCGGCTCGGAGCGGGCGGTGAAGGTCACTCCGGCGGGCGAGGACGCGCTGTCCGAACTGCTCCGGATCGATCCGGCGTCGCTGCGCTGAGCCGTGGCGGTCTCACCGTCCGAAATCCGCCGGTCGTCCCGGCGTTCCCTTCCTGGCCTCGGGAGCATGATGCGTACCACCCCGTTCCGCCGTCCGGAGCTGCTCGCCGCCGGCGCGGCCACCGTCACCGTCGTGCTGTGGGCGTCCGCGTTCGTCTCGATCCGCAGTGCGGGCGAGGCGTACTCGCCGGGCGCGCTGGCGCTCGGACGGCTGCTGTTGGGTGCCCTGGCCCTCGGCGTGATCTGTCTGCTGCGCCGGGAGGGCGTGCCGCCGCGCTCCGCGTGGCGCGGGATCGCGATATCGGGGGTGCTGTGGTTCGGCTTCTACATGGTCGTCCTGAACTGGGGCGAACAGCAGGTGGACGCCGGTACGGCCGCCCTCGTGGTCAACGTCGGCCCGATCCTCATCGCGCTGCTGGGTGCCCGGCTGCTGGGCGACGCGCTGCCGCCGCGGCTGCTGGCGGGGATGGCGGTGTCGTTCGCCGGTGCGGTGACGGTGGGTCTGTCGATGTCCGGTAAGGGCGGTTCCTCGCTGTTCGGGGTGGTGCTGTGCCTGCTCGCCGCGGTGGCGTACGCGGGCGGGGTGGTCGCGCAGAAGCCCGCGCTGGCGCACGCGAGCGCCCTTCAGGTGACGACGTTCGGCTGCCTGGTCGGGGCGGTGCTGTGTCTCCCGTTCGCGGGGCAGCTCGTGCACGAGGCGGCCGCCGCGCCGGTCGCCGCCACGCTCAACATGGTCTACCTGGGCGTGTTCCCGACCGCGCTGGCCTTCACGACGTGGGCGTACGCCCTGGCCCGTACGACCGCCGGCCGCATGGGCGCGACCACGTACGCCGTGCCCGCGCTGGTCGTGCTGATGTCGTGGCTGGCCCTGGGCGAGGTGCCGGGGCCGCTCACCCTGGCGGGCGGCGCGCTGTGCCTGGCGGGCGTGGCGGTGTCCCGGTCCAGGAGGCGCACGGCGGTTCCGGGGCCCGTGAGAGCCCGGGAACCGCTCACCGAGGACGCGCGGGATCCGCGTTAGAAGACCACCAGGGCCCGGCCGCCCTTGCCCGTCAGCATGTTCT
The DNA here is from genome assembly GCF_055581985.1 of Streptomyces sp. NPDC042336. Taxonomy (NCBI): domain Bacteria; kingdom Bacillati; phylum Actinomycetota; class Actinomycetes; order Kitasatosporales; family Streptomycetaceae; genus Streptomyces; species Streptomyces sp. NPDC042336. Next base: position 101,023 of record NZ_JBVJEA010000004.1, on the reverse strand, counting down.
CGAAGGCCGCCGGGATGCCGTCCAGGGCGATGCGTTCCGTGACCAGGGCGCCGAGGTCGAGGCGGCCGGCGCGGACGTGTTCGGCGAGGACCGGGAGGTCCCGCGCGGGGTCGGCGTTGCCGTAGACGCAGCCGGATAGGGTGCGGCCCCAGTGGAAGATCTCCAGGGCGTTGAAGGTGACCTGCTGGTCCTTGCCGCCGATGCCGACGACCGTGGTGCGGCCACCGCGCCGGGTGGACTCCCAGGCGGTGCGGATGGTGACCGCGCGGCCGACGCACTCCACGGCGACGTCGACGCCCTGCTTGCCGGTGAGGGCGCGGATCTCGCGGGCGGTGGTGTCGGAGGCGATCAGGTAATCGGTGGCGCCCGCGGCGCGGGCCAGCTCCTCCTTCTCGGGGGACACGTCGACCGCGACGATCTTCGACGCGCCCGCGATCCGGGCCGCCTGGAGGGTGGCGAGGCCCACTCCCCCGGCGCCGAAGACCGCCACCGTCTCGCCCTCGCGGACCTTCGCCGAGTGGTGGACGGCGCCGTAGCCGGTGAGGACGGCGCAGCCGAGGAGCGCCGCCTCGGTGAGGGGGATGCCCTCCGGGGCGGGCAGGACGCAGGACGCGGACACGACCGTCTCCTCGGCGAACGCGGCGACGTTCAGGCCGGGGTGCAGGTCGGTGCCGTCGTCGGCGCGGCGGGCGTGCACGTCGGCGGCGCCGGCCAGGGCGTTCGCGCACAGCCACACCTCGCCGAGCGAGCAGGCGTGGCAGGCCCCGCAGGACGGGGCCCAGTTGAGGACGACCTCGTCGCCGGGCGCGACGTCGGTGACGTCCTCTCCGACGGCGACGACGGTGCCGGCGCCCTCGTGGCCGAGGACGGCGGGGAGCGGCACCCGCATGGTGCCGTTGGACAGGGACAGGTCGGAGTGACAGACCCCGGCGGCGGCGAGCCGCACCCGGACCCGGCCGGGGCCGGGCTCGCGCAGCTCGATCCCGGTGACCTCCAGCGGGGCACCCAGGGCGGGTACGACGGCGGCACGGACTGCGGTACGGACGGCCATGACGAGGACGGCTCCCCTGCGGGCTAGAAGCGGGCTAGAACTGGAGGGACTTGGTCTGGAGGTACTCGGCGAGGCCGTGCGCGCCCAGCTCGCGGCCCACGCCGGACTGCTTGTAGCCGCCGAAGGGCGCCAGCGGGTTGAACCGGCCGCCGTTGATGTCGACCTGCCCGGTGTCCATCCGCCGGGCGAAGGCGACCGCCTCGGCCTCGTCCCCTGCCCAGACGGCGCCGGCGAGGCCGTAGACCGTGCCGTTGGCGATCCGCAGGGCGTCGTCCTCGTCCTCGTAACGGAGGACGGACAGGACCGGCCCGAAGATCTCCTCCTGGGCGATGGTCATCTCCTCGGTCACGTCGGCGAAGACCGTCGGGCTGACGAAGTACCCCCGCTCGCGCGGCGCTTCGGGGCCGCCCGCGACCAGGCGGGCGCCCTCGGCGACACCCTTCTCGATGTAACCGCGCACCCGCTCCCGCTGCTTGGCGTTGACGACGGGGCCGATCCGGTCGCCGTACTTCGCGGCGGCCTCGGCGGCGAGCGACAGGGCCTCGTCGTACTGGTCGCGGTGGACCAGCATGCGGGTCCAGGCGCTGCACGTCTGGCCGGAGTTGGACATGACGTTGGCGACGCCGACGTTGACGGCCTTGGCGAGGTCGGCGCTCGGGAGGATCACGTTGGCGGACTTGCCGCCGAGTTCGAGGGCGACCTTCTTGACGGCGGCGCCCGCGGTGGCGCCGATGCGGCGGCCGACGGCGGTGGAGCCGGTGAAGGAGACCAGGTCGATGCCGGGGTGTTCGGCGAGGGCCTGGCCCGCGACCGGCCCGAGGCCGGTGACCAGGTTGAAGACGCCCGCCGGGACGCCCGCCTCGTGCACCGCCTCGGCGAAGAGCTGAGCGGTGAGCGGGGTGTCCTCGGCGGGCTTGAGCACGATCGTGCAGCCGGCCGCGAGCGCCGGGGCGGCCTTGGCGACGATCTGGTGGAGCGGGTAGTTCCAGGGGGTGATGGCGCCGACCACGCCGACCGGCTCGTGGTGGACCACGGAGTTGCCGACCTTCTCCTCGAAGGCGTGGGTCGCCGCCAGCTCGGCGTAGGAACCGGCGACCGCGATCGGCGCGCCGGCGTGCACGGCCTGCGAGAACTTCAGCGGGGAGCCCAGTTCGGCGGTGACCGTCTCGGCGATCTCGTCCTTGCGGGCCACCAGCACGTCCCGCAGGGCGGCCAGGCGCGCGGCCCGCTCGGCGGGCGGAGTGGCGGCCCAGCCCGGCAGGGCGGCGCGCGCGGCCCGTACGGCGGTATCGACGTCCAGGGCGTTGCCGGCGGGGACGTGGCCGATCACCTGCTCGTCGGCCGGGTTCACGACCGCGATCGTGTCCCGTCCGTCGGCGGGGCGCCAGGCTCCGTCGATGTACATGCCGTCGTGTGCCTTCATCGCGTTCCTTCCGGCGGGCGTCGTCGTCCGACCCCAAACTAGCGCCGTTAGTTTTACGGCACCAGGGGCTCCCACGATGGTGGCGCGGCTCACCCTCCCGGAGTGCGCGGTCCGGCCGGGATCACTCCTCCAGGTCGGGCAGTCGCGCCGGGGCGGGGCAGATGCGGTCGCCGTGCTGGTCGAAGACGAACAGGTGGGCGAGGTCGACGAGGAGGGGCACCTGCATGCCGTGGCGGAGGTCGATGTCGGGGGTGGTCCGGACGATGAGGTCGCCGGGGAGGCGGCCGTCGGGCGGGGCGACCGCGGGTTCGGGCTCCTCCGGTTCGTCCATGACGACCACCGGCCCGGCGCGCAGGGCGCCCGCCCGCTCCCTCAGCCGGTCCAGGACCGTGCCGTCGCGGCGGCGGCGCCTGACCGGGCGGTCGGCGGGGCGCGGCGCCTCCAGGTCGGGCACGACGGCGGGCTGCGAACCGGTGTTGAAGTGCACGAGGACCTCGTGCCCCTGGAACTCGACGTGCTCCACCAGCCCGGTGAGCAGCACCTCGCCGGGTCGGGCGGAGGAGGGCTTCGCGATCCGGACGGCCTCCGAGCGCAGGCCCACGATCACCTCGCGGCCCTGCTGGACGCGGAGCAACTGGTGGTCCAGGGAGAGCGGTTCGGGCAGGCGCAGGAACTGCTTGCCCAGGCTGATCGTCATCGCCCCGTCGAGCGGCGCGCGCACCAGGCCGCGCAGCAGGTTGATGCGCGGGGTGCCGATGAAGGCGGCGACGAAGACGTTGCGGGGCAGGGCGTAGACGGCGCGCGGGGTGTCCACCTGCTGGAGGACCCCGCCGCGCAGGACGGCGACGCGGTCACCCAGGGACATGGCCTCGGACTGGTCGTGGGTGACGTAGATCGTGGTGACGCCCAGCTCCCGGGTCAGCCGGGTGATCTCGGCGCGCAGGTGGTTGCGGAGCTTGGCGTCGAGGTTGGACAGCGGCTCGTCCATCAGGAAGGCGGTGGGGTGGCGGGCGATGGCGCGCCCCATCGCGACACGCTGGCGTTCGCCGCCGGAGAGCTGGGCGGGCAGACGGTCGAGGAGGTCCTCGATGCCCAGCATGCGGGCGGTGGCGTCCACGCGGGGGCGGGGATCGGTCTGCGGGTCCTCGACGCGCAGCGGGAAGCCGATGTTCCCGCGGGTGGTCATGTTGGGGTACAGGGCGAAGTTCTGGAAGACCATCGCCATGCGCCGTTCGGCGGGGAGCAGGTCGTTGGCGTACGCGCCGTCCAGCATCAGCTCGCCCTCGGTGATCTCCTCCAGTCCGGCGATCATGCGCAGCACGGTCGACTTGCCGCAGCCGGAGGGGCCGAGCAGGACGAGGAACTCGCCCGGCGCGATGTCCAGCGACAGCCGGTCCACCACGCGGACGCCTCGCGCGTAGGTCTTGCTCACGTCGTGCAGGGAGATGGCGCGTGTCATGGAGGTGCCCCCGGGGGCTCACTGGGCTCTGGTGCTCCGCGGTCGGACGCCCTCGTGCGGGTCGTACGGGGCGTGTGAGTCACGGAAGTTAACGGACCGTGCCCGGCCGGGGGAAGACGCTGGACCACAACTCGACGCGAACGTCCATCTGGTGAGAAAGCGGACGCCCGGATTCAGGGCGCGGGGCGTCTCATGGGGTGATCAAAACGGTCGGCCGTCGGTTCGGCGCCGGGTCAGCCGTCCGCGTCGCCGCTCCTGCCGCGGGTGCCGCCGGAGCGGCCCGACGCGCGCACCAGTTCGCCCGCCGCGAGGGTCGTGCGCGCCACCGCGCGCGTCCAGGACGGGCCGCCGCGGGCCGCCCACACCACGCAGGCGCAGCCGCCGGCGACGAGGAGGAGGACCACGGACAACAGGAGCAGGATCATGCTCATCCCTTCGTTTGCCGGCACGGCCGGCGGCCGCCGGCCCGGTCCGGGACATCCTGCCCCACGGCCGGACGCCGTTGGCCGGCCGCACCGGCGGACGGGGCGCGCACGGCGACGCCGGAGGAGAGCAGGAGCAGCGCGCCCAGCATCACGAACGGCGCGGCCACGCCCGCGACGCCCGCGATCAGGCCGGCGGCGGCGGGTGCGGCGACCTGGCCGAGGCGGTTGCCGGTCAGGCGCAGGGCGAGGGCCGTGGAGCGCGCTTCGTCGGGGGCCGCCTGCACGACCGTGGTCATGGACAGCGGCTGGCCGACGCCCAGGCAGAAGCCGAGCACGACCAGCATCAGCGCGAGCGCCCACACCGGCACGGGCAGCGCGACCCCGGCGCACAGCACGGCGGCCAGCAGGCACGTCGTCGTGAGCAGCGCCGTACGGCCGAGCAGCCGCAGCAGCGGCGTCAGCACCAGCCGGCAGGCGATCGTGGCCGCCGCCCGCAGGCTGAGCAGTACGCCGATCACCGCCGGGGAGATCCCCCGGTGCTCACCGACCACCGGCAGGTAGGCGGTGAGGATGTCGGTCGCGGAGAGCACGGAGAGACTGATCAGGATGCCCGCGGGCACGCCCCGGGCGCGCAGGATGCTCCCTACGGGGACGCGCGCGCCCCGTGCCGCGCCGGACGTGGCGGCTCCGGGGTGCTCTATGCGCCACAGGGACGTGAAGGCGACCGCCGCGCCCGCGCCCGCCACCACCAGGGCCAGCGCGCTGCTGCCGGCCATGTCGGGGCCGCCGATCAGCGCGCCCGCGGCGATGGGGCCGATCAGCTGGCCGAGCGAGGCGCCGATGGTGAAGTGGCCGAAGTTGCGGTCCTGTTCGTGCGGCGCGGACTGGCGGGCGACCAGTGACTGGGCGCCGATGACGAAGCAGAGGTGGCCGAGGCCCATGACGCCGCTCCACAGGGCCATCGCCCACAGCGACCCGGCGACACCGCTCAGCGCGCAGCCCCCGGCGATGAGCACCACCCCGACGGGCAGCAGCGGCGCGCAGCGGCCGTGGTCGGTGCGGCGGCCCAGCGGAACGGCCGCGAACAGGGGCAGCAGCGCGTACACCCCGGCGATGACACCGACGGCCCGTTCGTCGGCGCCCAGCGCGAGGGCCCGGTAGGAGACGGCGGGCCGGGCCATCGACACCGCCCCCTGCGCGAAGCCGAAGGCGATGACGAGGCGGAGCAGCCAGCCGCGGTTCCCACCGGGCGCCATGGTCGTGTCCCTTCCTGATGGTGCCTGACGGTCAGATGATGCCGAACAGGATGCCCGCCGCGAGGATCACCAGGCTCGTCAGGACGGCCCACTTCACCACGAACCGCGTGTGGTCGCCGAACTCGACCTTGGCCATGCCGACCAGGACGTACACGGCCGGGACGAGCGGGCTGGACATGTGCAGCGGCTGCCCGACGATGGAGGCCCGGGCGATCTCCAGCGTCGACACGCCGTGCGCCTGACCGGCCTCCGCGAGCACCGGCAGGACACCGAAGTAGAAGCCGTCGTTCGACATGAAGTAGGTGAGCGGCAGGCTCAGCAGGCCGGTGACCAGGCCCATGTGCGGGCCCATGCCGTCGGGGATGGTGTCCACGAGCCAGTTGGCCATGTGGTCGACCATGCCGGTGCCGGTGAGGACGCCGGTGAAGACGGCGGCGGCGAAGACCATGCCGGAGACGTTCAGGACGTTGTCGGCGTGGGCCGCGATGCGGGCCTTCTGGTCGGGGATGTGCGGGAAGTTGACCGTGAGGGCGAGCGCGGCGCCGATCAGGAAGAGCACCGGGATCGGCAGCAGCTCCATGATCATGGCGGTCAGCAGCGCGACCGTGAGCAGCGCGTTGAACCAGTACAGCTTGGGACGCAGGGTGGGCCGGTTCGGGTCGAGGCCCTTGAAGTCGTCGTCGGTCGCCTCGCCCTGACCGTCCGCATCCGCCGGGCCACCCGCACCGCCCGCACCGCCGCGACCGGCACCGGCACCGGCACCGGAGCGCGCACCGGCCGCACCCGCACCCGCACCGACCAGCACTGTCTCGGTCTCCGGCACCGACTCCGGCTCCCGGCCCAGCGCCTCGTCCAGCGACAGCCTGCCCAGCCGCCGGCGCTCGCGCAGCCCGAGCACGTACGCCAGGACGACGACCGCGACGAGACCGACGGCCAGGGCCGGGATCATCGGGACGAAGATGTCGGTGGCGTCGACCTTCAGCGCGGTGGCGGCGCGGGCGGTGGGGCCGCCCCAGGGCAGCGTGTTCATCACACCGTTGGCCATCGCGGCGACACCGGTCATCACGACGAGGCTCATCTTCAGCCGCTTGTACAGCGGATACATCGCCGAGACCGTGATCATGAAGGTGGTGGAGCCGTCGCCGTCCAGCGAGACGATCGCGGCGAGCAGCGCCGTGCCGACGACGATGCGCATCGGGTCGGCCTTGCAGAACTTGAGGATGGCCCGGACGATCGGGTCGAAGAGCCCGACGTCGATCATCACACCGAAGTAGACGATCGCGAACATGAGCATCGCCGCGGTGGGGGCGAGGCTGGACACGCCGTCGATGACGTAGTCGCCGAGATGGGCGCCCTTGCCGACGAGCACGCAGAACAGCGCGGGAATCAGCACGAGCGCCGCGATCGGCGACATCTTCTTCATCATGATCAGGACCAGGAAGGTCGCGATCATGGCGAAGCCGAGGATGGTCAGCATGAGTGAGTACCTAACGTTCGCCCTTGAACATCCCACCGGGGCAGGCGGTGCGAGCGACGTTAGGTGGCGCGAGGGAGCGTTAACAAGACGTTGACATGCGAGCAATAAGCGCAGAACTCCAGGTCACAGCTCTGCGCCGGTCAGCGGTGTGAGCGTTACGGGTACGCCGTTCAGCACCGCGTTGCCCGAGAGCGGGTCGAGCATGCTGCCGTCGAGGAGCTGGTTGACGTTGACGCCGGGGTCGGCGGCGGCGTGCGTCTGGCGGGTGCCGGGCCGGTCGTGGCCCCAGCCGTGCGGGAGGCTGACCACGCCGGGCCGGACGGTGTCGGTGACCTCGGCGGGCGCGGTCACCGCTCCCCCGGCTCCCTTGACCCGCACGGGCTGCCCGCTGCGCACACCCAGCCGTGCGGCGTCCTCGGGATGGAGGTGCAGGGTGCAGCGGTTGGAGCCGCCGGTCAGGGCGGGGACGTTGTGCATCCAGCTGTTGTTGGAGCGCAGGTGGCGGCGGCCGACCAGGACGAGCCCGGCGGGGCGTTCGGCGAGGGCCCGCACGAGGCGCGGCAGATCGGCGGCGATCGCCCCGGGCAGCAGCTCCACCTTGCCGCTGCGGGTCTTCAGCGGCTGCGGCAGGCGCGGGCGCAGCGGGCCGAGGTCGATGCCGTGCGGGTGGGCGAGGAGGCGTTCGAGGGTCAGCCCGTCCGGCCGGGCCCCGAAGCCGTCGCCGTAGGGGCCGAGGCGCAGCATCAGGTCGAGACGCCGCTCGGGTCCGTTCTCGCCGGTGAGCAGGGCGGTCAGTGCGCCGGGGTCGCGGCCGTGCACGGGTGAGTGCGGCTCCCGTACGGCCTTGGCGAGGGTCTGCTCGATCACCAGGGAGTCGACGACGGCGGGGTCGGTGCCGTGTGCGCCGGTGACGGCCAGGGTGAGCCGGGCGAGGATCTCCGTCTCGGCCATCCTGCCGGGCTCCAGGGGGACGGCGGGGCGGGTGTAGCGGACCTGGTTGCGCACGGCGAGGGTGTTGAAGGCGAAGTCGTGGTGCGGGCTCTGGGCCGGCGGGGGCGGCGGCAGCACGACGTGGGCGTGGCGCGAGGTCTCGTTGAGGTACGGGTCGACGCTGACCATGAAGTCCAGGGAGCCCAGCGCCTTGTCGAGCCGGTCGCCGTCGGGCGCGGACAGCACGGGGTTGGCGGCGATGGTGAGCAGCGCGCGGACGGGCTCGCCCGCGTCGGTGGCGGTGTCGATCTCCTCGGCGAGGGCGGACAGGGGCAGTTCGCCCTTCGCCTCGGGGTGGCCGCTCACCCGGGAGTGCCAGCGGCCGAGCGCGAACCCGCGGCCGGGTCCGGCGGGGCGCGGGGTCCGGTCGGTGGCGGCCTGCGGGAAGAGCGCGCCGCCGGGCCGGTCGAGGTTGCCGGTGAGGATGTTGAGGACGTCCACGAGCCAGCTGGCGAGGGTGCCGTGCGGGACGGTGCAGCTGCCGATGCGGCCGTAGACCGCGGCGGTGGGGGCGGCGGCGAGTTCGCGGGCGAGGGCGCGCGTCACGCCGGCGTCCACGTCGCAGGCGGCGGCGACGGACTCGGGGGTGAAGTCGCTGAGGGCGTCCCGGACTTCGCCGACCCCCTCGACGTGCGGGGCGAGGGCGCCCGGCTCGACCAGGTCCTCCTCGTACAGCACGTGGGCCATCGCGGCCAGCAGCAGCGCGTCGGTGCCGGGGCGGATCGCCACGTGCCGGTCGGCGAGCTTCGCGGTGCGGGTGCGGCGCGGGTCGACGACGGTGAGGGTGCCGCCGCGGGCCCTGAGCGCCTTGAGCCGGCCGGGGAAGTCGGGGGCGGTGCACAGACTGCCGTTGGACTCCAGCGGGTTGGCCCCGATCAGGAGCAGGTGGTCGGTGCGGTCGAGGTCGGGCACCGGGATGGCGTTCGCGTCGCCGAAGAGCAGCCCGCTGGAGACGTGCTTGGGCATCTGGTCGAGGGTGGACGCGGTGAAGAGGCTGCGGCTGCCGAGGGCGCCGAGCAGGACGTTCGGGTAGAGGGCACCGGCCATGGTGTGGACGTTGGGGTTGCCGAGGACCACGCCGACGCAGTGCGGTCCGTACCGCTCGACGAGGGGCCGGACGCCGGCGGCGACCGCGTCGAACGCCTCCTCCCAGGTGGCCTCGCGCAGTTCGCCGTCCCTGCGCACCAGGGGCGCGCGCAGCCGGTCGGGGTCGGAGTCGACGGCCCCGAAGGAGGCGCCCTTGGGGCAGATGAAGCCGTGGCTGAAGACGTCGTCCCGGTCGCCGCGGGCCGCGGTGACCGTGGTGCCGTCGACAGTGAGGGCCAGGCCGCAGGTGGCCTCGCACAGGGGGCAGATACGCAGGGCGGTGCGGGGCACGGGTCCTCCCGGAAGGCGGCGGTGCGCTCGAGGCGCCGGTGGCGCTCTCTGCGAGATGAGCATACCGACCGGTAGGCATGCTGGGGAGGGGCTGTCGGGGTCAGTCGAAGAGGATCGGCCCGTTGCGCGTGCCCACGGCCAGTTCGCCGTGCGGGCCGGTGGCGAGGGCGGTGCAGGGCGACGGCAGTTCCAGGGCGCGGTGCACGGTGCCGGTGCGCGTGCCGACGACGGCCAGGTCGCGGTGGGACGCCAGGGCGTAGGCGTCACCGCCCGGCAGGAGGGCGGCGAAGTCACCACGCCAGAGGGGGGTCTCGTGCTCATAAGTGACCGGCGGCCGGGGAACGGGGCGCCGCAGCGGCGAGCGCGAGCCGCCCGGGTGGTGCGGGGCGGGCCTCTCGCCGGACGAGGAGAAGCGCGTCCTGAACTCCTCCCACGGCACGATCCTGGTGTGCGCCCACCCCACCACCAGCAGTGCGTCACCGGTTTCCCCGGTCAGGGCGAACACGTCGACCAGACCCTCGTCGGGCAGCCGCAGGAGCGCCCAGCGCCGGGTCGTCGTGTCCAGGACCCGCACCACGTCGTCGTCGAGGGGCACGAAGACGAGGAGCCGCCCGGCGCAGCGCACCGCGCGGAGCGAGCCCCCGAGGCGCGTCTTCCCGTCGCTGTGGGCGGAACAGGGCTGGTGCGGGAGCGGCCCGCGGGCGACGTCGTGGACGGACACCCGGCCGTCCACGAAGGAGCCGACGGCCCAGGGGTCCGCCGCGTCCCACGGCACGAGCGACAGGAGGGACTGCGCTCCGGTGTCGTCGGGGACGACGGCCAGCCGCGCCTCTTCCCGCTGGTGGGGCACGGGGGTGGCCAGCGGCCGGCCCGCCGAGCGCACGGGGTCTCCCGCACCGAAGTCCCAGTACTCCAGCAGGCCGTTGCCGCTGCGGGCGAAGAGCAGCGGGCGCGGCTCCCGCCCGGGCGACCGCCAGGACGCCGCGGCCAGCTGCTCCACACCGGAGCCGTCGACCGGCCGCAGCCGGCGGACCACTTCGCCGTGCTCGGCCTCGCGCACCTGGAGCGACCCGTCGGCACCGCCGGCCACGACCACCGGCGCCCCGTCCCGGGCCACCACCGCCATGGAGGACACGCGCCGCACCACGTCCATGGCCTCCTCCACCCTGCGGCCCTCGGGCGTGTCCCGGACCCGCCACACGTTGCCCGTCTCGTCGCCGAACAGCAGGCCTTCGTCCGTCGCGTGCAGCGAGGTGCCGCTCTGCGGCATCCGGCGCTCCCAGCCGTCCTCGTACGACACCAGCCGGGCGTCGGTGCCGAACCCGAACAACCGGGAGCCGAGGTGAGCGAGGGCGGTGACCGCCGCGCGGTGCGCCCGGCGGGGCGGGCCGAGAGGCCGGCAGGCGGGCAGCGACCACTCCCGTACCGATCCGTCGTGGTCCCCCGCCGTGAGCCGTCCCGAACCGTCCGGGGCCAGGGCGAGGGCCGTGATCCACGCCGGCCGGTCCGGGACCGGGCCGCACGCCCAGCTCCGCCCGGCGCCCGCGTCCCAGCACACGAGCCGGCCCGAGTCGGTGCCGGCGACGACCACGTCCCGGTCCCGGACGCGTCCGGAGGTCAGTGCGGTCACGATGCCGGGCGCGGTGAACTCGTGCTCCGTGACGGGCAGTCCGTCGCGCAGCACGAGCACCCGGACCCGGCCCCCGTACTCGCCGGTGACGACGAGGTCGCGGCCGTCGGCGGTGTGTCCGACGGCGGCGCAGCTGATCAGGGAGACCTGCCAGAGTCCCGGGTCGAGTACCGGCCTGCGCCACAGTTCGCGCGGGCGCACCGGGTCCCAGCAGCGGATCTCGTGGTCCTGGCCGACACTGACGAGGGCGGGGGCACCGGACGGCCCGCGGACCTCTCCGAGGGCCAGCACCCCGCCGTGGTGGGCGGTGATCCGGGTGGAGTCCGCCGCGTGCGGGGTGGGCCAGAACCGCACGATGCCGTCCGAGCCGCCGACGCAGACCGTTTCGCCCGCCCGGCACACCGCGTCGGCCGAGTGGCGCAGCTCCTGGCCGCCGATCCGGTCCCCGGTGACGAGGTCGTAGAGCTGGAGTCCGCGGGCCCCGCCCTCGACCGACACGCAGGCCACCGGCCCGAGGTCGAAGGCGGCCACCCTGACCCGCAGGCCCAGGTCGACCCGCAGCGGCAGGCCGACCGGACGACCGCTGTCGAGGTCGATCCGGTGCAGTTGCCCGTCTCCGGTCACCGCGGCGGCGATCCACTGCCGCCCGACGCGGTGCACCGCGGCCGAGACGATGACGTACGGGCTCGTCAGGAGGGTGCGGACGGGCTCGCCGTGGGAGAGCGAGGAGAGCCGCACGGTGCCGTCCGAGCCGGTGGTCATCAGGAGCCGGTGCGGATGGCCGGGCACCAGGTCCACGGCGGTGACCGGACCGTCGTGGCCGGTGCGCACCTCGGCCCGGACCTCCCGTTCGTCGGTCTCCCGCAGGACGACACGGCCGTCCTCGCAGCCCAGCAGCACCGTCAGCGGGGGAAGCCCGGGCGGGGCGGCGCATGCCGTGACGCGCGCCCCCACCTCGGCGGGCAGGACGGTGGCGGAGAGGGTGGCCCTGCGCCAGTGCGCCCGCTCCGTCCACTCCCGGATCTGGGAGGCGTAGAGCGAGCGGCGCTGGGAGAGGGTCAGGGGCGGGTGGGACCGGGCGGAGCTGAGCTGGTGGACGCGGACCCGTCCGTCGCTCAGGCGCAGTACGGCCACGGCGGGTTCGTCGGACGGGCGCCGGCCGGGAAGCAGTACCAGCTGTTCCACGGACCGCAGGGGCCGCCCTTCGTAGCCTTCCTCGCCCTCGTCGTCCGCGGGCAGCATCCAGACGGTGTTCTCCCGGCCGCGCCAGATGTGCAGCAGACGCACGGACCGCCATCTCGGCTCACCGCGCCGGGCCGGCTCCAGGTAGTGGTCGTAGGACCAGGCCGCGGCGAGGCCGGGGAGCTGCGGGGGCGCGGTGGGGCCGAAGAAGTAGCCGCGCTCCTCCCTCTGCTGCTGATGGGCACGCTGCCTGTCTCCCACGTCCAGGTCGTACCACCACGGTCCGCGCGACGAGTCCAAGTCCAGGTACCGGGGCCCGGCGGGCCCGCCGGGCACCACGACGCCGGTTCCTCCGACGGACATTCCGGGATAGCGCCGTCCGCCCGCGTACGGATCCCAGGCCGCCCACCGGGCCCGCCAGGGCAGCTCCCCCTCACCGGTGTCGCACGAGTCCGCCAGCCGCCTCGCCCGTCGGCACACCGCGGCCAGCCTCAGCCGGGCCCGCGCCCGGGGGTCGGGGCCGCACCCGCCCCGCGCCCGCAGCTGTGTCTCCATGTCCCGCACCGCCTGCCCGGCACGCCGCCCCTCCGCGGTGCGCAGCGTGGGTACGGCGGCCAGCAGCTGTCCCGGGTCGGCGGACAGGACGAACCCCGCGTCCTGTACCAGCGGGTCGAGCACCCCGCCCTCCGCGGCGTGCAGCGCGAGGTACCGCCGCACGTACGGGTGTTCGATCGTGCGCAGGACCTCGGTCATGGTGCGCTGCACGCGGGCCGCGTCCCGGCCCTCGCGCAGGTACTCGACGAGCGCCCGGTGGTAGACGCGGTACACCGATCCGCCGCTCTCCACGCTCTCCACCACGTAGGAACCGGCCTCCCGGCTCAGCCACACCAGGTCCTCGTCGCCGTACCGGGTGCCGGTGATCTCGGTGGCCAGGCGCGCCCACACGCCCGCCCAGGGCAGTCCGGCGCCCTGGGCGTAGGCGAGCGGGAGGAGCAGGTCCCTGGCCTGAGCGGCGCGGGGGCCGAGGCGCTGCTCCAGATCGCGTTCCATGGCCTCGCCGGGCAGCCGGGGCAGCTCCTCGCGCCAGCGTCGGTCGCCCGGGTCGGGCGGGCGGGGCTCGCGGGCAAGGGTGCGGGCGGTGATGCGGGCGACGAGGAAGGAGCGGCCCGCGGCCTGGGCGACGGCTTCGGCGACCGCGTCCACCAGGCCGTCCTCGCCGCCCTCCAGCACGGAGCCGGGCGCGCGCAGCAGCTTGCGGGTGTAGGCGCGCACGGCGCCGGGGTCGGCGTAGCGCTCGGAGTCTAGGTCGATGCGGGGCGCGTCGTCGGGCAGCCGGGCCGCGATGTGCGGGCGGGCGCCGACCAGCAGGCGCAGCGGCAGTCTGCGTTCGGGGTCGGTGAGCGGGACGACGAGTTCGTCGACGGTCTCGCGGGGTGCGAGCGCCTCGTCGAGGGAGTCGACGAGAACGACGAGGGGGTCGTTCCGGGCCTGGAGGTGGGCGGTCAGCTCGCCCAGGGATGCGGCGGCGCAGCCGGCGGCCGCGGCCAGGGCGTCGAGCACCTGCCGGGTGGAGAGATGACTGGCGTTGACGCGCACGCCGACGTCGCCGGGGCGGGGCAGAAGGGGCGGCAGGCCCGCGCGGGGCACGGCCGCGGCGCGTTCCGGATCGGTGAGTACGGCGACCATGCCGAGCAGGGAGGACTTCCCGGAGCCGGGGTCCCCGGTGACGACGCACAGCCGTTCGTCCGTCCGGCGCGGATCGAGCCAGGTGCTGATGTCGCCGAGCGCCGCGTGCCGGCCCGTGAAGTCCCAGACGTCGTCGGTCACCATGTCCGTGCCGCGGGCCCGGGGCAGGAAGAAGGAGCGCATGTCCTGGTCGCGGGCCGCGCGTTCCCGGGCGGCGAGGGCGACGACGCGGTCGATCTCCTCCAGTCGGAGTCCGTCGGAGTCCGGGACGTGCCGGGGGTTGGGCAGGAAGGCGGGAATGCCGCCCGTGGCGTGGGACAGGGACCACCCGGGGCGCTGGGCCGCCGGGATCTCCGGGTCGCCGTGGATGGCCGCCATGACGTGCTCGACGCTGATGTGGGCGGGGGCGTTGCCCGCGGTGGCGCGGGCGCGGACGGCCCGGTCGAAGGCGGCCGACAGGGCGCCGGTGTACGTCTCCTCCTTGCGGCGGGAGGAGGAGACGAGGACCAGGCCGGTGCTGCCGTGCCCGGTGACCGGCTCGCGGAACCGGCGGGCGTCCAGGGCGCCCTGGAGCGCCTTGTCCGCGCCCTCCTCGGCGTAGCAGGCGTCGATCAGGACGAGCAGCCGCTCGACGGCCGTCCCGTTCCAGACGCCGCCGACCAGGTCCTCGGTGGGAAGGGCGGTGCCGTAGGGGTCGGCGGCGTCGCTGTCGTGCAGCAGGAGGTAGTGGCGTCCGCTGTCCTCGTCGACGATGCCGTGGGCGGCGAAGTAGAGGACGACGTAGTCGTCGGGACGGCGGTCGGGGTCGGTGGCGAAGGCGCGCAGGGACTCGGTGAGCTGCCGCCGGGTCGGGTGGGGACCGAGGTCCAGGGCCGTCCGGTAGCCGAGTTCGCCGACGAAGAGGTCCGTGATCCGCCGGACGTCCTCGGTGAGTTCCGGACGGGCGGCCTCGGGGTGCGCGCGTACGTCGGTGACGGCGGCGGCGATGAGGAAGCGGCGGGCGGCGGGCGTCCCGCCGTCGGCCGGCGCTCCCGTGTCCGCGCCGCGTGTCCCCGGTGCCATGGCCGCGCCCGTCATCGTGTCTCAGTCCGCGGGGCCGCAGCCGTCGGCCACCGCCCGGCCGGCTTCCGGGGTGTTGAGGTAGCGGGCGGCGTCGTGGGCGCGGGCGCCGTTGTGCACGAGGTGGCAGCGGACTCGGTCGCCGAACAGGGGCCGCAGGTCCTTCACGAGGGCGACCACGTCTCCCTCGTCGGCGATGTTCGTCCAGTGCGCGACGCTTCCGGGCCAGGCGCCCGGCGGGCCCGCCGCACCGGTGCGCAGCCGGTCGTGGACGAGGTGGCGGATGCCCAGCGGTGACCCCATCGTCAGCAGCGAGCGCACCGGCCAGTCGGGGCGCGCGCACAGCGCCTCGTAGGCGACGACGCTGCCCAGGGAGTGGCCCACGACGACCCTGGTGCGGTCGGTCACCGCGTCGGCGACCCGCCCCTGCACCGCCTCGTGGACGGCCGGGTCGCACAGGTAGGCGCGGACCTGCTTGAGGTCGAGGACCATGGCGCGCAGCGCGATCCCGGCGAAGAACCGGGAGCGCCCCAGTGCGTTGAGGGCGCGCTGGACGGTGCGGGGGGTGCGGGCGAGGGTGCGGGCATCGGGCGGCAGCACGGCCTCGTCGGTGCGGGCCGCCTCCGCCCACAGGGCCAGCAGCAGGTCCGTCTCCAGTCCGTCCGCGACGTCCCCGGCGCCGAGCGGGGGGTCGGCCAGCGCGAGGGTGCGGCCGGGCGGGCGGAACAGGTCGCCGTAGAAGACGCAGCGCACGTCGTCCTCGCCGAGTGCGAACGGCGCGCCGGCACGCAGCAGTCCGTCACTGAGCGCGGTGTGCCATGAGCGGTGCAACTCCCGCTCGCCCGCGTGCTGTTGGCCGATCCCGTGGATGCAGACCACTCGTGCCACCGTGTCCCCCAAACCCCGGCCCCCACGCGTGATCACTCTAGCAACGGGAGGGCGTGTGCGGTGGGTTCGGCGAGCGGTGCCCGCGGTCCGCCGTCAGTCGAGCACGCGCCCCAGGTACGCCCGCAGCAGCTCCCGCGCCTCCCCTATGATCTTCTCGTCGCCGTCCGGCGCGACCCGGAAGGCGAGTTGCACGAGGGTGTCGGCGGTCTCCACGGCGACGAGGAAGACGCGGCGCATGTCGTCGTCGGGGCGGCGGCCCAGATAGCCGGAGAGCAGTTCGGTGAGCCGCTCGGCGACCCGGTGGTTGGGGACGGCGTGGCGGTCGCCGACCGGGATCTGGTTGCCGAAGTCGATCAGGGAGAAGCCGGGCGCGGTCCGCTTCATCGCCAGGTACTCGTCGAGCACGGCGTCCAGCGCACCGCGCCAGCCGCCGTCGCCCGTCTCCGTCAGCCGTTCGGTCACCCGCTCCGCGTAGCGCTCCAGGTTGCGCTGGGCCAGGGCGTCGGCCATCTGCCGCTTGTTGCCGAAGAAGCGGTACACGGACCCGATGGGGACGTCCGCGCGCTGTGCCACGGCCCGGGTGCTCAGGGCGTCGTAGCCCACCTCGTCGAGGAGGTCGGCGCAGGCGTCGAGGATCCGGGTCAGCCGTTCGGCGCTGCGTCGCTGCACGGGGGCGCGGCGGAGCGGGGTCGCGTGGGACACGGTCCTCATGATGCCCTCCGGGACCGGCCGGGTGAACCGTGACCTCCGGTACGTGCGGGGGCGGCGCCCGGCTCCGGCCCTCGGCGGCACCCGGTGGGCACGGCGGCCGCACTCACCGGTCCGCCGCCGGTTCGGTGACGGTGCGGCCCTCGATCTCCTCCGGCTGCGTCGCCCCGGTGGGCTCGGCGTCTGACGCCGTGATGTCCGCCGTGCTCTCGACGGGCTCGCCGTCGACGGCCCAGACGGTGTCGTCGTCGGCGTACAGGCGGACCGTGACCTGGTGCGTGCCGCGCGGGACCAGGTCGGCGGGGAGGCGGTAGCGCGGGCCGCGCAGACGGGTGAGGAGGTCGCCGTCGAGGAAGAGGTGGGCGACGCCGCGGCCGGCCACCGCCTCGGCCCGGGTGCCGTCCGGCGAGAACCGGAAGCCGCGCACGGTCAGGCGGACGTCCCAGCTGTCGTCGGCCTCCGGCTGCACCTCGATCCCGACCTCGGGAGCGTGCTCGGCGTCCACCTCGCGGTAGCGCCGGCCCTCCTCGTCGGTGGTGTCGAGCAGCCTGCCCACCGGCGTGGCCGAATTCCCGGCCTCCGGTTCCTCCACGCCACCGGAGTCGCAGCCCGCCGATCCCGTCAACAGCAGGACACAGACCGCGAGCACGGCGAGCACTCCCCGCGTCCACGACATGACGGGAGACTAGAACACGGGTCCGACAGTCCGGATCCCCCGGGGGTCTGGTTCCGGTCATCCTCACGACGTACGGCCGGGAAGGCGCCGTGCGGGGAAGTCCTCTTACGCGGTCCCCCCTGCGCCCTCTTGCGCACGGGAAAACGCAATCCTACGGTGTGCCATAGGAATCGGACGGGAATCGGGTTGCGAGGGAGCGATCAATGAGCGGGGACGCGCGGAAGACCGCGGAGGGGCTGGCCTATCTGTCCGGTTTCGGCAACGAGCACAGCTCGGAGGCCGTGGCGGGCGCGCTGCCCGAGGGCCGGAACTCCCCGCAGCGGGCGCCGCTGGGCCTGTACGCGGAACAGCTGAGCGGCACGGCCTTCACGGAGCCGCGGGCGCGCAACCGGCGCTCGTGGCTGTACCGGATCCGTCCGTCGGCCGCGCACCCGGCGTTCACCCGCACCGGCAACGGCACGATCCGCACGGCGCCCTTCAACCAGGCCGTGCCCGACCCGAACCGGCTGCGGTGGAACCCCCTGCCGGTGCCCGGGCCCGCCACGGACTTCGTCGCGGGGCTCTGGACGCTCGGCGGCAACGGCGACGCGACCCAGCGCGCCGGCATGGCCGTGCACCTCTACCACGCGACGGCGTCCATGGAGCGCGTCTTCAGCGACGCGGACGGTGAGCTGCTGATCGTCCCGGAGCGCGGCGGACTGCTGCTGCGCACCGAGTTCGGGCTGCTGCACGCCGAGCCGGGCCATGTGGCGCTGATCCCGCGCGGGGTCCGCTTCCGCGTGGAGCTGCTGGACCAGGACGCCCGCGGCTACGTCTGCGAGAACTACGGCGCCCCCTTCCAGCTCCCCGACCTCGGTCCGATCGGCGCCAACGGCCTGGCCAACGCCCGGGACTTCCGCGCGCCGGTCGCCGCGTACGAGGAGCACGACGGTCCGGTGGAGGTGGTCAACAAGTTCTGCGGCAACCTCTGGACCGCCGAGTACGACCACTCCCCCCTCGACGTCGTCGCCTGGCACGGCAACCACCTGCCGTACGTCTACGACCTGCGCCGCTTCAACGTCATCGGCACCATCTCGTACGACCACCCGGACCCGTCGATCTTCACGGTGCTCACCTCCCCGTCGGACACGCCGGGCCTGGCGGGCGTGGACTTCGTGGTGTTCGCGCCGCGCTGGCTGGTGGGCGAGGACACCTTCCGGCCGCCGTACTTCCACCGGAACGTGATGAGCGAGTACATGGGCCTGATCGAGGGCGCCTACGACGCGAAGGCCGCCGGTTCGGGGGGCTTCGTCCCGGGCGGCGGTTCGCTGCACAACATGATGTCCGCGCACGGCCCGGACCGGGAGACCTTCGACCGGGCGAGCGCCGCCGAGCTGAAGCCGCAGCGGATCGACGACGGGCTGGCGTTCATGTTCGAGACCCGGTGGCCGGTGACCCTCACGCCCCAGGCGGCCCGCGCCGAGCACCTGCAACCGCGCTACGACGACGTCTGGCAGGGCCTGGAGCGCCACTTCCGCCCCTTGCACTGAGGATTGCCTACCGGTACGGATGGCCCGTGACCTCCTTCGCCCCGGACTCCATCGTCCTGAACCGCAAGCTGCCGCTCTGGTACCAGGTGTCGCAGTCGCTGCGCGCCTCGATACTCGGCCGCTCGCCCCGGGACCCGCTGCGCCTGCCCACCGAGGAGCAGTTGGCCGGGCACTACGGGGTGAGCGTGCTGACCATGCGGCAGGCGCTGAAGGAGCTGGAGGACGAGGGGCTGATCACCCGCCACCGCCGGCGGGGCACGTTCATCGAGCCGCACGCCCTCCGGGGCGCCCCGGTGCGGCTGCTCGGCTCGGTGGACGCGATCGTGGCCCAGCAGTCCGGCATGAAGGCCGAGCTGCTGGACCACGGCATCGCTCCCGTGCCCTCCGACCTCGCCGAGTTCTTCCCGGAGCTGCCGGAGGTGGCGACGTACCACCGGCTGCGCTGTGACGAGAAGACCGGCGAGCCGACCAACCACGCCCGCAACTACGTCCGTCCCGAACTGGCCGGCCGCATCGACGTGGACGACCTCGCCCGGTGGCCGATGACCAAGGTGCTGCGGGACGGGGTGGGCATGGACATCAGCCGGATCACGGACACCGTCGAGGCGCGGCTCGCGGACCCGGAGACGGCGCGACTGCTCGAGATCCCGCTGCTCAGCCCGATCCTGCACTACACGGGCATCACCTACGACAGCGCGGGCCGGGTGCTGGACGTGGCCGTCATCCACTACCGGGGCGACCGCTTCTCGTTCACGGTCACCCTGGATGCCACGTGAGGCCGCGGCGCCCCGTCGTACGATGCCCGGCGTGACGCACGACGACGCGCCGCCGCTGGCCGACCTCATGCCGTGGTCCGTCGCACCGCCGCGGCTCGGCCGGGGGTGGCCGACGGCTCCCGACGCGGCGTCCCTGAAGGCCCGCTGGGACGCCCTGCTCAAGGCCGAGGGACCCGACCGGGCGACCCTGTTCGAGCCGACCCGCTCGCGCACACCGCACTCGGCGGTCGGACGGCTGCCGGGCGGCGCCGGGGGCACCGAGCGGCTGGCGCGCGCCGCGGGGCCCTGTCCCGAGCCGGTCCGGGTACTGCGGGCGCCGTTCGACGAGCAGTGGCTGATCCCCGACCACCGGCTGATCGACGCGGCCCGTCCGGAGCTGTGGCGGGTGGCGGACGAGCGGCAGGTGTTCGTCGTGGAGGTGCCCGACACCGCCGGTCCGCCGCGGCTCCTGGCGACCTCGCTGCTGCCGCTGTTCGGCCCGGCCCGGGTCCGCCCGCTGCACCGGCGCCCCGGCGGCACGGAGCCCAACCTCGCCCCGGGCCTCCTGGACCACCTGACCGTCCGCCTCGGCCTGCGCCCCGGCCCGCTGGACGTGCTCGCCTGGTCGGTGGCGGCCGTGCGGCCCGGCTCGCTGGTCCCGCTCACCGCGGACCCCGCGCTGTGGGAACGCGGGGTCGAACTGGGCCGGCGTGCCCTGTGGCTGATGCGCCGCGACGGAGAGCGCCCCAAGCTGCCCGGCGGCCGCCGCCCGTACGTCCGCGCCCCGCTGCCCCCGCGCCCGCTGACCCTGCGCTACGACCGGGACGAGGAGGCCCTCTTCCTGGACGAGGGCCGCGTCTCCCCCGTGCCGCCCGGCGCCTGGGACTTCGAGGTGGGCGGGGTGCGGGTGCTGGAGCAGTGGTTCGCGGCCCGCACGGCCGAGGGCGAGCCCGGCACGCTGAGCGCGATCCGTCCGGCCGGCTGGCCGCAGACCTGGACGTCCGAGCTGCTGGAACTGATCACGGTGCTCGCGCTGCTGGCCGAAGCGCTCGACGCGCGTCGGGAGCTGACGGTCACGGACGGCATCACCGCGACCGAACTGCGCGCGGCGGGCGTCCTGCCGGTGCCGGCGGCGGCCCGCCGCCCGGCCTCCGTCCTGGACGAGCGGGAGGAGGGGCCGGAGGGCCAGCTGGCGCTGCTGTGACCCCCGGCGGAATCGGGGCCCCCGCTCAGCCGAACCCGTCCAGCACCCGCGTCAGCGCCCGCTCGAAGACGCCCTCCAGGTCGATCGGACCCGCGTCCTCGGCGAAGGAGGCCGCCAGCCGTGGGTAGGCACCGCTCGCGACCTGCCGGCCGAGGTAGGCGATGCGCATCGCGTTCTCCTGCTCCGCGGACCAGGGCAGCGAGCGGGTGCGCTCGGCGGTGGCGATCTCGTTGCCGACGTACGTCGTCACCACACCGTTCACCATCGCGACCAGCTCCATCTTGGTGCCGTAGGGCGCCTCGAAGGGGTCCAGGCAGGCCAGGCAGTGCTCCAGGTAGCGCAGGGCGTTGGGGCTGAAGCCGTAGACGGGGGACATCAGGCGGGGCAGCCAGGTGTGGCGGTGCATCAGGGCGCGGGTCTGGTGGGCCACGCGGATCATGTCGGCGCGCCAGTCGCCGCTCGGTTCCCACAGCTCGTGCTCGCCGCTGACCGCGTCCATCATCAGCTCGTACAGGTCCTCCTTGCGGGGGACGTAGTTGTAGAGCGACATGGTGCCGCAGCCCAGCTCACCGGCGACGCGGCGCATCGACACCGCGTCCAGGCCCTCCGCGTCGGCGATCCGCACCGCGGCGGCGGCGATGTCGGCGCGGGTGTACGCCGGTCTCGGCCCCCGACCGGTGCGCTCGGGACGCGACCAGATCACTTCGGGTACGGCCGCTCGGCCCGCCATCGTGCATCACCTCGGCCACCATCCTAGTTACGTACAGCGTACGTAGTGCGCTATGGTCGACCCATGACTACTACGTACGCTGTACTTAGTGAGGGTCTGGAGAAGCGCTTCGGCACCGTGCACGCACTACGCGGTCTGGATCTCGCGGTGGCCGAGGGCACGGTCTGCGGGCTGCTCGGGCCGAACGGGGCCGGCAAGACCACGGCGGTCCGGCTGCTGACGACGCTGCTGCGGCCGGACGCGGGGTCGGCGCGGGTCGCCGGGCACGACCTCGTACGCGAGGCCGCCGCGGTCCGGCGCCGGATCGGGGTGACCGGGCAGTACGCGTCGGTGGACGGGGACCTCACCGGACGGCAGAACCTGCGGTTGTTCGCCCGGCTGCACCGGGTGCGGGACGCGGCGGCGCGGGCCGACGAGCTGCTCGACCGCTTCGGCCTGGCCGACGACGCCGACCGGCCCGCGGCCACCCTGTCCGGCGGCATGCGGCGCCGCCTGGACCTGGCCGCGAGCCTGGTGCGCCGCCCCGACGTGCTGTTCCTGGACGAACCGACGACCGGACTCGACCCGGCCAGCCGCAACCGCATCTGGGAGGCCGTGCGCGCCCTGAAGGCGGACGGCACCACCGTGCTGCTCACCACGCAGTACCTGGAGGAGGCCGACCGCCTGGCCGACGACATCGCCCTGGTGGACCGGGGCCGGGTGGCGCACACCGGCTCTCCGGCCGAACTCAAGGCGCTGGTGGGTGCGTACGCGGAGGCCGTCGTCGCGGACGCGGAGGCCCTGGCGCGGGCGGCGGCGGTCCTGGACCGGCTGACCGGGGCCGAGCCGGTCCTCGACCACGAGCGGCGCACCGTCGGCGCCGTCAGCACCGATCCGACGCTGACCCTGCCCCGCCTGGTGCGCGAGCTCGACGCGGCGGCCGTACCCCTGGTGGACGCGCGCCTGCGGCCGCCGACCCTCGACGACGTCTTCCTCCGCCTGACCGACGGCGACCGCGGCCGCGACGACAGCGACGACAGCAAGGAGCTGGTGGCATGAGCACAGCGACGACGGGGCCGTACGGCTCGGTCCACGGCCTGGCGTACGACGGGGCGGCCATGCTGGGCCGCCAGTTGCGGCGGGCCCGGAACAACCCCGGTCTGCTGATCCTCACCCAGACCATGCCGGTCACGATGCTGCTGTTCTTCGGCTACGTCTTCGGCAGCGCGCTGGCGATGCCGGGCGAGGAGTACCGGGCCTTCCTGGTGCCCGGCCTGCTGGTCGCCACGGCGGCGAACGGCATCATGACCGGCATGTTCCAGGCCGCCCAGGACACCCACCGGGGCGTGACGGACCGCCTGCGGACGCTGCCGGTGAGCCGGGCCGCCGTGCCGCTCGGCCAGTCGGTCGCCGACGTGCTCGTCACGGCCGCCGGGACGGTGCCGCTGCTGCTCGTCGGGCTCGCGGTGGGCTGGCGGGTGGAGGGCGGCGTGCTCGGCGCGGTGGGGGCGGTGGGGCTGCTGCTGCTGTTCCGGTTCGCCACGACGTGGATCGGGATCTTCCTGGGGCTGCTCACCCGCAACGAGGAGGCGGCCGGTCAGCTGGGCGGTGCGACCTTCCTCCTCCCGCTGCTGTCCAACGCCTACATCCCGACCGACGGACTGCCGGGCTGGCTGCGCACGGTCGCGGAGTGGAATCCGATCAGCGCGGTGGCCACGGCGCTGCGGGACCTCTTCGGCAACGCGCCCGTGCCGGAGGGGGCCGGCTGGCCGGTGACGCATCCCGTCGCCGGGTCGCTGGCCTGGTGTGCGGTACTGCTCGCGGTGTTCGTCCCGCTCGCGGTGCGCCGGTACGCGCACGGGGGTCGCTGAACGGGCCGGGGCGCGTCACCGCCGGTGGGGAGACGGCGGGACGGAAACGCCGGAGCGGGAACGGGGGAACGCGCACGGGACGCCACCTGCGTCCGTACGGAGCCGGGTGTACCGGGAACGACCCGCGCTCGGGGAGCACACCGGGGCGCCGCTGCGTGCCGTGGGGATGACGGACGAGTGCCGCGGCGCCGCGCCGGGAGGTGTGACCTCCGGAGCGCGGGCCTCAGTTGCCGCCGAACAGCGAGCGGCGCAGTCGACGCAGTGGCGCGAACAGCGAGACCCGGCGCACCCTGGCGCCCCGGTTGCTGCGCTTGTGCGCGGGCTCACGCGCGGTCAGCTCACGCATCAGCGACGTCGCCTCCACGGTCTCCCGCTGCGGGAGGGCGGGCCCTCCGAGTACCGCGAGATGACGGTCGAGGCGCGAGCTGGTCGCGCTGCTCCCGCAGGTGATCGCAGGGACCCTTGCCCTGCTGCGCACTGTTATCTGTTCCATGTCACTCCCCACCCGTACGAGTCCACCCGGCCCGGGCAGGGTAACCCTATCGCCCCGGTACGGCATGCGTGTATCGCGGTCACAGGATTCACCTTCCCCGTAAGGGGGTTGACGATTACTCTCCGAATCCGACAGATTCCAGGGCGAGTTGGACGACCGGCTCACTCGTCGGCAGACCCGAACCCCCGCCCGGTTCCACCGTCACCGCGAGTGACGTCGCGGAGCGGCCGATGCCGGAGGCGATCAGGGGCGTGTCGCCGTCGAGGAGCCCGAGGGAGCGCGGCTCGGCGCCGGGGCGCATCAGCCACAGTTGGCGCACGCGGTCGCCCGGCGGCTCGCCGTACCCGCTGAGGGTCACCACCGCGCGCCCCCTGGACGCGGAGGCGACCACCGCCAGACCGCGGCCGCGTGCGTCCGCACCGCGCGCCGCGCGGGCGTCCGGGGCTCCGAGAACGTGGGCGATCTCACGTGTCCGGTCGCGCGCGGTGTCCAGGTCGTCCTGGGTGCGGTCAGCCCGCACGGCGAAGAGCGAGGCGACCACGAGCGCCGCGGCGGCCGTCACCGTGGCGAACGGCACCAGCAGGGGGCGCGGCCGGGCCGGCAGCCGCACCGCGGGCCCGCTCGGGAGCGGGGCCTCCTGCGCGGTGGTCCGTACGGCGGCCAGCACCCGCTCGCGCAGGGCGGGCGGCGCCGGGGCGGCCGTGGACCAGGCCAGCCGGACGGTGCCCTCGGACAGCGTCCGCACCTCGGCGGCGCAGCGGCCGCAGCCCTCCAAGTGCCGTTCGAAGCGGGCCCGTTCGACGCCCGCCAGGGCGTCCAGGGCGTAGGGGGCGGCGAGTGAGTGGAGGGCGCCGCGGCGGCGGCCCGGCAGCCGGCCGGGGCTCATGCGGCGCCTTCCAGGCAGTCGCGCAGGCGGCCCAGTCCGTCCCGCATCCGGGTCTTGACCGTGCCCAGCGGCAGGGAGAGGCGCTCGGCCACCTCACGGTAGGTGTAGCCGTCGTAGTAGGCGAGGGTGACCGACTGGCGCTGCAGTGCGGTCAGCCGGTCCAGACAACGCCGCACCCACTCGCGTTCGAGCCCCGCCTCGACCTCCTCCGCGACCTGGTCGAAGGCGGGGTGGTGGGCGCGGCGGGCATCGCGCCGTTCGCGTTCGCCGGCGGCGCGGGCGCTGCGCACCCGGTCGACGGCGCGGCGGTGGGCGACGGTGAGGATCCACGACAGGGCGCTGCCCCGGCGGGGGTCGAACCGCGCCGCGGACCGCCAGAGTTCCAGCAGTACCTCCTGAGCCACCTCCTCCGACTGCGCGGGGTCGCGCACCACGCGCCGCACGAGTCCGAACACCGGCCCCGACACCAGCCCGTACAGCTCCTCGAAGGCCTCCTGGTCGCCGTCCGCCACCAGCACCAGCAGCTCGTCCGCCTCCACCCGGGTCCCCCTTCTCCGCGGACCGCGTCCGGCCCGTCGACGTCACCGCCGGGCGCGCGACGCGCCGCGCCCTCCGCAGGGGTTACGGACGGGCGGCGCGAAAACGCCAGTCCCCGGGGCCGGTTCGGCATCAGGGGGGGCGGCACCGGCGGGGAGCCGAGCCCGTCGGCCTCGCCCGGGGACGGCGGCGGGGAGAGCGGTCCCGCGCCGCAGTCGGTGAAGGTGTTCTTGGCGGGCTCGCGCACCCACTACAGCGGTGACTGCCCGCCGCCGCACGACCGGGCGCCCGTCTTCACGGCGACGTTCGCGGTGGGGCGGCTGCCCGCCGAGTTCGGCTACCGCTGGGTGACCGCGGACGGGTCGGTCTCCGAGCCGGGGTGGCGGACGCTGACCTTCCCGTCGGGCGGCGACCGCTCGCGCCAGGACGGCGTGGTGGTGACGACGCACGACGACAGCGGCGCGTTCGAGAGCGCCGTGCGCGTGGAGGTGCGGACTCCGGTGCGGGCCACGTCGAACGCGGTGGCGTTCTCGGTGACCTGCGGGACCGGGACCGGGACGGAGACGGAGACCTCGACGGGCGAGGCCTCCCCCTCCACTTCTCCCTCCGCTCCTTCTTCTCCTTCTGCTTCTGCTTCTGCTTCTGCTTCGGGTCAGGCGGCGCCGTTGAGGACCGGCAGGTAGCCGCCGGACTGGCCGGCCGCGGTGGGGTGGTACGACTCGCCGATGTTCAGCCAGTCGACGCTGTGCAGCCAGGAGCTGCCGGAGCACAGCTCGTGGCCGGTGAAGGTGGTGCGGACGTCGCCGAAGGTGAAGCCGTGGGCGGCGACGCGCTGGGCGATGACGGTGTTGAGGTGGTCGGAGGCCTTGTTGATCGCCGCCCGCTTGGTCTCGGACAGGCCGAGGCAGGTGGTGCCGAGCTTGTAGAAGCGCGGGTAGCCGATGACGACGACGTGGGCGTTCGGGGCCTTGTCGCCGATCGCCGAGTAGACGCCGTCGAGCTTGCCGGGCAGCGTCGAGTCGACGTACGCCTCCGCGGTGGCGATCCGCGACAGGCAGGAGCTGTCGGACTGGAGCACACACGTCGTCATGACGTCGGCGAACCCGGCGTCGTTGCCGCCGATGCTGATCGAGACCAGTCCGGTTCCGGAGCTGAGCGGGCCGAGCTGTCCGGCCAGAACATCACCCGTACGGGCGCCGGAACAGGCGGTGAAGTCGAACGTGGAGGGTGAGTGGGCGGCCGCCCACAGGTAGGGGTGGGACTTGGTGCTGCGCTTGCAGTCGCCGCTCGAGCTGATGTAGCTGCCCGCTCCGACCCCGGAGGAGTAGGAGTCGCCGAGGGCCACATAGCCGTCGGCTGCGGCGGGTTGGGCCGCCTGAGCGGTCGCGGCCCCGGTGAGGGCGGCGCCGGCGGCGAGGAGGAGTGAACTCAGGAAGCCGACAAGTCGGGAACGTCTCATGGAACCTCCCTTAGCAGGATTGCTGCCACGACCGTGGTAGCGGCTACGCGCGTCGACTGGAAGTGTGCATGCCAAAAATTGGCTGACACTCGTTCAAGTCCGGACGAAAACAGGGGGTGTGGGGGACCGCGGGGTCGCCGTTCCTCGGCGTCCGCACGGTGCGTGAGCCCGGGAAAGCGGGTGCACGCGGCGGCCGGGTGCCGGATCATGGCGGCATGTCCGTGAACCCGCACGAAGTCCTGCCGATCCGGCTCAACGTGGACGACAGCGACTCCCCGTCCGACGTCGTCGACGCGCTGTTCCTCGGCCGTTTCGCCACGGGTGAGCAGCCGTACTCGCACGCGGCGAACATCGACCGCGTACGGTCCGGCGCCACGCTGCTGCCGCCGGGCGCCCGCGTGCTGCGGATCGCCCGCGACGACGACCGCAGCGCGACGCTGGCGGAGGGCGACGGCTGGACCCTGCTGGTCTCGCGCTGGAACCGGGGCGCCGACGTCACGGTGACGGCGACCAGCGCCGACCTCGCCGAGAAGGTGCTCGGCGAGGCGACGGACGGAGCGGCGGACGAGCCCGAGCCGCAGCCGGAGAACGTGACGATGGGCTTCTGGTACGTCTCCCCGCGGCGCGGCCCGCACCGCACCACCCGTCAGATCGCCGCGGGCACCTGGGACGAGGTCCGGGCCAACTACACGGCGCCGGTCGCGGAGGCGATGGACGGCCTGATGAAGACGACGCCGGAGGACATCGCGGGCCGGCTGCTGCTCCTGCACGGGCCGCCGGGCACCGGCAAGACCTCGGCGCTGCGCACACTGGCCCGGTCCTGGCGGGACTGGTGCCAGGTGGACTGCGTCCTCGACCCGGAGCGGCTCTTCTCCGACGTCGGCTATCTGATGGACATCGCCATCGGCGAGGAGGACGCGGCGGGCAAGGGCCGCTGGCGGCTGCTCTTGCTGGAGGACTGCGACGAACTGATCCGCGGCGAGGCCAAGCACACGGCGGGCCAGGCACTCTCCCGCCTGCTGAACCTCACCGACGGACTCCTCGGCCAGGGCCGCAACGTCCTGGTGGGCGTCACGACCAACGAGGACCTGGAACGGCTGCATCCCGCCGTCGTCCGCCCCGGCCGCTGCCTGGCCCGCATCGAGGTCGGCCCGCTGGCCCGGCGGGAGGCGGTGGACTGGCTGGGCACCGAGGAGGGGGTCGGCCGTGAGGGCGCCACCCTGGCCGAGCTGTACGCGCTGCGCAGGGGCACCTCGCCGACCGCGCTGCCGGAACCGCGGGCGGGCACGGAGGCCGGGCTGTACCTGTAGCCCGGCATCGGCGGCTCGGTGCTTTCATGAGGGTATGACCCTGTTCGTCGGCACGTCGGGCTGGCAGTACCGGGACTGGCGGGATGCCCTCTACCCGCCCGGTCTGCCCGTCCGGCTCTGGCTGGAGCGCTACGCGGCCGCCTTCGCGACGGTCGAGATCAACAACGCCTTCTACCGCCTGCCCACCCGGGAGACCTTCGCGGCGTGGCGCGCGCGGGTGCCGCCGGACTTCACGGTCGCGGTCAAGGCGAGCCGCTACCTGACGCACATCAAACGCCTGCGCGACCCGGCGGAACCGGTCGACCGCCTGATGACCCACGCGGCCGGGCTGGGCGACCGCCTCGGTCCGGTCCTGCTGCAACTGCCGCCGACCCTGCGCGCCGACCCGGACCTCCTGGACGCCTGCCTGGCCTGCTTCCCGCCCGGCACCCGGGTCGCGGTGGAACCCCGGCACGCGTCGTGGTGGACGCCCGAGGTCCGCGAGGTCCTCGTGTCCCGGCGCGCGGCCCTGTGCTGGGCGGACGTCCGCGCCCGCCCGGTCACCCCGCTGTGGCGCACCACCGACTGGGGTTACGTCCGCTTCCACCAGGGCCGGGCCGCTGCCTGGCCGCACTACGGCCGCCGCTCCCTGGCGACCTGGGCCGACCGCATCGCGACGACCTGGCCGGACACGAGCGACGTCCACGTGTACTTCAACAACGACCCGAACGCGGCAGCGGTGACCGACGCGACGCTGTTCGCCAGACTGGCCCGCGCTGCGAACCTGACGGTCACCAGAACGCCGCAAGGGGCGCGGGGAACTGCGCGACCAGCCACAACGCGCCCGCAGCCAAGAGCGAACCCCACCCAAGACGGCGCTCACCCATAAGCCACCCGCAGGGCGTCCCGCACCGCGGCGAGCGCGTCCCCCTCGGTGAGTCCCAGCCGCCGAGCCCGCTCGGCATATCCCCGCGCCGCCGCGGCCACCTCCCGCTCCGCGGCAGAGCCCGCGGCAGCGACATATGTTCCGTTGCGCCCCCGCGTCTCGATCACCCCGTCCGCCTCCAGCGCCCGGTACGCCTTGGCGACCGTGTTCGGGGCGAGCCCCAGGGACTCGGCCAGTCCGCGCACGGTGGGCAGCCGGTACCCGACCGGCAGCGCTCCCGACCGCGCCTGTGCGGAGATCTGCGCGCGCACCTGCTCGTAGGGCGGCGTGCCGTCGTCGATACGGATCTTCAAGGTCACCCGGCGATTGTCCCGTATCCCCGCGAAAATGAGAGGCACCCGACCGCCCGGCCGCCGTAGCGTGCGCCCCCATGACTGTTCTCGTACGCGATCTGCGCCCCGACGACCCGGCCGATGTCGCGGCCTTCGCCCAGGTCCGCCACCGGGCCCTGCCGTTCGTCCTGTGGACGCCGGAAGCCGTCGTGCACCGGCTCGTCCACACCCACCCGGACGCCCGGAGCCGGTCCCTGGTGGCGGAGGAGGACGGCGAGGTGATCGGCACGGCCCAGATCGGGCTGGTGCACGACAGCCCGGAGCCCGGTCAGGGCTTCCTGAACGTCTACGTCGACCCGCGGCG
Source organism: Streptomyces sp. NPDC042336 (assembly GCF_055581985.1). Lineage (NCBI taxonomy): Bacteria > Bacillati > Actinomycetota > Actinomycetes > Kitasatosporales > Streptomycetaceae > Streptomyces > Streptomyces sp. NPDC042336. Next base: position 71,422 of record NZ_JBVJEA010000004.1, on the reverse strand, counting down.
GTGCCGGCGCGGGGCCGGCGGCCTGCTGGTGCGTACGGCCGAGGAGCACCTGGCCCGCGAGGGCGCGACGAAGCTGTACTCCTGGGTGCTGGACGGCCCGGCCGACCTGGCCTTCGCCGAGCGGCACGGCTACGCGCGCAGGCGTGCCGCGCACTTCCTCCGGCTGGACCTGGCGAACGCCACGCTCCCGCCCCTGGGGCCCCCTCCCCCGGGTGTCGAACTGCGCACCGCCGCCGACTTCGCGGACGACCCCCGGGCCGTGTTCGAGCTGGACGCGGAGACGGTGGCGGACGAACCGAGCGACGTCGACGTCGAGTTCACGGACTACGAGGCGTGGCTCGCGGAGTCCTGGCGGCACCCGCTGCTGCACCGGGAACTGACCACGGTCGTGGTCGTCGACGGCCGCCCGGCCGCCTTCAGCGTCGCCTACACCGACGGCACCCGGTACGCGACCGCGATGACGGGCACGGTCCGCGCGCAGCGCGGCCGGGGCCTGGCCAAGCTCGCCAAGACCGACTCCCTGCGCCGGGCCCGCGCGGCCGGGTACACGGAGGCGCTCACCGGCAACGACACCGGCAACGGCCCGATGCTCGCCATCAACAAGTGGCTCGGGTACGAGATCTGCGCGACGGAGGTGCGCCATGTCCGCGAACTCGGCTGAGTTGAGCGTCGTACTGGTCAAGGCGGGCCGGACGAAGATCCGGTACGCGGCCACGCCGCTGCACGACGACGGCACCCGCCTCGCCGTCCGCGCCCCCTGGGCCGGGGACGGCGTGCGCGACTTCGGCTTCGTGCGCTTCGAGGCCGGGGACGTCTTCACCGAGTACTACTGGCGCGACCGGTGGTACTCGGTGAAGGAGGTCAGGACCGCGGCCGGTGTGCTGAAGGGCTGGTACTGCGACGTCACCCGCCCCGCCGTCCTGACCGGCGCGGAACTGGTCGTCGAGGACCTCGACCTGGACCTGTGGCGCTCCGCCGACGGCACGGACGTACGGCGCCTGGACGAGGACGAGTTCGCCGGGAGCGGGCTGGCGGACCGGGACCCCGGGGCGGCTGCCGCCGCGGTGGCCGCACTGGACGAACTGGAGCGGCTGGCCCGCGGCGAGGGCTTCACCGGCCTGCTGGAGTGACGGCTCCACCGGTCCGCCGGCATCGCCCGCCGCGCGGCTCACCCGTACGTCGCCACCACCGCGTACCGCTCGTCCGTCACCTGCCCGCCCCACAGCGAGGGGTCGTCCGACAGCCGCTCCACCCGCGCCTGCCCGGCGAGCGGGCCGAGCAGGGCGGTGAGCCGGTCGGCGGGTATGCCGACGGGGGCGACGCTCCCCCACACGCCCTCGACCAGGACCAGCCGCCCTCCGGGGCGCAGCAACTGCCGCCAGTGGCGCAGGGCCCGGCCGGGATCGGGCAGCGTCCACAGGACGTGCCGGACCAGCACGGCGTCGAAGCGCTGCTCGCCCACGGGCGGTGCCGCGGCGTCACCGGAGAGGAACACCGCGTCACGACCGGCGAGTTTGGTCCTGGCCAGCTCCACCATGGCCGGGGAGAGGTCGACGCCGGTGACGCGGTGCCCTGCTCGGCCGCGAGGAGTGACAGGCTGCCGGTGCCGCAGCCCAGGTCGAGGACGTCGCCGGGCCGCTCGGGCAGCCAGGAGGCCAGCCGGGCGGCCCAGGCCCGGCGCACGTCCGGGTCGCGCAGGCCGTGGTCCGGTTCGTCGTCGAAGGAGGCGGCCAGCGCGTCCCAGTCGGTACCCGGCGCGGTCGTTCCGTCACTGTTCCCACTCATGCGCCCAGGGTGACACCCGCCACTGACAACGGAGTCGGGGCGCCGGAACGTGACAACCGCCACTGACAGGGATGCATCGATGAGTGAGTCTCGGGGAAAGGGTCTACCTCCGTGAGAACGCGGAACCCGGTGGATCCGTAAGGAGGCAGCCATGCGCCGTCTGACCGTGCAGAAGCCCCTGAAGAAGACCGACGCCCGCCGAGTCCGCGAGGAGCCCGACGAGCGCCCCTCGATGCGCCCGGAGGTCCGCAAGGACATCGCGCGCACCTGGTGGCCGGAGAGCTGACCGGCAGGCCGGGCATGAGACGCCTCAGAGCAGCCGCTTGCGGTAGTGGACGCGGTCGTAGGGCCCGTCCACCCGGCGTTCCACCACTTCGTACCCGTACCTCGGATAGATCTTCTGGTTCTCCCACATCATCGCGTTCGTGTAGAGCCTGACCTCGGGCAGGCCCAGCGCACGGGCGTGCGCGTCCACGAACCCCAGCAGCCGCCGTCCCACCCCCCTGCCGTGCGCGTCGGGGTGGACGGCGATGCTGTCGAGGAGGACATGGTCCGCGTGTGCCTCCAGGACGACGAGGCCCACGGGTCCCGTCAGGCCCGCGCCCGGCTCCTCGGTGACGAACACCTTCCCCGCCGCCACGTTCGCCGCGTGGTCCGCCTCCATGGGCTGCGGCACCACCCCGATGCGCTCGACGTAGGGCCGGTACGCGGCATCGGTCACGGCCTTGACCGCCGGCACGTCCGAGGTGACCGCCTGCCGGATCCGCTCTCGTTCCATGCTGCGAACGGTAGCTACCTCAGCCCAGCCTGAGCACTCCCTTAACGCGACCATAAGGATCTCCGTCACCCGCCTCCAGCAGGCGATTCCACGGTTCCTTGGGGCTAGCTTGCTGATCGACCCCACGGGCTCCGGCCCGGGTTCCGGCATCCCCAGTGACCGTTTCGAGGAGTTCCCATGCCCGCACCGTCCGCGCCCCGCAGGGTGGCAGCCGTCGCCGTCGTCGGTCTCGCCCCGCTCGCCCTGACCTCGTTGGCCGCCGCCCCCGCCTCGGCGCACGGTTCGATGGGCGACCCGGTCAGCCGGGTGTCGCAGTGCCACGCCGAGGGGCCCGAGAACCCGAAGTCGGCCGCGTGCAAGGCGGCGGTCGCGGCGGGCGGCACACAGGCGCTCTACGACTGGAACGGCATCCGCATCGGCAACGCCGCCGGCAAGCACCAGGAGCTCATCCCGGACGGCAAGCTGTGCAGCGCCAACGACCCGGCCTTCAAGGGCATGGACCTGGCCCGCGCCGACTGGCCCGCGACCGGCGTGAGCAGCGGCTCGTACACCTTCAAGTACCGCGTGACGGCCCCGCACAAGGGCACCTTCAAGGTGTACATCACCAAGCCCGGATACGACCCGTCGCAGCCGCTCGGCTGGGGCGACCTCGACCTGTCCGCGCCGGTGGCGACCGCCACCGACCCGGTCGCCTCGGGGGGCTTCTACACGTTCTCCGGCACGCTGCCCGAGCGGTCCGGCAAGCACCTGCTGTACGCGGTGTGGCAGCGCTCGGACAGCCCGGAGGCGTTCTACTCCTGTTCGGACGTCTCCTTCGGGGGCGGCAGCGGCACGGCGGCCGGCGACTCGGCGGGCGCCGCCGCTCCGGCCCCCGAGGCGTCCGCTCCGTCCGAGGAGCAGATCGCGGCCGCCGCCGACAAGTCGACGATCGAGCACCACGGTCACGGCGACCAGGACGCCGGGACGACGACGGACCCGGCCGACCCGGCCGACCCGGCCACTCCGGCTTTCGAGGCCGCCCCGGACACCCCGGAGGAGGCCTCCGGCGACGCCGCCGAGCCCAACCAGGTCAAGGCCGCCGGCGGGGGCACCGAGAACCTCGCCGAGACCGGCGGGGACGGCACCACGCCCTACATCGCGGTCGGTGGTGCCGCCGCCCTGGCGCTCGGCGCGGCCGTGATGTTCGCGTCCGTGCGCCGGCGGGCCGCCGGGGGCAGGCACAGCGGCTGACCCCGGGCACGGGGGACGCGGGGGCTCGTCCGGCGGCTCAGGCCGGACGAGCCCCCGCGTGCGTGCCGGGTGTGCCGTCAGCCGAGGACCGAGGCGCAGGTGGTCGGTGTGGCGTGCGCCGGGTCCAGGGCGTTGGTCACCTCGTGGAAGGCGATCCGGTCGAACAGCCCGGCAGCCAGGTGCTCGGAGAGGTCGAGCGGGCACAGGTCCTGCAGCAGGACGTTGCGCACACCGGGGCCGTCGAGGAACTGGCTGCGGTACGGCGTGACCACCTCGTCGTACTTCGTCGCGAGGACGGTGTAGCGCACGCCGGGCACGGTGTCGCCGCCCGCGTTGAGCTGGGTGAGGACGTCGGAGCCGACGACCTGGTCGGCGAGGGAGGGGGTGTGCTCGTCGAGCAGGTCCCCGACGCCGGGGAAGTACGGCAGCAGGTTGGTGAGGCCGGACAGGGTGGTGCCGTGATTGCTGGGCGCGATGCCGACCAGGGCGTTCACCTCGGCGGCTCCGCCGAGGAACTTCAGGTAGTAGCGGGGCATCATGCCGCCCTGCGAGTGGCCGACGAGGTCGGTCTCGGCGGCGCCGGTCGCGGCGAGCACCTTGTCGACGTGGGCGGCCAGTTGTTCCGCCGATTTCTCGACCGGGCCGAGTCCGTGGAAGAGCGGGACGCCGGGCAGTTGGCCGTAGTCGAGGGAGAAGACGCAGTAGCCGCGGTTCTCGAGGTAGGGCGCGAGGCCCAGCCAGTTGTCGACGGAGTTCCCGAAGGTGCCGTGGACCAGGACGACGGGGCGGGGGTGGGCGGCGGAGGGCTTGCAGGTGTAGTCGTTCCAGCCGGAGCTGGGGCGCGCGTCCGCGGCGGGGGCGGCGGTGGCGGTGACGGCGGGGAACAGGGCGACCGCGGCGGTCAGCAGCAGGGCGGTCAGGGGTCTGAGCGCACGCCTGAAGGGCAGCATCGGGTGATCTCCTTGCGGGGCAGGGGAGTTCGATGGCAGGACGCCCTGTGATCCGGATCACGGGATGCTGTTCACCCGTCAAGTTACGAGCGAGTAGCGCACGTGTGAAGTTACGCGTCAGTAAAAACTTCCACCGCTAACCGCCGTCACCAGGCCGGCCGCATCGGCCCGCCCGGCGCCACCCGCAGCAGGCCGTCGCGCAGCGCACGCACGCCGTCCTCACCGAGCACCTGGGCCCACGCACCCACGGCCTCGGCGGCCGCCGCCTCCGCGGCCCGCGTACAGGCCCACCCCGCCTCCGTCAGCACGACGAGCCGGGCGCGCGCGTCGGCGGGGTGCGGCCGGCGCTCGGCGTACCCCTTGCGGACCAGCTCGTCGACGAGCTGGCTGGCGGCCTGCTTGGTCACCCCGAGATGCGCGGCCAGTTCGGTGACCGTAGCGCCGTCCGGGGAGAGCCGGGCGAAGGCGAAACCGTGCGCGGGCCGCACCCCCTCGAAGCCGCGGGCGACGACACCCTCGTGGATGCGCTGCGTGAGGCCGCCGGCCGCGGCGAGCAGCGCGGCGGTGAGGGTCATGGCGTCGGAGTTCTGCACGGGGGCATTGAAACACCCTTGACACCATGGTCAAGCAGCTTGACCATTGGGGGATTGGTCAAGCTGCTTGACCACCTATTCAGAGGAGCCCGTCATGCCCGTCGTCCGCTCGTCCGAAGGCGTCACCCACGAGATCCACGGCGCCCGCTTCGTCTCGTACGCCCATCCCCGCGTCGGCAGCGAGGAGCTGTGCGCCTGGCGGGGCGAGATCCCGGCGGGGACGAAGGCGCCCGCGCACACCGTCGACCGGGAGGAGATCTTCCACCTGCTCACCGGCGAGCTGCTGATCACCCTCGACGGCCGCACCGAGCGGGTCACGGCGGGCGACACCGTGATCATCAACCCGGGGGCGGCCCTCGCCGTCGAGAACCCCACCGGCCGGACCGCGACCTCCTGGGTCACCACCTCCGTCGGCCTGACGGCGGAGCTGTCCGACGGCACCCGCCTCACTCCCCCGTGGGCCAACTGACCCGCGGGGGCCTCACGCCGCCAGCGACCCCGGCATCACCGCCCTCGGCCCGAACTTCGCCCGCGCGCGGTCGGCGACCTCCTCGATCCGGCGGACCTTCTCGTCCACGGGGTCGAAGGTGAGCTGGTGGGAGGCCTGTTCGGCGGGCGCGAGCCCCTCGGCGCGCAGGGCGATCGTGCGGACCCGGGCGCGCTGGAGGCCGAGCGCCTCGTACATGTCGTACGCGGTCCGGGTCAGGGCCGCCGAGTGCGCGGTCGGCTCCTTCAGGGTGCGGCTGCGGGTGGTGGCGGAGCGGTCGGCGTAGCGGACGGTGAGGGTGAGGGTGCGGCAGACCTTGTCCACGGCGCGCAGCCGGGCGCCCAGTTCCCCGGCGGCCGAGAGCAGGGCGCGGCGGTGCCGGTCGGGGTCGAGTTCGTCGCGGTCGAAGGGGCGGTCGGCGGCCAGGGACCGGGAGACGCCGTTGGGGACGACCCGGCCGCGGTCGACGCCGTTCGCCTTCTCGTGCAGCTCGCGGCCGGTCCGCGCGCCGACCAGGCGCTGGAGCGTGGACAGCGGTGCGATGGCGACCCGGCCGAGGGTGTCGAGGCCGTACTCGCACAGGGTGCGGGCGGTCGCGGCGCCGACGCCGGGCAGCGCGGCGACGGGTTTGCCGGCGAGGAAGTCCCGCTCCTCGCCGACGGGCACCGCGCGGGTCAGTCCCGGCCGGGCGTCGCGCAGTGCCATGCGGGCCAGCATCGGGCCGGGCCCGGCACCGATCACGCAGTCCACGCCGTACAGGGCCAGGGCGCGGACCCGGATCACCGAGGCCAGTTCCACGGCGTCGCGCCCGAAGTACCGCTCGGCGCCGCGCAGGTCGGCCAGCGCGCCGTCGGGCGGCAGCGCCTCGACGACCGGCGTGAACTCCTCCAGCAACCCGAGCAGTTCGGGCAGGGGCGCCTCGTACATCGGCGGCAGCTGGAAACGTACGCACAGAATGGTCATCCCGCACTCCCCGGACTCTGGTGCCACAACTTCCTTCCGACCGCGGGCCCTTCGCCCGCGGGGCGCAGATCGGCCCAGGGGTGCATCTCGTACCCGGTGGACATGCGGATCTTCCGCTGCTCCATCGGGTCCTGGGCCGCGGACCCGGCCGGCGCGGGCCGTCCGTCCGAACCGGCAAGACGGCGGCGCGCCGGGCCGCCCTCGGGTTCGTCGCCCCCGGTCCCGTCCGCCCCTCGCGCCCCGCCCGTTCCGGCCAGCCGGGCGGCGACGCCCTCCAGGCCCTCCTCCTGGCGCACCTCCAGCAGGTCGGCGAGGTTCCAGGCGGCGGAGCCGACCACGCTGAGGCTGCGCGGGCCGCGCCGCTGCACCACCCCGCGCACCAGCAGCAGCCAGGAGTGGAAGACGGTGTGCGCGCAGGCGTCGTGGGAGTCGTCGAAGAAGGCGAGGTCGACCAGGCCGGAGCCGTCGTCGAGGGTGGAGAAGATGACCCGGCGGCCGGAGCGGATCGGCGGGGTCTGGGTGGCCGCCTTGGCGCCCGCGACCAGCACCGTCTCCCCGTGCCGTGCCTCGCGCAGCCGCTTGGCCGACACCACGCCCAGCTCGCGCAGGAAGGTGCGGTGGTCGTCCATCAGGTTGCGCGAGGCGTCCATGGAGAGCACGCCGAGTTCGGCGCTGAGCTTCTCCGCCGAGGTGAGGTCGGGCAGCCCGGCCGGTGCCGTCTTCCGGCCGCCGGACAGGGGGAGCTGGTCGCCGCGTCCGCCCCGGGCGCCGCGGTGCAGCTCGGTCAGGTGCAGTTGCAGGTCACGGCGGTTGGCGCCGAACGCGTCCAGCGCGCCGACCTGGGCGAGCCGTCCGGCCAGCGGCCTGCTGGGGCGGGCCCGTTCCCAGAAGTCGAGCAGGGAGGCGTAGGGCTGTCCCCCGGCGATCCGTTCCGCCTCGGCCTCGCTGATGCCGTGCACGTCCGAGAGGGCGAGGCGCAGACCCCAGGTCTTCGCCTTGCGCGACGTACGTGATTCAGACACCAGTTCGATCCTGTGTGCGACCCCCGACTTGTTCACGTCCAGCGGCAGGATCGGCACCCCGCGCCGCCGCGCGTCCGCCAGCAGCAGCCGCTTGGGGTACATGCCGGGGTCGTGGGTGAGCAACCCGGCGTAGAAGGCGGCCGGGTGATGGGTCTTCAGCCACGCCGACTGGTAGGTCGGCACGGCGAAGGCCACCGCGTGCGCCTTGCAGAAGCCGTAGCTGCCGAACGCCTCGACGATCTCCCAGGTCCGCTGAATCGTTTCCGTGTCGTAGCCGTTCGCCGTCGCGTGCTGGGCGAACCACACCTTGATCCGCCCCTGCGACTCCGGGTCGGAAAGACCGCGCCGCACCCGGTCCGCCTCGCCGCGTCCGCAGCCGGTCATGATGGCGACGATGTCGATGATCTGCTCGTGGAAGACGACGACCCCGTACGTCCCCGCCAGCGGCTCCGCCAGGTCCTCGTGCGGGTAGCGCACCGGCGCCCGTCCGTGCCGGGCCTCGATGAACGGGCGCACCATGTCGGCGGCGACCGGCCCGGGCCGGAAGAGCGAGATGTCGACCACGAGGTCGTGGAAGGTGGCCGGTTGGAGCCTGCCGACCAGGTCCCGCTGGCCCGGCGACTCGATCTGGAAGCAGCCCAGCGTCTCGGCGGACCGGATCATCCGGTACGTCGCCGGGTCGCCCTCCGGTACGGCGTCCAGGTCGACCTCGGTGCCCGTGGCCCGCTTCACCTCGGCGACCGCGTGCGCCATCGCCGACTGCATCCGCACCCCGAGCACGTCCAGCTTGAGCAGCCCGAGGTCCTCCACGTCGTCCTTGTCGAACTGCGCCATCGGGAAGCCCTCGCCGCTGGTCGGCACGACCGGCGTACGGGAGAGCAGGGAGGCGTCGGACAGCAGGACACCGCAGGGGTGCATGGCGACGCCGCGCGGGAGGGCGTCGAGGCCCTCGACCAGCTCCCAGAGCTTTCCGTACTTCTCCCGCTCCCCCGCCAGCTCCTTCAGCTCGGGCAGCTCCTCCAGCGCCGCGCGGGCGTCGCGGGCGCGGATGTGGGGGAAGGACTTGGCGACGCGGTCGATCTCGGCCGGGTCCATGGACAGGGCGGCGCCCACGTCGCGGATGGCGTGGCGCACCCGGTACGTCTCCGGCATGGCGACCGTGGCGACCCTCTCGGTGCCGAACCGGCCGATGATCGCGCGGTAGACCTCCAGGCGGCGCGCGGACTCCACGTCGATGTCGATGTCGGGCAGCACCACCCGTTCCCTGGACAGGAAGCGCTCCATCAGCAGCCCGTGCTCGACCGGGTCGGCGTGCGCGATGCCGAGCAGGTGGTTGACGAGCGAGCCCGCGCCGGAGCCGCGCGCGGCGACCCGGATGCCCATGTGCCGTACGTCGTCCACGACCTGGGCGACGGTGAGGAAGTACGAGGCGAAGCCGTGGTGGGCGATGATGTCCAGCTCGTGGTGCATCCGCTCCCAGTACTCCCGGCGGCCCGGCATCCGGTCGTAGCCGCGCCGCACCATGCCCGCCGCCGCCCGGGAGGCGAGCGCCCGCTGGGCGGTGCGCCGGCCGGCACCGACCAGGTGCGGTTCGGGGAAGTGGACGGCGCCCATGCCGAGGTCGTCCTCGGGGTCGACCAGGCACTCGGCGGCCGTGGCCCGGGTCTGCTCCAGCAGACGGTGGGCGGTGTCGCGCCGGAAACCCGCGGACTCGACGATCCGCTCGGCGGCGTGCCGCATGGCACCGGCGTCCTTGAGCCAGGCCTCACCGGAGTCCAGTTCCTTGCCGGCGCCGATCGGGACCAGGCGGCGGGCGGCGTCCAGGACGTCGGCGACCTCGCCCTGGCCGGGGTCGGCGTAGCGGACGGCGTTGGAGAGCACCGGCCGGACGCCCTGCTCGGCGGCGAAGCCCACGGTGCGGGAGGCCAGCCGCAGGGAGCCGGGGCCGGTGCCCTCGCGGCCGTGCCAGACGGCCTCCAGGCACAGGGCGTCGCCGTAGACCTCCCGCCAGGGGGCGAGGAGCCCGGCCGCGCGGTCGGGGCGGCCCGCGGCGAGGGCGCGGCCGACGTCGGAGTCGGGGCCGAGCAGGACGGTCAGCCCGTCGGCGTGGTTGTCGGACCAGGACAGCAGCGGGCTGCCCTCGGCCGTGTGGGCGGCGGAGACCAGGCGGCACAGGTCGGCCCAGCCGCGGGCGCCGTCGCGGGCGAGGAAGGTCACCCGTGCGGCCGACTCGTCGACGAAGGCGCCGCCGCGCACGGGGACGCGGCGCCGGTCCCGGCGTACGGAGGTGTCCGTGCGGCCGGCTTCCGGCTCGGGGGCCGCGACCGCCAGCTCCGCGCCGAACAGGGGGCGGACGCCCGCCTTCGCGCAGGCCTTGGCGAAGCGGACCGTGCCCGCGAGGGTGTCGCGGTCGGTGAGGGCGAGGGCGTCCATGCCCCGCTCGAAGGCGCGCTCGGCCAGCCGCTCCGGATGGGAGGCGCCGTAACGGGCGGAGAAACCGGAGACGGTGTGCAGGTGCGTGAAACCCGGCATCACGCACCTCCCGACTCATGAACCGACGCACGACCACATGGGCCCGAACGTCATTATCGAACGTCTGTTCCCAGCTACTCACCCACCATACCCCCATCCTCGAATGTGTGTGCGACATCCGTTCGGCCCCGCCCCACCTGCGCAAACGCTCCCCGACCCGGACTGTGGGGACATGTCACACACACCGGGCCCCGGCACGCGAACCGGCTCCTTCCTCGGTGAGGTGAAGGACGCCGTCACCCCGCGGGCCACCCTGCTGGTCCTCGGCGTGATCGCGCTCCAGCTGCTGTTCATCGCCTCCTACGTGGGGGCGCTGCACGACCCGAGACCCAAGGACGTGCCCTTCGGGGTGGTCGCGCCCGGGGCGGCCGCCGGACAGACGGTGAACCGGCTGGAGCGGCTGCCCGGCTCCCCGCTGGACCCGCGCGCGGTGGCCGACGAGGCGAGCGCCCGGCGGCAGGTCATGGACCGGGAGATCGACGGCGCCCTGATCCTGAACCCCGACGGCAGGCAGGACACCCTGCTGGTCGCCTCCGGCGGCGGCACCGTCCTCGCCACCACCCTGGAGGGCATCGTCGGCAAGGCGGAGCAGGCCGAGAGACGCGCGGTACGGGTGGTCGACGTGGCCCCGGCCTCGTCCCACGACTTCGACGGACTGTCGTCCTTCTACCTGGTCGTGGGCTGGTGCGTCGGCGGCTACCTGTGCGCCTCGATCCTGGCGATCAGCACCGGCGCCCGGCCGGCCAACCCGCGCCGGGCGGCGATCCGGCTGATCGTGATGACGCTGGTCTCGATCGTCGGCGGACTCGGCGGCGCGGTGATCATCGGGCCGATCCTGGGTGCGCTGCCCGGCGGCGTGCTGGACCTGTGGGGGCTCGGCGCGCTGATCACCTTCGCGGTGGGCGCCGCCACGCTCGCCCTCCAGGGCGTCTTCGGGATCGTCGGCATCGGTCTGGCGATCCTGCTGGTGGTGATCGCGGGCAACCCGAGCGCGGGCGGCGCCTTCCCGCTGCCGCTGCTCCCGCCGTTCTGGAAGGCGATCGGCCCGGCGCTGCCCCCGGGCGCCGGCACCTGGGCGGCCCGCTCGATCGCCTACTTCAAGGGAAACGACGTGACCGCCTCCCTGCTGGTGCTGTGGGCGTGGGCGGTCGCGGGGACGGTGATCACGATGCTGGCGGCCGTGCTGCCGCGCCGCGGCCGGCAGGAGACGGAGCTGCCGCCCGCACGGGCCGGCTGACCGCCGTACGCGCGCGGGAGCCCGGGCGCACACGCGGAAGTCCCGCCCCTCGCGCGCGGGACGGGACTTCACAGGTGTGCGGGTACCGCTCAGCCGATCTGCGTACCGGTGGCCGACAGGGCCTCCGTCACCGGCTGGAAGAAGGTCTCGCCGCCCGAGGTGCAGTCGCCGCTGCCGCCGGAGGTGAGGCCGACGGCCTTGTCGCCCGAGAAGAGCGAGCCGCCGCTGTCGCCGGGCTCGGCGCAGACGTCGGTCTGGATCAGGCCGTTGACGATGTCGCCGTTGCCGTAGTTCACGGTGGCGTCCAGGCCGGTCACCGTCCCGTCGTGCACCTGGGTGGTGGAACCGCTGCGGGTCACCTGCATGCCGACGGTGGCCTCGGCGGCGCCCGAGATGGCCTGCGAGGACCCGTTGTAGAGGTTCACCTCGCTCGGGTGGTCCACGTCGGCGGTGTACTTGACCAGGCCGTAGTCGTTGTCCGGGAAGCTGGACGCCTCGTTCTCGCCGATGACGTTCCCGGAGGAGTCCGACCAGCTCGAGATGGACTCGGTGCAGTGGCCGGCCGTGATGAAGTACGGCTCGCCGCCCTTGGTCACGTTGAAGCCGAGCGAGCAGCGCCCGCCGCCTCCGGTGATGGCGTCGCCGCCCGCGATGAAGGGCTTGTACTCGCCCTTGGTCCGCTTCAGCTCGGCCTTGGCGCCCAGCCCGTCGACCACCTTGGTCAGCTTGGCCAGTTCGGCCCCGGAGACCGTGCGGTCGGCGGTGACGACGACCTTGTTGGAGGTCGGGTCGGTCGCCCAGGACGTGCCCGGGATGGTCGCGTCCTTCGTGAGGGTGGTGCGCGCGCTCTTCAGGTCGGCGAGCGAGTTCTCGACGACTCTCGCCCTGGCGCCCGCCTCCTCGACGGTCTGTGCGGCGCTGTCGTCGAGCACGTTGACGACGAGGCTCTTGGCCTGCGCGTCGTAGTACGTGCCGGCCGCGTCGGCGCCGAGGTCGCCGAGCAGCGTGGAGGCGAGCTTTCCGGCCGCCGTGACCGACAGGGTCTCGGGCGCGGCGGCCGTGGGGGCCTCGCTGGCGTTCGCGGTCTGGAAGGTGACCCCGGCCGCGACCAGTGCGGTGATGCCCGCACCTACTACGGCGACCCGCCGCCTGGGTATGCGTCGGTGCTTCAACTCACGTCCTCCTGTGGGGGGTCGGCCCGCGAGGTTGTGGGGACCTCGTGAACCGGAAGGCTGGTTGACGAGCGTTAACTGTTCCGATTCCACAGGCCGCACACAAGGTCGACTCCAGGACGTGCGCACGACAACTCCAGGGTGGTCACACGGCCTTCACCGTTCGCTCCCCTCTCAGCGGGACGCACGGACCCGCAGTCCGGACGCGGGAGAGCCCCCGCACACCTCTCGGTGCACGGGGGCTCGTCGCACCGCCGGCCGCGCGGTGCGGCGCGGGCGGACCGGTCAGTAGACGCTGACGCCGTAGGCGCTCAGGGCCTCCGTCACCGGCTGGAAGAAGGTCGTCCCGCCGGAGGAGCAGTTGCCGCTGCCGCCGGAGGTCAGACCGTACGCGGTGCCGTTGCTGCCGTAGAGCGAACCGCCGGAGTCGCCGGGCTCGGCGCAGACCGTGGTCTGGATCAGACCGGAGACTATGTCGCCGCCGCCGTAGTTGACGGTGGCGTTCAGGGCGGTGACCCGGCCGCTGTGGGTGCCGGTGGTGGAGCCGTCACGGATGACGGTGGTCCCCACGCTCGGGGTGGCCGCGCGGGTGATGTCCACGCCGTTGGCCGTGCCGGGCCGGGCCACGGACCCCGTGTACTGCACGATGCCGTAGTCGTTGCCCGGGAAGCTGGAGCCCGCCGTCTGGCCGATGACGGTGCCGCCGGAGCTGGCACGCCAGGCGCCGGCGCCGTCGGTGCAGTGTCCGGCGGTCAGGAAGTACTCGGCGCCGTTGCTGGCACGGACGTTGAAGCCGAGGGAGCAGCGCCAGCTGCTCGCGTAGATGGCGTCACCGCCCTGGATGAGCTTGTTGAAGGTGCCGGGGGTGCGCTTGATCGTGAACGCGCCGGCCTTGTCGCCGGCCTGTTCCTTGATCTTGGCGATCTCGGCCTGGGAGACGGTGCTGTCGACGGTGAGCAGCACCCGGCCGGACTTGCTGTCGACGGCCCAGGCGGTGCCCGGGACATCGGCCTTGAGCACCGCACTGCCGGCACTGCTCAGCTCGGCGGCGCTGAAGGTGGCCGGAGTGGGCGCCGCGTTCGCGCTGGGGATCGCGACGGCGGCCGCGGCCACGAGACCGGTGGATACGGCGATCAGCCGAGTCCGTCTCGTGATGCCGCTGCGGGGGGTGGTGCGCTTGATCCTCACTTTTCGTTCCTCCACAGGGGAAGTCGGGGGCCCCTCTGGTGGGGGTGGGGGCCCGTGAGGCGCAGCCAGGCGCGGACCTCCGGGTTCCCCGGACACGTCGTGCTCCTGACAAGCGCTGAGGTTGAAGTCTCGGCCGAACGACCGGTCGGCGCAAGAGTGCCTTTCGGTCGTCCGCCTTTGAACGGCCTTTACCAACCCCCGTCCGGCGTCAGCGCAGTTCGCGCTCCCCCGCCGCGACGTGGGCCTCCAGGGTGTTCCCCGGCGGCGGGAGGGGACAGACGAAGTGGTCGGCGAACGCGCACGGCGGCAGCAGCGCGCGGTTGAGGTCGACCGTCGTACACCCCTCGGCGTCCGGCGCGGCCGGGCGCAGGAACCGGAAGCGGTGACTGGTGTTCCCGCTGGTGGCGTCGGCGAAGACGGCCCACAGCGAGCCGTCGTCCTCGACGCTCACCTGGAGCGTGTGCCGCCGCCCGTCCAGCTCGAAGGCCAGCTCCCCGCCGAGCGCCAGCCCGCGCTCCCGGCCGTCCGCGTTCAGCACCCGCACGCTGCGCGGTCCCGCGTCGTACGGGGTGAAGCGGCCCGGCACCGACCAGCGCGGGTCGTACGGCGTGGCCGCGATGCCGCGGAACGCCCGCCGTGCGGGGGCGGCCGGGTCGAAGTCACGGACGCCCCACAGCCCTTCGCGGACCAGGACGACCAGCCGCCGCTCGCCGCAGGCCACCCGGGCCGTGCCCGCCGGTCCCGGGTCGGCCGTGAGCCGCGCCTCGCCGTCCAGGGGCCGCCCGTCCACGGTGAGCCCGGCCGCGCGCCCGGCCGTCAGCAGCACCGCGTCGCCGTCCGCCGTCCACCGCCCGGGGATGTCCGGAAGTTGCCCGTCCGGATGGTCCTCCAGCCAGTGCGTGCCGGTCAGCGCGAGCGGTCCGTAGGGCGCCGAGACGGTGGCGACGCGCTGCTCGTGCCACCGCAGCCACGCGTCGGACACCTCGCCGGACGCGGTGCCGAGTGCCTTGTCCGGCACGTCGCCGGGTGAACCCTTCGTCATCGTTCAAGCCTTCCACACCGGTTCGGCCAGCCCGAGGTGGGAGCGCAGGGTCGCGCCCTCGTACCCGGTACGGAACGCGCCGCGCTCCTGGAGCAGCGGGACCACCCGGTCCACGAACTCGTCCAGCCCGCCCGGGGTGAGGTGCGGTACGAGGATGAAGCCGTCGGCGGCGTCCCGCGCCACGAACTCCGTCAGCTCGGCCGCGACCTCCTCGGGCGTGCCCACGAAGGACTGCCGGGCGCCCGCCTCGATCACGGTCTGCCGGATGGACAGCCCCCGCTCCTGCGCCAGGGCCCGCCACTTCTCGGCGGTCGCGACGCTGTCGCCCTGCCGGGTCCGCCCCTGGCTGAGCTGTGGATCGGGCACCGGGTCGACGTCGGGCAGCGGCCCGTCGGGGTCGTACCCGGACAGGTCGACGCCCCAGATCCGCTCCAGTGTGAGCAGCGCGGTCTGCGGGGAGACCTGCTGCCACCGGATCTCCTCGGCCCGCTCGTGCGCCTCGGCGGTGGTGTCCCCGAGGACGACGGTGACGCCGGGCATGATCTTGAGATCGCCGGGGCTCCGGCCGTACTTGGCCAGGCGGCGTTTCACGTCGGCGTAGAAGGCACGCCCCGCGTCCAGGGTGCCGTGGCGGGTGAAGATCACGTCCGCCGAGGAGGCGGCGAACTCCCGGCCCTCGTCGGAGTCGCCCGCCTGGATCACCACCGGGTGCCCCTGCGGGGAACGGGGCAGCGTGAACTCGCCCGCGATGTCGAAGTGCCGCCCGTGGTGGGCGAAGGGCCGGGGGGTGTCCTCCGGGGCCCAGGAGTCCCACAGTTCTCGGGCCGTGGCCACGAACTCGGCGGCCCGGGTGTACCTCTCGGACCGGTCCAGGTAGCCGCCGCGCCGGAAGTTCTCGCCGGTGAAGGCGTCGGAGGAGGTCACCACGTTCCAGGCCGCCCGGCCGCCGCTGAGGTGGTCGAGGGTGGCGAGCCGGCGGGCGAGTTCGTAGGGCTCGTTGAAGGTGGCGTTGACCGTGGCGGCGAGTCCGAGGCGTCCGGTGACGGCGGCGAGCGCGTTCAGCACGGTCAGGGACTCGGGGCGGCCGACCACGTCCAGGTCGTGGATACGGCCCTTGTGCTCGCGCAGCCGCAGCCCCTCGGCAAGGAAGAAGAAGTCGAACAGGCCGCGTTCGGCGGTGCGCGCGAGGTGCTCGAAGGAGGCGAAGTCGATCTGCGAGCCCGATCGCGGATCGGCCCAGACGGTGGTGTTGTTGACGCCCGGGAAGTGGGCGGCCAGGTGCATCGGCTTAGGTTCTTTCCGCTTCGGTCCGGTCATGACGCTCCCTGCGCGACGGCGTACTGGTTGGCGGGCCGGGCCAGGCCCAGGTGGTCCCGGAGCGTGCTGCCCGGGTAGAAGGTGCGGAACAGGCCCCGGTGCTGGAGCAGCGACACGGTGCCGTTGACGAGGCGTTCCAGGTCGCGGCGCGGCTCGGCCGGCGTGAGGTGGAAGCCGTCGACGGTGCCGTCCCGGTGCCAGGAGGCGATGAGTTCGGCGAGGTCCACGGGACCGCCGCGGTACTGCGGGCCGCGTGGTGTGACGCGGGGGCCGCCTCCGCCGTGGCCGGGTTCGGCCGCGTACTCGCCGTCGCCGAGGTCGACGTCCAGGGCGGCGAGGACCCGCAGGTCGTCCGGGTCGCGGCCGTGCGCCGCGGCGGACGCCCGCAGTTCGGCCCGCGCGGCGGCGGCCCGGTCGGGCAGCGCGGTGCGCACGAGCGCCACGTCGGCGTACCGGGCCGCGACCGCCCGCGCGGCCCGGTCGGTGGCGTCGACCACGCGCACGGGGTGCCCCTGCGGGGGCCTTGGCACGATCGAGGGGCCCTTGACGGAGAAGGCGGAGCCGGTGAAGTCGACGTGGTGCAGCTTGTCCCGGTCGACGAACCGGCCGGTGGCCACGTCCCGGATCTCGGCGTCGTCCTCCCAGCTGTCCCACAGGCGCGCCGCCACGTCGGCGACCTCGCCGGCCTCCTGCCACAGCGCGTCGGCGGGTGCGGCGTGGCGGCGGCCGAAGAGGCGGGCCTCGCCCTCGGTGGTGGACACCTCGATCCGCCAGCCCGCCCGGCCGCGGCTGACCCAGTCCAGGGTCGCCACCGCCGCCTGGACGTGGAAGGGCTCGGTGTGGGTGGTGGTGACGGTCGGGACCAGGCCGACACGCCGTGTGGCGGGCGCCACCCGGGACAGCACGGAGAGCGCGTCGGGGCCGGGGCGGGCGAGGCTGTCGCCCAGGGTCACGAAGTCGAGCGCGCCGCGTTCGGCGAGCCGGGCGGCCGCCACGAACTCGTCGGCGTCGTACACCGACCGCCGGTCCAGGGCGGTCGCCAGGTGCAGCCGCCGCCTGCCGTGGGAGGAGGTCATACAGGGTCATCCCTTCCGTCTGTTTATGTCGGCTTCCATTTGCTTCTATTTGCTTCTGCCTGCTTCTGCCTGCCTCTGTCCGCGCCAACGGCCCCGCCGTCACAGGACCTTGGAGAGGAAGGCCCGGGTGCGCTCGTGCCGCGGGCGGTCCAGTACGTCGCCGGGCGGGCCCTGTTCGACGACGCGTCCGTCGTCCATGAAGACCACCGTGTCGGCGACCTCGCGGGCGAAGCCGATCTCGTGCGTGACGACGATCATGGTGGTGCCCTGCCGGGCCAGGTCCTTGATGACGTCGAGCACCTCGCCGACCAGTTCGGGGTCGAGTGCGGACGTCGGCTCGTCGAACAGGAGCAGCCTCGGCTCCAGGGCGAGCGCCCGCGCGATGGCCACGCGCTGCTGCTGCCCGCCGGACAGGTGCCGTGGGTATGCGCCCGCCTTGTCGGCGAGCCCGACCCGCTCCAGCAGCAGGCGTGCCGCCTCGACGGCCTCGCGGCGCGGCCGACGCAGCGCGGAGACCGGGGCCTCGGTGATGTTCTCCAGCACGGTCAGGTGCGGGAAGAGGTGGAAGTCCTGGAAGACGAAGCCGATCCGGGTGCGCTGTTTCAGCACCTCGCGCTCGGGCAGCTCGCGCAGCCGGTCGCCGCTGCGCCGGTAGCCGATGAGGGCGCCGTCCACGCTGATCAGGCCCCGGTCCACCTTCTCCAGGTGGTTGACCGTGCGCAGCAGCGTCGACTTGCCGGAACCGGAGGGGCCGAGCACCACGGTCACTTCGCCGGTGCGCACGGTGAGGTCGATGCCCTTGAGCACCTCCAGCGGGCCGAAGCTCTTGTGCACGGACCTGATGTCGACCATGACGTCCGTGTCGTCGGTGATGCTCATCGCGCGGGCTCCTCCAGCAGGGCGTGATGCGGTGACGCGGGTCGCTCGGGCGCCCGCAGGAAGGTCAGTACGGCCCGCGCGGTGGCGTCGTTCTGCCGGAAGGCCACGCCGCCGGTACGGGGCCGGGTGAACGCGCCCGAGCCGCGCGCGTCGGTGTGCGGGCCGAGCGCGAACCGGCGCGGGTGGGGCCGTCCGGCCCGGTCCAGCACGCGTCCGTCGGTGCGGTCCACGGCCAGCAGCCCGTCCGGGGTCGCGGCGGCCCCGTCGGCGTGCAGCGCGCGCAGCAGCGGGTCGCGGGCGCGTTCGACGGTGGGGTGCGGCAGCCGTGCCTCGACCAGCGCCCGGGCCTCGACGGCGGCCCCCGGCACGGTGGCGCTGGTCGCCCGGAACATCCCGTCCCCGGCCGTGACCGCCATGTCGGCGCCCAGGAAGCGCACCACGCCGGCCCGGGACAGGGCGAGCAGCTGCCGCAGCCGGGGTCCGGGCGGTCCCGAGGCGAGGAGGCTGAAGAAGCCGTGCCACCAGCCGCCGATGTCGCCGAGCCGGACGAGTTGTCCGTAGACGGAGAGCAGGGCGAGGAAGACCGCGAGGTCCGGGCTGTGCGCCGGGTCGTGCCGGCGCCGCAGGTCGGCCTCGACGTAGCGGCGCAGCCCCTCCTGGAGCTGCGCGTGCGAGCCGTACCGCACGGCGTCGAGGGGCCGGTCGAGGGCGGCGAGGTCGAGCCGGTCGGCGGGGTCGGGCACGACGGCGGCGACGAGGGCGGCCCGCTCGTCCGGGCCGGCTGCGGCGTACCGCGCCTCGAAGCCCGCCCAGCCGGTGCGCACCCGCTCCGGATGGGCCGTGAACAGGCGGTGGTAGTGGGCGAAGCCCAGTTCCTTCTCGACCAGCGGCCACACGTCGCGCCGGAAGTCGAAGCCGTCCGGCCGGGCGAGCAGCGCCTCGGTCTCGGCGGGCCCAAAGAACCTCGGCAGCGGCGGCCGGTCCCCGGTCCAGTCGTAGCCGATCTTCGAGTGGTACGGCACTCCGCGCCGCGAGCCGACGTACAGCACCGGCTCCCGTCCGGACGGGACGTAGGTGTCCCCGTCGTACCGCCCTCCCCTGCCCTCGGTGAGCAGCACCATCAGGTCGACGAAGGCCAGTCCGAGACCGCGCACGAGGACCGGCTCCCCGGGGCGCAGCGCGGACAGGTCGCTGTCGGCGGTGAAGTCCGGCGGGAGGTGGACCAGGCCGTGCGCGCGGGCGTACGCCGACAACTCCCGCTGTTCGGCGTCGGGTTCGGCGTCGAGGTGCCCGAGGGTGAGGACGACCAGGTCGGCGGGGAGCGGAGTGTCGCGGCCGTCGAGCCACACCCGCTGGCGTTCCTCCCGGGCGCCCTCCACCCGCAGCGCGCGGCGCGCGTGGTGGTAGACGACCACGTCGGCGGGCAGTCCCGCCACGGCACGCTGGTACGCCCAGCGCAGGTACGCGCCCTGGGTCCGCCGGTCGGCGAAGGTGCGCCCGTCCACGGCCGCCCATTCGTGCAGGGTGGGTCCGGGCCGTACGGGACCGGCCATCTCGACCGTGTCGTCGGTGAACACGGTGACGTCCTCGGCGTGCGAGTTCATCCACAGCAGCGGCGACTGCCGGGCACGCCAGACGCGTCCGGCGCCCGGTGGATACGGGTCCACGAGGTGGATGTCGAGGCCTCGGCCGCCGTACAGCTCGGGCGCGTTGGCGGCGATGCGCTCCAGCAGTCCGGTGCCGCGGGGCCCGGCGCCGACGACGACCAGCGAGGCCCGGGGACGCGGCGCGGGGCGGCTCATCGGGTGCGCTCCGTGCCGCGGGCGTAGTGCTTCTCGACGTAGTACTGGCCGATGCCGAGCAGCGAGGTGATCACGGTGTACCAGACGGTGGCCACCATGAGCAGCGGGATGACCTGGTAGGTGCGGTGGTAGACGAGCTGCACGGAGTAGAGCAGGTCCTGTACGGCGATGACGCTGACGATGGAGGTGCCCTTGAGGGTCCCGATCAGCATGTTCCCGGCCGGCGGGACGATGGCGCGCATGGCCTGCGGGAGGACGATCCGCCGCCACCGGCGCCACCGGCTCAGGCCGAGCGCCTGCGCGGCCTCGACCTGGCCGCGGTCCACGGACAGGATGCCGCCGCGCACCACCTCGGCGGCGTACGCGGCCTCGTGCAGGGTGAGGCCGATGACCGCCACGGTGACCGGGCCGAGCAGGTCGACCGTCTTCACGCCGAGGACCTGCGGGTACAGGGCGCCGATGTTGAACCACAGCAACAGCTGCACCAGGATCGGTATCGACCGGAACAGCCACACGTAGCCCCAGCTCACGGCGCGCAGCACGGGATTGGCGGAGAGCCGGAACGCGGCGAGCAGGGTGCCCAGCGCGAAGCCGAGGACCATGACGACGGCGGTGAGCCAGAGGGTGAGCCACAGGCCGCGCAGGACGGAGTCGGAGGTGAACCAGTCCGCGACGACGCCCCACTGGAACGCGTCGTTGCGCAGGACGGAGTTGACGGCGAGGGCGAGGAGGACGAGCACGACCGCGGCGGCCGTCCACTGGCCGGGGCGACGGTGCGGGACGGTCCGCGGGAGGTCCGCCCGGTCCGGGGTTTCCGGTACGGCGGCGGATTTGGCGAGGGTGTCGGAGGACATGCGAAGGCTCCGTGACATCGAGTCAGTCGGACACGGTGGGTGGTGCCTTCACACGGCCGAGCCCCTCAGCATGGCCGTCCGCCGAGAGTACGGGGGTGTTTCCGCCCGCTGTCAAGGCTGTCCACACTGTGAGCCGCACATCTCAAGTCGTTGACGCGGAACCGGATGCCTGTTCCACTTGGCCCATGCATCCACAGCAGTGGCTGGTCACGCGCTCCCACATCGACTTCGGTCGAGTGTGGTCCTGTTCCTGTTGAGCCGACCTCCCTGCCTGCCCCGCTCGCGTGATCCCCGATCGCCTGATTCCCTGATCGCCTGATCGTCCGATCCCGTCGGGGCCTTCCCGGGTTCGACCTGTCGTCGTCGACCCGCCTTCACACGCGCACGCCCCTCCCCTCGCGCCGCCCCCTGCCTTCGCTCTCAGGAGACCACTGACGATGCGTACGCCCACGCGTGCCCGAAAACGCCTCTTCCTCCCCTTCGCCCTGATCACCTCGGCCGCCCTGCTGCTCACGGCGTGCGGCTCCGGTGATCCCGCCGCGGACGTCGCGGGCGCGGCGGCCGGCTCCGACGCGGTCCCCACCACGGACGTCGTCTCCGGTGTCCGGCGCGACGCGGACGCCGCGCGGCTGCTGCCGGCGGGCACCACGGAACTCACCCTGGCCGTCAGCGTCGGCGGCACCCCGCCGGGCACCACCTACCTGTCCGACGGCAAGACGCTGACCGGCCAGGACGTCGACTTCGCGAACGCGGTGGCCAGGGCGCTCGACATCACGCTCAAGACCCAGCAGGCCTCCTTCGAGGCGATCCTGCCGGCCCTGGACAGCGGCAAGTACGACGTCGGCGCCAGCAACTTCGGGGTGACCGACGAGCGGCGCAGGACCATCGACTTCGTCACCTACATCAACGACGGCCAGGGCTTCGCCGCCCGCGAGGACAGCGAGTTGTCCGAGGTCACCGACCTGAGGCAGCTGTGCGGACGAAAGGTGGCGACCGGCGCCGGCACCACCTTCGAGGCGACGCTGGAGGAGAGCCGGCACCTGTGCACGGACGCGGGCGACAAGGCGTACACGGTGCAGACGTACAGCGAGCCCGGCGCGCTGTGGTCCTCGCTCCAGCAGGGGCGCAGCGAGGTGGTGATGTCGACCATCAACGGCCTGCGCTACGCGGTCGCCCACCAGAAGGGACTGAAGTTCCTCAACGAGTTCCACCGCCTCGACGTCGGCTTCGCCCTGAAGAAGGGCTCGCCGCTGGCGCCCGCCCTCCGGGCCGCGGTGAACGGGCTGATCGCCGACGGGACGTACGCCCGCATCCTGAAGAAGTGGGACACGACCGAGTCGGCGATAGCGAAGTCGGAGATCTCACCCCCGGAACTGAAGGACTGAAGGACTGACGGCCGGAAAGGCCGAAGAGACCAGGGAGACCCGGGGGGCGGGGCGGCCGGGCGGTGGGCAGAGCTGACGGCACCTCAGCAGCTGCACCCGCAGTCGCAGCCGTCGCAGCCGCAGTCGCACCCGTCGTCGCCGCAGCAGTTGCTGCAGCAGTCGCAGCAGTCGCAGCAGTTGCCGCAGTCGCAGTTGGAGCAGAGCCCTTCCCTGCGCTGCCGGCTCCAGGGGTCCTCGAACGTGCCGCAGCACATCTGGCACGTGCAGGCCAGCCCGAGCCACAGGGCGCAGCCCGCGAGCAGCCCGCGCCGGTCGCGGCGCGGCGGCTCCGGGGGCGTCGGCCCACCGGGGCCGCCGGGGACGCCCGGGGTGCCCGGCGCGCCGGGAGGGGCGTACGGATGGCTGCCATGGGCGCACGAGACGGTGCCGAACGCGCGGTCCACGGAGTTGCCCAGCTCGTGCACGAGCAGCCGGTGCACCAGCCGCCCGTCGGTGAACTCGGCCTCCCGCAGGGCCAGCCGCACCCCGTGCACGGCGTCGTCGGCGAGCCGCCGGGCCTCGGTGAGCGGCGTCCCGGTGGCGGTGAGCGGGTTCCAGGCGCCGGACGCGGCGTCGGCCTCCCGGTCCTCCACGGCGTCCAGGAGATGGGCGAGCCGGCCGAAGAGCCGTCCGGCCTCGGCGAGCGGCGCGGCGTTGTCCGGCCGCCCGGCGAGGTGCGCGGTGTGCGCGAAGGCGGCCGCGGTCGCGGTCTCGGTCGGTTCGGTGACCGTGAGCAGCGGCGTGCCGGGCCCGGCGAGGGCCTCGATGCCGCCCTGCCGGTCCACCGCGTCGACCAGTACGGCGGTGTCGAAGCCGACGGCGCTGCCGCCGCGCGCCCCGGCCGCGTCCCAGCCGGTGGCGATCCGGCGGGCGGCGAGGGCCACCGGCCGCCGCGCCAGCAGGCCGTCCCCGTCGGCGACGTGGTCGCGCACCTTGGCCGAGGCCAGCACCAGGGAGACCGCCGCCGCGAGCCGGGCCCCCTCGCCGTGCGCGACGGACGCGGTGCGCATCCCGCGCAGCGGGCAGGGTCCGGCGGTGCGCCGTCCGGCGCCCGCACCGCCCCGCTCGGCCTGAGCCTCCGTCAAAACCGATATGAGCAGCCCGTCATAGTTCGTCACGATCCGCGCGAACTGCCCGTGGTCCTTGCGCAGTGCGAGGCACAACCCGCACAAATGAGCCATCCACTGGCTCGTGAGGCTCTCTCCGAGCCGGTGCCTGCACGGCCTGACGATTCCGAACACGACGCTCCCCCGTGGTTGGTACGACGCTGAGCTGCGGCATCGTACCGACCGCCGCCATCACCCGTACGCACCCGTCCTCACCCGTGTGCCGTGAAGAATCATATTTCACTCACAGTCAGCAGCCGTTTGGGAAACGACCCTTGGGACACAAGGACTCTCGACGGATCCGCTGTGCACCAGTACCGTCACAAACCCCCCGCGCGGCGTCTATCCACTTGGCGCGACGTCCGCATCATGGATGACCATAGGGATGCGGAAGCACGAAAGACCGCTGTGAGAGGAGGCGTCCATGGGATCGGTACGCAAGGCGAGTGCGTGGCTCGGCCTCGTCGACGACAACGATGACGAGCGCTACTACGACGACGACTACACCGAGGGCACCGAGCAGCCCGGGGACGCCTGGGTCACGGACCCGCGGGTCAAGGTGGCCTCGGACGTGGCCGAGGAGAAGGGCCGCCGTATCGCGACGGTCACCCCGGACAGCTTCCGGGACGCACGGGCCATCGGCGAGCTGTTCCGGGACGGTGTCCCGGTCATCGTGAACCTGACGGCCATGGAGGGCACCGACGCCAAGCGCGTGGTCGACTTCGCGGCCGGGCTCATCTTCGGCCTGCGCGGTTCGATCGAGCGGGTGTCCACCCGGGTGTTCCTGCTGAGCCCGGCCGACACCCAGGTGATCAGCGGCGAGTCCGGCGCGCACCGTTCCGACGGTTTCTTCAACCAGAGCTGAGGCGGGGCCGCGCACCACGGCCCCGCCCCCGCTCGCCGGACCGCCTCCTACCGGAAGGCGTCGAGTCCGGTGAGCGCCTTGCCCAGCACCAATTGATGCATCTCGACGGTGCCCTCGTAGGTGAGCACCGATTCCAGGTTCGTCGCGTGCCGCATGACGGGGTACTCGAGGGAGATCCCGTTGGCGCCGAGGATCGTGCGGGCCGTACGGCAGATGTCGATGGCCTCGCGTACGTTGTTGAGCTTGCCGAAGCTGACCTGCTCGGGACGCAGGCGGCCGGCGTCCATGCGCCGCCCGAGGTGGTGGGCGAGCAGGATCCCCTTGTGCAGTTCGACCGCCATGTCGGCGAGCTTGGCCTGGGTCAGCTGGAATCCCCCGATGGGCCGCCCGAACTGCTCCCGCGACTTCGCGTACTCCACGGCCGCCTCGAAGGAGCTGCGGGCGGCGCCCATCGAGCCCCAGACGATGCCGTAACGGGCGTGCGACAGACAGCTGAGCGGCCCGCGCAGTCCGGTCACCTCCGGCAGTACGGCGTCGGCGGGCAGCCGTACGTCGTCGAGGACGAGTTCACTGGTGACACTGGCCCGCAGGGACCACTTGTGCCTGATCTCGGGAGCGGAGAACCCGGGGCTGCCGGTCGGCACGACGAACCCGCGGATGCCCTCCTCGGTCCGCGCCCAGACGACGGCGACGCCGGCCACCGAGCCGTTGGTGATCCACATCTTGCGCCCGTTGAGCACCCAGTCGCCGCCGGCGTCCCGCTTGGCGTGGGTGCGCATGTTGGCCGGGTCGGACCCGTGATCGGGTTCGGTGAGCCCGAAGCACCCGATGACCTCACCGGCGGCCATGCGCGGCAGCCACGCCTCCTTCTGCTCCTCGGTCCCGAAGCGGTGGATGGCGTACATGGCGAGGGAGCCCTGCACGGAGACCAGGGAGCGGATGCCGGAGTCGGCCGCCTCCAGCTCCAGACAGGCCAGCCCGTACTGGACGGCGGTCGCCCCGGCGCAGCCGTACCCCTCCAGGGACATGCCGAGCGCGCCGATGGAACCCAGCTCGCGCGCCAGCTCCCTGATCCCGGGCAGCTCGCCCTTCTCGTACCAGTCCGCGATGTGCGGCAGCACGCGGTCCGCGGCCCAGCCCCTTACGGTGTCCCGGATCGCCAGGTCCTCCGGTTCCAGCAGGTCGTCGATGCCGAGGGGGTCGGCGGGATCGAAGGCGGGCAACTTGGGGGACGCGGCCATGGGACACCCTCCGGGACTGTAAAACTAGCACCGCTAGTCACGGCTTTCGCTCCAGACGTTACGATGCGACGCCCCACACGTCCACCATGCCCGCCTCACGCCGCGAGCCGCAGCCGCCGACGGTGCTCAGCCGACCGTGGGGTCACACCGAGACACGGGACTCCACCGGCCCCCGGGGCGCAGGCACGGAAACCTCCTCGCACTGCATCACCCGCGGCAACCGCAACGCCATCACCGCCCCCAGCAGCAACAACCCCGCGCTCACCAGCAACGTCACATGCAGCCCGTGCACGAACGCATCCCCCGCGGCCCGCCGCAGCGCGCCCCCCGCGGGCCCCCCGAGCTGCGCGGCCACCTCGTACGCCTCCCCCAGCGAATGCCCCGCCGCCACCGACGCAGACGCCGGCACCCCCGGCACACCCCCCGTCAGCCCCGGCGCGTACGCCGCGTTCATCACGCTGCCCAGCAGGGCGATGCCGATCCCGGCGCCCAGCTGGTACGAGGTCTCACCGATCGCCGCCGCCCCACCCGACTGCTCCTGCGGCGCCTCGCTCAGCATCGACTCGTACGCCCCGAACAGCGTCGTCTCCAGACCGAAGCCGAGCAGCACGAACCCGGTCAGCATCAGCGCGCAGTTGTCGGCCCGGCCCATCGCCGTCAGCAGCACCACCGCGAAGGCCGTCAGACAGAACCCCGCGCACACCGTCCGCCGCGGCCCGAAGCGCCGCAGCAGCCGCGCACCCGCAAGACCCGCCGCCATCGCCGCGAAGGTCAGCGGCAGCAGCCGCAACCCGGTCTGCAGCGGGGACAGCCCCAGCACCAGTTGCAGGTACTGCGCCGCGATCAGCTCCAGACCCACCAGCGCCAGCATCGCCAGCACGATGCACCCCACCGACGTACTGAACGCCGGCCGCCGGAACATCCGCAGGTCCACCAGCGGATGGGTGCGCCGGCGCTGCCGGCGTACGAAGCCCGCCAGCAGGCCCGCGCCCAGCACCAGCGGCACCACGGTGAGCAGGCTGGCCACCGGCTCCCCGCCGCCCAGCCGCTTCACCCCCAGGACGACCCCGAACAGGCCGCCCGCCGCCATCAGCGCGCCGGTCACGTCCCAGGGCCCGCGGCCGTCGCCCTTCGACTCGGGCAGCAGCAGCCGCCCCACCGGCAGGCTGACCAGCATCAGCGGGATGTTGACGAGGAAGACCGAACCCCACCAGAAGTGCTCGAGGAGGAAGCCGCCGAGCAGCGGTCCGACCGCCGCGCCGACCGCGGCCACGGCGCTCCAGACGCCGATGGCCAGCGCCCGTTCCCGCCGGTCGGGGAAGACCTGCCGCAGGATCGACAGCGTCGCCGGCATGATCATGGCGCCGCCGACACCGAGCAGCGCGCGGGCCGCTATCAGCACCTGGGCGCCCTCGGCGAGCGCCGCGAGCGCGGAGGCCACACCGAAGAGGGCGTAGCCGAGCAGGAGGATCCGTCTGCGGCCCACCCGGTCGCCCAGCGTGCCGAAGAGGATCAGCAGCGAGGCGCAGACGAGCGGATAGACGTCGACGATCCAGAGCAGTTCGATGGCGCCGGGCCTGAGGTCCTCGGTGACGGCGGGGACCGCCACGTGCAGCACGGTCGCGTCGACGGCGACGAGCAGCAGGCTGACGCAGAGGACGACCAGGACCACCCAGCGGTGGGCACCGGCCCCGGCCGCCCGACGGCCCGGCGCGGCGGCGGCCGTGGTCGTCCCGGACATGTACGTACCTCCAAGATGTTCCCTCGCGTCCGGCGGGCCGTGGGGTGGGGACTCCCCTGCGGCTCGGCCGGAGAGGAGCGGGGGCTCCGGGCCGTGCAACGGAACGCGAGTGACTCGCCAGAGTACGCGAGAGCGGCCACCGCACACGTGGCGGGCCTCACACATCCCGCGTCACGTGTGTGGCGTGCGCCACTGCGGCCACCCTCCCGCCCGCCCCGCCGGGAAGGCCGGCCCGGCGCACGGCAGATAATCGAGTCCGTGACCGATCTTGAAACGCGCACCGCGGGCCGCTCCGGCGCCCCGGGTCCGTCCGGTGCCCTGCGCCGGGCCGCCCCGGCGCTCCTCGGCTACGCGGCCGTGCGCGCCCTGGGCCTGCTCGCCCTGGTCCTGTGGAGCGCGGCGCGCGACAAGAGCGCCTACACGCTGCTGACGGCCCGCTGGGACTCCCTCTGGTACAGCAGGGTCGCCGAGCTGGGGTACGGCTACGAGGTGCGGCTGCCGGGCGGCGACGTCCACTCCGATCTGGCGTTCTTCCCGCTGCTGCCCTGGCTGGAGCGGCTCGGCGCGGCCGTCTCCCCGCTGTCGTACGCGGACGCGGGCTTCGTCGTGAGCGTCCTCGCCTCGCTCGCCGCGGCCTGGGGGATCTTCGCGGTGGCGGACCACGTGTACGGCCCCCGCGCGGGCGTGTGCGCGGCGTTGCTGTGGGCCGTGCTGCCGGTCGGGATCGTGCAGTCGATGGCGTACAGCGAGTCCCTGTTCACGGCGCTGGCCGCCTGGTCGCTGTACGCGGTGCTGACCGGCCGCTGGGTGACGGCCGGGACGCTGGCCGCGCTGGCCGGGCTGACCCGCCCGGTCGGACTCGCGGTGACGGCGGCGGTGTGGGTGGCCGTGATCACGGCGTTCGTGCGGAGCAGGAGCGGCGACGGCGCGGACGGCGCCCCCGGCGTGCGGCACGTGCTCGGCATGCTGCTCGCGCCCCTGGGCGCCGCCGGTTACGTCCTGTGGGTCGGCCACCGCACCGGCAAGGGCCCGCTCGGCTATCTCGACGTGCAGGCCGGTTGGCGCAACGGCTTCGACGGGGGCGTGGCCTTCGCCCGTTTCGTCGCGCAGAAGTTCACGTCGTTCCCGGCGGCCCTGGCGGGCGTCGGGCTGATCGTCGGGGTCGCGCTGCTGGCCTGGCTGTACGTGGTGTGCGTGCGGCAGCGCCAGCCGCTGCCGCTGCTGGTGTACGCGGGGATCGTCACCGCGCTCGCCCTGTGCGCGTCGAGCTACTTCGGCTCCAAGCCCCGGCTGCTGCTGCCCGCGTTCCCGCTGCTGTTCCCCCTGGCCCTGGGCCTGGCCCGGCTGCGTACCGCCAGGGCGGCGCCGGTCGTGTGCGCCGTCGCGGCGGCCTCGGCGGCCTACGGGGCCTTCTGGCTGAACGGCTCCGGCCCGCCCTGACCGGCGGGGCCGCCCGATGACCGCCGGGGCAATTCCGTACCAGCATTCGGTGAACGAATTCATAAGCACGATAAAACCGTCGACCGGACCGATCAAAGGAATTGAAGTCCACGGCCGGACGGGGTTGCGGATTACCCGGAAATAAGGCGTCGCCTGAGAGGAATCCCACATCACATCGTCATCACAAAGCCGTTGATTCGTCCGGGATCACTCCTCACTCGCTGTAACGTCGATTGGGTGCGTACCGAACGGAAGCCCACCCGTCTGGACCGGGTGTTCGCGAGACTGGACCGGGAGCCGGAACGGCCGGAGCTCCTGGACGTGCCGGAGATGTCCCGGCACAGGTTCGCGCTGTTCGCCGGGACCCTCGCGTTCTACCTCGCGATCGTGTGGGCCGTAGTGATCACCTCGTGGCTGGTCCGGCTCGACTGGCAGGTCATGTTCTTCCGGCCCTACCAGCAGTGGCCGGAGATCCACGCGTTCGTCGACTACTACGTGGTGCTCGGCCAGCGCGGCCCCACCGCCGTGATGGTCTCGGCCTGGCTCGGCTGGCGCTCCTGGCGGCAGCACACCCTGCGCCCGCTGCTGGCGCTCGGTGTCTCACTGCTCCTGCTGAACATCACGGTCGGCGCCGCCAAGTACGGCATGGGCCGGCTGGGACCGCACTACGCGACCACGATCGGCGCCAACGAGATGTGGCTCGGCGGCGATATATTTCCGAGCGGTCACACCGCGAACGCCGTCGTGACCTGGGGCATCCTCGCCTACCTGGCCTCGACGCACCGCGCCCGGCGCTGGCTGTCCGCGCTGTCCGCGATCACCTCGCTCGGGGTGGGCATGTCCACCGTCTACCTCGGTACGCACTGGCTCAGCGACGTGCTCCTCGGCTGGGCGGCGGGGCTGCTGATCCTGCTGGCGCTCCCCTGGTTCGAGCCGCTGATCACCCGTGCGGAGGCCTGGATCCTCGGTCTGCGCGACCGCTGGTCCGCCCGCCGCGGCCGAGCGCGGACGACGAAGCGGCCGGTCGGGCGGCCCGTACCCGTCGCCCCGGCGGGCTCCGGGCGGCCGGAGGCACCGGCCCGCGAGCCGGTCGCCGCGCCGCTCACCCCCCGGGCCCCGGTGTACCTGGCTCCGGGCCCGCACACGGCCCGCTCGGACCGTTCGCCGGTGACCCCGGCCGGCAGCCGCAGGCCGCCGCACGCCGACCGCCACCCGCGCAACACGGCCCCGGCCGCGCGCCCCCTGTCGGGCGGCTGACGGCGCCCGGCGCCTGTTCCGCGGGCGCCCGTCCTAGCCCTTCCAGGCCCGGGCCACGCGGCCGTCCT
The DNA here is from genome assembly GCF_055581985.1 of Streptomyces sp. NPDC042336. NCBI lineage: Bacteria > Bacillati > Actinomycetota > Actinomycetes > Kitasatosporales > Streptomycetaceae > Streptomyces > Streptomyces sp. NPDC042336. The sequence goes on along the minus strand of NZ_JBVJEA010000004.1, from coordinate 41,373 downwards.
TCACCTCGAAGTTGAGGCGGCCCACGCGGTACTCCATGGTGATGACCGTGCCGGGCGCCAGGGACCGCACCGTCGACCAGCCCCGCTCCCGCGCCAGCCGCTCGGCCGCGTCGGAGTCGAGGCCCACGTAGGTGTCCGGGCTGTCCTGGGGCTCGGCCGGGGGTGTCGGAATCGGTGCCATGCCGCCACGCTATGCCCTGCTCCGGGAGCGGGGAAGCCCGAGTCGGTAACACGGGTCACAGATGCACCTACGGTCACATTTCTGTCACAGGATCACGCTGCGCGTTTTGCCGGAACCCGTTCACACGGACGGACGGATTCGCGCATGTTCCGCAGGCGGCCGAGGTGAATTCCCGCGTGTCGCGGTACTCCGTCGAATAAGTGGACGGAAAAGGCGCTCGGGGCGCCCCGGCGACGTCCTGCATTCCGCATTCGAACGCTCCCGAACGGACTTGCGTGCGCCCGCGCGGAAGGCTCCGGATCACTTACATGAATCGAACATCGGACACGCGGTCAGGCTTCCAGCGGGACGACCGCGAGCGACAGGTCGTTGTCCCGGGTGTAGTACGGCCCGGCCTCCACGGGGCCGTGCGGCGTCCGCACCCGCGCGCGGGGAAACGTGAAGACCGGGTTCTTGTCGGCGACGTCGTCCAGCAGCCGCGCGAGGCGCACCACCGGACCGAAGTCGCCGGCGGGCCGCAGCCACAGGTCCCACAGGCCGGGCGCAAGGCCGTCGTAGGGCACGGTGAAGGCGAACTCCGTCCGCTCGGCGGCGACGTCCACCCGGCGCACGACGGAGCCGTCCGTGCCGCCCCCTCCGTCGCCGGTCCTGGCGCGCAGCTCGGCGTCCGCCCCGGGCAGGAGCTGGGTGCCGTACACGCGCCCGCGTACGGTCAGGCCGCCGCTCGCGTGGCGCAGGTCCACCGCCTCCGCGTGCGGGGCGCGCAGCCAGCTGCGGACGGTGAGGTTGCCCTGCCGGGTGGCGTACGGGATGCGGACGGCGACGTGACCGAGCCGCCCGCTGGGAGTGCGCTCGGCCAGGGAGCGCAGATCGGTGACGCCGGGCACCAGGCGCCGCGGCCGGCCGTCGGACAGGCGGGCGTAGGCGTCCCAGCGGCCCTCGGGCAGGGAGACGCTGCTGGGCAGCGCGGCGCGCAGCCGGCCCGCCGCCGCCGGGGCCAGCGGCAGGCTGACGGTGTCCGCGGCGGACTCGACGGCGCCGGTGACGCGGCGGCGCAGGACGAGCAGGGCCGCCCCGGTTCTTCCGCGCGCGGCGACGTCGAAGGTCAGACCGCCCGCCGAGTCGCCGATGCAGTCGGCGCGCAGCGGGACGGCCGGTGGGGCCGGCGGCGTCATGCGGTGCGGTTCCTCCCATGGACTTCTCGTCGTCCGGTTAGACCCGGAACCCTGCCTTCTGGTTGTCCGTGTCCGATTGCGATGTGGTCACGACGGGGACGAGCGCCCGGTGTCGACTCTTTCCAGTCACCCAGTTCATTCGCTGATTTCATGATTTGTCGACTCGCCGGGCGGGCGCGTCGCCCGTGCCCGATCGGCCCAACAGCGGTGCGCGGCAGCCCACTTGGGCCTACGGCGACGACAGCGACCGCCGGGTGATCGCCTGCGTCGCATGGTTCGATTCCGTTGGCCATGGGGCGTGACTCCCGCCACCGGTCCCCCGTTGTCCTTGCATGAGCCGGGGACCCGCCCGGACCACGGCCCGGGAGCCACCCGGTCCGGCCACGCACCGCATCCCGAGGGAGCCACCCGTGCCGCGCATGCTCGACGTCAGCGACGACGTACGCGCCGAGATCGGCGATGAAGAAGCCGACCGCCTGCTGGCCGGGGAGTCCGCCCCGGGCAGTTACGACTGCACGTCCTGCCGCACCCCGGGCGACTGTGAGCAGGAGCGCACCAGCACCGTCCTGTTCATCGGGGACGAGACCGCCGTGCTCGCCTTCGCCCACGCGGGCTGCCTGCCCTCGCAGGTCGTCAAGGTCACCGAGGAGCAGCTCCAGGGCGCGGTGCGCTCCATCAACGCCGACCAGGCCCGCTCCGAGCCCGCTCCCGCCGCCCCGGAGAAGGCCGCGCCCGAGCAGGCCGTGCTCGGTGTGACCAGCGGACTGATCCTGATCGCCGGAGAGCTGCACCCGGCCCTCGTGGTGGAGCCGACCGCGCCCATCGCCCGGCCCGGAACGGCCGGCGCCGGGGACGACTTCCTGCCGCTGCTGATCGAGCAGGGCTTCATGCCGGTCACCGAGCTGGTGTCCGCGCCGGCCGTGCTGCACGGCTGGTCGGTCCTGCTCGCGATGGGCCAGCTGCACGCGGTGCTCCAGCCCGGGACGAACGGCGGCCGGCCGGTGGCCTGGTGGCAGGCGCACCAGCCGCTCCAGGTCACCGAGGGCTGGCGCACGGCGGCCAACAAGCACCAGCAGGTGCTGATGTTCGCGGCGCCCGTCGGGTCGATCGGCCGGCAGCCGCGCGAGGACCTGCTGCGCGACGCGCTGGACAAGGCGGCGGCGAACGGACAGCTGGTCGCGGCGGCGCTGCCGCTGGCGGGGACCTGAGCCCGGTCACGCGGCTGCCGGACGGCCGTCACCCGGGCCGCATCCCTTCCACCCCGGGGTCGTTTGGACATACGTGTACGCATACGACGCCTTCCACCGCCACGGCGGCCCCTCGACCACGCCGATCTACGACGCGCTCTACGCCGAGTACGTCAGGTCCTTCCGATCGCTGCCGGGGGATCGCAGCGGTGAGGAGGAACTGGGGTTCACGGCCTTCAGGAGCATCCCGCGCGGCAGAGGCGGCTACAGCGCCTACAGCGCGGGGGCCCAGAGCGCCCGCGTCGGCCAGCAGTCGGTGTGGCAGCGCGTCGGCGGCACGCACCACGTCCCGGCGGCACTGCCTCCGGCCCCGCGGTCCGGCACCTGACCGCAGGACCACTGACGCGTGAGGGGCGCCCCTGGCCGGGGGCGCCCCTCACGCGTCAGTGGGTGTCCTACTTCTTCTTCGCGCCGCGCTTCTCGCGCACCCGCACGGAGATGTGGATCGGCGTCCCCTCGAAGCTGAACTCCTCGCGCAGCCGGCGCTCGATGAAGCGCCGGTAGCCCGCCTCGATGAAGCCGGAGGCGAAGAGCACGAACCGCGGGGGCTTGGTGCCCGCCTGGGTGCCGAAGAGGATGCGCGGCTGCTTGCCGCCCCGCACCGGGTGCGGGTGGGCGGCGACCAGCTCGCCGAGGAAGGCGTTCAGCCGGCCCGTCGGGACCCGGGTCTCCCAGCCCGCCAGGGCGGTCTCGATGGCGGGGACGAGCTTCTCCATGTGCCGGCCGGTCTGCGCCGAGACGTTGACCCGCGGCGCCCACGCCACCTGGCCCAGCTCCGTCTCGATCTCCCGCTCCAGGTAGTAGCGGCGCTCCTCGTCGAGGGTGTCCCACTTGTTGTAGGCGACGACGATCGCGCGGCCCGCCTCGACGGCCATGGTGACGATCCGCTGGTCCTGCACCGAGATCGACTCGGAGGCGTCGATGAGGATGACGGCCACCTCGGCCTTCTCGACGGCGGCGGCGGTGCGCAGCGAGGCGTAGTAGTCGGCGCCCTGCTGGAGGTGGACGCGCTTGCGGATGCCCGCCGTGTCGACGAACTTCCAGGTGACGCCGCCCAGCTCGATCAGCTCGTCGACCGGGTCGCGGGTGGTCCCGGCCAGTTCGTTGACGACGACGCGCTCCTCGCCGGCGACCTTGTTCAGCAGTGAGGACTTGCCGACGTTGGGGCGGCCGATCAGGGCGATGCGGCGCGGGCCGCCGACGGCGGTGCCGAAGGTCTGGGCCGGGGCCTCGGGCAGGGCCTCCAGGACCCGGTCCAGCATGTCGCCGGTGCCGCGGCCGTGCAGCGCGGAGACCGGGTGCGGCTCGCCGAGGCCCAGCGACCACAGGTAGGAGGCGTCCGCCTCGCCGCTCGGGCCGTCGACCTTGTTGGCGCACAGCACGACGGGCTTGCCGGCCTTGCGCAGCAGCCGGACGACCGCCTCGTCGGTGTCGGTGGCACCGACCTTGGCGTCCACGACGAAGACGACCGCGTCGGCGGCCTCGATGGCGTACTCGGCCTGGGCGGCGACGGAGGCGTCGATGCCCAGGACGTCCTGCTCCCAGCCGCCGGTGTCGACGACCTTGAAGCGGCGGCCCGCCCACTCGGCCTCGTAGGTGACGCGGTCGCGGGTGACGCCGGGCTTGTCCTCGACGACCGCCTCACGGCGGCCGATGATGCGGTTCACGAGGGTCGACTTGCCGACATTGGGGCGGCCGACGACGGCGAGGACGGGCAGCGGGCCGTGCCCGGCCTCCTCGATCGCGCCCTCGACCTCCTCGACGTCGAAGCCCTCTTCGGCGGCCAGCTCCATGAACTGCGCGTACTCGGCGTCGCCGAGCGCCCCGTGGTCGTGCTCCTCGCCCGAGCCCTCGGAGTGGATGTGGTCGTTCATGAAGTCCGTACCTCGTTCATCGTGGTGATCGGTGGCGCACCCGGTACCGGGTGATCCACTACTCAAGTGTCACTCAGCGCCCGGTGAGGCGCCTGGCGTTTTCCAGGTGCGCGGTGAGCTGCTTCTGGATGCGTTCGGTGGCCTCGTCCAGGGCCTTGCGGGTGCGCCGCCCGCTGCCGTCGCCCGCGTCGAACGGCTCGCCGAAGACGACGTCGACGCGGGAGCGCAGCGGGGGCAGCGCCTTTATCAACCGTCCGGGACGGTCCGTGCTTCCCAGCACCGCGACCGGGACGATCGGCGCGCCGCTGCGCAGCGCGAAGTAGGCGAGCCCGGCGCGCAGCGAGGCGAAGTCTCCCTCGCCCCGGGTTCCCTCCGGGAAGATGCCCAGCACGCCGCCGTTCTCCAGCACGCCCAGCGCGCGGGCGATGGCCGTGCGGTCGGTCGAGTGGCGGTCCACCTCGACCTGGCCGATGCCGGTCAGGAAGCGTCCGAGCGGGCCGACGAACGCCTCCTTCTTGATCAGGAAGTGCGTCGGCCGGGGCGCTACGCCCATGACCATCGGGCCGTCGATGTTGTGCGCGTGGTTGACGGCGTAGATCACCGGGCCGGTGGCCGGCACCCGCCAGGCGCCGAGCACGCGCGGCTTCCACAGCCCGTACATCAGGCCGACGCCGATGCGCCGGCCGACCTCGGCGCCCTGCTCGGAGGGGACGGGCGTTGCGGAGGATGCGGTCACTTCCCCGCCCGCTTCTCCTCGACGAGGGTGACGACGCACTCGATGACCTGCGGGAGGGTGAGGGCGGTGGTGTCCACCTCGACCGCGTCGCCGGCCTTGGCCAGCGGGGAGGTCTTGCGGCTGGAGTCGGCCGCGTCCCGCTTGATCAGGGCCTCGCGGGTGGCGTTGACGTCGGCGCCCTTCAGCTCGCCGCTGCGGCGGGCGGCGCGGGCCTCCGCCGAGGCGGTGAGGAAGATCTTCAGGTCGGCGTCCGGCAGCACGGTGGTGCCGATGTCGCGGCCCTCGACGACGATGCCGAGCGGCGCGGCGGCGGCGATGGTGCGCTGCAGCTCGGTGATCCGGGCGCGGACCTCCGGTACGGCGCTGACCGCGCTGACCTTGGAGGTGACCTCCTGGGTGCGGATCGGGCCGGCCACGTCCACGCCGTCGACCGTGATGGTCGGACCGGCCGGGTCGGTGCCGGAGACGATCTCGGGCTTGCCGGCCGCGGCGGCCACGGCGTGCGGGTCGTCGGTGTCGATGCCGTTGCTGACCATCCACCAGGTGATCGCCCGGTACTGGGCACCGGTGTCCAGGTAGCTCAGACCGAGCTGCGCGGCCACGGCCTTCGACGTGCTCGACTTGCCCGTGCCGGAGGGGCCGTCGATGGCGACAATCACGGCCGGGACGGTCGGGGCGGCGCCGTTTTCCACGAGGGGACACCTTCCTGGTGCGGTGCGGTGGGTGGTGTGCGGGACGCGAGCGCGTCCCGGACAAGGTTACCGGGCCCGCGGGACCCCTCTTACAGCCCTGCGCCGCACCCGCTGCGGCGCGACCGCCCTCGCGCTCACTGCCGGATCGCCCAGCCCCGTTCCTTCAGGGCCGCGGTGAGGACGGCGGCGGCCTTCGGCTCCACCATGAGCTGCACCAGACCCGCCTGCTGCCCGGTCGCGTGCTCGATCCGCACGTCCTCGATGTTGACCCCGGCCCGTCCGGCGTCCGCGAAGATGCGGGCCAGCTGGCCCGGCTGGTCGTCGATGAGGACGGCCACCGTCTCGTAGGCCCGCGGGGCGGAGCCGTGCTTGCCGGGGACGCGGACCTGCCCGGCGTTGCCGCGCCGCAGCACCTCGGCGATGCCGGTGCCGCCCTCGCGGCGCTTGTCCTCGTCGGAGGACTGCAGGGCGCGCAGGGCCCGCACCGTCTCCTCCAGGTCGGCGGCGACATCGGTGAGCAGGTCGGCGACCGGCCCGGGGTTGGCGGAGAGGATGTCGATCCACATCCGGGGGTCGGAGGCGGCGATCCGGGTCACGTCGCGGATGCCCTGGCCGCACAGCCGTACGGCGGCCTCCTCGGCGTGCTCCAGGCGCGCGGCGACCATGCTGGAGACCAGGTGGGGCATGTGGGAGACGAGGGCCACGGCGCGGTCGTGGGCGTCCGCGTCCATCACCACCGGCACCGCGCGGCAGTGCGAGACCAGCTCCAGGGCGAGGTTCAGCACCTCGGTGTCGGTGTCCCGGGTCGGGGTCAGCACCCAGGGACGGCCCTCGAAGAGGTCGGCGGTGGCGGCCAGCGGGCCGGACTTCTCCCGGCCGGACATGGGATGGGTGCCGATGTACGCCGACAGGTCGAGGCCGCGCGCCTCCAGCTCCCGCCGGGGGCCGCCCTTGACGCTGGCCACGTCGATGTAGCCGCGGGCGGCGCCGCGGGCCATGGCGTCGGCCAGCACGTCGGCCACCAGGGCGGGCGGGGCGGCGACGATCGCGAGGTCGACCGGGCCGCCCGGGGCCTCGTCGGTGCCGGCGCCGAGCGCGGCGGCGGTGCGGGCCTGCTCGGGGTCGTGGTCGGCGAGGTGGACGGTGACGCCCCTCGCGGTGAGGGCGAGGGCGGCGGAGGTGCCGATGAGGCCCGTGCCGATGACGAGTGCGGTTCTCACTGGGCGATGTCCTTGCGCAGGGCCGCGGCGGCGCCGAGGTAGACGTGGGCGATCTCGGCGCGGGGCCGGTCGGACTCGATGTGGGCGAGAACACGCACGACGCGGGGCATGGCGCCCTCGACGTCCAGCTCCTGGGCGCAGATCAGCGGCACGTCGGTGATGCCGAGCCCGCGGGCCGCGGCGGCCGGGAAGTCGCTGTGCAGATCGGGGGTGGCGGTGAACCACAGGCTGATCAGGTCGTCGACCGTCAGGCCGTTGCGCTCCATCAGTGCCGTCAGCAGGGCCGCGACCTGCTCGTCCATGTGTCCGGCCTCGTCCCGCTCCAGTTGGACGGCGCCCCGGACCGCTCGTACCGCCACGGCGATGCTCCTTGCTGGTGTTGCTGACGCGTGTATCGGTTCTTGGTCCGTCCAGCCTAGTCAGCCCGCCGCGTACCGGCCCGCGGCGCCCGTCTCCTGAGACGCTGACCCCGCCGCTGGACCTTCTGCCCCGGAGTTGCGACATGACCCACACCCCGACCCGCCGTACGGTCCTCCGCTGCACGGGCGCGGGCGCGGTGGCGCTCTGCGCGGGCTGCGGCGACGGGGACGGTGACGGCGGCTCCTCGGCCGTCTCGTCCGGCCGGGAACTGGCGGCCACCGGCGACGTCCCGGTCGGCGGCGGCAAGATCCTCACCGAGGAGAAGATCGTGGTGACCCAGCCGAAGGAGGGCGAGTTCAAGGCGTTCTCGGCGGTCTGCACCCACCAGGGCTGCGTCGTGTCGGACGTGCGGGACGGCACCATCGACTGCGCCTGCCACGGCAGCAGGTTCGCCGTCGCCGACGGCTCGGTGGTGCGGGGCCCGGCGACGGAGCCGCTGCCCGGGAAGCGGATCACGGTGACGGGAAATTCGGTCCGCCTGGCGTGAGCCGCCCGCGTACGCTCCCGCCATGCGCCCCGAGACCCTGGTCCGCGACCACACGATCTACGCCTGTGTGATGGGTTCACGCGCCTTCGGACTGGCGACGCGGGACAGCGACACGGACCGCCGGGGCGTCTTCCTCGCCCCGACGCCCCTGTTCTGGCGCTTCGAGAAGCCGCCGACGCACGTGGAGGGCCCGGCACGGGAGCAGTTCAGCTGGGAGCTGGAGCGCTTCTGCGAACTGGGCCTGCGGGCCAACCCGAACATCCTGGAGTGCCTGCACTCCCCGCTCGTGGAGTCCGCGGACGACACCGGCCACGAACTGCTCGCCCTGCGCGACGCGTTCCTCTCCCGCCGGGCCCACGAGACGTTCACCCGCTACGCGCACGGCCAGCGCCACAAGCTCGACGCCCACGTGCGCACCCACGGCGCCCCGCGCTGGAAGCACGCGATGCACCTGCTGCGGCTCCTGACGAGCGCCCGCGACCTGCTGCGCACCGGCGTCCTGACGATCGACGTGGGCGAAGGGCGCGAGGCACTGCTCGCCGTGAAGCGCGGCGAGGTGCCCTGGCCGGAGGTGGCGGCGCGGATGAACCGCCTGGCGCGGGAGGGCGAGGAGGCGGCCTCGCGCAGTCCGCTGCCGGCCGAACCGGACCGGCGCCGCGTCGAGGACTTCCTGGTCCGCACCCGCCGCGCCTCAGCGCTCCAGCCGGGTCCGTACGACGAAGTCGTGCAGGGCGTCGTACGCGGTGGGGGCGTCGGGGAGGGCTGACGCGGCCTGCGCCTCGTCCAGTACGGCGTGCAGCCGCTCCACGTCGGCCCGCACCCGCGCGTGGTCGACGCCTGCGTCCCCGTACTCCCGCTCCGCCTTGGCGGCGACCAGCTCGGGCAGGTACGCGGGAGCGGCGTCGACCTCCTCGCCGAGGGTCGGCAGGTGGGGCTGCACCTCTCCGGTGCGCATCAGGTGGATGCCGGTGAGGAGCACCCGGAAGGTGTACAGCAGCGGCTTCAGCTGTCCGGTCTTCTCGAACAGCCGCCACTGGGTCTGCGCGAACCCCCGGTAGTGGTGGGCGTGGTGGCCGGTGAGGACGCCGGGCGCGAATCCGGCCAGTTCCCGGTGTGCCTCGGTGGTGTGCACGACCAGCGGCGACAGCAGCTGCTCCAGCACATAGCCGTTGCGGCGGAGCATCAGCCGGACGAACTTGCGCAGGTCGTGCGTGACCAGGTCCATCTCGACGCCGTCCCGGTCCCACATCCGCGACCGCGTCTCCTCCGGCTCGTGGAGCCCGACGAGGTCGGCGGCGGGCAGCAGGTGCACGCCGCGCAGGTCCACGTCGGAGTCGCGGGAGGGGAAGCCGTAGAGGTGGGCGCCGGAGACGGTGGCGAACAGCACCGGGAAGGGCTGTTCGCCCACCACCGGAGCCAGGTCGATGTCCAGGGCGTCGATCATGCGCTCAAGCGTCCCAGAGCGCTCCGAGGGCCAGCAGGTCGCCCCGGTACTCGATGCGGTCGGCCCAGTCGGCCGGCCAGGCGTCGGCACCCAGGTGCGCGCCCGCGAAGGCGCCCGCGAGGCAGGCGATGGAGTCGGAGTCGCCGGAGGTGCAGGCGCCGCGGCGCAGGGCGGTGAGCGGCTCGTCGACGAAGAGCAGGAAGCACAGCAGCCCGGCCGCCATGGCCTCCTCGGCGACCCAGCCCTCACCGACGGCCAGACAGGGGTCGGTCTCCGGTGAGACGGAGCGCACCGCCTCCTGGAGCCGGTCGAGTGTCGCCAGGCACTCGTCCCAGCCGCGTGCGATGAAGTGCTCGGGCGTCGGGTCCTGGGCGCGGGTCCACAGGTCGCCGAGCCAGCGCTCGTGGTAGCGGATGCGGTTGTCGTAGGCGTAGGAGCGCAGCCGCCCGACCAGGCCGGTCGGCTCGGCCCCCTCGGCGAGCAGCCGCACGGCGTGCGCGGTGAGGTCGGAGGCGGCGAGCGCGGTGGGGTGCCCGTGCGTGAGCGCGGACTGCAACTGGGCGGCGCCCGCGCGCTGTTCGTCGCTCAGGCCGGGGACCAGCCCGACCGGCGCGACGCGCATGTTGGCGCCGCAGCCCTTGGAGTGGATCTGGCTGGCGTCCTGCCAGGGGCGGTCCGGGGCCTTGAGGAGGTTGCAGGCTTTGAGGCAGGTGTTGCCCGGCGCCCGGTTGTTCTCCGGCGACTGGTACCAGTCGACGAATTCCTCGCGCACAGGCCGCTCCATCCGCTTGGGACCGAGCAGGCCCCGCTCCATGGCCGTCCGCAGCCCCTTGCCCAGCGCCAGCGTCATCTGGGTGTCGTCGGTGACGATCGCGGGCCTGGGCAGCGCCATCTCCCGCCAGGGGCCGCACTTGGCGAGGATCGACGGGACGTCGTTGAACTCGGTGGGGAAGCCCAGCGCGTCGCCGAGGGCGAGGCCGGTGAGCGCTCCGGTGGCGGCGCGCTTGGTGCCTGGGGTCGTGGTCATGCGGGGCGTCCTTCCCGAGGGGTGCGCAGCAGGGGCGGGTGCAGGGTGGTGGCCGGACCGGCGCGGTACACGGCGGCGGGCTTGCCGCGGCCTCCGGTCAGGCGGGCGGCGCCCGGGACGGGCTCGACGAAGCCGGGGGTGGCGAGGACCTTGCGCCGGAAGTTGGGCCGGTCCAGGGCCGTGCCCCACACCGTCTCGTAGACACCCTGCAACTCGCCGAGGGTGAACTCGGCCGGGCAGAAGGCGGTGGCCAGGCAGGTGTACTGCAGCTTGGCGCCGACGCGGTCCCGGGCGTCGGCCAGGATCCGGTCGTGGTCGAAGGCCAGGCCCTGCGCCTTGTCGTACGGCATCCAGCAGGCCTCGGCCGCGTCACCGCCGCCCTGCGGTTCGGGAGGGTCCGGCAGCAGCGCGGCGAAGGCGACGGAGACGACCCGCATCCGGGGGTCCCGGCCGGGTTCGCTGTAGGTCCGCAGCTGCTCCAGGTGCAGTCCGGTCACGTCCGCCAGGCCCGTCTCCTCCGCCAGCTCGCGCCGGGCCGCCTCCTCCGCCGACTCCTCGGGCAGCAGGAAGCCGCCGGGCAGTGCCCAGCGGCCCGCGTACGGCTCCTGGCCGCGTTCGACCAGCAGTACGTGCAGCGCGCCCGCCCGCAGCGTGAGAACGGCGAGGTCGACGGTGACGGCGAAGGGTTCGAAAGCGTGCTTGTCGTAGCCGTGCACGACCGGCCACCCCCTTAATAGTCACTGCGACTATAAAAGGGGGTGGCCGGTCGGCACAAGCCTCGTACGGGCGGGATCGCCCGGCGATCCGCCTAGAGGTCGACCTCCTGCATCAGCATCCCGACCTCCGTGTTGGACAGGCGGCGCAGCCAGCCCGACTTCTGGTCGCCCAGCGTGATCGGGCCGAAGGCGGTGCGCACCAGCTTGTCGACGGGGAAGCCCGCCTCCGCCAGCATCCGGCGCACGATGTGCTTGCGGCCCTCGTGCAGGGTGACCTCGACCAGGTAGTTCTTGCCGGTCTGCTCGACGACCCGGAAGTGGTCCGCGCGCGCGTAGCCGTCCTCCAGCTGGATGCCGTCCTTGAGGCGCTTGCCGAGGTCGCGCGGGATCGGGCCCACGATGTGCGCGAGGTAGGTCTTCTTCACGCCGTACCGGGGATGGGTCAGACGGTGGGCCAGCTCGCCGTGGTTGGTGAGCAGAATGACACCCTCGGTCTCGGTGTCCAGCCGGCCCACGTGGAAGAGGCGGGTCTCGCGGTTGGTGACGTAGTCACCGAGGCACTGGCGGCCCTCCGGGTCCTCCATGGTGGAGACGACACCGGCGGGCTTGTTGAGCGAGAAGAACTGGTACGACTGCGTCGCGACGGTCAGACCGTCGACCTTGACCTCGTCCTTCTCCGGGTCGACGCGGCGGCCCTGCTCCAGCACGATCTCGCCGTTGATCTCGACACGGGCCTGCTCGATCAGCTCCTCGCAGGCCCGCCGGGAACCGTAGCCCGCGCGCGCGAGGACCTTCTGGAGCCGCTCGCCCTCCTGCTCGGCACCCGGGAAGGTCTTGGGCAGCTTGACGTCCTTCTTGCCCGCGTACCGCTCGCGGTTGCGCTCCTCGGCCCGCGTCTCGTACTCGCGGGAAGTGGCCGGGGCGCTGCGGCCGCGCTGCTGGGGCCGCTTCGGACCGCCCTTGGCGCCGCCGCGGGCCGAGGGTCCGCGGCCCGACTTCGGACCGTCCTTGGTGGCGCCGGGGCCCACGTCGTAGCGCCGCTCCTCCGGGCGCGGCTTCTTGGGACGGCCGCCCTGCTTGTCGTCGCGGTCGTTGCCGGCGCCGCGGTGGTTGCCGCGGCCACCGCCACTCCCGCCGCGGCCGCCGCTGTTGCCACCACGGCTCCCGCCGTTGTTTCCGCTGCTGTTCCTGCCGCTGCTGCTTCGCATCAAAATTCCGTCTTGTCGTGTGCGCCCTCGGAATCCGGGGCGTCCGGATCGAACGACGGGACCCCTTCCAGCGTCTCGGCCTCGATCGCCTCCGCCTCCGGGAGGAAGGGCGCGAGCTCCGGGAGCTCGTCCAGGCCGCGCAGGCCCATCCGCTCCAGGAAGTAGTTCGTCGTCACGTACAGGATCGCACCTGTTTCGGGTTCCGTGCCCGCCTCCTCGACCAGCCCCCGCTGCAGGAGGGTGCGCATCACGCCGTCGCAGTTCACGCCGCGCACCGCGGAGACCCGGCTGCGGCTGACCGGCTGGCGGTAGGCGACCACCGCGAGGGTCTCCAGGGCGGCCTGGGTGAGGCGGGCGTGCTGGCCGTCCAGGACGAAGCCCTCGACGGCCGCGGCGTACTCGGGCCGGCTGTAGAAGCGCCAGCCGCCCGCGACCAGGCGCAGCTCGAAGCCGCGGCCCTGGACGGCGTACTCGTCGGCCAGCTCGCGCAGGGCGTCCGCGATCCGCCGCCGGGGCCGTTGCAGTATCTTCGCCAGCCGCTCCTCGGTCGCCGGCTCGTCGACGACCATGAGGACGGCTTCCAGGGCGGGCTTGAGGTCGAGCCCGGCGACACCGTCCGGTCCGTCCGGTCCGTCCAGGGGCCCGATGGCCGCTTCGGCCTCGGTGGTTGCTTCACTCACGCCTTCTGCTCCTCCTTCGGCGCCTCGGGCGGCCGGTCGAACTCGTCGGTCACCACCGGCTGTGCCTGCCCGTCACCGCCGGTCCAGCGCACCAGCAGGTCGCCGAGGGCGGTCTCCTGGTCCAGCTCGACGGCCTTCTCCCGGTACAGCTCCAGCAGGGCCAGGAAGCGGGCGACGACGGTCAGTGTGTCCTCGGTGTCCTGGACCAGCACGCGGAAGCTGGCCTCGCCCAGTTCCTTCAGGCGGGCGACGACGATCCCCGCCTGCTCCTGCACGCTGACCAGGGGCGCGTGGATGTGCTCGACGTACACCTGCGGTTTGGGCTTCGGCTGCATCGCCTTCACGGCGAGCTTGGCGAAGCCCTCGGGGCCGATGCTGATGACGACCTCGGGCAGCAGCTCGGCGTGGTGCGGCTCCAGGCCCACGGTACGGGGGTGACGGCGGGCCTCGGCCTCCAGCCGTCCGTTGAAGATCTCCGCGATCTGCTTGTACGCGCGGTACTGGAGCAGGCGGGCGAAGAGCAGGTCGCGGGCCTCCAGGAGGGCCAGGTCGGCCTCGTCCTCGACCTCGGCGGCGGGCAGCAGCCGGGCCGCCTTCAGGTCGAGCAGCGTGGCCGCGACCACCAGGAACTCGGTGGTCTGGTCGAGGTCCCAGTCCGGCCCCATCGCCCGGATGTGCGCCATGAACTCGTCGGTCACCTTGGACAGCGCGACCTCGGTGACGTCCATCTTGTGCTTGGAGATCAGCTGGAGCAGCAGGTCGAAAGGCCCCTCGAAGTTGGCGAGCCGCACCTTGAAGACACCGTCGCCCGCCTCGTCGGAGGTGCCCTCCGCGGACTCCCGGGGCGGGGCGGCGACGTGCCGGCCGGAGACCTCCTCGGCCTGCTCCCCGGGCGCGCCCGCGGCCGTCGGCACCCCGGACGCCCGGACCGGCCGCTCGACCGGCCCTGGACGCTCATGGTCCGCGGTCCGGGGAGCCTGTTGCGGCACGGGGGCCGGATCCACGGCGAGAACGGCCTCGGGCGGGCCGTCCGCCCGTACTCGCGGGCCGGCGGGCGCGGCGGCCTGTCGCCCGGGTGCGACCGAGACGCGCCCGATCGCCGCCGGCTCCTCCGCCGCCGTTCCCGCGCCCGTCGGCTGCACCTCCGTGCGCGCGGCGGGGCCCGCGGGGTCCGGTTCCGCTCCGGCCGGGGCGGGCGCCGGTCCGGCCCGGAGGTCCTGCTCGGGGGGCACCGCTCCGGCGGTCCCGGAGGCGCGGTCGCCGGAAGACGTCTCCTCGGGAAGCGGCGTGGCTGCCGGCACCTCCGGGCCCCTGCCCAGCGCACGCCTGCGGCCGGCGCGTGGGCCGCGGCCGGGGCGGGGGGCGTCGTTCGAGGGCATGGCCCCCGCAGGCTACCGCTACCGCCCGCGCAGCCGTCGTACGAGGATGCTGGCGTCCCCGCGGGTCTCCAGGTCGGCCAGGACCACGGCGACGGCCTCGCGGACGATGCGGCCGCGGTCCACGGCCAGGCCGTGTTCGCCGCGGAGCACCAGGCGGGCGTGCTCCAGGTCCATCAGCTCCTCGGCGGAGACGTACACGGTGATCTTCTCGTCGTGGCGCTCACGCCCGCTGGGGCGCCGTGCGGCGGCCCTGCCGCGCTTGCGGGGCCGGTCGGCGGCAGAACCTTCCTGCGCGCCCGTAGCGGGCCCGGAGGCCCGTGCGGAACGCTCCGTGCCCCGCGTGTGCGACTCGCCCGCCGAGCCCGGCTCCGCGTCGGCGGCCGCGTGCTCCGCGCCCTCGCCGTCCCCGCCCTGGGCGGGCACCGACTGCGGTGCGTCCTCGGCGGCGGCCTGGTCGCTCTCCCCCGCCGGGGCCGGCACCCGGGCCTCGCCGCCCGCCGGTCGCCGCGGGGTGGACGCCTGGAGCGCCATTCCCCCTGTCGTACGGAAGAGTTCGTCGGCCCCCGGCAGACTCACTCGGCGTGACACCGGGCGAGCACCTCCCTGGCGAGCTGGCGGTAGGCGGCGGCACCGACGGAGTTGGACGCGTACGTGGTGATCGGCTCACCGGCGACCGTGGTCTCCGGGAAGCGGACCGTGCGCCCGATGACCGTGTGGTAGACGTGGTCGTCGAACGCCTCGACGACCCGCGCGAGCACCTCACGGCTGTGCACCGTGCGCGAGTCGTACATCGTGGCGAGGATGCCGTCGAGCTCCAGGTCGGGGTTGAGCCGTTCCTGGACCTTCTCGATCGTCTCGGTCAGCAGCGCCACACCGCGCAGCGCGAAGAACTCGCACTCCAGCGGCACGATCACCTTGTGCGCCGCGGTGAGCGCGTTGACCGTGAGCAGGCCGAGCGAGGGCTGGCAGTCGATCACGATGTAGTCGTAGTCGTCCATCAGCGGCTTGAGCGCCCGCTGCAGCGTGGACTCCCGCGCGACCTCGCTCACCAGCTGCACCTCGGCAGCCGACAGGTCGATGTTGCTGGGCAGCAGGTCCATGTTGGGGACCGCGGTCTTCAGCAGCACCTCGTCGGCGGCCATGCCCCGCTCCATGAGCAGGTTGTAGACGGTGAGGTCGAGCTCCATCGGGTTGACGCCGAGGCCGACCGACAGCGCGCCCTGCGGGTCGAAGTCGACGAGCAGCACCCGGCGCCCGTACTCGGCGAGCGCGGCACCCAGGTTGATGGTCGACGTGGTCTTGCCCACGCCGCCCTTCTGGTTGCACATCGCGATGATCTTGGCGGGGCCGTGCTCGGTCAGCGGGCCCGGGATCGGGAAGTACGGCAGCGGGCGTCCGGTCGGGCCGATGCGCTCACGGCGCTGTCGGGCCGCGTCGGGCGCGAGCGTGGCGGCGTACTCGGGATCCGGCTCGTACTCCGCGTCCGGGTCGTAGAAGTGCCCCTCGGGCAGTTCGTCGTAGTCGGCGAAGTGGTTGCGTGGCGCGCCACTTCCGTCGCCGGCCATGGCGTTCACGTGTTGGCCATCCATACTCATGTGTGCTGTCCGAGTTGCCTGCGGACTCTGGTGGTCGGCTGCGGAGGTGCGTACAGCCACGGAGCCGACCGCCTCGAGACGCCCGGGACTGTGGGTCCGTGCCGGCATTCCTGGTTGACCACCCCCGGGAGTAAATGTCGACTCATTCACAAGTCGTCTTACCTCCTTGGTGACCAGGGAACTTCTAGACAGGTCAGCGTGGCACCATGCCGACGTTCGGCGACTCTATGGCGTGTCGGCCGTCCGCAGCAACACAATCCGCCGGACCCGGCCCGATGTGTCGGCAATGAAACATCCCTCTGTCAAGGGCGTACGGCCGTCGCACAGCAGGTTTCACCGGTGCGCGAATCGGTTGAAGCGTTACGTTCGAGGCGAGTTGACCGAGAATCGCAAAGTGACCATACACACACCCGGCCGGACCTTGTCGGGCAAGGTCCGGCCGGGTGTGCGGGGTTGACGACAGCTGTTGACGTATCGCCTTTGCCGTTTGATGACTTAGGCGAGCAGAGTCGCCGGGTCGACATACTCCAGGCCGTGCGCCTCGGCGACCTCGCGGTAAACCACCTTGCCGTCATGGGTGTTGAGACCCCTGGCCAGCGCGGGGTCGCGGCGCAGCGCCTCGGCCCAGCCGCGGTCGGCCAGCTCGACGATGTAGGGCAGCGTGGCGTTGGTGAGCGCGTTGGTGGAGGTGTTGGGCACCGCGCCGGGCATGTTGGCGACGCAGTAGAAGACCGAGTTGTGGACCCTGAAGGTCGGCTCGGCGTGCGTGGTCGGGTGCGAGTCCTCGAAGCAGCCGCCCTGGTCGATCGCGATGTCGACAAGGACACTGCCCGGCTTCATGCGGGAGACCAGCTCGTTGGTGACCAGCTTCGGGGCCTTGGCGCCCGGGATGAGCACCGCACCGATGACCAGGTCGGCGTCGACGACGGCCTTCTCCAGCTCGAAGGAGTTGGACATCACGGCCTTGACCTTGGTGCCGAAGATCCTGTCGGCCTCGCGCAGCTTGTTGATGTCGCGGTCGAGCAGGGTCACGTCGAAGCCCATCCCGACGGCGATCTGGGTGGCGTTCCAGCCGGAGACACCGCCGCCGATGACGACGGCCTTGGCGGGGGTCACGCCGGGCACGCCACCGGGCAGCACGCCGCGCCCGCCGTTGGGGGCCATCAGGTGGTAGGCGCCGACCTGCGGGGCGATCCGGCCCGCGACCTCGGACATCGGGGCCAGCAGCGGCAGCGCGCGGCCGGGCAGCTCGACCGTCTCGTAGGCGATGGCGGTGGTGCCGGACTCGACGAGCGCGTCCGTGCACTCCTTGGAGGCGGCCAGGTGCAGGTAGGTGAAGAGCGTCTGGTCCTTGCGCAGGCGGTGGTACTCCTGAGCGATCGGCTCCTTGACCTTCAGGAGCAGGTCCGCGGTGGCCCACACCTCGTCGGCGGTGTCGAGTATCCGCGCACCGGCCGCGACGTACTCCTCGTCGGGGATCGAGGAGCCGACACCGGCGCCGTGCTCGATGACGACCTGGTGACCGTGGCGCACCAGCTCGTGCACGCCGGCGGGGGTGATGGCCACCCGGAACTCGTTGTTCTTGACCTCGCGGGGGATGCCGACCTTCACGTGGATCACGGTCCTTGGCTCAGAGGATGGGCTATTACAAGGCATACCCGCTCAAGCGCGGGCACACCGGGAGAGACCGCAGAGAACGTGCGGCAGAGCCAGTTTAATGAAGGCGTTCCCTCTGTCTAGCCTTTCAAAGCATTAACCTTCAGACGATGTGCTGCGGATTTCGCAGGCGTCTGCGGAATCTTCCCTCAACATCCGTTCGGCCGCGCCCCGCTCCAGGCCCGCCGCGGTGGGGTCGCCGAGCCGGTCCAACGTGTCGGCGAGCCGCAGGTGCAGCGCGGCCTGGAGCCGTACGTCCTCGGCCCGGCGGGCCCAGTCGACGGCCTCCTGGCAGGTGCGCAGCGACTCCTCGGGGCGCCCCGCGTACTCCTGGACCCGGGCCAGCTCCGACAGCGCCCGCGCGTGCGCGGCCACGTCGCCCGCCTTGCGGTGCCCGGCCACCGCGGCGCGCCAGCACCGCACCGCCTCGCCGTAGCGACCGGCGTAGGTGTGGGCGGTGGCGATGCGGCCGTAGATCCGGGCGGCGTCGGCGCGCTCGTCCCGGGCGAGGCGCTGGGCGAGGGCCCGGCCGAACCAGTCGGCGGCGCGGTCGTAGTCGCCCAGCTCCAGGTGGGCGCCGCCCACGGATTCCATCGCGCGTCCGGTCGCGTACGGGTCGTTCGCCTCGCGTCCGGCGTCCAGCGCGGCCCGGTAGCGCACCAGGGCCTCGGTGGTGCGGCCGGTGCGGGCGTCCAGGTCCGCCAGGTTGAGCAGGGCCGCCGCCTTCTCCCTGGGCAGTTCGCGGCGCTCGGCCACGTCGAGGACGAGCCGGTGGATCCCGTACAGGTCGGGGGCCGCGGCCCGAGTGCCGAAGTGGGCCACCATGGCCCGCACCAGCTGGGACATCAGTCTGCGGGCGAGGGTGTCCAGCTCGCCGTCGGCGACCGCGAGGCGGGCGGCGGCCAGCAGGGCCGGGCGCCGGGCCCGCAGCCAGTCGGCGGCGGCCCCGGGGTGCGGGAAGCGCAGGTCGCGCGGCGTGGCGAGGAGCTTCTCCCGGGCCTGCGGGCTGTCGGTCTCGGTGACCGCGCGGCAGGACTGGAGCAGCCGCACGGTCCGCTCCAGCATGCGGGCACGGGCCAGTTGCAGCTCGGCGGGCCGGTCGTGCTTGCGGGCGAGGGCGCTCAGCCGGCCGTGCAGGCATTCGGGCACCTCGTACTCCGGCAGCGGTGAGCCGACGGCGCGCAGCAGCCCGTGGGCGACGAAGTCGTCCAGGGTGCTGCGGGCGCCGCTCACCGAGCAGCCGGCGAGCGCGGAGGCGGTGTGCGGGTCGACCCGGCCCGCCGGGGCGAGGGAGAGCAGCCTCAGCATGCGGGCGGCGGTGCCGGGCAGCGACGCGTAGACGAGGCCGAAGACTCGGTCGAGCGCGCTCCCCTCGTCGCTCTCCGCGTGCACGTGCTTGGCCAGGTCGGCGACGGCCGCCTGGGGGCGGGCCGCGAGCCAGCCCCCGGCCAGGGTCAGCGCGGCCGGCTGGGCCTGGCACAGCTCGACCAGCTGTTCGGCGGCCCGGGGGTCGACGGTGATGCGGACCGAGCCGGTGTGGCGGGACAGCAGTTCCACCGCCGACTTGGTGTCCAGGCCCCCCAGCGTGCACGGGCGGACGTCCGCGATGCCGGTCAGCGGGCCCTCGGCCACGGCGACGGCCAGGCAGTGAGGGGTGTCCGGCAGCAGTGCGTCGACCTGCTCGGCATCGGCGACGGCGTCGAGCAGGAGCAGCACCCTGCGGTCGGCGAGCACGCCGCGCAGCGCCTCGGTGAGGTCGTCCTCGTCGGCCCCGGGCGGCTCGGCGCGGTCCAGTGCGGTGAGCAGCTCCCGGGCGAGACGTCCGACGGGGACGCGGGTGCCGTCGGGCTCGCTGAGCCGGGCCCGCAGCACGCCGTCCGGGTAGTCGTGCGCGACCCGCGCGGCCAGTTCCTCCGCGAGCGCGGTGCGCCCCGAGCCGGGACGCCCCGCGATGAGCAGCACGCGCGCGCGGGGGGCCTTGCGGCCGGAGAGGGTGTCGAGGCCGGCGCGCTCGATGTCGGCGCGCAGCTCCTTCAGCTCCCGGGTGCGGCCCAGGAATCCGCTCTCCGCAGCAGGGTCCTGAGACAGTCGTACGCCGTCCGTGTCCACCGCCTGATCCGTCACGGGCCACACTCCCGATCCCACCGCACGCCGGTGCCCGCCGGAAGCCCGGTTCGGGCGTTTCCGAGCCTAGTTCACGCTCTGCGATGTTCCCGGTGGAGCGCGGCGGGCAGGTCCCTCGATCGGATCAACCGATCGTCACACCGGACGGGTGGGGCGCCCGCCGACCGCGCGGACCGGCCGCTCCGGGGCTCCCGTAACGCTGGGTACCCGACCGTCCCCTACGCCTCGAAGGGCCGCGCCGGCCACGGCGCCTGGGCCGGACGGAGCGCGTCGAGCCCGTCGCCCTGCTCGGCGGCGACCAGTGAGAGCAAGCCCACGACCAGGCAGTTGTTGTGCAGCTCCCCCGCGAGCACCCCCCGGACCAGGTCGGCGACGGGCACCCGCGCCAGCTCCATGTCGGCCTCTTCGTCCTCGACCTCGAAGCGCTCCCCGGCGGCCTCGGACAGGTCCCGGGCGAGGAAGATCCGTACGGCCTCGTCGCAGCCGCCGGGGGTGGTGTAGACGTCGGTCAGCACCCGCCAGTCCTCGGCCTTGACGTGCGCCTCCTCGTACAGCTCGCGCTGGGCGGCGTGCAGCGGGTTCTCGCCGGGGACGTCGAGCAGGCCGGCCGGGATCTCCCACAGCTTCTCGCGCACCGGGTGCCGGTACTGCCGGATGACCAGCACCCGGCCCTCCCCGTCCAGGGCGAGGACGGCGACCGAGCCGGGGTGGACCTGGTAGTCGCGGGTCACCACGGAGCCGTCGGGCATCACCACGTCGTCCGTGCGGACCGAGGTCTTCTTGCCCCGGAAGGGGGTCTGGCTGCCCCGGATCTCCCACTCCTCGGGGGTGTCCTTGATCGTGCTGCCCGTCATCGGTGACCTGTCCTTCCAGAGGTGCGCGAAAGCCGGGGCCCGCGCCGTTGAGTGCGCGTGCCCCGGCCACCGTACAACTGGTGTGCTACTTCGACGTCTTCCGCTCGACCGCGGCCTTGACCAGCCCGGCGAAGAGCGGGTGCGGGCGGGTCGGGCGCGAGCGCAGCTCCGGGTGCGCCTGCGTGGCGACCAGGTAGGGGTGGACGTCGCGCGGGTACTCGACGTACTCGACGAGCTTGCCGTCCGGGGAGGTGCCCGAGAAGAGGATGCCGGCCTTCTTCTCCAGCTCCGCGCGGTAGGCGTTGTTCACCTCGTAGCGGTGGCGGTGCCGCTCCTCGACGTACTCCTTGCCGTCGTACGTCTCGCGCACGATGGAGCCCTCGGCCAGCTTGGCCGGGTACATGCCGAGCCGCATAGTGCCGCCCATGTCGCCCTCGCCGGCCACGATGTCCAGCTGCTCGGCCATGGTGGAGACGACCGGGTGGGCGGTGGCGGGGTCGAACTCGGTGGAGTTGGCGTCCGCGATGCCGGCCAGGTTGCGCGCGGCCTCGACGACGATGCACTGCAGGCCGAGGCAGAGTCCGAGCAGCGGAATCCCGTTCTCACGGGCGTACTTGATCGCGCCGACCTTGCCGGTCACCCCGCGCTCGCCGAAGCCGCCGGGGATGCAGATCGCGTCCACGTCGCCGAGTTGCGCCTGGGCGCCGGCCGGGGTCTTGCAGTCGTCGGACGTGACCCACTTGATCTTCACGCGGGCCTTGTTCGCGAAGCCGCCCGCGCGCAGCGCCTCGGTGACCGAGAGGTAGGCGTCGGGCAGGTCGATGTACTTGCCGACCAGGGCCATGACGATCTCGTGCTCGGGGTTGTGCACCCGGTCGAGCAGGTCGTCCCAGGTCGTCCAGTCCACGTCGCGGAACGGCAGGTCCAGCTTGCGGACGACGTAGGCGTCCAGGCCCTCGGTGTGGACGACCTTGGGGATGTCGTAGATGGAGCGGGCGTCGGGGCAGGCCACGACGGCGTCCTCGTCGACGTCGCACATCAGCGAGATCTTGCGCTTGATCGCGGTCGGGACCTCGCGGTCGCAGCGCAGCACGATCGCGTCCGGCTGGATGCCGATGTTGCGCAGGGCGGCGACGCTGTGCTGGGTCGGCTTGGTCTTCAGCTCGCCCGAGGGGCCGATGTAGGGCAGGAGCGAGATGTGCACGACGAACACGTTGTCCCGGCCGACCTCGTGCCGGACCTGGCGGACGGTCTCCAGGAACGGCAGCGACTCGATGTCGCCGACCGTGCCGCCGACCTCGGTGATCACGACGTCGACCTCGTCCGTCGCCATGCGGCGGATGCGGTGCTTGATCTCGTTGGTGATGTGCGGGATGACCTGGACGGTGTCGCCCAGGTACTCGCCGCGCCGCTCCTTGGCGATCACCGTGGAGTACACCTGGCCGGTGGTGACGTTGGCCGAGCCGTCGAGGTCGCGGTCGAGGAAGCGCTCGTAGTGGCCGATGTCCAGGTCGGTCTCGGCGCCGTCGTTGGTGACGAACACCTCACCGTGCTGGAAGGGGTTCATCGTGCCGGGGTCGACGTTCAGGTACGGGTCGAGCTTCTGCATCACGACGCGCAGGCCCCGGGCCTTGAGCAACATGCCGAGGCTGGAGGCGGTGAGCCCCTTGCCCAGCGAGGAGGCGACACCCCCGGTGACGAAGATGTGCTTGGTCGTCGAAAATTTGGGCGGCATGGCCAAGAGGGGGCTCCCGTGGTCGCGGTCTGGGGTGCGGTGCGTTCGTCCTCCGCCCCGGTCGTCCCGGGTGTCGTCGGCGGCGCCGTCGCTGCGGTTCCGGGGTTTTTCTCCCACCGGTCCACGGGCTACCAGCGTATCAGCGCCTCGGGGCGACGGCGTCCGGCCACCCTCCGCGCACGCCCGGACACGCAGGTGGGACCGTCACGGTTTCCTCACCCGGTGGTCACCCGTTCGGCGGACCCGGGTTGCCCGGAGCGGCACACAGATCATCTACGTGCGTCGTATCCTGCTCGGACGTTCGCTGCCGAGCCCGCCCGGCGACACGGCACCACCCCTCGCCCGTCAGCTGCCGGAACAACGAGAGCTCGTCAGTTCGTTGAGCAACAATTGTCGTTCGGGGCATCACGTTTGGCTGCACGGCCGGACGGCTGCTTTGCTTCATCGCTCAACGAGGCATGGCACACACGACCGACATCCTCGACACACGTTTCCTGACACACACCCCTGACCCCACCCTTGACCGCTGACCGCACTAGCGACCGCCCCCATGCGGGGTGACGTGGCCGTTCGACTGGAGTTGCACGTGGCCGGGCGCATCGAAGACTACGCACTCATCGGAGACATGCAGACCGCTGCCCTGGTCTGCCGGGACGGCACAGTCGACTGGCTGTGCCTGCCCCGCTTCGACTCGCATGCCATCTTCGCCGGCCTGCTGGGCACCGGGGAGCACGGATTCTGGCGGCTCGGACCCGCCTACGCACCCGGCGCCGAACCGCCCACCTCGGCCCGGCGCACCTACCGCGGCGACTCGCTGATCCTGGAGTCCGAGTGGGACACCCCGCGCGGCACCGTCCGGGTGATCGATTTCATGCCGCCCCGCGACGGCGCGCCGCAGCTGATCCGGATCGTGGAGGGCGTCTCCGGCCGGGTGCCGATGCGCTCGGAGCTGCGGATGCGGTTCAGCTACGGGCGGGTGGTCCCCTGGGTGCGCAAGCAGGACGGCCGCACGGTGGCCGTCGCGGGCCCGGACTCCGTGTGGTTCGACACGGAGGCGGAGACCTACGGCAAGGCGCTGACCACGTACGCGGACTTCACGGTGGCGCCGGGTGACCGGATCGCGTTCACGATCTCGTGGGAGCCCTCGCACAAGGAGCCGCCGGCGCTGCCGGAGCCCGAGCAGTCGCTGGTGGCCACCGAGGACTTCTGGCGCGACTGGGTCGAGCACTGTACGTACCACGGTCCCTACCGGGAGGCGGTGGTCCGCTCCCTGATCACGCTGAAGGCCCTGACGTACGCCCCCACCGGCGGCATCGTCGCCGCCCCCACCACCTCCCTGCCGGAGGACATCGGCGGCGTCCGCAACTGGGACTACCGCTACACCTGGCTGCGCGACGCCGCGATCACCCTGTCCTCGCTGCTGCGCACCGGCTACCGCGAGGAGGCCCGCGCCTGGCGCGAGTGGCTGCTGCGCGCGGTCGCCGGCGACCCCGAGAACCTGCAGATCATGTACGGCATCGCCGGCGAGCGGGAGCTGGGCGAGGCGGAGCTGGACTGGCTGCCCGGCTACGAGACCTCGACGCCGGTCCGGGTCGGCAACGGCGCGGCCCACCAGCTCCAGCTGGACGTCTACGGCGAGGTGACCGAGGCCCTGCACCTGGGCCACATGACGGGCCTGGCCCGCAACGACTACGCCTCGGTGCTCCAGCTCAAGCTGATCCGCTACCTGGAGTCCCACTGGCACGAGCCGGACGAGGGCATCTGGGAGGTGCGCGGCCCGCGCCGCCACTTCGTGCACTCCAAGGTGATGGCCTGGGTCGCCGTCGACCGCACCATCAAGCTGATCGAGTCCGGTGACGCGGACGGCCCGCTGGAGCGCTGGAAGCAGCTGCGCGACGACATCCACCGGGACGTGTGCGAGAAGGGCTACGACAAGGAACGCAACACGTTCACGCAGTCCTACGGCTCCCAGGAGCTGGACGCCTCCCTGCTGCTGATCCCGCAGATGGGCTTCCTGCCGCCCGACGACAAGCGGGTCATCGGCACCATCGAGGCCATCCAGCGCGAGCTGTCCACCTCGGACGGCTTCATCCTGCGCTACCCGACGGACGGCAAGGACGAGGGCGTCGACGGGCTGCCGGGCGACGAGGGCGCCTTCCTCGCCTGCTCGTTCTGGATGGCCGACGACCTGGCGATGATCGGCCGGGTCGACGAGGCTCGCAAGCTGTTCGAGAAGCTGCTCTCCCTGCGCAACGACCTCGGTCTCCTGGCCGAGGAGTGGGACCCCCGCCTGCAGCGCCAGGTCGGCAACTTCCCGCAGGCCTTCAGCCACGTGCCCCTGATCGACACGGCCCTCAGGCTGACGGCGAGCGGGGCGTACGGCGGCTGACCGGGCCCCGGGCCGGACCGCCCACCAGGCTCCGGCCCGGCAACGGCCGCCCGCGCGACCCCGGCACGTCGGACGGTCCGCCGCCGGTGCGTCCCACGGCCACCGGCCGCCCTCGCCGACCTGACGGCAGCCATGGGACGGCCGCCGGTCACCGAGGCGCGGCAAGCCCGCCACAGGCCACAGGTGGCCCGGCCGGCGCTGGTCGCTACGACCGTGGTCAGCCCCCTCCCCCTGGTGGCCCTGCCACGCCGGCGGGGCCCGCGCTGCCAAGGCCCGGCCGCCGGTCACTTACGGAGTGGCGCGCCCGCCCCGGTGGCCCGGCCGCGCCAACGGGGCGCGCGCCGCCGGGGGTCCGGCCACCGCCGACGCGGACGGGTCGGGGCCGCTTCCGGGAAGTCCGGGACGGGCCCCGGGTCTGGGCCCGTTCAGGGTGCCAGTGCCGTCAGGGTTCGTTCGCCGCCCGGGTCACCGGCCGTCGCCGGTACCAGGGCGATCTCGTCCAGGCCCGCCTTCGCGTAGGCGTCCGTCCGGGCGCGTACGGTGCCGAGGTCGCCGATCAGGCCCACGGTGGCCGCCGCCTCCTCCGGCAGCGCCCGCAGCAGGGTGTCCGCGTCGGCTCCCGTACGGGCCAGCGCGACCGCCTCGCCGAAACCGGCCTCCTCGAACATCTCGCGGTAGCCGGGCACCGTGAGGTAGCCCACGACGCTGCGCATGACCTGGGTGAGGGAGGCGGGGTCGGGATCGACGGCGGCGGGCACCCAGGCGGCCAGCTTCGGCGGGGTCCGGCCGACCTCGCCGGAGGCCGCGAGCAGCTTGGCGCGCAGGGCGCGGACCTGCTCGGGCGAGACCACGTCGAGGAGCATGCGGTCGGCGTACCGGGCGGCGACCGAGATCGCGCGGTCGCCGAAGGCCGCCACGGTGAGCGGACCGCCCGGCGGCCGGTGGCGGCGCGGGAACGTGCTGCCGGGCACGACGGGCTCGCCCGGCGCCCCGTGGAGCAGTGCCCGCAGCGCCCCGGCGGTCTCCTCCAGCACGGCCGCCGGCCGCTCCCTGACCCGGCCGTGCACGCCCTCCACGACCCGTTTGCTGGACGTGCCCAGCGCCACGCCGACCGGGCGCCCGGTGACCGCGGCCACCGAGGCGGCGCCCCGCGCGATGCCATGCGGGTCGCGCACCGAGACGGCCACCGGCCCGGCGGTGAGCGCGATCCGCCGCGTGCCCGCCCCGACGGCCGCGGCCAGCACGAACGCGTCCCAGGTCGGCCCCTCCCCCAGCCACACCTCGGGGTATCCCAGCCGGTCTGCCTGCTGCGCCACCCGCAAGGGCTCGTCGAGGGGGCTGGCGTCCTCACGTGCGGCGGCCACGACGGTGATGTCCATGTCCGGTGCCCTACCCACCGGACGCCCGCCGATCCGGGGAGGGCCCGGCGGATGTCCCGTACGGGGCGGCGCCGGGTAGCGTCCGGCCCATGGACAGCGGCATGAGCAGCGGATTCGACACGCAGGGCGCCGGGATCACCGTGCGGCGGGCACTGGAGCTGCCCGGGCTGCGCAGCGGTCTGCCGGAGATCCTCGCGGGCGCGGACCGCATGCAGCGCACGGTGCGCTGGGTGCACGCGGGCGAGGTGCCCAACATCGCGTCGCTGCTCAAGGGCGGCGAACTGCTGCTGACCACGGGCTACGGCCTCGGCACCCGCCCCGCCGAGCAGCGGGCGTTCGTGCGCACGCTGGCCGAGCGCGGCATCGCGGCCCTCGTCGTGGAGCTGGGCCCGCGCTTCGCCCGGCTGCCGGCGGCGCTGGTCGACACGGCCCGCACGGCCGGGCTGCCGCTGGTGCAGCTGCACCGCGAGGTCCCGTTCGTGACGGTCACCGAGGAGATCCACACCGAGATCGTCAACGGCCACTACGCGCTGCTGCAGCGGGCCGAGGAGGTGCACCGCCGCTGCACCGAGGCCCTGCTGGGCGGCGGCGGAGTGCCCCAGGTCCTCGCCATCCTGGCCGACTTCGCCGGCAACCCGGTCTTCCTGGAGACCACCGACGGCCGCCTGCTGTACGCCGCCGGTGCCGGACCCGAGGGCGCCGACCCCCTCCAGGTCTGGGAGGGTCTGCGGGACCCGCACAAGGACGCGCCGCCCCCGGCGGGCTCGGTCCTCGTGGACGTGCCCGGCGGCGGACCCGGCACGGGGTCGGTCCGGGCCCGGCTGGTCCTGCTGCCGGTGCGGTCCCCGCTGGCGCCGGTGCACCGGATGGCGGCGGAGCGGGCGGCGGGCATCCTCGCCGTGGTGCTGATGCAGGCACGGCAGGAGGAGGAGCTGGCGGCGCGCGGGCGGGGCGACTTCCTCACCGACCTGGCCGAGGGCCGGATCACCGCGGAGGCCGCTCCGGCGCAGGCCCGGGTCCTGGGCTTCAAGCCGGGCTCCGGTCCGCTGCTGCCGGTGGTGATGCGGCTGGGCGACGCCCTGTCCCCCGCGGGCGGCGGCTGGGCGGTGCTGGCGCGCGCGGTCGCCGAGGAACTGGCCTCGGTGGGGGTGCCGGTCCTGCTGGGCGTGCGGCCGGTGGAGGGCCGGGTCCCGCTGCTGCTGGGGCTGCGCTCGGAGCCGGAGCGGGCGGCGGTCGCGGACCGGGTCGCGGCGGCACTGCGGGCGGGCGCGGAACGGGCAGGGATGCAGCGGCCGGGGGCGCAGCCGCCCGTCGTGGTCGTCGGGGTGCCCGGCGGCTGGGCGGCGGCCTCGGCGGGCCTCAGGCACGCGGCGGAGACGGCGGCCGCGGCGCAGGGCCTGACCGACCGGCCCTGGTACGACGCCCGGCGCCTGGACATCGACCTGCTGCTGTGGCGGCTGCGCGACCACCCGGACCTCGCGGCGTTCGTGGACCGGGCCATCGGCCCACTGCGCGACCACGACGAGCGCTCGAAGCCGCCCCTGCTGCCCACCCTCCAGACGTACCTGGCCCACGCCGGCCGCAAGGCGGAGACGGCGCGCGAGCTCCACCTGAACCGGCAGACGCTCTACAACCGGCTGGCGCGGATCGGGGAGTTGCTGGGCACGGACCTCGACGACCCGCAGACCGTACTGGCACTGAGCCTGGCCCTGCGCGCCCGCCGGCACGTGCCGTAGGGCGGGGCCCGAAGGCGGGTGCCTAGAGCAACGGCGTGGGCTGCGTCAACTCGTCGTAGATGCTCAGCACCTGGGCGACGGTCTCGTCCTCGGTCGGCCAGGTGGCCGCCTGCCGTGCGCCCCGCTCCCGCAGCTCGTCCTGCCGTGCGGGGTCGGCGAGCAGGCGGCCCACGGCGCCCGCGAGGGCTCCCGCGTCCCCGGGCGGCACGAGTTCGGCGGCGTCGCCGACCAGCTCGGGGATACCCCCGGCGGCAGCGGCGACCAGCGGCACGCGCGCGTGGAGTGCCTCCTGGGCGAGGACCGAACGCCCCGGTTCCCGGCGGCTCGGCAGCAGCGCGAGGTCGGCCGCCGCCAGCAGGTCGGGGACGTCCTCGCGGCTGCCGACGAGCACCACCGGCAGTCCCTCGCCCTCGATCCGCCCCTGCAACTCGCCGCGCAGCGGGCCCTCTCCGGCGACCACGACCAGCGGCGCCGGGTCGAGGCGGCGCCACGCGCGCGCGGCGTCGAGCAGGACGTCGTACCCCCGGTGCGGCTCCAGGGAGCCGACGGCGACCAGCAACGGGCGGTCGATGGCGCCGAGTTCGGCCCGGACCTTGGGCCGCAGCCGGTCGGGGTCCTCGAGACCGGCCGGCCGGTCCGGCCGTGCGGGCAGCGCGACCGGGCCGAGGCGGGCGTCCCGCGCGCCCGTCCGCCGTGCCCCGTCGACCAGCTCCGAGGTGGCGCCGAGCACGACGGTGGCGGCCTTCATCACCCGCCGCTCCAGCACCCGCAGCAGCTGGCCGCGGGCCCCTTCGGCGTGCACCCGGTCGTGCCAGGTGACGACGAGCGGTGTGCGCACCCGCCGCCCGCCGAGGGCCAGGGCGGCCCGGAAGGAGGCGTGCAGTCCGTGCGCGTGCACCAGGTCGGCCTCGGCGCACACCGTCCGCAGCGCGGCCACCGAGACGGGATCGCTGCTGCGCGGCACGTGCACGTGGTCGGCCCCGGCGCCCGTGAAGTCGTAGGTGCGCTCCGCATCGGAGGGGGCGCACACCGTCACTTTCACGCCCCGCGCGACGAGCCCCGCGGCCAGTGAGCGCACATGCGCGCTGCTGCCGGCGTTGCCGCCGCCCAGCACCTGCACGGTGCGCAGCGACGACTGGCCGTGCGGTGAGTGGCTGCTCACGGGGGTCACCTGGCCGCGGCTCCTGGTTCGGCGGGGGACGGTCACGAAGAACGTACAGAAGGATGGTGCGGACGGGGCACGCCGGGCGTGCTCCGGTGCGCTGCTCCGTCAAGGATGCCAGGCCGCACGGGTGTTCCGGGAACGACGACCGCCACGACCGGACGACCGACGGGACAACGACACGGAACCATCTCACTCGTACGAGTGAACGTCACCCCGCCGCACCGGCCCAGCCGGGGCGTACGTCCAGGAGACCGACGACGTACGCCCGCGCGGACGCCGAGGCCCCTACTGGTCGGCCCGGGCCGTCTCCAGCAGTTCCTCCGCGTGGGCGCGGGCCGTCTCCGAGTCCTCCTGGCCGGCGAGCATCCGGGAGAGTTCCCGCACGCGTTCCTCGCCTTCCAGGA
Organism: Streptomyces sp. NPDC042336; assembly: GCF_055581985.1. Lineage (NCBI taxonomy): Bacteria > Bacillati > Actinomycetota > Actinomycetes > Kitasatosporales > Streptomycetaceae > Streptomyces > Streptomyces sp. NPDC042336. Next base: position 11,850 of record NZ_JBVJEA010000004.1, on the reverse strand, counting down.
TCTTCACGCCGGAGCGGGTGACCGAGCCGTCGTTCGTCTTCTCCACCAGCAGCTGCCGGTCGGCGAACGCGGCCACCTGCGGCAGATGCGTGACGACCACGACCTGCGCGCTCTTCGCCAGCCGCGCCAGCCGCCGCCCGATCTCCACCGCCGCCTTGCCGCCGACCCCGGCGTCGACCTCGTCGAACAGGTACGTCGGCACCGGGTCGGTGCCCGCGAAGACGACCTCCACGGCCAGCATCACGCGCGACAGCTCACCGCCGGACGCGCCCTTGGCGATCGGCCGCGGCGGCGCACCGGGGTGCGGGGCCAGCAGCAGCTCCACCTCGTCGGCGCCCGACGGGCCGTACGCGACCGTCCGCCCGCCGACCTCGACGCCCTCCGGGTCCTCGGTCTGCCGGATCGCGAACGACACGCGCGCGTGGGGCATGGCGAGCGACGCCAGCTCGGCGGTCACCGCGGCGGCGAACCGCTCGGCGGCCTCGGTCCGCGCGTCGGTCAGCGCCTGGGCGAGCCCGCCCAGTTCCGCCCGCAGCGCGTCCCGCTCGGCGGTCAGCTCGCCGATCCGCTCGTCGTCCCCGTCCAGCTCGGTCAGCCGCGCGGCGCTCTGCTCGGCCCAGCTCAGCACGGCCGCGATGTCCTCGCCGTACTTCCTGGTCAGCGCGGTGAGCGCGGCCCGGCGCTCCTCGACCGCCGCGAGACGCAGCGGATCGGCGTCCAGGTCGTCCGCGTACCCGGCGAGCTCCCCGGCCACGTCCCGCAGCAGGATGCCGACCTCACCGATCCGCTCGGCGAGCGCGGCAAGCGCCGGGTCGTGGGACCGTACGGCGTCCAGGGCCCGCTGCGCCCCCGCGACGAGCGTGGAGCCGTCCACGCCCTCGGGGTCCTCGGGGTTGCCCGCCAGGGCGGCGTGGGCGGCCGTGGCGGCCGACGCGAGCGCCTCGGCGTGTCCCAGCCGCTCCGCCTCCTCCGCCAGCTCCACGTCCTCACCGGCGCGCGGCTCGACGGCCGCGATCTCGTCGAGGCCGTAGCGCAGGAGGTCGGCCTCCTGGGCGCGCTCACGCGCGCGCGTGGTGATCTCCGCCAGCTCCGTGGTGACGGCCCGCAGCCGGCGGTACGCCTCTGCGTACTTGGCGAGCGGTCCGGCAACCGCGTCGCCCGCGTACCGGTCCAGGGCCTGCCGCTGCCGGGTGAGCTTGAGCAGCCCCTGCTGGTCGGTCTGCCCGTGCACGGCCACCAGCTCGTCGGCCAGCTCGGCGAGCATCCCCACCGGCACCGAGCGCCCGCCCAGGTGCGCGCGCGATCTTCCCTCGGCGGAAACGGTACGGCTGATCAGCAGCGCCCCGTCGTCCAGCTCGGCCCCGGCCTCCTCGGCCCGGACGGCGGCCGCGGCGTCGCCGGGCACGGCGATGCGCCCCTCGACGACCGCGTTCTTCGCCCCGATCCGCACGAGCGCCGCGTCCGCGCGTCCGCCCAGCAGCAGCCCCAGGCTGGTGACCACCATGGTCTTGCCGGCACCCGTCTCACCGGTGACAGCGGTGAACCCGGGCGACAGCTCGACCACGGCGTCGTCGATGACCCCGAGCGACCGTATCCGCATCTCCTCAAGCACGGACACGACCATACGAGGTCGAGGGCAGGGAGCGCACACAAGGCCGCCCTTGCAACGCCGTGCGGCGCACACCGCTCAGGGGCGCGGGACCGTGCTGACGGCGGCTCGGCCGCGGGGCGCGACCGGCCACGGACCACCCGCGGCCGGGCCCCGGCAGAACCACCCCTTCGAGACCGCTAATGCGGCGCCCCGCGCCATCCGGAAACCGGCAACGCGAATTTCGCCACCAGCCGGTCCGTGAACGACGCGTGGTGCAGCCGCGCCAGCCGCACCGGCACCGCGCCCCGCCGGACCTCCACCCGCGCCCCCGGCGGCAGCTCCACCGTCCGCCGCCCGTCACACCACAGCACCCCCGGCGGGACATGCGGCAGCACCTCCACCGCGAGCACCGAGTCCGGCGAGGTGACCAGCGGCTTCGCGAACAGCGCGTGGGCGCTGATCGGCACCATCAGCAGCGCCTCCACCTCGGGCCACACCACAGGACCCCCGGCCGAGAAGGCGTACGCCGTCGACCCGGTCGGCGTCGACAGCACGATGCCGTCGCAGCCGAACCCGGTCACCGGCCGGCCGTCGATCTCCAGCACGACTTCCAGCAGCTTCTCCGCGCCGGCCTTCTGCACGGCGGCCTCGTTCAGCGCCCAGTCGGTGTGCACGATGTCGCCGTTGCGGTGCACGACGACGTCGACGGTCATCCGCTCCTCGACCTCGTAGGCCCGGCTCACCACCCGGTCGACGACCTTGTCCAGGTCGTCACGCTCGGCCTCCGCGAGGAAGCCGACCCGCCCGAGGTTGACCCCGAGCATCGGCACTCCGGACGCGCGGGCGAACTCGGCGCCGCGCAGCAGCGTGCCGTCGCCGCCCAGCACGATCAGCAGCTCGCACCCGTCCAGGCACTGCGGAGTGGCCTCGCCGACCAGCTCCACCTCGCCCGGCAGCGGCAGGTCGCGTGCCTCGGCCTCCAGGACCCTCACCCCGATCCCGGCCCGCAGCAGCCCCTTGACCACCAGCTCGGCGCTGCGAATGGCAGCGGGGCGCCCGGTGTGGGCGAGCAGGAAAACAGTACGCGCTCGGTTCTGTGTCAACGCGGCCCCTCCGCCACTGCACGGTCAACATCGGCCGGGTCCAGTTCACCGGCCCCAGCCCGCAGCCACAGAAAGTACTCGACGTTCCCGGAGGGACCCGGCAGCGGGCTGGCGGTGACCCCCTTCACCCCGAGCCCCAGCTCCCAGGCCCTGCGCGCGACCGACCGCACGGCCTCGGCCCGCAACTGCGCGCTGCGCACCACTCCCCCGCTGCCGAGCCGTTCCTTCCCCACCTCGAACTGCGGCTTCACCATCATCACCAGGTCGGCGTCCGGCCGGGTGCACCGCACCAGGGCGGGCAGTACCAGTCCGAGCGGGATGAAGGACAGATCCCCCACGACAAGGTCCACGGGCTCCCCATCGATCGCTTCCGGCGTCAACTCGCGTACGTTCGTACGGTCCTTGACGGTGACGCGTTCATCCTGCCGGAGACTCCACGCGAGTTGTCCGTAGCCGACGTCCACGGCGACGACGTGCGCGGCGCCCGCCCGCAGCAGTACGTCGGTGAAGCCGCCGGTGGAGGCACCGGCGTCCAGGGCCCGCCGCCCCTCGACGACGAGGCCCTGCGGCACGAACGCCGACAGTGCCCCGGCGAGCTTGTGGCCGCCGCGCGAGACGTAGTCGGGGTCGTTGTCGTCGGCGGTCACCACGATCGCCGCGGCGGTCTCTACCTGCGTGGCGGGCTTCGTCGCGACGGTCTTGCCGACGGTGACCCGCCCGGCGGCGATCAGCTGGCTCGCGTGCTCGCGCGAGCGCGCCAGCTTGCGGCGGACCAGCTCCGCGTCGAGACGGCGGCGTGCGACTCCTGCCACGTTCGGTTCAGCTCCTGTGTTCGTGCGGGGACGGGGGCGCCGGTGGTCCCGGGCGGGCGTCGAGCGCGGTGAGCGCGTCGCGCAGCCCCCGGTGTACATCCTCGTACACCTCCACGTGTCCGTCGGTGGCCAGGTGGTCGGCGTCGGCCAGCCGCGCCAGCCGGGCGTCGACCTCGGCGTTCCCGGTGGGGGCGCGGGGGACGTCCAGCGGGGCGGGGGCGGCCGGCTCGTACCCGGGGCCGGGGGCCGCCCCGGGCTCCGCCTCCTCGGGCTCGGTCTGCGGCTCCGGTACTGCGTCGCTCATGCCCCGACGCTACCGCGTGGCACTGGGGTACGGTCGGTCCCGATGGCGACGACTGAGGAGTGCCGTGCCGCACTCGACAAGCTCTCGGACAGCATGCGGGACGCCGAAGGGGACGTGCGGTCGGCCACGGAGCTGGACCGCTCGGTGAGCTGCCACATCACCGACCTGGACGTCACCTTCGCCGGACGCATGGCGGACGGTCGCATCGACGTGCGCGAGACCCTTGAGGGGCCGCCGCGCGAGAAGGCCGAGATCAGGCTGGCGATGACCGGCGACGACCTGGTGGCCCTGGTGGCGGGCGAACTGAACTTCGCCAGGGCCTGGGGCTCGGGCCGGGTGAAGCTGGAAGCGGGCCTCAGGGACCTGTTCCGGCTCAGGAAGCTCCTGTAGCCGCCACCTTGTCCAGCTCGGTACGGCCCTTGCGGGCGGCCGGCACCACCAGTGGCGTGCCCGTCTCCGGGTCGTCGATGACCTGGCAGCGCAGCCCGAAGACCCGCTCGACCAGGTCGGCGGTGACGATGTCCTTCGGCGCGCCCTCGGCGATGATCTCCCCGTCGCGCAGGGCGATGAGGTGGGTGGCGTAGCGGGCGGCGTGGTTGAGGTCGTGCAGCACGGCCACGAGGGTGCGGCCCTGCTCCTCGTGGAGTTCCGCGCACAGGTCGAGCACGTCGATCTGGTGCTGGATGTCCAGGTACGTCGTCGGCTCGTCGAGGAGCAGCAGCGGGGTCTGCTGGGCGAGCGCCATGGCGATCCATACGCGCTGGCGCTGTCCGCCGGAGAGTTCGTCGACGTAGCGGTCGGCCAGCTCCGAGATGCCGGTGCGGGCCATCGACTCCTGGACGACCCGCTCGTCCTCGGTCGACCACTGGCGCAGGATGCCCTGGTGCGGGTAGCGGCCGCGGCCGACGAGGTCGCCGACGGTGATGCCGTCGGGCGCGATGGAGGACTGCGGGAGCAGGCCGAGGGTCCGGGCGACCTGCTTGGCGGGCATCGACTGGATGACCGACCCGTCGAGCAGCACCCGGCCCTGGCTCGGCTTGAGCATCCGTGACAGGGCGCGCAGCAGGGTGGACTTGCCGCACGCGTTCGGACCGACGATCACGGTGAAGGAGTTGTCGGGTATCTCCACCGACAGCTGCTCCGCGATGACCCGCTGGTCGTAGGCGAGGGTGACGTTCTCGGCGGTCAGGCGGTTCACGTTGCTCCTTTGGTTGTTCGACCCGCTGCGGTGGCCGGTGCCGGCGCTCATATCCGTCCCGCCTTGCGCTCGGTGACCAGCAGCCACAGCAGGTAGACGCCGCCGAGGACGCCGGTGACGACACCTACGGGCAACTGGTCGGCGCCGAAGACCCGCTGCGAGATGAAGTCGGCGCCGACCAGCAGGGCGGCGCCCATGCACAGGGACGGCAGCAGGTTGGGACCGGGCGAGCGGGTCAGCCGCCGGGCGAGCTGCGGCGCGGTGAGCGCCACGAAGCTGACCGGTCCCGCGGCGGCGGTGGCCGAGGCGGTGAGCAGTACGGCGGCCACCATCAGCAGCGCCCGCACCCGCTCGACGCGCACCCCGAGCGCGTACGAGATGTCGTCGCCCATCTCCATCATCCGCAGCGCCCGCCCGTTGGTGAGCACGAGCGGCACGAGCACGGCGCACAGCGCGAGCAGGGGCCAGACCTGGTCCCAGTCGCGGCCGTTGAGGGAGCCGGTCATCCAGACGACGGCGCGGGAGGCGTCGACGATGTCGGCGCGGGTGAGCAGGTAGCCGTTGACCGCCGTGACGATCGCGGACACGCCGATACCGACCAGGACCAGCCGGTATCCGTGCACGCCCTGCTTCCAGGCGAGCAGGTAGATGGCGAGACCGGTCACCAGGCCACCGGCCAGCGCGCCGACGGTGACCTGGGCCGAGCTGCCGGAGAACAGGACGATCATGATGAGCGCACCGGCCGTCGCGCCCTGCCCGAGGCCGAGTACGTCCGGACTGCCGAGCGGGTTGCGGGAGATGGCCTGGAAGAGGGCGCCCCCGACGCCGAGCGCGGCGCCGACCAGCAGTCCGACCAGGACCCGCGGCAGTCGCAGTTCGTTGACGATGAACTCCTGCCCGGCGTTGCCCTGGCCGACCAGGGTCTTCAGCACGTCGGCGGGCGGTATGTCGAAGTCGCCGGTGCCGATCAGCAGCACGCTCGCGGCGAGCGCGAGGAGCAGCAGCAGGGCGACCACGACGGTGGCCCGCACGTCCAGGCGGAAGGACAGCCCGCCCGGGCTGCGCACGGCACGGTTGGTCTTCACGGTCTTCCCGTTCCTCACAGCTGGGCCGTCCTCCGCCGTCGTACGAGAAAGATGAAGACCGGCCCGCCGAGGACGGCGGTGACGATGCCGACCTGGAGTTCCGAGGGCCGGGCCACGATCCGGCCCAGGACGTCCGCGCCCAGCAGCAGCACCGGGGACAGGATCGCCGCGTAGGGCAGGATCCAGCGCATGTCGGGTCCGGTGAAGGAGCGGACGATGTGCGGGATCATCAGCCCGACGAACACGATCGGCCCGCAGGCGGCGGTCGCGGCCCCGCACAGCACGGTCGCGGCGAGCATGGACAGCGCCCGAGTGCGGTTCAGGTTGGCGCCCAGGGCCTTGGCGGTGTCGTCGCCCATCTCCATGGCGTTGAGCGGCCGGGCGAGCGCGAGGGCCAGGACCGTGCCCACCACGAAGAAGGGCAGCACCTCCTTGATGGTCCCGTTCGTCGCCGAGGCGAGCGAACCGACCGTCCAGAAGCGCATCCGGCCCAGCGCCGCGTCATCCATGATCATCACGGCCTGGAGGTAGCCGAAGAGCGCGGCACTGATCGCGGTCCCCGCCAGCACCAGCCGCACCGGCGTGGCACCCCGGCTGCCGCCCAGGAACCAGACCAGTGCGCCGACCCCCGCCGCACCGGCGAAGGCGAACCACACGTACCCGGTGAGCGAGGTGACGCCGAAGAAGGTGATGCCCGTGACGACGGCCGCCGAGGCGCCCGCGTTGATGCCGAGCAGTCCGGGATCGGCCAGCGGATTGCGGGTCAGCGCCTGCAGTACGGCTCCCGCGAGGCCGAGGGCGGCGCCGGCCAGCAGACCGAGGACGGTGCGCGACAGCCGCTCGCCGACCACGACGTCGCCGTAGGTGCCCGAGTCGTGGAAGAGGCCGTGCCAGACCTCCGACAGGGACAGGTCCTTCGCGCCGATCGCGATGCTCGCCACCACGATGAGCACCAGGGCCGCCACGGAAACGGGCAGCCCCGCGGCACGCAGGACACGGCGCTTGGAGGGTGGCACGGGAGCGGTCTCCGCGCGCTGTTCGGGGGGACTGTCGACCAACACGCAGTTAGGTTAGCCTACCCTGCCAATCGATCACGATCCGCGAGTCCTCCGAGGCCGCCCCGGCCCGGCGCGCTCCGGCCCGTGAACGGGCGCCTTCCCCGGTACGCCGCCTCACAACCCCAACCGCGCCAGCGCCTTCCCCGAGTCCAGCTCGCAACCCCGCTCTCCGCCCGCCGTCCAGGCCGCCGCGCACAGCGCACGCAGCCCGTCCAGCGCCGCGCCCTCGCCGTCCAGCTCCAGCCGCTCGGCGCCGGCCGTCGCCGTCCAGCCGCCGCAGCGAAAGCCTCCCTCCGCGTCACCGGTGACCTCCGGCTGCCCGGTGAGCAGGCCGCGCAGATCGGCGTCGACGTACGTCGGCCGGTGCCGCGGCGGCGCCGCCAGCAACTGCGCTCCGTCGGTCACGCCGGTCAGGACGAGCAGCGAGTCGACCTCCCCGTTGAACGCGCCCTCGATGTCCGTGTCCAGCCGGTCGCCCACCACCAGGGGGCGTCGGGCGCCGGTCCGCAGGATCGTCTCCCGGTGCATGGGGGGCAAGGGCTTCCCCGCGACCTGCGGCTCGGCGCCGGTCGCGATCCGCACGACCTCCACCGCCGCGCCGTTGCCCGGGGCGATCCCGCGGGCGCCCGGGATGGTCAGGTCGGTGTTGGAGGCGTACCAGGGCACGCCCCGCGCGATCGCGTAGCAGGCCTCGGCGAACCGGCCCCAAGGCAGCTCGGGACCGCCGAACCCCTGCACCACGGCCGCCGGATCGTCCTCGGCCGACTCCACGGGCTCGAGACCGCGCTCGCGCAGCGCCACGCGCAGCCCTTCACCGCCGATCACCAGCACCCGCGCCCCCGAGGGCACCTGCTCGGCGATCAGCCGGGCCACCGCCTGCGCCGACGTGATGACGTCCTCGGCGCCCGTCGGTATGCCCAGCTCGGTCAGGTGCGCGGCCACCGCGTCGGGAGTCCGGAGCGCGTTGTTGGTGACGTACGCCAGGCGCATGCCGCCGTCGCGGGCCGTGGCGAGGGAGTCGACGGCGTGCGCGATCGCGTCACCCCCGGCATACACCACGCCGTCCAGGTCGAGCAGCGCCGTGTCGTAGGCCTCGTTCAGACCGCGCCCACTGCCCTCGGGCCTCGTCCTGACGCTCCGGCTCATTGCGCATCGCTCCTCGTTCGTCGCCTTTCCCCCGATCATCCCCCATGCCACTGACACACGTACGATGCCGGGATGAACTCTGCAGGTCACCCGGAAGCAACGGCGCGCCGGGGCCTGGAACTCACCCCGTTCCGAGGCCTCCGCTACGACCCCGACCGGGTCGGCAGCCTGGCCGCCGTGACCTCCCCTCCCTACGACGTCGTGGTCCGCCCCGACGGCCTGCTGCACCTCGAGTCCGCCGACCCGTACAACATCGTCCGGCTGATCCTGCCCCAGGCCGCCACGCCTGAGGCACGCAACGAGCAGGCCGCCCGCACTCTGCGGCGCTGGACGACGGAAGGCGTCCTGACGACCGACCCCGAACCGGGCCTGTACGTCTACGAGCAGCGCGACCGCGAAGGCCTGCTGCAGCGCGGCGTCATCGGCGCCCTGCGCGTGTCGGACCCCGCCGAGCAGGTGGTCCTGCCGCACGAGGACGTCATGCCCCACGTCGTCGCCGACCGCGCGGCACTCATGCGGGCCACCCGGGCGAACCTCGAACCGCTGCTCCTGACCTACCGCGGCGACGGCGAGGCGCCGGCCACCACCGCCCTCGTGGAACGCACCGCCGAACAGCCACCGCTCCTGTCCACGACCACGGAGGACGGCTACTGCCACCGCCTGTGGTCGGTCAGCGAACCGGACACCGTGGCCCGCGTCCAGGCCGAGCTGTCCCGGCACCAGGCCCTCATCGCCGACGGCCACCACCGCTGGGCCACCTACCGCACCCTCCGCGCGGAACACCCCTCGCCCAGCCCGTGGGACCACGGCCTGGTCCTCCTGGTCGACACGGCCCGCTACCCGCTCCGCGTCCGCGCCATCCACCGGCTGCTGCACGGCGTCCCGGTGCACGACGCCGTGGCCGCCCTGGCCGGGCACTTCCGCGTCCGCCGCTTGGACACGCCCCTGGAGGCGTCCCTGGAAACCCTGGCCGAGGCGGCCGACACGGGCAACGTCTTCCTCCTGGCCGGCGACGGTGCCTTCCACCTCGTCGACCTGCCGGACCCCGGCCTGCTGGCGCGCACGGTCCCCGCCGACCGGCCCGAGGCCTGGCGGACCCTGGACGCCACCGTCCTGCACGCCACCCTCCTCGCCCACGTCTGGCACGTCCCCGACGACTCGGCGGCCCACATCTCGTACATCCACGACACGGCGGCCACCGTCGCGAAGGCCGAACGCGACGGCGGTACGGCGGTGCTGATGCACCCGGTCCGCGAGGAGGTCGTGCGCGACCTGGCCCGGCAGGGCGTCACCATGCCCCGCAAGTCCACCTCCTTCGGCCCGAAGCCGGCCTCGGGCCTGGTACTGCGCACACTCGACGCCTGAGACGGGACGGCCTGACGACACGCCGAAGGGGGCGGGCCCGTGCACCGGACCCGCCCCCTTCGACTCGCCGTCAGGCCGCCAGGCCGTCAGTCCTCAGTCCTTGTCGCCGTCCTCGGCGGAAGGGCTCTGCCCCTCGCCCTCGGACTCGTCCTCGTCCTCGTCCAGGGCGTCCATGAACTCCACGCCGTCCAGCTCGGCGAGCCGGTCGGAGGCGTCCGTGCTGCCGTCGCGGTCCGACTCCACGGCCTTCGCGAACCACTCCCGCGCCTCCCGCTCCCGGCCGGCGGCCAGCAGCGCGTCGGCGTAGGCGTACCGCAGCCGCGCGGTCCACGGCTGTACGGAGTTGGAGGCCAACTCGGGGCTCTGCAGCGTCACGATGGCCGCGTCCAGCTGTCCCATGTCACGCCGGGCGCCGGCCGCCACGAGGCGCATCTCGACCTGACCGGCCTTGTCCAGCTTGTGCACCTCGGGAGCACCGGCCATGTCCAGCGCCTTCTCCGGCCGGCCGAGCCCACGCTCGCAGTCGGCCATGACCGGCCACAGCTCCACGGACCCGGTCATCCGCCGTGCGGCCCGGAACTCCGCCAGCGCCTCGCCGTACTTCTGGTTGGCGTACGCGGCGAACCCGGCCGCCTCCCGTACGGCGGCGACGCGGGACGCCAGGCGCAGGGCCACCCTGGAGTAGCCGTACGCGGCCTCCGGGTCCTCGTCCAGCAGCCGCGCCACCATCACCAGGTTCCTGGCGACGTCCTCGGCGAGCGTCTTGGGCAGACTCTGCAGCTCCTGCCGTACGTCCTTGTCGATCTCGTCGCCCGTGACCTCCTCGGGGATCGGCAGGCGCTTGATCGGCTCACGGTCCCGGTCACGGTCGCGCTCCTCGCGGAAGCGGCCACCGCCACCGCCGTGCCGGTCATCGCGCCCCCGGTAACCACCGGGGCGCCCACCGCGGTCGTCACGACGGCGCCCACGGCCTCCGCGGTCGTCCCGCCCGCGGAACCCACCGCGGTCGCCACCCCGGCTGTCGTCACGACGGTCGTCACGCCGACCGAATCCGCCACGCTCACCCCGGTTGTCGTCCCGGCGGAAGCCACCACGATCACCACGGTCGTCACGCCGATCGTCGCGGCGGTCGTCCCGGCGGAAGGGGGGACGGTCGCCGCCCCGGTCGTCCCGGCGGTACGAGGGACGGTCACCGCTCCGGTCGTCACGACGGTCATCCCGACGGAACGAGGGACGGTCACCGCTCCGGTCGTCACGACGGTCATCCCGACGGAACGAAGGACGGTCACCACCACGATCGCGGTCGTCCCGACGTCCGTAACCGCCACCACGGCTGTCCTCACGACGACCATCACGGCGGTCATCGCGGCGGTCGTCCCGACGGAAGGGAGGACGCTCGCCACCCCGGTCATCACGACGGAACGCGGGACGGTCACCACCACGGTCGTCACGACGGTCGTCCCGACGGAAGGGAGGACGCTCGCCACCCCGGTCGTCACGGCGGTCATCACGACGGAACGAAGGACGCTCGCCACCACGGTCGTCACGACGGTCATCACGACGGAACGAAGGACGGTCACCACCACGGTCATCGCAGCGGTCGTCCCGACGGAAGGGAGGACGCTCGCCACGACGGTCATCACGACGGAACGAAGGACGGTCACCGCTCCGGTCGTCGCGGCGGTCGTCCCGGCGGAAGGGGGGACGGTCACCACCCCGGTCGTCACGACGGTCATCCCGACGGAACGCGGGACGGTCACCACCACGATCGCGATCGTCACGGCGGGGTCCACGGTCACGGTCGTCACGACGGAAGCCGCCGCTCTGCCCGCCACGGGCATCGCCCCGGCGGTCGTCACGGCGGAACCCACCGCGGTCACCGCGCTGACCTCTACGGTCACCGCGGTCACCACTGTCCCGTCGCCGCTGGTCGCGCTCCGGTCGGTCGTCGGGAGAGTTGGTCGACATGGGTGACTCCTGTCTTCGGTACCGCAAAGTCATTCTCGCGCAGCCGGCTACCCGGTGCGCCCTGGAAAAACGAAAGGACCCCTGGTCCCCAGCTGAACGCTGGGGACCAGGGGTCCTTTCCAAAGATTGTTCGGCGGCGTCCTACTCTCCCACAGGGTCCCCCCTGCAGTACCATCGGCGCTGTAAGGCTTAGCTTCCGGGTTCGAAATGTAACCGGGCG